>NZ_LMRE01000024.1:0-14282 GCF_001424745.1 Methylobacterium sp. Leaf469
ATTCATCATCGGAAACATCGGACGGGTAGGCTTGGCGCGAAGAGGTCATGCCTCCTCATCTGGATTCCAGACCGCTCAGGTCCATAACAGCCTCTAGGTTCGTCAGTCGATGACCTCGACGATGCGGCGGCTGCGGTCCACCAGCACCGGGCGCTCGTTGACGATGGTGTAGCGATAGCCCGGACGGGTCCGGTACTCCTCGGGCACGTCGTAGTAGGTGACCTCGTCGTCGGGCAGCACGGTCCCGACGCTCACCGGGCCACCCCAGCTATACGAACGGACGCCGCGCTCGCGGACGTAGGAACGGAAGCGCGGGCGATCCTCGACGCCGAGGATGCCGCCGACGGTGCCGGTGGCCGCGCCGACTGCGCCGCCAACGATGCCGCCGATGGGACCGGCCGCATCGGCACCGCGCTCGGCGCCCTCGGCGGCACCGCGCAGGGTTCCCTGTGCCTGGGCGGTCATCGGGAGGGCGAACAGGCCGGCTGCGGCCATGGCGAGAAGCAGCTTGTTGGACATGGTGTCGTCTCCTTGCGCCGGAAGGACATCGGGCACTGGCGTTCGGCCCTCATGAGGGATGGCGAGCCCCTCCCGCCCAACGGCGAGCCGTCGGATTTCCGCCGTAGCAACATCAAGGTCCGGAATCCGTTGCACCGCACTCTTGCGATTCCGATCCCGTCCTTAACGCCCTCGACCAATCGGACGTGGTCGATTGGCTCGGAACGCCGGCTCCTCGTGTCGGGACCGGCCGCCATCGCTAATCGGGGGGTGTCTCGCCGCCATCGGTCTCGTCGTTCCCGGTAGCCTGAGGCAGACGCACCTCGGCGCCGTCCTCCGCGGGGCGAACCGGAGCCATGGCCTGGGCCGCGGGGGCCGACGGCATCATCGCGGCCCCCGATGCCACCACGCCGGCCATGGCCCGAAGCTCGTCAGGTTGCCGGGGATCCTGGGCTACGCCCTCGGCCTCGGCCTGGAGGCGTAAGTTGCACGCCTTCGTCGCCGGTCCGTTGTCGGGGGTGCAGTCGTCGTGACGGGCGCAGGCCGCATCAAGGGCATCGATGGGCGCGAGCGGGCCGTTGTTGCCCGGCCAGCAGTAGTTGCCGTGCAGCAGTACCCTGGGGGCATCGCCGGCCCATACGCCGACCAGAGAAGCGAGGACGACCGTGAACAAGGCGTAAGCCGCCAATCGGGACGTGACCATGCACCAGCCTCGGTTCGTTTGCCCTCCAGGGCGAGTCACCTCCCTGCGCGGTCGGTGCGGACCATCGTAATCCCAAGGGCGCCAATACCGTTCCTGCCGCCTCCCCGGAGCCGCACAGCCTCACGGCTCCCCGTCCGCGCACGGATACCAACGCATGTCCCTTGCAAATCGCGGATCGGTTTCGCCGCTTGCGGCGTTGTCTCGTCCATGCGAGCGGCCGGGCGAGTAACGGGATAGGTTCGCGGAGGCCGACCACCATGATCGACGGGCACTTCCGCGTGACGCTCGTGACCCATGACGAACGGCGCGTCCTTGAGGCGAGGTCCGAGCGCGAGATCGCCCTGATGGGCGAAAGCGTCCTCCATCGTTACGAGGGCCAGCCCTGGGCCGTCGGCTTCTACGTCGATGGCTGGGACCGCAGGGCCGTGCGCCGCATCGCCCTTTACCTGAACGACGTCACCCTGGAGCTCGAACTCGCCCATGAGGCGGGAGCGACGAGCGCTCCCGCCCATGGTCTCAGCGCTTAAACTTACCGTCGTACTTGAACTCGGGGGCGGCCTTCAGCGCATCCTTGCTCGCGTTCACGGACGCCTTCCACTTCTTGGCGCCCGTGTCATAGGTCAGGGCGACGGAGGACGGGTCGATCATCACGTAGCGCTCGCCCATGCCGAGGAAGCCTCCTACGGACACGATGTAGCCGGCGAGCTTGCCCTTCTCGATGACGATGTCCTTGATCTCACCGACGTTGCTGTTGGTGCCGTCGACGACGTTCAGGCCGATCAGGTTGTAGCTCAACACCGCGTCCTGCGGGACGGGAGCGAACTTGACGGTGGCCGGAGGCGTGGGGGCTTCGTCCTTGGCGAGGACGGGGCCGGTCAGGGCGGTGACGGCGGCGAGGGCGAGAACGAAACGACGCATGAATATTCTCCTGAGCCCGGATCGGGTGCCCAGGAATGTGCGGCGACCGCAAACCGTTCCGCCGGGAGTCTCGGGTCTCGGTGGGGCCCATTGGCGACCCCTCCATGCCCGAACCTGACGCCCGGCTTTTCCCCGCGACAGTCCTGTCCCCCGGCTTCCGGCGACGGGAACGGTCCCGCGAGGATCGCCGTTCCTGGCCGATCTCGCATCCCCCATACGGATCGACCGAGGGATGCGATGGATCAGCCAGGAGCGAACGCCCTGGCAATCGACGGAGCGAAGAACCGTCCCCCGGGCAATGTCCCGACAGTAGATCTATGACTGAACCAAACATACACACTGTGTTAATCTGCCATTCATTCAGGCCGATTGCTCTTCAATGCTGCGTTATTTTGGAACGGTATCTCCGTGGTCTCCGTTTGTTGTTCCGTAACGACCAGAACAACCGGAGAAAACCATGTTTAAGCAGCTTCGCGTCGCCGCCCTCGCTACCACCTTCGTCCTCGGCGGCGCCGCCCTGGCGGTCGCGCAGTCGTCCTCCACCGTCGGCACCGGCGGCTCGTCGGCCGGCGGCGGCACCAGCTCCTCCACCGTCGGCACGGGCGGTTCGTCCGCCGGCTCCGGCACCGGTGCGGGCACGTCCTCGACGCTGGGCACCGGCGGTTCGTCGGCGGGCGGCGGCACCAGCTCCTCGACCGTCGGCACCGGCGGCTCGTCGGCCGGTACGGGCGGCGGCTCCAACTCGACCGTGGGTACCGGCGGTTCGTCAGCCGGCAAGGGCACCAGCGGCTCGACCGTCGGCACCGGCGGCTCGTCGGCCGGCATGTCCGACGGCGCCGGGAAGTCGGGCGGCGCGGCCGGTCATGACAAGGGCGGTCACGGCAACTCCGAGAACGCGCCCGGCCACAACAAGCGCTGAGCCGGCGCGCTCCTAAAACCTCGGGCGCGGACCTACGGGACCGCGCCCGTCCCGCTACCGAGGAGAGTTGCACCATGGCGCGCCTGATCCTGCCGCTTCTCGGCGGCGCCCTCGCCCTTGCCGGGGTCGCCGCGAGCCATGCCCAAACCAGCACCGTCACCGCGGGTCCGAACGGCGTTTCGGGCGGCACGACGGTTAACACCGGCGCCAACGGAAAGCCCTGCAAGGTCGTCCACTCCGACGACGCGAGGAACACCGGGGCGCTGTCGAGTTCGGTCACGGCCGGCCCGGACGGCGTGAAGAGTTCCACGACCGGTGGCCCGTCCGTGACCACACGATCCGCGAATGGCACGACGAGCAGCTCGGCTTCCAGTTCGAGTTCCGGCAACGGCACGACGATGACCACCACGGGCGACGGCGATTGCGTAGTCACCGTTCCCAAGGACAAGAGGTGAGGCTGACATGACGATGACCAGGATCATTCCGGCGTTCGCGGCCCTTGGGCTACTTCTCGCCCCCGCGATGGCCGAGGCCCAGACCCGCGGCAGCGCGACCGGCGGCAGCGCCGGCTCGGCCGCCGTCGGTGGCACCTCCGCGTCGACGGTCGGCACCGGCGGCACGTCCACGGGGGCGAACGGCGCCACCGGCTCGTCGCTCGCGACGGGCGGCAGCGCCGCAGGGGCCAAGACCATGGATCGCGCGAAGGTCAACGAGACCGGGAACGGCGGCCTGAACGGGCAGGCCAAGGCGATGGCTCACGACGGCGGCACCTTCTCGAAATCTCAGACCAAGACCAAGGTCCGCGACGGCGAGAGCGTCGAATCCCGCACCAAGACGATGACGCACGAGCCGGGTTCGAAGCCGGTCAAGTCGACGACCTCCACAGGCTCCACCGTCGGCCAATAGGATGAACGGCCCTTTCGAGGGCCTGGAGGGGCAAGGGACTTTCCGTCGAGACGGCACGAACGGGACGGGGCAGCCTGCCATCGAGGCTGTACCTGTCCCGTTTGCGTTGTCGGAGCCAAGACGCAGCGTTCCCCGCAACGATCCGATGCGGTTTTCGCAAGCCCCTGGCGATGATTTGGATGCAGGGGAAGGCGTGAGGATCCTCGTTTCCCCGAAGATCAGCACGAATAGCCGGATCTCCGAGAGCCATCCGTCGCGCAGCCGTGAACCACGATCAGGAACGGGATCGATCCGGACGCCGTTCCTGAGCCCCCGGGCCGCTCCGGTCCCGGGTGAGGAGAAGCGCCATGAGCAGCACCACCGACAAGATCAAGGGTCTCGCCAACGAGGCCGTCGGCAACGTGAAGCAGGGCATCGGCAACGCGACCGACAACGACAAGCTCAAGGCCGAGGGCAAGGCGCAGGAACTCAAGGGCGACGCCCAGAAGACGACCGGGGACGTCAAGGACGGCGCCAAGCACGTCGCCGACAAGGTCACCGGCAAGGCCTGAACAATTGGGGTGGGCCGGATATGGCCGACCCGCCCCCGCTCCCCCGGCCGTAGGTCCGGGCCGCAAGGATACATTTAACTCGAATTTAGTATTCAGTTTCGCGAACGTTCAGATTTGAGCGACTCTAAGGAGGCTCGGAATTTGGAGGCGCGTAAACGATTGACGACAGCTTTGCCGCAACTGGGTTCGTTGTTGGCAAAGACGTAGTCGACGGTGCGCACCTATCTGCAAGTACCTTTGGACCGCGTTGCACTCCTATTTAGCCTAGCCGGTTGGGACCAAGCCTTGGCTTAGGTACGCTTGATACCGAGGCTGGGCCGCGTGTGAATAGCCACAGAAGGGCGTCCTGCTGCCTGATCGTCGAAGGCTAAGCAAGCTTCGCAACCCTTGTATTGGCAGGTCCCGGGCTCACTTCCGCGCTTGGTATCGTGATCTCCAAAGCCTTCGGGTGAGCGGGCGCCAACTTCGGTCCTGCGCTCAGGAATGGTAGGGGTAGATGAAGTCCGAATAAGGAAGTCCCATGAAGAAGCTGCTCCTGACCACGGTTGCCCTGGTAATGCTGGGCTCCGCGCCCGCGATGGCAATGAGCTGCTGCGGAGGCGGAAAGGGCAAGGCGCCGATGTGCGGTAAGGGCTCTATGGCGATGGGCCACGAGAGCATGAAGGCCAAAAAGGGTGGATGCTGTTGTGAAGGCATGTCCGGTGGGATGAGCCGGAAGCGCGTCTAAACGCTGGCTCGATTTCATAAGGCCACGGACCTTATGCGTCGCTTCCCGCCCGAACGCATAGTCTGCCTGACCGAGGAGACGGTGGAGACCTTGTACCTGCTGGGCGATGAGGACCGCATCGTCGGCGTGTCTGGCTATGCCGTCCGGCCCGCCCGGGTGCGTCGGGAGAAGCCGCGGGTCTCGGCCTTCACCAGCGCCGACATCCCCAAGATCCTTGCCCTGACACCTGACCTGGTGCTGACCTTCTCCGATCTTCAAGCTGGCATCGTCGTCGATCTCGTGCGGGCGGGCGTCGCGGTGCACGCTTTCAACCATCGCGACGTCGCGGGCATCTTGGCGATGATCCGCACCCTCGGGGCACTCGTCGACGCCCGGGACCGGGCCGAGGCGCTTACGACCGGCTACGAGGACCGCCTGGCTCGGGTGGTTGACCTCGTCCGTGGGCGACCCCGGGCCCGGGTGTACTTCGAGGAATGGGACGAACCGCTCATCTCAGGCATCGGCTGGGTGTCGGAGCTCGTGGGCATCGCCGGCGGCGATGACGTCTTTCCAGAGCTTGCCCGGCAGGCGGCCGCCAAGGACCGCATCGTATCGCCCGAGGCGGTGCTTGCGGCGGCGCCCGAGGTCATCCTCGCATCTTGGTGTGGGAAGAAGGTCGTGCCGTCCCGCATTGCCTTACGTCCAGGCTGGGCCGATATGCCGGCCGTAGCTCAGGGGCGCATCCACGAGATCAAGTCGCCCCTCATCCTCCAGCCCGGGCCCGCGGCCCTGACCGACGGCCTGGACGCGATCCTGTCTGCCCTTGGGCACCCACCGGTGCCGGGCAGCCCAACGCTCCCTATCCTCGGCTAGAGCCGTTCCCCTTTGGATTGGGTCTGGGGTACCCGCCACGAACATCCGCAATGGGTGGTAAGCGGTCGGTCAGTTTTTGTGCCTGAAGAACCATAGTTCGGACACGGTTGGATGCGTCGTATTGGCAGCGACCCATCCAAAATACTTAGATATCATCACCCTGCTTAAAGCTGATCGACGTCTAGCACTCCATCTCTTGGAATTGCGAACAGTCGTATGGCATCCGAATGTCCCCGGATCGTGTGAAAACCTCGGTCCGTGAATCTTCTTACCGTTCCCTCGCTTCCCTCGCTCTGCATGCGCCTGACTACAGCGTCCGTGATCAGGATCGAGGCCTTATCTTCACGGCAGTGATGCTCGACGCGGCTCGCAACGTTCACGGTATCGCCCAGGACCGTCAATTCCAGCCTGCTTTCGCATCCGACATCGCCGAGCACGACATCGCCGTAATGGATCCCGATGGCAACGGCGACCGCTTCCAGTCCCGACGCCGCACGTTCATCGTTCCATGCCTGGAGCCTCGCCTGCATGGTCAGCGCACATCGTACGGCGTTCGTGGCACTCAGGTCGTTCGAGACGGGCAAGCCGAATACTGCGATCAAACCGTCGCCCGTGAACTTGTCCACGGTGCCCTGGTGCTCGAACACACTGGCGCTCAGGGAGCATAGTAATTCACGAAGCATGGCGATCACGTCCTGCGGTTGCAGAGCGCTACAGAATTTCGTGAACCCGATCATATCGACGAACAGGACCGCGGCAGGTTCGTAGCGCGTTGTCGATAGCGCAATGTCGTTCTTAGCGATTTGCTCGACGATGGCGGGCGGGAAAAACCGAGCCAAGTTGTCTTTTTCTTTTCCGACCATGATTAGCCGCTCGCGAGTGACGATGTTTAACAAAGCCAGTTTCGTCGTGATCGCAATGGCAGCGAGGCTGATCAATGTCCGGGCCGAGGCAGCACTCTCCAGATCCGCGCCGTGAGTGATGATGAAGCTCAGGCCTGTTAGAAATGCGCAGAACGCCGCAGTTCTGATCGTGCCAAGGCGCTTAAACCAGAGGTTCGCTAGAACCACGACGACGCTATAAAGAACAGCGACGGCAAAATGTAATGGGCTCCATGTGTCGAACAGAAATATGACGGCTGCGGATAGAAAAATGTAGATCAACGCGGCGTAGCTTCGAAGAAAGTCAAGCGCTCTGCCTTGCATAACTGCGAATGTCATAGGGTAGGAGGAAACTTCAGATCGCACTGCAGATGCTCCCTCTGGATCGATTTCAGCGCAAATTACAGGAAAACTAAATTTGCGATTATTTGGTGAATTCTTAATCCACAGGCGCGCGTCGATCAAGCTTTGCAATTTGTCTCGTGCCACTGATCTGCATGGGGACGAGATGACGGACATCCGGATGGGTCATGAGACAGTGATTGCCGCTCCGCTGCAGCGGAGCGGCAATCACATGACAATCACATATCCCTCCAGGGGTTCGGAATACTCGCCGCCGGTCTCAGCGTGCGATAAATCCACCGTTGATGAACAGGGTCTGTGCCGTAACCCAACCGCTGCTCGGCCCGGCCAGGAATGCTATGAGGGGCGTGATCTCGTCGATCTCGCCCAGGCGATTCTGGACGCTCATACCCTTCAGGAATTCAGTGGAATGCTCGGTTTCGGCCGGGTAGAAGAAGGACGTGTTCAAGGGACCCGGCGCGACCGTGTTCACCGTGACACCCCGAGCGCCGATTTCCTTGGCCAGGGCCCGGGTGAAATGTTCGAGGGGTGCCTTCGACCCCGCGTAGACCGAGTACAGTCCGGTGGTCGCGGCTTGTAGTGTCGTCCCTATGTTAATGATCCGACCGTGATCCGAGATGCGTTTCGCGGCCTCCTGCATGCAGAAGAAGGCAGCCTTGGTATTGACCGCGAAGCTCTGGTCGAAATCGTCTTCAGTGATCTCTACGAAGGGCTTTTTCACCACCTTGCCGACGGTGTTCACCACGATGTCCAGTTGCCCGAACTGACGGTCGATTGCATCGAAGAGTTCTGTCACTTCGCTGACCCGCGCAAGGTTCGCACTGACTAGGAAAGGGGTGCTGCCGAGGTGCTCGATCTCGGCGGCGGTCTCCTCAGCCTCGCCGCGCGAACGCTCACCATGATAGTGAACCGCTACGCCGCGACAGCCATTCTGCGCTAGCATCACAGCATAGGCTCTTCCTTGGTTGCGCGTTGCGCCAGTAACCAATCCGATCTTGCCACTGAGATCCCCGCCTGCGTTTGTATTTGTCATAGTCTTTCCTCTTTGTCGATAAGAGGAAAACTAGCCGAAGCTCCCAAGCTTGGCTTTCAGAAATTGCGCGTTCGTAGTAGAAGCCGCGCATTCCGGACGGAAAGCGATTATGGATCAACTCGACCAGCCTGGCTTTCCCGACGTCGCCACCGCCGAAGATCCCGTGCCGAACTGGGGGCGGCTCGTCCGAACGGATTTCGGCACGGCGGCGTGGAATAAGCGAGATGCCGGGGAGATCAGCCAAACCATTCCCCATCATTTGGTATTGTTCTCGTTCGCGCCATTCGCAAATCGCGAGACGCGGTTAGGTGGGACGAGGATACGCACTGCGTCCGCCACCAGCGGGATGTGCGAGATTGTGCCTGCTGGTGCGGATTACTGGGCGCGATGGCACGAGCACAAGGAGGTTGCGGCTTTCGCCCTGTCGGAACGCTGGCTCGATAAAGTGGCGCAAGACAGCTTCGACCTGCCTTCAGCTACCGTCATGTCTGACGCATTACCTGTTCTGGATCGCCGTGTGGCCATTCTAGGCGAAATGCTCCGTGACGAGCTCCGATGCGACGCCGATACGGGCATGCCAGACCTGCAATTGGACTCGCTGTTGAACCTTTTAGGGTTCCACTTGCTCAAGCAATATGGCGCCCGCAGCGTAAAACAGGTCGGTGCCGGTTTGTCCGACCGACAGTTCAGGCGGCTGCGGGATTACATGTCTGCGAATTTTGCCGGTACCGTCAAGCTTGACGACATCGCGAGCGTGGTCGGTCTCTCGTCCAGCCAATTGCTCCGCACCTTCCGGCAGCGCACCGGCACGAGCCCTCATCAGTACCTTACCCGCATGCGTCTCGATCATGCGCGTACACTCATCCTCGGCGGGCCCATGAGTCTGGCAGAAATCGCTTTGACATGCGGGTTCTCCAGCCAAAGCCACCTGACATCAGTGATGCGTCGGGAGGACGGCCTGACACCAGGGGCTCTGCGTGCCTGAAGCTGCTCTTAGAAATCCCTTGAGCGATCCCTATACTTTGCCCTCGCCCATGAATCGAACGTCTTCTTCGGGATGATTCGAAGCGTGCGATGGATGGCTATGTTGGGTCGAGACCTGTCCGGTCGCATCCGGGCCCATCCATCCAAGTTTAGACATCGCTCCCCGGTCGAAAGGTAGATTGACCCGACCGGGGGGACGTCCGTCAGCGGGCGTCCGACGGCGGGGACGCCGGCGCAAGCCAGCTACCGGCGGCGGCCAGCATGGTCTCGACACCGGTGCGCAGGGTCGGCGTCAGGACGGGGGCGTACTAGGGCGAGTGATTGGAGGGGAGCTCGTTCAGTGTCCCGGCCTTCTCCGCTTCGGCGTAAAGCTTCGGGTCGGTCCCGCCGACGAACCAGAACACCGACGGCACGTCCCAGGCCCGGGCGAAGACGGTGAAGTCCTCGCTAGCGGCCGCGTTGCTGGCCGGCTGCACGCGGTCCTCTCCCAGCCGCCGCTTCAAGGCCTCGGTCACCTTGGCGGTCGCGTCCTCGTCATTCACCGTCAAGGGGAACCGCCCCAACCTGGTGAGGAGGGGCGGCTTCGGGGCGCCGGAGATGGTGGCCTCCCCGTCGACGACCCGCTTGATCGAGGCGAGCACCTTGTCCCGCACCGCGTCGTCGTACGTGCGGACGTTGAGCTGGAGCTGCGCTTCTTCAGGGATGATGTTCGCGCTCGACCCGGCAGGCTGGCCTCAGTGCGATCACCGTGATTACCCTGCCTTGCTTGCCGTCCAGCGGCCGCGGCAAGGGATTGGACCGGAGAGGTTCCAGCGGCCGGCTCCCGCGGCTGTCCGGAGGCGGCCTTCGACGGCGATGTCGGCAAGCCCGCTTTTTATGGAGCCGACGAGACGACCGTCCTTGCGGACGCGTCCCGATGCATAGGCCCCGCTGCCGCTCGCGTCATCGACGACGCCGTCACGAATGACGATGGGGTACCGGTAGGGACCCGTGCAGCCGCCGTCCTCGACGGTGGCGGTGACGGACCATTGTCCGTCGAAGCCCGCCTGCGCTGCGGCCTGGAAAGGCACGGCGCTCGCGATGCTCAGCCACAGCGCGGCGAACTTGGGATGGGATGACATCAATTCCTCTCCAGGGCCTGCCCGCTAAACGGGTGGCACGGTGTCGTCCTGATCCTGCGCGAGGTATCGGACCATGAGCTCGCCCGTTGCCCGGGCCGCATAATCCGCGACCGGTTCTCCGGCATGGGGCGGGATGAAGTCGCTGATCCGCAGGCCGCCCAAGGTCTCCATGAGCTCGCGGCGGGCCATGCCGGACTCGATGGCCTCTTGGATCGCCTGCGTCTCGTAGTCCTCCCGAAACGCGCTCAGCTCCGTCGTCACGGGGCGGTCGGCTCCGCCGCCGGCCGCTCGGGACCGATACCGGGCCCAGGCGACTCGTTCGGTGGAGTTTCCTCATAGGGCTCCGACGGCTCGTCCGACCCGAGGGGACGCTCGCCCGGGAAAGGCCGCGGGGGCGCCTCGTTGAGGTCGTCCGCCCCGGGTGTGGGTTCAGGCGCGCCGGAATTGGCCAATCTGGAATCCTCCAACCTGTTCGTGACGGATGGCCTTCGGGCCGGACGTGCGCCCGGAGCGGCACGACGCCCGGCCCTGCGGCCATGCCGGACCTGATCGGGGGGACTCATGAAGTCCGGCATATCTCCGGTATTCGCTCGCCGTTCGCACCGACGCGTTCGGCGTTGACCGGGAGATATGACCGTCTCGGAATCGCTCAATGATGCAGACGGATCATTTTTCTGGGCCAAGACCTGGTAAAATGCAGTCTCCATGGCGCCCTCACCGAACCGTGTTCGATGGATGGCCCGTTCAGGACGAAGTCTTCGACGGCGCTGGTAACGCGTATCCGGCCAGGGTCTCGAAGTTCCCGCCGTATCCGAGCGCGACCGCCTTCCAGAACGCCACCCGCTGGTCGGGCGCGCGTTCCCGCAGGTAGCCGTCGAGAGCGGCCTGCACCCGCGCGGCGACGGGTGCCGGATCGAAGGGCGGGACGGTTCCCTCGGCATCCGGTGCAGGCGTGTGCACCGTCATGATAGGCCCAGGGCGATGGCGAGACGTTCCCGCGCCCGGCTGACCCGGCTGTTCACTGTGCCGACCTGGCAGCCGAGGATGGCTGCCGCATCCTCGTGCCGGAGCCCATCCACCGTCACCAGCAGCAGGGTCTCGCGCTGCTCCACGGGAAGGTCATCCAGGGCGGCCTGCAACTCGAACAGGGCCATCCGATGCTCCTGGTCCGGCGCCGAGGAAAGCGCGCCTGCGAATGCCCCGTCGACGTCCTCGACCTCGCGTCGCAAGCGCTTGCGCTGGTTCAGGTGCGTATTGCGCAGGATCGTGAACAGCCACGCGACGAGGTTGGTGCCGTCCTCGAACTGGGACCTGCGCTCCCAGGCCCGCATCAGGGTCGCCTGAACCATGTCGTCGGCCTCCGCGGCGTTTCCGGTGCGAACGAGGGCGAAGCGGCGCAGGCGCGGCACGAGGGCGATAAGCTCTTAGCCGAACGCCTTCGTGACCTGTCGCTCCGCCTCGGCGTCGAGCAGGGCGGCCCTGAACCGAAGCAGCACCCGACCGAGCCGGGTGTCAGAATCGACAGCGTCGGCTCTCGGGATGAGCTCGTCGAGTTTCCGTCCGATCAAATCCTGGACATGGCGGGGCAATCCCTCGCCAGGCGAAGGTTCGTTGGAGATCATGCTTAAGTACATGCGAGAAGATTCAACCTTCTTCCGGTCGTCGACCGGATCTGTCTGCCCCTCTACGGTAGAAAACATGAAGCGGTTTGTGGCTGATCGTTCACATTCACGTCAATGATCCAGATATACCGGTCTGCGGCCCTCCCGGCCCGGAACCGTCTCCCCCAACCACCTGTTACGGCCTGGCTTAATCCAAGCAGCAGGGAAGGCGGTCGAAGGTGACGGTTGCCGTCGACAGGCACGAGCTCCGGCAGATCATCGCCGGCCTGAGCGAGGGCGTGATCCTGGTCGAGCCCGACCAGACCATCGCCTACGCCAACGAGGCCGCGCTCGCGATGCACGGCGCCGAGACCGTCGACGAGCTCGGCGAGACGGTGGACGCCTACCGCGAGCGCTTCGCCCTGCGCTACCGCAACAATCACACCCCGAACCAGTACCCAATGGAGCGGGTCGTCTCGGGTGAGCGCTTCCACGACGTCATCGTCGACGTGAAGCGCATCGACCGGCCGGACGTCGACTTCGTCCACTCCCTGCGCAGCCTCGTCGCCACCGACCGGGAGGGCAATCCGAGCTGCCTCGCGCTGATCTTGAAGGACGTCTCGGAGCAGTTCGAGGCCGAGGAACGGTTCGAGACCACATTCAATGCCAATCCGGCACCGGCGGTGATCTGCCGGCTGTCCGACTTGCGCCACGTCAAGGTCAACCTCGGCTTCCTAGAGATGACCGGCTACACCCGCGACGCCGTCATCGGCCGCAGCGTCTACGAGGTCGATGTCCTGGCCGGTGCCCGTAGCCGTGACCTCGCGATCTCCCGTCTCAACAGCGGCGGCACCATCCCGCAGATGGAAGCCTGTCTCGACCTGCCCGACGGGGGCAGCCGCTACGTCATCGTCGCCGGCCAGCCCATCGAGCTCGGTGACGAGCCGTGCATGCTGTTCACCTTCGCCGACCTGGACCTACGGCGAAAGGCCGAGACGGCCCTCCGCCAGAGCGAGGAACGCTTTGCAAAGGCGTTCAACCTGACCCCGGCGCCCACCCTGCTGGCCCGCGCCGACGGCTTCACCATCACGGGCGCGAACGAAGCCTTCACCCGGGTGTTCGGCTACGGCGCCGACAAGGTCTCCAGACGCTCGCCGGCCGATTTCGGCCTGTGGGTGCACGATGCCGCCCGCATCAAGTTCGAGTCCGCGGTGGCGCGAACCGGTTATGTGCTCGGCCTTGAGGTCTGCCTGAAGCACGAGGACGGCACCAACTTCGATTGCCTGGTTTCGGCCGAGCGGGTCGAGATCGGTTCCGAGACCTACGCCTTAATGGTTCTGCAGGACATCACCGAGCGCAAGCGCACCGAACGAGAGATGTTCGAGGCCGTCGAGGCCGTGATGGCCGACACCTCTTGGTTCAGTCGCGGCCTCATCGAGAAACTCGCCAACCTGCGTCGCCCGGGCACCGATCACAAGGACGGCATCGTCCCGAACGTCTCGGTGCGAGAGCGCCAGATCCTCGACCTGATCTGTCAAGGGCTCGGGGACAGCGCCATCGCCACGCGGCTCAACCTGTCCAAGAACACGGTGCGGAACCATTCGGCGTCGCTCTACCGGAAGCTCGACGTCCACAAGCGCTCCGAGGCCATCGTCTGGGGCCGGGACAACGGATTTCCGTTAACCGAACCACGCAAATAAAATTACTCAACTGGTACATCTGCATCATTGCTCGCCGGGATAGTCGGGCCACTTGATGGATGCGTCGATCGCCCAGGCTTTGGAGCATCCCGTGAGCGCGCAGAAGACGACCGACACATCCGACCAGATCAAAGGCTCGATCAAGGAAGCCATTGGAAAGTTGGTTGGCGACCCGAAGGTCGAAGCCGAGGGCAAGTCTCAGCAGAAATCACCGAAGTCCGACGTGAAACCGAAGATCGCTTCTAAACCGTAGATTCGGTCATGCGTCGCACCTGACGAACACAACAGAAACCTGAACAGGACAAACATCATGGTTGATACGGATCGCATCACGGGCGCCGCCAAGGAACTCGGCGGCAAGGTGCAGGGCACGGTGGGCGACCTCACGGGCTCGAACCGGGACTCGGTCGAGGGCCGCGCCCGCGAGGCGCAGGGTGCCGCCGAGAACCTGTACGGCCAAGCCAAGGACACCGCGCGCGATGCGGCCGACACGTTGCCGAGACAGCCCGCGAGATCGGCGGCAAA
>NZ_LMRE01000025.1:0-12648 GCF_001424745.1 Methylobacterium sp. Leaf469
TTGCCGTGCCTTGGCGAACAGGCTCGTCTCGAAATCGTCTCGAGGAACCTCGTCGAACCACGGCATCGCCGTCGGCGACGAGTCCAGGATCGCCGTCGCCGCGCGGCCGATCGGTCCACCGCCCTTCAGCAGCCACCGTCCCCACTTGCCCAAGCGTTCCAGGTTGGGGCTCGCCGACGCCGTGGGTGGCGGTTTGCTCCAAGTCGGTTCGGCTGTTCCTGCCATCGTCGGGATCGGTCCGTCATCGCTCGCCCGGCAGGAGCCTGCCGCCGGCGCTGGTCCTCAGGTCACGCGGCGGAGCGAGCCGGGCAGCGGATCGTCGTCTTCAGGGGCCAAGCGAGCCCGCTGGTCCTTGACGTAGACTGCCTCGCCCACCGTGTTGCGCCGGTTCATCCAGAACCGGTCGAGGTGCCGGATCACCGGCGAGCCCTCCGCCCGAACCTGCGGCGCATGGCCGATCGGCTCGGTGATGTCCCGATGCGTACCCGACTTCACGCCGCCGCCCGTGCCGGCTTCGTCGCCGTGCACGTGCGTCGTCCTCGAGCGCAGCACCATCGCCGTCTGCGCCGTGAACCGCACCGAAGACGCGTAGCCGTCGAAATGGTCGCCGTAGTCCACGATCGGGTAGGGAACCGGCACCAGGGCCGAGCCCCGCGGCGTCAGGCACACGTCCGGCGACAGGCAGACGACGCGCGCCTCGTGCGTGTCGCGCATGCCCTCCAGCGGGCGGTTCGTGGTCCAGGGATCGGGACGCGGCGGCTCCCCGGCATAGTCGTCGCCGGACGAATCATCGGGATCGGGCCCGTTCATGCCGCGACCTCCTCGTCCGGTTGTTTCCTGCGCAGCCGGGCGCGCTCGGCCAGCACGATCTCCGCGCGCTCCGCATCGGGGAGCGGAAAGCGGCAGCGCCAGGTCAGGAGAACCGCGTCGCGGCCCGCGCGCAGGTCGAACTGCACGCCATCCAGGACCAGCGGATGCTTCGTCGTGGCCCTNGGAAAGCGGCAGCGCCAGGTCAGGAGAACCGCGTCGCGGCCCGCGCGCAGGTCGAACTGCACGCCATCCAGGACCAGCGGATGCTTCGTCGTGGCCCTSTCATCCCGCGCGGTGACACCCAGCATGATACCCGGCAGGCYGCCGGTCAGGTGAGGCGCGTCGGGATGCAGGTTGTCGAGGGTGAAAGCCTCGGTTCCGGCGAGCCACGGCGTCAGGAACTCTCAGTCCCCGCCCGCGCGCTTGCCCAGGGTGAAGCTCAACTGGCGCCCCCAGTCGTGGATGTGCTCGGCATCGGCCGAGCCGAATGCGATGATGCGGACCTGATCCGGTTCGCCGTCGCAGTAGGCCGACGGATGGTCGCCGACGACGGATCAGCCGTCGATCACCTCGGTCCGGCCGACCCGTTCCTCGGACCCCTCGCCCACGATGGTCTGCGCCGTCTTGGCGATCTGCGTCTTGGCGCTCTCCCCCACCGACAGAGACCACGCGTGGCCCACCTGCGCCGAACAGATCAAGTTTATTTTATATCAAATCTATATTTCTACAAGATTTATAGCATATTTCTAAATAATCTTCAATCATGTTGCCTATTTTCTTGTTATGATAATCTGTGCTTCCAAAAAAAGAAGCATTGCTTTCTCGAAAAGGGTCCATAATTTTCTTTATGTCGCCATCAAATGTATCATTTATAATATTCTTTTCCGACGCAAACCCCCAATAGTAGTCGCTATCGGATACAATCATAAATGATTGAAGTTCATCTGTTATAAAATACGACGGAGTAAAATACTTGTTCCTGACATTTTTCAAATCTTCATGGCTAGATGAAATTCTATAAGCTTCATCCATATACCCAGCAATGCCTCCGCATACTAAGTTTCTAATATTATGTTTCTGGAGTGATTTGGAAATAACCATATCATGGTCTTTAAAATCTCCACCGTGAATTACTGATCCCCATTTTTTCCCATCCAAAAACCCATACTTGAAAAAAGACCCATAATCCGGCACTGTCTGCAGGGCTGGATCTACAGCTTGAATTAATTGGCTGCGCTCATGATCAGACATGAGATCAAACGCCATTACTTCGGATCCTCATTTATATCTTATAACAGAAGGCATCCCGGTAGTTGGATTTATTTCGAGAGATGGGACGCTCTTAGGTCTTACAACGACCTGTGTTCCACCTTCTATTTCACCAACCCGAATTCCGCCAGGTTTTGATATTATATTGTTCGGCTGCATGGAATCAAAATCTGCATCCGCTTCTGCCATTCCGCATTTTTTGTTATATTGCTCCGAACTATCCTTAAGCGTTCGGGCCTCCGGATCGCGGGTCGCATCGGAAAGAACATCGTCCGGAGTTTTTCTTTGCTTTTTATCATCTACTTTCTCGCATTTTCCAGTACATTCGTCTGGCTTAACTTCGTTGAGCAACGTGTTTGCAGTCTTCGACATCTCCTCGAGACGCTTGGCCCGCGGGTACAAACGATATCCGCGATACGCGCGATAACCCCACGCAGCGGCGGCGCCGAGACCTTCCAGCGCAGGGACGATGAGACCAGCCGCCATGATCCTATCGGCTCCCTTCCGCTCTGTGTGCCTCTCCGGTCATCGCCGTGATCAGCGCCTCTAGCTTAGAGCCGTTCCCACCTATGTAGCGACGGCCAAGTCATCTTCGTATCCGGCGGCGGTGAGGCAGTTGCGGCACTCGTCTGGTGTGAAGCGGGCGAAGGCATCGCGGATGGCGGCCCAGAGGTCTGGCACGGTTCGGGCGCCCACGGTTCGCAGCAGGTGCTTGAGCTTGGCGAAGATTTGCTCGATGGGGTTGAGGTCTGGGCTGTAGGGCGGAAGGTACAGAACCCGTGCCCCCACCGCCTCGATGGCCTCGCGCACGCCGGCGACCTTGTGGGCCTGCAAGTTGTCGAGGATGACTGTGTCGCCGGGTTGCAGCATCGGGACGAGGCTGTCGGCGACGTAGTTGCGGAAGCGGGCTCCGTTGGTGGCGCCATCGACGATGCTGAGGGCGCACAGGCCGGTGCTGCGCAGAGCGGCGGTGACGGTGGTGGTCTTGTCGTGGCCCTGCGGCACGAGGAGCCGGCAACGCTCACCGCGCGGCGCCCTTCCGTAGCGGCGGGCCATGTTGGTGGCGGCCGCAGTCTCATCGAGGAAGACGAGCGTGTCGGTGGCGAGATCGGGCATGGCGTCGAACCAAGCTTGGCGGGCCGCCCTCACGTCCGCCCGCTCCTGCTCAGCCGCGTAGAGAGCCCCTTTTTACGGGTGATGCCGTGGCGGCCGAAGAACCGCGACAGGCCGCTCGTGCTGGTCTGCACGCCCTGGGCCGGTGGTGTTGTTCTGGAAGCGCGAGACCTGGGTGTTCATCACGCCGCCGAGGCCACCCATCATCCCGCCGACCTGGCCGGCGAGCTGCGTGCCGGCGCCGGCCATGCCGGCGCCGCCCGCCTGGATCATGCTCTTGGCGCTCGCCGCCCTGACGCCGGTGCGTTGCGCGCCTTGACGCCATACGGCCCGTCCGCTCGGAAGGATCAGCGACTGGAAGGATCTCTCCAGTCGTACGGCTCTCCGAGCCGGGCGACGAGGATGCGGTCGAACCCGACGAGGCCGGAGGCGAACCGGAGCTCGATGACTCGTCCACCTGCCATGAAGAACGACACGCGGCGATCACCGGACGCCACTTCCGCCACCGACCCTCCTGCGATCGACTGCGAGAGCTTGGCGCTCGCGCTGCCGATGGTTTCCTTCGCAGCATTCAGGCCGAGCGGCATGGGAACCGTGGCGTCGCCTTCGATCGCGATCAGGTGGAGCAGGTCGCGCGGATCGGACGCCGAGGGGCGCGCCGGGATGGCGCCGACCCGGAACACGAGGCCCGCGGCGCGCGGCAGGACGACACCGGCGGCGGACACGGCCGTCGCCGGTAGTGTCTGTCCCGTGGCCGCGAGCAACCGCTCGAGCCAGTCGCCGACGGCGTAGCAGTTGATCCGCTGGACCGCCTCGTCCATCAGCGCGGGCGTCGCCGTCATCTCAGTCGGACCACTTCGGCATCTTGATGCGCTCCCAGGAGGTGCCGTCGAAGCGTGCGATGTCCTTGGACCCGACGACCCACAGGGCGCCCTCGATGGCATCGACCGTGTGGACGTCGTTCAGCTCGCGCCGCAATCCGCTCGCCACCTGTCGCAATTGACCATCATAGACGAAGACGCCGCGCGGGTTGGCGTAGCTCGACAGGTAGATCTTGCCGTTGAACCGCGTGATGGTCGAAAACATCGGCCGCTCTTCGCAGGGCACTAACGTAAATCCTTGCCGGGCGTTGCCGCGCAGCAGCGTTCCGTCTCGTCCGCAGATCCAGATGGTGTCCTCGTCCTCAACAAGGATATCGAGCAGGAAGGAGGAGGTCGGCACCTCCAGCTTTTCCATCTTCTGGCCATTGCAGAAACAGATCACGCCTTTCTGGCCGCATACGTAAAGACCGTCGATGGACGGCCCGTTGATTGCATTTAGAAGGAGATTTTTATTTAGAAGGCTTAAGCGACGATCCAGCTCAGCTCTTTCGCTGGGATGATTGTCCCAATAGGCATCTTGCTCTCGGCCTGTATTTCCGGGAGCTCGAATAGAAAAAACCCAGTTAGAATCGACGAAATCATCGAAAAGCGAAAGATCTAAGGCTGTCCTGCTACCATCATCATGCTGTCGATAGGTCTGGCCTCCACCACCGCAGGCGAAAAGATATTTGCCAACTTGGCGAAGGTCGGAGAGGTATCCGAGCTTCTTCGTCGAGCTGAAGGCTTCATTGATGATCGGCCCGCTGCGAAAGGACGGTTCTGGTGAGAACATCTCCCCCCTACGGGACATGTAAACTGCGATCCGGCCTCCCTTCGGTCGATGGTAGAGGGCGATCCGCTGTGTCGCGACGGGGAACTCGCGAGATTGCCACTTGCCGTGAAAAAACTGGTATGCCTTCGTCATTGGCTCCGCCGCGTCGGCGTCGTCATCGACCCCCGCTGCGTAGAGGACTTCGTTGGTGATCGCTCGTGCACGAGTGAGGACAAGCTTCGTCATCAGGGGCTCACACTATTCGTTTCGGGCATCGGTGCCGTAGCCGTCGGTTCAATTCGGCATCTTGATGCGCTCTCACGACGTCCCGTCGAAACGCGCGATATCGCGTGAGCCGATAGCCCATAACGCGTCGTCGCCAGCATCCACGGTGTGCACATCCTCGAGTTCGGGCTGCAGCCCGCTGTAAACTCGGCGTACAGATGTACCGTCATACACAAACACGCCGCGCGGATTGGCGTAGCTTGAGAGATAGATCTTACCGCTAAACTTAACCATTTTTGAAAACCTGGCATCTGTTTCGCACGGAACAGCATGAAATCCTATAGCGGCACTGCCGCGCAACAACGTTCCATCGCGACCACAAACCAGAACATCATCCTCGTTCTCAATCAGCACGTCAGTGAGATAAGCATCTTTTGATGCTTCAATAATTCAAAAATTAGAGCCGTTCCATAAGTATATAATGCCTTTGCTACTCGATACATACAAAATGTTTAGATTTGAAACGTTTATCGAATGTAAGTCTTTATTAGATATATAGAGCTGAATTCTGCGTTCCTGTTCCGCCTTCAAATCAGGGTGCGCCGCCCAATAAGCTGCCTTCGCCGCAGGCTACGAGGTGCTGTCCGATCTGGCGGAGGTCCGATAGCCGGCCCAGACGCTTGCCCTTGTATTTCCTCTCATCGACGATCAAGCCACCCTTATAGCTGGGCTCTGGGGAGAACAGGACGCCCTCATGCGACACGTAGACGGCGATCCGGCCGCCCTCGGGGCGTCGATAAGCAATGATTCTATGCGTCGATATTTTTACATCAACGTGCTCCCATGAGCCTTAGTAGTACTGATAAATCCTTGTGAAAGACTCCTGCTCCTCGGCCTTTTCTGGCATTCCAGCCGCGTAGAGCACATCCTTGCTGTATGCTCGCGCCCGCGTTATCTCGAACATATCATCTCCTGCGGGTGGGTCGTTGGCTTTGAAAGAGCCGGAATTGGGTCTGTCAACGGAGGATAGCGAGAGTCGAAGTAAGTACGCGCGAGCGTATCAGTATTAACGTTGCAATATTGAGCTTCAACACCATCCTCAAGTGGGTCACTTTGGAAGAGGGATCTGCTCCCAGGTTGCGCCGTCGAACCGGGCGATGGCGTTCGAGCCGACCGCCCAGAGCGCGTCGGTCACGCCGTCCACCGTGTGGACGTCATCCAACTCCTGCCGCAGCCCGCTCGACACCTGCCGGATCCGCTGCCCGTCGTAGACGAACGCACCGCGCGGCTGGGCATAGCTCGAGAGGAATATCGCCCCTTTAAAGCTCGTGATGGTCGAGAACTGCGGGCTGCCGTCGCACGGGATCGCGGTGAAGCCGCGCTTGGCGCTGCCGCGCAGCAGCGTCCCGTCCCGGCCGCAGATCCATACAGTCTCGGCGTCCTCGACCAAGATGTCGCCTAGGAATGAGGACGTGGGGACTGTAATCTTCCCGGAGCTATGCCCGTTCCAGAAGTAGACCGCCCCGTCCTTACCGCAGAAGTAGAGTTCGTCGACACTAAGACCGTGGATTGCATGAAGCATGAGGTTTGCCATATAGCTCTTCACGCGACGATCAAGTTCTGCCTTCTCGGTAGGATGATTATCAAAGTACACTTCTTCTTCAGCAAATGTTTTAACGTTTGGTGCTCGGATGGCGAAAGCCCACGTGCTGTCGACGCGGTCATCGAAGACACCGAGATCGAGGGGAACCCAGCCGCCATCGTCACGTTGCCGGTACGTCTGGCCGCCATCCCCGCAGGCGACCAAGTACTTTCCGACCTGCCGCAGATCGGCCAGCCGCCCGAGCTTCTTGCTCGTCGCGAGCGCGCTGTTGACGATCCGGCTGCCGCGAAAACTGGGTTCGGGCGAGAACAACTGGCCTTCAGGCGACATGTAGACAGCGATGCGACCGCCTTCCGGTCTATGGTAGAGGCAGATGCGTTGGGTCGCGACGTCGACGTCGGCACGGTCCCATTTGCCCTGATAGAACTGGCAGACGCGCGTGAACGGGACGTTCGCATCCGCCTTCCTAGGTAGGGCGGCTACGTAGAGCACGTCCGCGGTGATCGCTCTTGCGCGCGTGAGTTCGAACTTAGGCATTCAAAATGTCCTAATGCACGGTCGGAGACTGGCCCGACAGAATCGGCACGGTGCTGGAAGAGGGAGGATAACGCGAGTCCGGATAGGTCCGCCCCAGAAGATTGGGATTGGTGTCTGCCGTCTCCTGCGCAACACCAGCGCGGATTTGTGCTTCACACTCCTTCCGAGCGGAAATTGTTTGATCACGGCTAATCCGTGTAATTTCGCGCATCGGTGCGGTGCCGGTAGGACTGAGTGATGAGTACGGATGATTTCCGAGGTCTGCGATCTGCTTGTCGGCTCCATACGCTTCCCAATGCGCGGTAAAATCGTCTTTCGCATTGCCCTGCAAGCATATCGACATGCCCTGCTGGAAATTAGCCAGCCCCTTGATGCGCTTGAAGCCGATCTCACCCTCGATGCGGCTGCCGTAACGCTTCGTATAATCCGGGATGATGTGATGTGCTTGGCCGTTTACGCAGGCTTTGCCGCAGACATATCTCAACTGCCGATACGGAGCCACGACGCAAGGGCACTTGTCCGGCTTGCGTGAGGTGCGTGAGCCGGTGAAGATGTAGACGACCACGCCGGCGATCAGGACGGCGGTGCCGGCGGCCAGACCGACGACCGCACCGGGCGGCCCTGCAACGGCGCCTCCGATCCCCGCCCCGATCGCGGGACTCCCCGCACCGAGGGGTGTGGTCTGAGCGGAGAACGACGACGCAGGCCGGGGGCCATTCGATAGCGATCTGACGCCGTGCTCGGGTGCCATCGTCGGAGATATCGCACGCGGATCCGATATCTCCGCGTGGTCCATATCCTTGGTATAGATCAGCTTTCCATAAGTGTTCCTGTGGTTCATCCACCATTCGTCGTGGTGGCGGACCATGTTGCGGCCTTCGACGAAGACCGACGCGGACCAGGTCTTCGGCGTGCATTCGGCACCGGTCGTGCCGGATCGGATGCCGCCCCCGGTGCCCGGCTCGTCTCCATAGCACTTGAGGACCAGCGACTCTTTGGCGTGCGTACGGTCGTCGGTCTGATGGATGCTGTTGGCGAGGTTGGCGGCGTCGGCCTGGCGGCACCAGATGGTGTAGGGCACCGGTACCATCGTCCCGCCCTGCGGCGTCAGGCAGATGTCGGGCAACTGAGACACGATGATGCCGTCGTGGACGTCGCGCGAGCCTTCGCGCGGCCAGGTCACGCGACCACCTCGGGCTCGACGAGGCCGAACGCGCCGGAGGTCGGCAGGTTCGCGGCCTCGCCGCACGGCACCTGAGCGAGGACGGCGCCGTCATAGGCCGGACAGGCCGCGACCAAGCTGCGCCAGGTCAGGTCCACCCACCAGGGGCCGTCCGCCCGGCGGAGGTCGAGATGCACGCCGTCGAGCGCCAACCGCGCCGAGACCTGACGGCCGTCGAACCAGTAATGATGGGCCACCAGCGCCACGCCGGGCAGCGTGAACGCGACCCGGCCCCCGCCGGGCACGAGTCCGTCGAGGCGCACGGTCTCGTTGCCTGCCAGATGCGGCAGCGCGAGTGCCGCAGGGGCCGTCTGGTAGAAGCGATAATCGAAATCGCCCGGCAGACGCCGCTCGGGCGCGTTCTGCCAAGCCTCGTCGTAGGTGCCGGCCCGCCGCTGCCGCGAGGACCAGAACGGAGGAACCGGCCCGAAGCCCTGTGGGGGCGGCGTCGTGAACGGCGACTCCACGGATGCGTCCGCGCTGTCGATCTGCGGGGCTCGCCACGGTTTGCCGATCCGCGTGAACTCGATGTGCAGCAGCCCTAGACCGATAGGATTGCGGGCATCGACGGCGCCTTCGGCGTCGCCGATGACGCGGCCGCCGGATGCGAGCCGGTAGTCGAGCGGCACGGTCGTCGTCGGCTCGGCCGCGCCGAGCTTCCAGGTCGGTTTGAGGAACTTGAGCGCCGGCTCCCAGGCGCGGGGACCGTGAACCCTGAGCCGGACCTCGTAGTCCGCGACGGCGAGAGCCACCTCCCAGCTTCGCGCCGGCGTCCCCTTCGGAGCGTATGCCGTCCCGAGCAGCGTCACATCCGCCTCCGGCTTGTAGGGGATGAGGTCGGCGACGCGCACGAGGGGCGTGCGCTGCGGATCACCCTCGTAGACGTCGCTCAGAACCAGCGCCTGATCGTCGGCAAGGCGCATCGCACCGTCGACAGACAACTCGTAGCGGCCGCGTGCGCAGATCACGGCCATGGGCAAGCCGTCGCGATGAAGCTGCCCGAACCCCATTGCCGCGAAAGAAGTCTCATTGCGGATGAGCATCGCCCCCTCCCCTATCGCTTAGGGTTCAGGTCGATGACCTTGCCGAAGACGGTCACAGACTCCGAAAAGCCGAGAAGCATCTTCGTGCCGGTAATGGTGACGTTGCCATCTTTATCCATGGTCAGGGTCGATTTCCCGACCACGACTTGGAACACCTCGCCCACGTTGGTTTGCATCTCCTTGCCGACATTGGTGACGTACTGTTCGCCGACCGTGTGCATGTGCGCCTTGCCGACGTTCTCGTTCTTGGTCGAGCCGATGTTGATCGCTTGGCTGGTGCCGACCTGCATCACGTGCGCCATGCCGATGCTGTCGTTGCGCATCAGGCCCACCGTCGCGTTGAGGATGCCGCCCATCGAGAACAGCCCACCCGCCGCCTGCCCGAAGGCGCCGCCGGCCGCGGCCAACGCCGAGCCCGCATCGGGACGCGGGCTCGGCCCGTTGCCGACGTTCTTCTGCGCCTGCTGACCTGCCGGGTTCAGCAATCCGATGAGTGAGCTTGCGAGCTGCGGCATCATCGTGCCGGTGATGCCGCCCATCCCGCCGCTCAAGGTGCCGACCGCGCCGAGCGCCTGCCAAGGATCGGACTTGTCTTGACCGCGGAACTGATCGGGATTGTCAGCGACGTCCTTCGCCCGCTTTCGTGCTGCCCTCTTGCGGTCTTCCTCTTCCTTTTTTGCTGTTACCGACATAGTTAGCTTGTCATTTAACTTACATTAACAAACATCTTTCGTTTCTTTATAATAATCGAAAGTTTTTTTAGTTTGTTCTGTAATAACTAGACGTATCTCATCCATATCTGACAAGTTTACTGAAAACAGATCAATGTAATTTCTTGTCTTTTCATAATACTTATAAAACTTTACCAATCCGATTTTCTCCATTTCTATAAGACAATCTATTACAGATTTGGAGTTGTACCCAGTATTGCTTTGAAAATAAGTAAAAATTTGACCTAAGCTCTTATCGTCAATGATAAAATCAGCCAGCCTGTGGCCCAAATTTTTATCGATCATAGAAGCTTTCCTTACATGATGTTTAGGGCCGGATTGCCTCTCAAGGGAACACTCTTACCATTTGAGGGAGATTTTAAATACGGCCCACTATGAAGCGGATCAGAATCTCCTCTGGTAGAGCCGTCAGGATAACCATCGTTAAGTCTGATTTGTTGATTGCCATTCGGTGACGTGTATTTCGAACCAGTTCCCTCGTTAATAGGTTCCTTAGTCCATCCCGACTCATTTCTCAGATCCTTATCCAGCTGCTGCTCGACATCGGCCTTGTCTTGACCACGGAACTGCTCGGGGTTGTCAACGATGTCCTTGGCTCGTTTCTGGGCTGCCTTTTTACGCTCTTCTTCATTCTTCTTACAATCTCCAACACAGTCGTCCTCCGCCTTGTCCTTGCTCTTGTCCTGCGTTCTGTCCTTCGGCTCGGCTTTGTCGTTGGCGCCGTTCATCTTACTCGCAAGGTAGCCCCCTGCCGCACGGCCGCCCCATTGGCCAAGCCGCGACCCCGCCCAGCGCCCCGCCACCGTCCCCACAGGACCGAACACCGAGCCTACTGCACCGCCAACGAAGCCGCCCGCGATCCCGCCTGCAACCCCACCCACCGTCTCCGCAGTCGTGCCGATGCCCCCGCTCATCGCAGCGGCCTCACGCTCAACCCCTCAAGCGGCGGCACCGTCCGCCCCTCGCGCAACGCCCGCGCCGTGTGCCCGATCAGCTTCGCCACCTGACGGTCCGGCGCCTCATCGCCGCGTGCGAGGTAGGCCCGCGCCTCGGGCACGTTCTCGATCTTGCCGTCCGTCATCATCAGCAGGTAGGCCCACCGCTTGATGCCGGCTTCAGTCGCGATGCCGAGCTCCTGCCCGCTCGCCCGCGCACGCCGCACGAAGGCCAGCATCACCTCCTGCGGTACGCCCGCCGTCTCGTCCTGCGCCACCACGCGCAGGTAGGCGGCCACGCCAAGATCGCGCTGGCGTTTGTTCAGCACGTCGATCTGGTCGTCCGTGAAGGCCAATTCGGCGGAAGGCGCATCCGGCAAGCCCTCCGGCCGCAGCACCCGCCGCGCGCCCCCGGCCTCCGCGCTCTCGAACACCAGCGTCGGACGAGGACGATCCCGCCGCCATCAGTTCGACCTCACGAACGCCACGCCCTGCGCCGCCATGCGCTTGAGGCAGGTGCCCGGCGGGGGCGGCGTCTCGCCCTTGACCAGATCGGGAACGTACAGCACCGGCCCGCCCGCCAGTGTCAGCTGCGTGCCCGCCCCCTTCCTTGGAGCCGTACGTGCGCCCGTCGTCGAGGGGATGCGGCGGCGGCGCGGCGGGCCGGCGGACGATCCCCGCGCGGTCCTCCTGCACGTCGACATCGACCTCGTTCATGAAGGCCAAGTGTTCGAGGCCCTTCATGCGGTCCTTGCGGGCCTCCTCCTCGTCGGGCGGCCCGAGGTCGATCGCGTCCTGCACGACGGACAGGACGTGGACGAGGGCATGCGTCTCCCCGGACACGATCGCGACCTGCGCGTGCCTGCTTTCCGGAAGGTAGGCCTGGGGATCCGGTATCGGCGGCATCAGCGAGGCGCCGAGATACTCGATCATGCTCCGCATCAGGCCATAAGTGATGACGTCGACGGAGGAACTCGTCGGCCGCTCCCTCCAGGCCTCCAGGCATAGGACCGGCGCAGCGCGTGGCCGCGCGGGGGCAGCCGCCCAGACCGAGCAGCGGTCCCGCAAGTCGGAGACGACCCGCTTCGTCTCGGAAAGCATGGGATCCGTCCTGGCCTCGGCGCGCTCCAGGGCGAGGCGGCAGCCGGTCTCTAGGACGCGGATCGTCCGGATCGACGGGTCCTTGAGCACGTGACCGATCGAGGTCTCGACGCGGCCCGGGAACTTGTGCGGGCACCGGTCGCCGGACAGCGGACCGAGGTATGCCGGGATGTCCTCAAGGACGTCCGCGCCGGCCATCTCGGCTCCCGAAAGGAGTTCGATGGTCGTGTAACACTCACCCTCCTTCGGCCAGCGGGCCTGGGTGTAGGCTGACAGGTGCTTGCGAACGGCCATAACGTAGCCGTCGCGGGCCTGGCCCGCGTAGGGCCTGTCGTCGCCTGAACAGATTGGCTGGGCTTGCGTTTTCGTCTCTCTGATGGAGGAGGGACGATGCTGAGCAACGCGCAATGGGCTGATCTGGAGCCTC
>NZ_LMRE01000026.1:0-11253 GCF_001424745.1 Methylobacterium sp. Leaf469
TCGATCATCTCGGCCCGCACCGCCTCGGCCACCGCAGGCAGATCGCTCTCGGGAAGCCGACGCAGCGCGGACGTCTCGTCGAGACCGTCTAGAATCGAGGGATTGGCTGAAGACACTGGCATTGACCCGTTGTTCGCTGGTGACCGCCCGAACGGGCCTGACCCTTCGCCACCCACGGCGCCGGCTCCCCCATCCCAACGGTTGATCCCTGGACTGAGCCGGGACCCTTGAATCTGCACTTATAACGTCATTGCACGGCTTTGCCACGCATGGGCTCAGGGCCGGTCGTCCCGCCCCCCATGACAGGCGCGAGCGTCCGGCGTAAGGGCGGCAGTTAAACCTCTGGCAGCCGCCGATCAACGGTGCGGTCGCTCCCGGTGGCCCGCAGGCATGGGCCCGCAGGCAGGGGACAGCAGGAAGGCAGACCATGCGTTCTCGCCCGATGATTCGCCGTCTCCGATCGGGCTGCCTCGCCACCGGCCTCGCCCTCGTCTGCGGACTGCCGGCCGGGGGCGCCCGGGCCGCGGAAACGACTCCCCGCGGCACCGTCGACCGGACCCCGTTCACGTCTGCGTGTCCGGGCCGGCATCCCTGTCGCCGCCAGGCCGGCCCCGGCCCGTCCGACCGCGACGTACATCCCTTCGAGGGCTCCCTCGGGCGCCCCTGCGCCTATCGCTGGCGCGAGACGCCGTCCGGTCCCCGCAAGGTCCGGGTGTGCTTCTGATTCGCGCCCTCGCCCTCCTCGTCCTCCTGGGCGGGCCCGCCCAGGCGCAGACCTGCTCCGAGCAGTTCGCGGAGGGAATGCGGCCCGACCTCGTCAACCCGAAGCTCGCGCGGCAGGCGACGCCCCTGTGCTACGCGGCGTTCGCCCTCCTGCATTCGGGGGTGTCCCGGACACCGATCTATGCCGCCGAGCGCCTGACCCGGTCGAGCGTCGCGGCGGCGCGCGCCGTCGACCGCGTCGATGACTTCCACGACGAGGACGCCCTGCCGGAAGCGGAGCGGGCGCATCTCGAGGACTACGTCCGCAGCGGGTTCGACCGGGGCCACATGGCGCCGGCCGGCGATATGCCGACGGGGGCCGCGCAGGCACAATCCTTCACCCTCGCCAACATCGTACCGCAGGACCGGGCCGTGAACCGCGGCCTGTGGGCGGCCATCGAGGAGAGCGTGCGCCGCCTCGCCACCGCCCGGGGCACGCTCTTCGTCGTCACCGGCCCGGTCTATGCCGGGGACAGCGTGCAGGCGATCAACGGCCGGGTCCTGGTGCCGACGCAGCTGTTCAAGGCGCTGTACGATCCGGTCCGGGGGGAGGCGGGCGCCTACTTCGTGCCCAATCGCGACGACGCCGAGTGGCGCGCCGTGTCGCTCGCCGAGCTGCGCGGCGTCTCCGGCCTCGACGTGTTTCCGGGACTGCCCGATTCGGTGAAGCGTCGCGCCATGGACCTCCCCGAGCCGCGCACCTATTCGCGGGGCGACGAAGCCGGCGGGCCGCCGCGCGGGCGGACTCGCGAACCGGATTCGTTCGAGGCCTGGGCTCGGCAGCAGATCCACCGCCTCGCCCGGCGCCTGTGGCGCGACCTGATGCGGGCGATTTTCTGAGAGAGGAGACGCGCATGTCAGACACGACGCCGCCGATGTTCCGGCCCTTCGCCGACGCGGCCGCCGTGCGGACCATCGGCGGCCTCTGCCTGGAAAACGGTCGCGACCGCATCGTCGTGCACGGCTCCCTCGACCTGACCCGGGATCGCGCTGGTCTGGAACGGGCGCGCGCCCTACGGGCGACGGTCACCGCCATCGTCGAGGCCCTCGAAGGGCAGAGCCTGCCCGAGGCAATCGCCGAAGCCACGACAGCCCCGGAGGTGGTGAAGAACCCCTTCGCCTGACGCCGCGCGTCCGATCTTCTTGCCGGTCCCGCGCCGCCCTGATACTCCGGCGCAACACTCATCAGGCGAAGCGATTGGCCCGGAGCGGTTCGACGACGGCGAGGGCCGGACCGTCCGACGGCGCATCGTGCGAGGCCCGGCCGGCTCCCCAAAGGGCCGCCGCGGGGCCGCGCACCCCATCATTCGGCATCGGCCGTGCCCGGAAGGGCCCCGATCCCACAGGTCAAGGATACCGGCATGGCGCGCGAATTCATCTACCACATGAAGGGTCTGACCAAGACCTACACCGGCGGCAAGAAGATTCTCGATAACGTCAATCTGTCGTTCTATCCGGACGCCAAGATCGGCGTGCTCGGCATCAACGGCTCGGGCAAGTCGACGCTCCTCAAGATCATGGCCGGCATCGACACGGAATGGACCGGCGAGGGCTTCGTCGCGCAGGGCGCCCGCGTCGGCTACCTGCCGCAGGAGCCCCAGCTCGACCCGAACAAGTCGGTCCGCGAGAACGTCATGGAGGGGGTCGCCGAGAAGCAGGCGCTCCTCGACCGCTACAACGAACTCGCCATGAACTATTCCGAGGAGACGGCGGACGAGATGACCGCCCTCCAGGACAAGATCGAGGCGGGCAACCTCTGGGAGCTCGACTCCAAGGTCGATCAGGCCATGCTGGCGCTCGGCTGCCCCACCGACGAGATGCCCGTCGCCACTCTGTCCGGCGGCGAGCGCCGCCGCGTCGCCCTGTGCAAGCTCCTGCTGTGGGAGCCCGAGTTGCTGCTGCTGGACGAGCCCACCAACCACCTCGACGCCGAGACGGTGAACTGGCTGGAGGGCCACCTCAAGCAGTATCCCGGCGCGATCCTGATCGTGACCCACGATCGCTACTTCCTCGACAACGTCACCGGCTGGATCCTCGAGCTCGACCGCACCCGGGGCTACCCCTACGAGGGCAATTACTCGGCCTGGCTCATCCAGAAGCAGAAGCGTCTGGCCCAGGAAGGCCGAGAGGACATGGCCCGCCAGCGCGCCATCAACCGCGAGCAGGAGTGGATCTCGGCCTCGCCGAAGGCCCGGCAGTCGAAGTCCAAAGCCCGCATCACCCGCTACGACGAACTCGTGGCGAAGCAGAACGACAAGATCGACGCCTCGGCGCAGATCGTCATCCCCATCGACGAGCGGCTCGGCAACAACGTCATCGAGTTCGACCATCTCAACAAGGCGTTCGGCGACCGCCTGCTCATCGAGGACCTGTCGTTCAAGCTGCCGCCCGGCGGCATCGTCGGCGTCATCGGCCCCAACGGTGCCGGCAAGACGACCCTGTTCAAGATGATCACCGGCTCCGAGACACCCGATGGCGGCACCATCTCGGTGGGCGAGACCGTGCATCTCGGCTACGTCGACCAGTCGCGCGACGCCCTCGATCCCGGCGCTACGGTCTGGCAGGAAGTGTCCGGCGGCAACGACATCATCTATTTTAACAAGCGCGAGATCAATTCCCGCGCCTATTGCGCCGCCTTTGCGTTCAAGGGGTCAGACCAGCAGAAGAAGGTCGGTACCCTGTCGGGCGGTGAGCGCAACCGCGTGCATCTGGCCCGCACCCTGAAGGGCGGCGCCAACGTGCTGCTGCTCGACGAGCCCACCAACGACCTCGACATGGAGACCCTGCGGGCGCTGGAAGAGGCGCTGGAGGATTACGCCGGCTGCGCGGTGATCATCAGCCACGATCGCTGGTTCCTCAACCGCATCGCCACCCACATCCTCGCCTTCGAGGGCGACAGCCACGTCGAGTGGTTCGAAGGCAACTTCTCGGATTACGAGGAAGACAAGAAGCGCCGCCTCGGCACCGATTCGCTGATGCCGAAGAAGCTCAAGTACAAGAAGTTCTCGCGGTAGGCCGCGAACCAGCGCTCGGCGCGCATCCCCTCTCCCGGCTTGCTGGGAGAGGGGACCGCATATCGCGTTTCGAGCCTTCTGAAGTTCGCAACGCTTTGTCATCCCGGAGCCGCGCAGCGGAACCCGGGACCCAGAAACACCGGTTTAACAAAGCCTTGCGCTGTCGGCGGCTCTCGATTGCACGCCTTCGGCGCGGCCCTTCGGGTCCGGGTTCGCCTGCGGCGCTTCGGAATGACACCGGTGACCATGTGCGATCGCCCCGCGAGCGGGGAGAGGATCGACGCTCACGTCCGCCTCAGGCCCGCGCGCTCAGCGCCAGGGCCTCACCCAGATCCCGCACGTCCGTGAGTTTTCGCCCGCGCCGGCGCAGATCCGTCAGCAGGGCCCGGTCCGGGAACGGGCAATAGGGCAGGATGGCGGGCGTCTCGCCCTCTCGCAGCCTACCGTCGGCGAGTTGCGCCAGGACGCGGTCCAGCAGCACCCGTCCGTGCTCGTGCAGGATCACGGACGCCCGCGTCGCCGTGGTGTCGGCCGGCAATGTCACCGCTTCCCGTGAAAGAATCGCCCCGGCATCGATGGTGACGGCGAGGCGATGCACCGTGACGCCGAAGGCCGGCTCCGGTTCGGCCAGGGCGTGGATCGTCGGCACGGGACCGCGATGGCGCGGCAACAGACCGGGATGGACGTTGAAGCCGCCGAGCGGCGCCAGCGCCAGGGTCGCGCCGGACAGGATCTGGTCGAAGTGGAAGGTGACGATGATCCCGGGCGTGTGACGCGCGAACAGGGCCGTGACCTCCGGCCCGTTGACGTCGTCCACGGTCAGGGTCGGGATACCGAGGCGGTGGCACAGGGCCTTCAGGGGCGTCGCGGTGGGAGTGTCCGTCGTTCCCGCCAGCCGCCGGGTCAGCCCGGACAGGGGAGAGAGCAAGTCGGGCAAGCCGAAATTCACGCCGAGATAGGGCAGGATCGCCGGTCCCGAGCGGCCGAGATGCCGCCGCACCTGACCGATGAGCCCCCCCGAACTCGGACGCTCGGCGTTGGACAGGCCGACGAAGGCGATGTCGGCCGCATGGTCCGTGACGAAGCGGCGGACGGCGCGCGCGTTCGGCAGGGCCTCAAGGACGAAGAGGGCGAGGCGAGGGCGGCTCATCGGCCGGTCCGAATCTTGAACTTGAACCCGCTCATGCCGAGGCGCCGCAGGGATTCGGGCAGCAGGGCCGAGCCGCGGGCGAGGGCCGCGATGATCCACGGGAAGGCGACGATGTCCCGGTCGCGGGCCAGCCCCCTGGCGATGCGGGCGGCGGCGTCCGCCGCGTCGATCTCCATGGGTCGCCAGCCCTGATACTCGCCGCCCATGGCGGTCCGGACGTAGCCCGGCGTCACCACGTTCACCTTCACGCCGTGGGGCTTGAGCTTTTCGCGCAACGCCAGCCCGTGGGCGAGGAGAGCGGCCTTGGTGCCGCTATAGGCCGGCGCGTCGGGCAGGGGCGCGAAGGCGGCGAGCGACGAGACCAGGGCGATCTGACCGGTGCCGCGGGCGCGCATGAGGTCGACGCAGGGGAGGGCGACGTTGAGGGCTCCGTCGAGGTTCACCGCCACGGTCTCGAACGCCATGGCTGACGTCTCGACGTCGCCGCCGGGGTCGCCACCGTTGATCGCCGCGTTGACGATCACGAGGTCGAGGGGATGGGCGGCGTGGGTGGCCGCGAGCCAGGCGGCGATGCCAGCCCGATCGCGCACGTCCAGGCGCTCGGTCTCCACGAGCGCGCCCCGGACGCGGCAGGCCTCCGCCACGGCGTCCAGGCGTGCGGCATCGCGGCCGTGCAGCACGAGGGTGGTGGCGGGCGTCGCGTAATGACGGGCGAGCGCCGCGCCGATGCCGCTCGACGCGCCGGTGATGAGGATGACGGGCATCGGCTCTGTGGGTTCTGGAAAGGGGAGCGGGCCGGCGCTTCAGTAGACCGGCGCGAGATCCTGCGCATCCCCGGTCTCGGCGCGGCCGGCCTGGGCGGCGGCGAGTGCCGCGGCCGGGAGGGTCGCCTCCAGGCGCGGGATCGTCCCGGCCACGGCCCGGGCGATGGCCTCGCGGGAGAAGAAGCCGCCGTTGACCTGGGTGCGGTGCAGGACGACCCGGCGGAAATCGCGCATCAGGTCGGGGTCCGGCGCCACCGGCGCCGTCCAGAACGTCGCGAGGCCGCCCGCATGGGTGAGGCCCGGCAGGTTGTAAATCGCCTCGCCGGTGGCGAGGGTCGGACAGCCGAGTTCGAGGGACAGCATGCCGACGGTGCTGTTGACGAGCACCACGCCGCGACTGCCGGCGATGAGGCTCGGCAGATCGCCGCCGTCGATGATGTCGAGGCGGTCGTTGACCCCGTGGCGCTTGGCCGAGTGACGGGCGTACTTGCGCCAGTTGATCAAACCGCTGTCGAGGGGGTGGAGCTTGATCAGGAGCCGGGTCGCGCCCTTCGAATCAGCGGCGAAGGAGGCGATCACCCGGTCCATGAACGCCTCGACCCCGAGGAAGGGGGAGTGGACGCGGATCTGGTAGTCGCTGTCGAGTTGAAGCGGCAGCAGGAAGTAATCGACCCCCACCGCCGTGTAGGCCTCGTTGAGCCGGGCCGCCTCGCGCCGCGTATGGGCGCGGCGGGCGAACTTCTTTATCCAGCCGGCATATTCGACGGCGATGTGGTTGGGTCGGTGGCTGCGGAAATGCGGGAAAAAGTACGGGAAGCCGAAATTGGCGATGTTGTAGGCCACATCCCACAGGCTGCGCCGCGCCATGTCCCCGCTCGACGGCATGGCACGCCCCGGCTGCGGCAGGCGCCGCGCCACGGCCCGGATGGCCTCGGCGGTCTTGGGCAGGGACGAGTGACCGTTCACGCCGCCGAGTTCGCAGGTGATCCAGTTCGGCCGAAGGTAGCCTTCCTCGAACACGTGGAGGCGCACGCCCAACGGCTCGGCCGCCGCACGGGCGGCAACGTGGTAGGGCCGGCAATCGCCGAACAGGATGATGTCCGTGACCCCGTGCCGGGCGATGTACTCGGCGACGTACCCGCCCCAGTTCTCGAACGACCCGCGATAATTGTCCGCCGGCAGACGCCAGAACAGCCAGTCGCCGGAGGAGAAGTTGATTCGCCGGACCCGGTGACCGCGCTCCTCGAGGCTGCGCCCGAGATCGGAGAAGAACGGGGAGGCGACGCCCTGCAAGAACAGGAACGTGGCGGGTCCGTCGCGATGCGCGGGGGCGCGGGGTTGCAGCATTCCGAGGCGCGGGGTCCTGAAGCCCGGATACCCGGGCGAATGTCACGATGGAAGACGTCGCATAGCCGTTGAAAGGCAGCAATCTTAAGGCATGGTTGCACAAAACGAATTTTAATCCGTGTGACCCGGCGGCCACGCAGCTCTTGGCAGACGGGCATTCCCCGCGAACGGGTCGCATCGGGCCCCGCGAACGGGTCGCATCGGGCCCCGCGAACGGGTCGCATCGGGCCCCGCGAACGGGTCGCATCGGGACGGCCGCTTGCGCGTTCGCGGTGTTTCAGGGTCGACCGGTCCGAAAACCGGTTCCCACTGTTCGGGCCGATGCTCTAGAGCCTGCAGCATCGGGCCGGACGCGGCGGCCCTCCCGTGTTGGTCGAACCGTTCATGCGCCCGAACCCGCCGCCTTCCCTGTTCTCCGCCGGCCGGACCATCCGGGCCCTGCGCACGCAGGTCGCGGCGGCGACGGGCAGCGCGTTCGCCCACCCGTTCCAGCCCGGCGCCGTCGCGGTCGTGTGGGGTGCGGACGGCGTCACGGTCGCCGCCTTGAGCCGTCTCGGGCGGCCGGTGCTCACGGTCGCGCCGGGACCGATTCTCAGCCCATACGACACGCCCGCCACGGGGATGGCGAGCCTGCGCCTCACCCTCGACGGGGCGCCGATGGGCGGTGTCCGGGCGGATCCGGCCCTGGCCGACCGATTGGCGCATCTGCGCCTGCACGGCCGAAACCGGTTTTCGGCAGGGGCCGGCGCGGTGGCCGAGATCGAAGGCGCGGCGCTGATCCTCCTCGACGGCGCGGCGACCCCGGCCCGGACCCGGGCCTTCGTCGCCGGCGTGCTGGCCCGTCACCCGCAGGTGGACTTCCTCGCCGCCGGCCCCGAGGGCTGCGCCGATCTCGCACCCGCGCCGCGCCTGCGGGTCGTGCGGGCCCCCGTCGACCCCTGGGCCGCCTGCACCGCCGCCGCGCGGGTCTTCACCGGCGATGCGGCGAGCGCCGGCACGGCGCGCCTCGCGGGCGCCGATGTGGTCGAAGCCGATCCGCCGACCGAGCTCGACGACGCCTACGGCGCCGGCATCCATTGGTTCGATCCCTGGACCCGCGCGCCCATCGCCCGCGCGGAGTGCCTCGACAAGGTCGCGTGGCTGCGGGCGCGGTTCCGCGACAACGACCGGCCGACGGTGCTCGTCGGCATCTCGCGGTGGAAGCGGCCCGGCCTCGACGCCTTCACAACCGGCCCGTTCGGCCCGCCCATCCACGCCATGGCGGCCGAGGACGCGGTGCACCGTGCGCCCCCCGGCGCCCGGGTCCTCGCCTGGGCGACGCGGATGCCCGAGCGCCTGGAAGCCCTCTGCGCCGAGGCGGGGTTGCCCCTGTGGCGGGTCGAGGACGGGTTCCTGCGCTCCGTCGGGCTCGGTGCCAGCCTGCAGCCCGGCGCCTCCATCGTGGTCGACGATTCCGGCATCTACTACGATCCGCGGCAGGACAGCCGCCTCGCGCGCATCCTGAAGACCGCCGCCTTCCCGCCCGATCTCGTGGCGCGGGCCGAAGCCCTGCGCCGCCTCGTCGTCGCGCGGCGCCTGACGAAGTACAATGTCGGCCTGTCGGACGAATCCGGATCGTGGCCGACGGACCGCCGCATCGTCCTCGTGCCGGGGCAGGTCGAGGACGACGCCTCCGTGCGGCACGGCTCGCCGGTGGTGCGCTCGAACCGCGCCCTGCTGGCGGCGGCCCGCGCCCGCAACCCCGACGCCTTCCTGCTCTACAAGCCGCATCCCGACGTCGAGGCCGGCTTCCGGCCGGGCAGGATTCCTGAGGCCGAGACCCTGGCGCTTGCCGACCGCATCGTCGGCGGGCTGTCCATCGTCGACCTCCTCGACCGGGCGCACCACGTCGAGACCATGACGTCGCTGGCCGGGTTCGAGGCCCTGATCCGTGGCCTCACCGTGGCGGTCCACGGGCGCCCGTTCTATTCGGGTTGGGGCCTGACCGAGGATCTGGCGCCCAACGCCAACCGCGGACGGCGCCTCGCCCTCGACGAACTCGTGGCCGGGACGCTCCTGCTCTACCCGCTCTACCTCGATCCCGTGGCGATGAAGCCGTGCTCGGCCGAGCAGCTCCTCGACCGCCTGAGCGCCGAGCGCGACGCCACGGCGCCCTCCGCGCTCGCCCTCAGCCGCCGCACCCTCCTGGCCATGCGGGCGCGCTACGCCGTCCTCAACCCCATCGTCCGGGTCCTGCGTGCCCGGCGGGGGGTCGGACTGGGCGCGCAGGACGCATCCCCCGTGGCGAAAACTCCAGACAAGGCGGACCCGGCTTGATCCTCACGGCCCTCGTCACCGCCCTCGCCCTCAGCCTCGCCATCGAGGCGTTCGACGGGCGCGGCGTGCGCCCCATCGGCCGGCGTCCCGGCGACCTCGCCGTGCGACTCTCGGCCTACGCCCTCGTGGCCGCGTTCTGGTTCGCGTTCTCGTGGCGCCCCTGGCTCGCGGGGTTCTCCTGCGTGCTCACCGTGGCGATCCTGACGGTGGTGAGCCGGCTCAAGCGCGGCGTCATCGGCGAGCCCCTGGTGTTCAGCGATTTCGCCCTCCTGCGTCAGGTGCCGCGCCACCCCGAACTCTACTACACCCGGCCCCTCACCGATCCGCGGATGGCCGGGCCGATCCTGGCGAGTGTCCTCGGAGTCGTCCTCTGGTACTGGGTCGAACCGGCCGCGCTGCCGCACGAGCCGAGCGTCGCCGTACTGGCGGTGATCGCCTTGCCTCTGACCCTCTGGACCCTGGCGCGGATGGCCGGGCAGGGCGTCCTTAGCCGCTGGCTCGCCGCGCGCTTCCCCGCGCCCGCCCTGGAAGCGGACATCGCCCGCTACGGCCTGCCGGCGACGATCCTGGCCTATGCGGCACGTTGGCTGAGCCTGCGCGCGCCGGTCGAACAGGCGCCACGGGCCATCGTCCCCTCGGGGGCACCGGACCGCGTCGTCGTGGTGGTCCAGCTCGAATCCTTCGTCAATCCGGTTCGCCTCGGCGGCCCCGCCCTGCCCGTGATGGCGGCGTTGCGCGCCCGCGCGACCCGGTACGGCCGCCTGCGGGTGCCGGCCCACGGTGCCTACACCATGCGGACCGAGCACGCGGTGCTCACCGGTCGCGACGCCGAGGATCTCGGTTTCGGCCGGTTCGATCCCTACCTCACGGGGGGCGGCGCCGAGCCGACGAGCTTGGCCGGCCTCGCCCGGCGGTCCGGTTACGCGACCCTGTTCGTCCACCCCTTCCACCGCGACTTCTTCAACCGCGCCGCCGTCGTGACCCGCCTCGGGTTCGACCGCCTCGTCATGGAGGAGGACTTCGCCGACGCCCCCCGCGTCGGACCGTATGTCGGCGATATCGCCCTGGCCGAGCGGGTTCTGGCGGAGATCCGGGCCCGGACCGGTCCGCTGTTCCTGTTCTGCGTCACCATGGAGAACCACGGGCCGTGGAAGCCCGGGCGTCTGCCCGGCCTCGATGATCCGCACGCCCAGTATCTCCACCACCTGGCCCATACGGGGGAGGCGGTGGACAGGCTCATCGCCGGGCTGGACGACCGCGTTGCGCGCGAAGGGATCTCGGCGACCCTCTGCGTGTTCGGCGACCACGCCCCGGCCCTGCCGAACTGCCGCCCCGGCTTCGGCGGCACGGCGACGGACTACGCGGTGCTGCATTTCGGCGGCGTGCAGCCCGTCCCGGCCAGGGTCGATCTCACCGCCGACGCCCTCGGGCGGTTGCTGCGGGCGGAGGTCTCCCCGGATCGAGGGCGACCGTCGCCAACGGTGCCGTAAGCCCAAGCGTGACCGTGCCACCCTCGTGACGCATTCTGGGCGGAGACGTCCCGGTCGGCTGGAAATCCAGCCTCGCGCAACAACGATCCGTTAATCTTATGGCAGCGTTTGCCCCATAGGGATGACGGGTTGCCCGCGAACGTGCTGCCGGGTTCGACGTCGAGACGAGGCGCTCCCGGTCTCGCCGTCGCGGAATGGGCGGCACTGCCGGACCGCGCTTCGCGCGAAACCCGGCCTGGAGAAATTGAATGGTTCGCACAGCGGCTCTCGCGGCCCTGACGGCATGCCTCGTGTCCGGTTGTTCCTCGATCCTACCCGGTGCGGGCCCGACGACGGGCGCCATCGTGGACGGGGCCGACGTGTCGACGAGCGAGGGCACGTTCGCGCGCTACGAACTCGTGGATCTGACC
>NZ_LMRE01000027.1:0-10816 GCF_001424745.1 Methylobacterium sp. Leaf469
AAACCGATGAACAAAGCGCTATCCCAGCACACTCGCCGATCTCCACATCGTCGCCTTGAGCGCTATCCCAGCACACTCGCCGATCTCCACATCGTCGCCTTCGTCTGACTCATGCTCAAACAGGCCGCTCAACTGGCAAGCGGTTCATAACAGCCTCTAGAGATCGCCGACAGTTTTCCGGTCAAAGGCTCGGGTGAAGTCCGCGTACCGAGCTCACGCTCTCCAGCACCGAGGCGGCATGCAGGATCGTGGTCTCCGCCTGCCAGCTACCCACCAACTGTACGTTGATGGGCAAGCCCTCGCGGCTCGTCCCAAAGCGCATCGACAGGCCCGGCAGGCCGGTCACGTTCAGCGGAACGGTCGCGCCCTGAAGGTAGGTCAGGTCGACGGTCTCACCGTTGACGACGAGTTCGCTGATGCCGTGCTTGTGCGCCGGGACGGGCAGCACCGGGGTCAGGAGCACGTCGTGGTCCCGGAAGTAGGCGGCATAGCCATCCCGGAGCCGCTCCGCCGCCTGCTCCGCCGCGATGTAATCCTCCATCGACGTGTCGGGTAGTGACAGCATGGTCTTGGCCATCTTGTACATCTGGTCCTCATGCCCGGCGGTGGCCTCGCGGAAGACCGGCTTCATCTCCATGACGTGAAGTTTGTTGAACACGTCGAGGGCGAAGTCGCGTTCCAGGGCCGGGATGCGGACCTCCTCTACCTAGTGACCCTCGCCCTTCAGAGCCTCGGCCGCTGCCTTGACGGTCGCCACGACCTCCGTGTCGATGGGGCCGAAGCCCGGCCCGACCATCCAGCCGACGCGGAGCTTGCGGCCCGACGCGGCGCCCACGCCCGCGTCGAACTGGACAGTGCTCGTCGAGAAGGCGTCCAGGCCGTCGGGTCCGGAAAGCTGTGAGAAGGCCAACGCGAGGTCGCGGATCGAGCGTGCCATCGGGCCGACGTGCCAGAAGCGGCGCGGTGCGCGCGGCCAGATGCCGGTCATCGGCACTCGCCCGTGGGTGGCTTTCAGCGAAACGATGCCAGTCTGGGCGGCCGGGCCGCGCACCGAGATGGCGAGGTCGGTGCCGAGGCCTAGGGGCGACATGCCCGCCGCGATGGCTGCCGACTCGCCGCCGCTCGACCCACCCGGAGTGCGCTCAAGGTTCCATGGGTTGTTCGAGCGGCCGGAGAGCAGGTTGTCGCTCTCGATCCAATAGGAGAACTCGGGAAGGTTGGTCTTGGCGAGCAGGATGCCGCCGGCCTTCTTCATGCGAGCAACGCTGGTCGCGTCGGCGTCGGGTATGCGGCCCTTGAAGATGGGCGAGCCGCGCTGGGTCATCACGCCAGCGGTGTCTATGGAGTCCTTCACAGTGAAAGGTACACCGTGCAGGGGCCCGAGCTCCTCGCCGGCCATGATCGCGGCTTCGGCTTCCTTCGCGGCCTCGAGCGCACCTTCGTTGACGGTGACGATGGCGTTGACCTTGGGGTCGACCGCCGCGATGCGGTCGAGATGCGCCTTAACGACCTCGACCGGCGAAACCTGCCGGGTGCGGATCAACTCGGCCAGTCCGGTGGCGTCCGAGAAAATGATGTCGGTGGTCATGGGTTGGAATCCTTCGAGGTCGCCGATGCGGGCGGATCGCCCTGGCTTGGCCGGGCGACGAACATGGGGCGAGCGCGCGGTCGGGTGCGGGCGCCGTAAGGGGCGCCCGCGTCCTCAGCGGTTCGCGAGGCGTGCGACGAGACGCTCGGCGGCTGGGCCGGACGAGGCCGGATTCTGGCCGGTGATGAGCAGGCCGTCCGTCACGACGAAGGGTCCCCAGTCGGCACCCTTGGTGTAGAGGCCGCCGTTCCGCTTGAGCTCGTCCTCGACTAGGAACGGAACCACCTGGGTGAGGCCGACGGCCTCCTCCTCGGTGTTCGTGAACCCGGTGACGGTCCGGCCTTCGACGAGGGGCTTCCCGTCAGGAGCCTTGGCATGGCGCAGGACGCCTGGGGCGTGACAGACCAGGGCCACGGGCTTGCCGGCCCGGAGCGTCGCCTCGATCAGCCCGATCGAGACGGGGTCCTCTGCGAGGTCCCAGAGGGGGCCGTGCCCGCCGGGATAGAAGACGGCGTCGAAGCCCTCGTGACCGACCGCATCGAGCCGGCCTGTCTCGGCCAGCACCGCCAGGGCCGCTGCGTCGGCTTCGAAGCGGCGCGTCGTGTCGGTCTGGAAGCTCGGCTCGGCGCTCTTCGGATCGAGGGGCGGACGGCCGCCCTCGGGCGACACCAGGACCACCTCCGCACCCGCATCCTTGAACACGTAGTAGGGGGCCGCGAGCTCCTCCAGCCAGAAGCCGGTCTTCCGGCCGGTGTCGCCGAGGCGGTCGTGCGAGGTGAGCACCATCAGGATCTTCATCGTCGTTCTCCGGGTCTTTCGCTTGGGTGAGGGGGACGTCTTGGGTGTCGGGCAGTTCGCCGGGGTCGTTCTCGTCGCCGGCTTGGGGAAAGCGGGCCGGCGCTATTGCGCCTTCGCCGTGCGTCCCGCGGCCGGGTCGCGCGTCGGCACCGCTTGCGGAGGGCGGAACTGCGGGTTCGCGACGCGGACCTCCTCGAACCTGGCCATGCGGACTGCGCCGATGGCCTGAAGGGTGATCCGCTCCTGCGCCGTCGCTTCAGGCATGGTCAGGAGCGCCATCAGCCCGGCAGCGGGGAGTGTCGCGGCTACAGACGTCTTCGTGTGGTGGGGCATGGATTTTCTCCGTCTGGGTTCTATTCGCCGGCCTGCCCGAGAAGGCGGTTGGCTCAAAATTGAGTAGACCGGTCGTCTCAATCTTAGGCGTGATAGAGGGTTAGTCTCGGCAACGTTGGAACGCAGTGGGTCAGTGCGACGCGAGGCCGAGGATGCGCCGGGTCGTCCCCATCGCGGCCTCGAAGGGTGCGTCGGTCCGGACGATCTTGGCCATCAGGCTCGCACCGAGCCAGACATGGTACAGGTCCTCGGCAGTCGTATGCGACTCGCTCTCGATCGTGAGCGATTCCTCCGCCACGCCCGCCGCGATAGATCGCGACAGCCGTTCGATGATCGCGGCCGTGCCGCCTTTGAGGGCGAGGCGCATCGGTTCGGACAGGTCCGAGACCTCCGCCGCAAGCTTAACCGCGAGGCACTTGCGCTGGTAGTCGATACTGCCCTGGGTGGCCTGCCATTTGCGCCAGTAGTTCATCAGGCGCTCGGCATGCCTCAGTCCCGGCTCCTCAAGCGTCTTGTCGAGGTCGGCGAGATAGGTTTCGAAGTAGTCCGCTAGGAGGGCCTCGCCGAAAGCCTCCTTGGAGCCGAAGTAGTGGTAGAACGACCCCTTCGGCACGCCGGCCGACGTCAGGATCTCGTTGAGCCCAACCCCGGAGAACCCCTTCGCGCCGACGAGGCCGTAGGCGGTGTCGAGGATCCCCTGGCGGGTGTCGGTATGTGCGGTGACGCGTGCCATGACAATGAGATAGACCTGATTAGACCGGTCGTCTAGGGGCGGATTGCGTTTATTTCGTCGGAGGGATCACGGGGATACGCCAGGCATATTCGCGGCCTGCAGACGTCACCGCGGCACGTGCCATCGCTGGTGTCCGTTTTAAAGAAGCGTGCGCGTCGCCGGCTTCGACCAAATCGGGTCGGACGCAGCAGGGCTGTATATTAAGCTTGGCAGCTGCGTGGCACACATCCCAAATGTCCAATTGGTGATGCGCAGGCTACGTTCGCAGCACCCCTTCTCTCTGCCGGCAGCGGCCGGTTGGGAGATGAGAGATGGGACATTCAGAGCACGACCCAGCCTTCAAGACCCGCCGACCATGGAACGCAGGACGGAAGCTCGGCGCCAAACGCGCGCTCAAACCACAACAGGTTTGGGCCATCCGTTTCTGGCTCAACGGAGAGCGGCGTGTACGCGACCGGGCCATGTTCGACCTCGCTATCGACAGCAAGTTGCGCGGTTGTGGCATCTTCAAATTGAAGATCGGTGAGCTCGTCAGCGGCGGGCACGTACGGGCGCGCGTGATTGTCCTTCAGCGAAAGACTGGGTCACCCGTGCAATTCGAACTGCTCGAACCAGCACGTACCAGCATTCTGACTTGGCTGAGGTGCCGAGGGGCCCGGCTTGACGATTACGCCTTTCCCAGCCGGATCGACCACGAGGCGCACATAAGCACCCGGCAGTACGCCCGCCTGGTAGATGAATGGGTGACGGGCATAGGACTACGGTGCGAGGACTACGGCACACATTCTCTACGCCGAACAAAGGCGGCATTGATCTACAAGCGAACCGGCAACTTATGCGCTGTGCAGATTCTGCTCGGTCATACGAAGATCGAGAGCACGGTACGCTACCTCGGCGTGGACGTTGAAGACGCGCTCGCTCTGGCAGAAGCGACCGAAATCTGAAAGCCGGCCTCCTCGGCGGCAATGTTGAGGGGCCATTCAGACTTTACAACCGCAGCGCGTCCAATGTCGTCGAACTGGCATTTGACTGTCTTGGATATAGACGTTCTTGAACTGACCCAGCCTTTCTGCACCGGGTGGATTTTTGCCGGTCTGCTTTCGGGCGTGATGGTGGGAGAAGCGGACACCTGGGTGTGCTTTCCACGAACACCCAGGGGCTCTCACAATTCGTTCTCAGGGCAGGTTGACCAAAGAACCATTGATCAGGAACAAGCGTCCCGTAGGACGCCCGTTTGTTGCTCAGCCAATCGGCGACTTCAGTTCGCCCGGGCAACCTCGACGAGGTTGTCCGAGAACGACGGGGCGTGGCCCATGTCGGTGAAGGCCCCCGACGAGATGCTGTTGACCGTGCCTTCGTTGAGCTGGCGCCAGTAGCCCAGCGTCGCCACCACGATGCCGGCCTTCACGTCCTCGGTGATGCGCGCCACGCCCTTGAAGGCCCCCCGGTCGTTGGCAACCTGCACTCTGTCGCCATCACGGATGCCACGTGCGTCGGCATCATGCTGGCTGATCATCACGAACTGTTCGCCCTGGCCCTTCTGCTTGTCTTCCATGTTCGCGTAGCAGGAGTTCAGAAAGTAGTGGCTCTTGGGAGAGACGATATTGAGCGGGAAGCGCCTGGCGAGTTCCGGGTCGTTGGTGTGGGATTCCCGCGGGCCGAGATAGTCGGGCAGGGGATCGAGCGCTTCGCCGGGCTGGAAGCCCTCGTACATCTGCCGGAACGGCGGCGCGACAAAGTTCGTGGCACCCTCGACCATGAACATGCATTTGCCGGTCGGCGTCGGGAAGTTTCCTTCCCTGTGCGGGGCACGGTCGTCCGGCGTGCCGACATTCAGCCGGGCGAAGCCGTGCTCGCGCATGTACTGGAGGTCGATGCCCTCGCAGGCCGGGGCGTTCCAGTCGACGTAGTGCTCCAGGCACTCCGTGTCGGTCCACTTGAAGTTCTCTTCCTCGAACCCGAGCCGGGCCGCGAGCTGGCGGAAGATCTCGTTGTTCGGGATCGCCTCACCGGGGGCGTCCGCGCACTTGGTGTTGTATGTCAAGTAAAGGTGACCCCACGACAGGATCATGTCCTCCATCTCCGCCCCCATCGTCGCCGGAAGCACGATGTCGGCGTAGGACGCCGTGTCGGAGATGAAGTGCTCGGCAGAGACCATGAACAGGTCCTCGCGCATCAACCCGGCGACGATCTTGTCGGTCTCGGGCGCCTGCGTGACCGGGTTCGAGTTCCAGCACATCATCGACATGATCGGCGGGTCGAGCTTCAGCTCGCCGGTCAGCGCCCGCCCGATGTGCAGGTTGCTGATGACGCGGGTCCCCTCCGGGATCAGGTCGGGTCGGCACATCACGTCGAACTTGTAAGGATGCTCCCAGACCCCGAACTGCGTAACGCCGCCGCCGACATGGCGCCAGGCGCCGGTCAGCGCCGGGATGGATGACACCGCCCGGATGGTCTGTCCGCCGCCATAATGCCGCTCCAGCGCCACGCCCATGCGGATGCCCACCGGCTGCTCGGTCGCCATCTCGCGGGCGAGCTTGCGGATGTCCTCGGCCGGGACGCCGGTGATCTCGGCGGCCCATTCCGGCGTGCGGGTGCTCGCCCGCTCCTTCAGCTCCTCGAAGCCGACCGTGTAGTTGTCGACGTAGTCCTGGTCGACGAGGCCTTGTTCGATGATCGAGTTGATCAGCGCCATGGCGAGCGCGCCGTCCGTGCCGGGCTTCGGCGCGATGTGCCAGTCGGCCGCCTTGGCGGTGCGTGAGGCGTAGGTGTCGATGACGACGACCTTGGCGCCTTGTCTCTGGGCGTCCTTCACGATGGCCCAGTGGTGCAGGTTCGTGCTGACCGAGTTGCAGGCCCAAATCACGATGTACTTCGAGTGGATGTAGCTGTCTGGATCGAGCCCGGCGGTCGGGCCGACGGTGAGCAGCCAGGCCGTGCACGAGCCCTCGCCACAGAAGGTGCGCTCGGTCACCGTGGCGCCCATGCGGTTGAAGAACGCGTCGCCGCCGTTCAGCCCGTGCACCAAGCCCTGGTTGCCGAGGTAGCTGTAGGGCGCGATGGCCTCGGGCCCGTACTGGTCGATGATCGCCTTCCAGCGCGTGACGATGGTGTCCAGCGCCTCGTCCCAGGTGATGCGCTCGAACTGCTTGGAGCCTTTCGGCCCGACCCGCTTCATCGGGTAGAGTAGCCGATCGGGATGGTAATGGCGCTTCTCGTAATCCTTCAGCTTCACGCAGAGGCCGCCGCGGGTCATCGGATGATCCGGGTTGCCGCGGACGCCGAGCAGCTCCCCGTCCTTGACCTCGAAGATCATTGAGCAGGTGTCCGGGCAGTCGTGCGGGCAGCCGCCGAAGAAGGTCTCGGTGATGCTCTCGGCCTCGGCGACGAGCAGGGAATCGGGCTTGACGATCTCGTTCATGTTTCCTCCACGGCCGAGCGTCTCGCTTTATTGTTCTAGCGAGCCGGCCCGGCCAGCAGGAAGGATGCACTTAAGTGCGAACAATTCCAAGTTTCGGTCTCACATAGGCGCGAAGCCGGCGTGGGTTCGTGGGGCTAACATATTTGCAGCGCCGTCACGGACGACAGGGAACGCTCCGTGGATGGCAACGCTCAAAGGAATTCGAACCGACGTCCGCTTCGTGGTGGCCGGGAATCGTCTTGAAGCGGCGAGGTTGAGTCGGGTGCGGAACGTCGGCTTACGGGTAGGCGGCCAGCTTTCGCTGTTGGGGCCGAGTGGAAGCCATTCGTGGCGCCTTCGAAAATAGTGCCGCTGTCGTATTTTTATACCTTAGCGTTCGGTTTACAGATGGGGACATGGACCGACTCGACGCCATGTCCGTGCTGCTCGCCGTTATCGAGGAGGGCAGCCTGTCCGGCGGCGCGCGCAGGCTGCGCCTTCCCCTCACCACGGTGAGTCGCAAGGTCTCCGATCTCGAACGCCACCTGGGAACTTGCCTCCTGAACCGGACGAGCCGCCGGATCGATCTGACGCCGAGCGGACAAGCCTACGTCACGGCTTGCAAACGCATTCTCGAACAGGTGCAGGAGGCCGAGCGGGCGGCTGCGGGCGAGTACACGACACCGCGCGGTGAACTCTTCGTCACCGCCCCAATCGTCTTCGGCCGTCGGCACGTCGTTCCGGTGGCCACGGAGTTCCTGACCGCGCATCCCGAGATCGACGTTCGGCTGCTCCTCATCGATCGCCAGATGAATCTCGTCGACGATCACGTGGACATCGCTCTGCGGATCGGCCCTCTGGCCGACAGCGCACTCCTGGCCACGCGCCTCGGCTCGGTCCGCCGTGTCGTTTGCGCGAGCCCGGCCTACCTCGCGCGCCGTGGCGTGCCGAGCGCGCCCGAGGAACTGAGCACCTACGAAGCCGTGACGTTCCAGGGCTTTCCCGCCGCCCCGGAATGGCGCTTCCAGCAGGGCGCCAAGACGATCACCGTTCCGGTCCGCGCCCGGTTGACCGTCAATACCGCGGAAGCCGCCGTCGACGCGGCGCTGGCCGGTCTCGGCGTCACCCGCGTGCTTTCGTATCAGGTCGCCTCGGAGATCCGATCAGGCGCGCTCAAGCTCATCCTGGAAAGCTACGAGCCCGAGCCGTTGCCGGTCAGCTTCGTCCATCCGGAACAGGGGCTCATGCCGCTCAAGGTGCGGGCCTTCCTCGATTGGAGCGTTCCGAAGCTTCGAGCCCGCATGGCTGCCCTCTGACGACTGTCACAGCCTTCCATTTTTCGGAAGTGAAACTCCCGAACGCATAGGCTTATACCAAAATGCGGATGAGCCTAAATCTCTCCTCGGAAGCCGGAACGCATCACGCACCGGCCCTCTTCGAGGAGAATAACGATGACCGATCTGATCGTCACGGCCCTTCTGTCGGCATCCGCCCTCGCCATACAGGCCGCGGCGTCGAGGAGATTGGCCCACCCGGCCATCCCCGTGATCCATCATCGCACGGCTACGATCGACGGCGTCGACGTCTTCTACCGGGAAGCCGGTTCGGCCGATACGCCGGTCGTCGTCCTGCTCCACGGCTTTCCGACCTCGTCGCACATGTTCCGCAACCTGATCCCGCTCCTCGCCGACCGTTATCGCGTCATTGCGCCGGACTATCCGGGTTTCGGCGAGAGCGACGCTCCGGACCACAAGACCTTCGCCTACACCTTCGCGCATTTTGCCGACATCGTGGACGAACTGCTCGGCCGCCTTGGGGCGACGCGCTATGCCCTCTACGTGATGGATTACGGGGCGCCCGTCGGCTATCGCCTCGCCCTGAAGCATCCGGAGCGCGTCACCGCCCTCGTGGTTCAGAACGGCAACGCCTACAAGGAGGGGTTGCTGGCGTTCTGGGACCCGATAAAGGCCTACTGGGCCGATGATTCCAAAGCGAACCGCGAGGCCCTGTCGGTCCTCGTCGCTCCGGACACGACGAGGTTCCAGTATGTCGACGGCGTCGCCGACGTCTCGCGCATCGATCCCGATAACTGGCGCCACGATCAGGCGCTTCTCGATCGTCCCGGCAACAAGGATATCCAGCTCGACCTGTTCCGCGATTACGGCACGAACGTTCCGCTCTATCCCGCATTCCAGGCGTTCTTCCGTGCGCATCAGCCGCCGACGCTGATCGTCTGGGGCCGGAACGACACGATCTTCCCGGCCGAGGGTGCGCATCCCTACCTTCGCGACCTGCCGGACGCCGAAATTCACCTGCTCGACACGGGACACTTCGCGCTCGAAGATAAGCTCGACGTCATCGCGCCGCTGATGCGCGACTTCCTTGACCGCAGCCTGTCGTCCCACTGAACCACCCATGCCCAGAGCGGCTGCCGACCGGGCCTGAACGGGCTCGGCCACGGCGCCGATTTGGCCCACGTCGCAGGAGGTCCGCGATGAGACACCGCTTCTTTGATCTCGCCTTCACTCCATCCGTCCAGGCGGAGCAGGCTCGCATGGGCTCGCGCGAGGCCTATGCGGATGCCGGCGCCGCGATGGTGCCGGACGATTCGCTCACCGCACGCGAGGGCGCCTTCATCGCCGCGCGCGACAGCTTCTATCTCGCCAGCGTCTCCGAGACCGGCTGGCCCTACGTCCAGCACCGCGGCGGGCCGATCGGATTCGTGACGCGCATCGACGACCGGACGCTGGGCTGGGCCGAGTTCGCGGGCAACCGCCAGTACGTCTCGGTGGGCAATGCCGCCACGAACGACCGGGTGGCGATGATCTTCATGGATTATCCGAACCGGCGGCGTCTCAAGGTGCTCGGCCGCCTGCGCCTCGTCGACGGCAGCAAGCGCCCGGACCTCGCCGCTCGCTTGGCCGCGCCCGGCTACCGGGCGCGGGTGGAACGCTTCGCTCTCGTGACGGTCGAGGCGTTCGACTGGAACTGCCCGCAACACATCACCCCGCGCTTCAGCGAGGCGGAAATCGCGACGGCCGTTGCTCCGCTCCATGCGAGGATCGCGGACCTCGAAGCGCAGATCGCGAGAACGCCCGCCGCTGCCGATTGATCATCGACCTCCCCAATCCGGAGCCATCCCATGTCCGATGCTTCCTCGAAGCCGACGCCGATCGGTCTGCCGACGATCCCACGCATGGACTGGCGGCAGTTCGATTACCTGCCGGTCGGCCTCTTCGCCTCGGTGATGGGGCTGACCGGTCTCAGCTTCGCCTGGCGCCTCGCCGAAGCCCGCTACGGCGCACCGGCCGTGCTGGCCGATGCCATCGGCTGGGCGGCGGTGGCGGCCTTCGTCACCATGACCCTCGGCTACGCGGTGAAGCTCGTCACCGCGCCGGACGCAGTCCTGGCCGAGTTCCGGCATCCGATCGCCGGCAATCTGTTCGGAACCCTGCTGATCAGCCTGCTTCTTTTGCCGATCGTGCTCGCACCCATCCATCTCCGTCTCGCTCAAGGGATGTGGATCCTGGGCGCTGTCGGCATGCTGGTCTTCGCATGGGCGATCGTGACCCGCTGGCTGAGCGAACGCCAGGTCGCCGCCCATGCGACACCCGCCTGGATCGTCCCGGTGGTCGGCCTTCTTGACCTGCCGCTGGCCCTGCCCTCGCTCGGCTTGCCGCATACACACGGTGTCATGGTGCTCGGCCTCTCGGTCGGCCTTTTCTTCGCGGTTCCGCTGTTCACGATGATCGTGTCACGGCTTCTGTTCGATGCCCCACTGCCGTCCGCCCTGCAGCCGTCTCTACTCATTCTCGTGGCGCCTTTCGCGGTCGGCTTCTCGACCTATGTGACGACTGATCCTCCCCCGCTTTCACGGACACCTCTGATACGCTCCTTGCGGGCGGGGAAGGTGTTTGATGGCCAAGACGAGACGCGAGTTCACCCCCGAGTTCAAACGCGAGGG
>NZ_LMRE01000028.1:0-12760 GCF_001424745.1 Methylobacterium sp. Leaf469
GATCGCCGCCGTCAGCGACGTCTTGCCGTGGTCCACGTGACCGATCGTGCCAATGTTGCAGTGCGGCTTCGTACGAGCGAATTTCTCTTTGGCCATCGTCTCTTTCCTGCGGCAAGCTCACACGAGCGGGCGCCCGGTCAGTCGCTCGAAAACTTAATCGAGCCGGGCGAAAGACGCGGCTCGCTTAGAGGCTTGCCGTCCTTTGATCAAGGGCTTTGCCGACAATCGTCCCCGGGCCGCCGTGCCGGAGCCCCCTCACCCGATGGAACGCTTGATCGGAGACGCTTCGAGCAGGGCCGCCTTGTCGACGCCCAGCGCTTCGGCGATCTCGTCCAGCGCCGTCGCTTCGAGGGGGGAGATGCCGTCGTGATCGGCGACGTCGGCGGCGATCAGGAAGGCGGCGGCGCGCTCCGTCTCGCCGCGTCCGAGGATGCCGCCGACGCGGCGGAGGTTCTCCGCCCGTCCGGCGCGGGTCCGCGCCCGGGCGATGCCGTCGTAGAGCTCGCTCTCCAGCATCAGGCGGTCGTAGCCCTTCTCGAGGATCGGATTGGCCTGGATGCCGGCGAGCGCCGTGTCGAACTCCTCGCTCGCCACTTCCCCATCGGCGACGATGACGTTGGCGGCGGCCGAGACCATGGCCTGCATCAGGGCCGTGTCGCCCGCATAGGCGGTGACGGTCTGGCTGAAGCGGGCGACGATGTCCTGAAAGATGTTCATGGGACGCTTCTCATGGGGCCGTGTTGATGGGCGACCCGCGCTGTACGATTCCGGGGGACCTCGCCGTTTCGCGCCGGGAAGGCAAGGGGGCGCGCGACGCGAGACCGCCGGGTTTCAGAACAGGGCCACGAGGGTGACGCCCAGGACCATCAGCACGCCCCCGACGATCCGCCACGGACTCGCCGCGTGGACGGCAAAACCGATCCAACCGAAATGATCGAGGACGATGGAGGTGGCGACGCCGGCCGTGACGAGGATCGCCAGGAACGGAGCTGCTCCGATGGCCTGCGCGGCGAAGAACTGCGACAGGACCACGAGGGCACCGAGGCATCCGCCGAACCAAGCCCAGGCCGGCACCTGCGCGGCCTGCGCGAGGCTCGGCAGGCTGAAACGGCCGGAGACGAGGCCGATGAACAGCAGGGTGGTCCCGGTGCCGAGGGCCACCGCGAGCCCGGCGGCGAAGGGCTGGCCGAGGGCCTTGGAGAGGGTGGCGTTCGTGCCGCCCTGGACGGCGTTGGCAATGCCGGCCACAAGCGCGAGACCATAGAGATACCACATCGGGATCACCACTCGGTTCGGGCGGTCACCGCCTGACGGAAGCGACCTCCCGCATATAGGGCAGCGACGGCCGAACATGACCGAAGGGATGGGACGCGAGGACGCGGCGCGCGCGCGGGTGGTCGATCAGGGCCTGCGCGGTCTCCTGCGGCGGGCGACGTCGGATGCGCACCACCGCCTCGATTCCGGCTGGGCCGGCCACGATCTCCAGGAACGGGGAGCCTATGTCGGGTTCCTCGCCGCCATGGCGGCAGCCCTGGTGCCCCTGGAGGCGGACCTCGCCGCGTCGCCTCCCGAAGCGCTGCCCCCCGATTGGCCGGCGCGCCGCCGCACCGACGCGATCCGGGCCGACCTGGCGGCCTTGGGGCATCCCGCCCCGCCTGCGCCGGCGATGTCCCGCGCGCAGCCGCCGGCCGAGGTCGCGGGGCTGCTCTACGTTCTCGAGGGCTCGCGTCTCGGGGGCCAGATGCTCCTGCGCCAGGCCCTTGCGAGCCCCGATGCGACGGTTCGGGACAACACCCGCTTCCTTCGGCAGGGCGAGGGTCAGCGCCTGTGGCCGAGCTTCGCCGCATGGCTCGAAACCCGGCCCGCCTCGGATGCCGACGGCGCCGTCGCCGGTGCCCTCAGGGCCTTTTCACTGTTCGAGAATGCCCAGAGCGCCCGGGCCTAGCCGACCCGCTCGTCCGGCGCACTTTCGCACAGGGTGGTCGACGGTGCTGCAGCGCGCACCTGCGACGGACCGGGACCCTCGACAGGGTGAAGCCTTGGCTCCCCGACCGGAACTGGTTCGGCGCGGCGCGCCCGGGGCCAGGACCGGCCGCAGGATGGTGCCGGGTCCGGGCGGCATCGGCCAAGGTCCGGCCGCGAGGCAGGCCCGTCACGCCCTCGCGAGTTCCCGGGTGATGTGCTTCACCGAGGGCGTGACGATGGCCACGAACTGCGCCTCGCGCAGGCGCCGGAAGGGTTCGGAGCCCTCGAGATAGCCGCGCGCGCCGAACTGGAGCATGGCGGCCTGTGCCGCCTCCAGGGCGAGCCAGGACATGTCGAGGCGCAGGCGCAGGGTCTCGCGAAAGGCGCCCGCCGCCGGGTCGGCATGGCGTTCGGCCGCGTGCACGAGCCGCGTCCCCAGGTCGGCCGCCCGCGCGTCGATTCCCTCGGCCCCGAGCGGGAGCGCCGCGCCGTCCCGGCTGCCCCGGGCATCCGCGCGCATCAGCGCGGCGACGCCACGGGCGAGCCCCAGTCCCATGCCGGCCTGGAGCAGCACGAAGCCGTTGCGGATGCGGGGCACGAAGGCCGCGGCGTCGGGGGCGATCACGTCGTCGTCGGGCACGAAGGCGTCGCGGACCATCACCGTGTAGGTCCCGGTGCCCTCAAGCGCCACGAATCGGGCATTGGCCGCGATGGCGACACCCTCCTGGCCTGCCGCGAACACCGCCATGACGCGGCGGCCGTCGTCGAGGGCGAAGATGCTGGCGAAGGGGTGGCCGGGTCCGAGATTGGAGACCCAGGGCAGGCGCCCGCGCACCCGGTAGCCGCCCGGCACCCGTCGACCCGTGAGGGCGAGGGGCTCGATGCCGGCGAACGCCTTCATCGGATTGGACAGGCCGGTGCCGCCGAGGCGTACGCCGCTGGTGATGCCGGCCAGATGGCGGTCGCGGGCCGGCGCGTCGCCGTGGGCGAGGTACCAGGCGAGGGCGTCCTGGCACCAGACGCAGAAGGCCGTCGACAGGCAGGCGGACCCCACCGCCGCCATCGCTTCCACGGCCCGGATCAGTCCCGCGGGCGTGCCCTGCGCGTGGTGGGCATAGGCCCCGGCTGCGCCGAGGCCGCGCAGCACGCCGTCCGGATAGAGTCCCCCGTCGATCGCACCGACGCGGGGCCCGAGTTCGTCACGCACGACGCCGGCGACGTCCCGAGGGGCTTCGGGCAGCGCCGCGGTGCGGGCGAGGGCCGCGCTCATCGATTGCGGACGAGGCTGACGGCGACGGGATTCCTGACCGTGTTGAGCACCGGCGACCAGTCACCCGCATGGGCCACGAGCTCGTCGAGTTCGGCTTGGCTCGCACCCTCGATGTCGAGATGCACGGTCAGGCGCACGGCGGTGAGGCCAACGGCCTTCGGCGACAGGTCGCCCGTCCCCCAGACCGAGGTGATGTTGATAGCGCCCTCGCTCTCGATCTCGATGCTGCGCACGGTCCAGCCGCGCGCGACCGCGTTGGCCTGGAGGCCAACCGCCACGCAGGTGCCGAGGGCTGCGAGCAGCGCCTCGGTGGGGTTCGGGGCGGTGTCGTCGCCGAGGAGGCCCGGCGGCTCGTCCACCACGTGGGCGTCGAGGTTGCGCACGTAGTTGAGATGGCGGAAGCGCCGACCCTCGGCGATGGTCCGGGCGCGCACCGTGCGAACGGCCGTCGGATCGGCGCGGCCCTTCTCCGACAGGGCCGCCAGGGCATCCCGGTCGATGGTCTCGAAGGTCTGGACGATCTCTCTCACGGAGGCGGACAACATGGGCGTTCCTTTCAGGTCGCGGGAATCCAGCGGGCACGGGCGGCGAGTCGTCCGAGGCCGCCGTCGAGGGCGTAGCCGATCACTCCGATCAGCAGGACGAGGGCCGCCAAGCGGTCGTACGAGAGGGTGTCGCGCGCATCGTTGATGGCGTAGCCGAGGCCGCTGGTGACCCCGAGATACTCGGCCGGCACGAGGACGATCCAGGCGACGCCGAGTGCCAGGCGCAGGCCGGTGAGGATGTCCTGCAGCACGGCCGGAATCACGATCCGGCGCAGGGTGGCGATCCGGCCGCCGCCGAGGTTGCGCGCGAGGGTGAGCCAGATCGGATCGATCCGCTTCACGCCGGCTGCCGTCGAGAACAGGATCGGCCAGATCGCGGCGGCCGCGATGAGGAACACGATGGCGCCCTCCCAGGTCGGGAAGGCCAGTACCGCCACCGGCATCCAGGCCAGCGGCGAGACCATGCGCAGGAGTTGGAAGGGAGGCTGCAGGGCGCGTTCGGCCAGCGGCGAGGCCCCGACGAGCAATCCGAACGGCACCCCAAGCACGAAGGCGTAGGCGAGCCCCTGTCCGATCCGGGCAAGGCTCGGCAGCGCGGCCCGCCAGGCCTCGCCGGAGGTGAGAAGATCGGCGAACGACGCGAGGGTCGGGCCGGGAGCGAACCCCGCGAAGGCGGTGTAGGCCGGATCGTTCGCGAGGAGGCGGCCGGCCGCGAACCAGAGCACCAGGAGGGTGCCAAGACCGAGGAGCGGCGCTGTCCGATGCAGCAGGCCGGCGAAGAGTCGGCGCTCCGGCCAGGCACGCGCGGACGTGAGGCCGCCGATGTCCGATGCGGCGGTCTTCAGGAGGCCTCCGGTCATAGCGACAGCGTCTCGGTGCGGTCGGGGCCGGACCCGGGGAACGCATCGGGGAAGCGCTTGAGGGATGCGGCCACGAAGCGGTCGTCGACGAGGTCGCGCGCGACGAAATCCGGATCGAGCCCGTTCAGGAAGGTGGCGTCGCCCTCCACCACGGTCCGGCCCATGGCCTCGACGATCAGGCGGGTCGCGGACGGATAGGGCCAGGGCTGGAAATCGATGCGGCTCGCCGCCCAGTCCGCGTGGCGGATGGCCCCGCTCGCCGCGTAGGCGGGACCGTAATCGGTCATCGCCTTGACCACCACGTCGGCGGCCATCGGCAGGTAGCCGCGTCCGTCCTTCGAGATGAGCCGGGCCACGGCCTCCTTGTTGGCGGAGGCATAGGCTTGCGCGCGCACGATGGCGTCGATGGCCTTGCCCGTCCATTCGGGGCGCTCCACCGTAGTCCGCTCATGGGCGACGACCACGCAGCAGGGGTGGTTCTTCCAGATGTCCCCGGTGAAGCGCAGCATCCGGGCGCCGGCCTTGATCTCGCCGAGCGCATTGAACGGCTCGGCCACGATGTAGCCGTCGACCTTGCCGGCCGCCAGCGCCGCCGGCATCTCGGGTGGCGGGAGGATCTGGAGGGCGCATTCGCCCGGGCCCGCATCGCCCCGGATCACCGGCGTGACCCCGGATTCACGCAGTGCGTATTGCAGCACCACGTTGTGCATGGAGTACCAGTACGGAACCGCGACCCGCTTGCCGGCAAGGCCCTTAAAGTCGGTGATGCCGCTCCTGCCCCCGACGACGATGCCGGAGCCGTTGGTGTGGGCCCAGGCCAGAACCTTGACGGGGAACTTGTTGTTGTAGCGCATCCAGACCGGGATGGGCTTTAGGAGGTGGGCGAGGTTGAACTTGCCGGCCGCGAAGCCCTCGACCAGGGCCGACCAGGACCGCACGGGGGTCGGCTCGGCCACCTTGAGGCCGGCCTCCTCGAAATAGCCCTTGGCATGGGCGACCAGGAGGGCGGCGGCATCTGTGATCGGAAGGTAGCCGATACGCACCACATCGTCGTCGGCCGCGTGCACGGCCCGGCTTGACAGGCCGAGGCCGGCACCACCCAGCAGGGCGGCGAGGCCGCCGCGCGCGAGGCCGTCGAGGGTGTCGCGGCGGGTCCAGTCCGCGCGCGCCCATTCATGCGTCCACAGGACGGAGAGGTCGTCTGGGGCTGTCATCACGAGGGTCCGGTTCACGCCGCTTCGCGGTCGACGGGGAGAAGTGGTGCGCCGAGCCGAGTCCTCAGCTCGACCTCGGATCGAACGGGGAAATCCGCGACGATGCCGGCGGGGGCGCCTGCGAGAACGAGGGTACGTTCGGCCAGACCGGCGACATCGGCCGGATCGTGGGTCACGATCACGAGCGTCAGGCCACGCTCGCTCGCAAGGCGCTTCACGTCCGCGCGCAGGGCGGCCCGCATCTCGGGGTCGAGGGCGGAGAACGGTTCGTCGAGGAGAAGGAGGCGCGGCCGGCTCGCGAGCGCCCGCGCCAGGGCCGCGCGCTGCTGCTGCCCGCCCGAGAGCTCATGCGGCTTGGCATCGACCCTGTCCGCCAAGCCGACTTCGCCGAGGATGCGCAGTGCGTCCGCGCGGTCGCCCCCGGGGCTTTCTAGGGGTTGGCCGGACAGGCGGGCCGGCAGGAGTACGTTGTCGAGGACGCTCGCCCAGGGCAGCAGGGCGGGCCGCTGGAACATCATCGTGGCCCCGGGAACGGGCCCTTTCACGCGGGTACCGTCGATCGTCAGACCACCGGAGGATGGCGGGACCAGGCCGGCGGCGATCTGCAGCAGGGTCGACTTGCCGACGCCGGACCGCCCGACGATGCCGATCCGCTCACCGGGGGCGATCCGCAGCGAGATCCCCTCGAGGATCGGCCGGCCGCCATGCCGGAATCCGATGGCATCGAAGGCGAGTTGGGGTGATGGCACGGGTATCCGATCCACAGGCGAACGCTATGACCGTGTCCTTTACGGACTGGATAAAAATTGGGTCTTCATCGATCTTATGCTGTATAGTGTAGGATTAATCAATCGAATTCAATGGAATCGTCTTCCGAATATTGCTCTTGGCGGAAGACGATCTTCTTCGTCCCTCCGCATCCGGAGCGAAACGTCCTGCGCAAAGGGATTTGCGGCACGGCCTGACGCCAAACGGGCGAATCCGCTACGTCACAGGGGGCGGGAAAGACCCGTGGCGCGTCAGCCGTCCAGGAATCCGTTCGTTGAAATGATCCGTCGTCCGAACCACGAGGCGTCGGATCATGCCACCGACCCGGTCGGACGGGGGACGCCGGGTTTTCAGGGCGAGGGGACGGGCGGGCTCGATACCTGGCTGGTGCGTTCCTTAGGGTGATGGGGCGCAAGACCCGACGGACCTGGGCGCCGTTCTACCCCCGGGGTCTGTGCTGGGCGGTCGGCATCGTGAGGAACCGGAAGATCTACGGGGCCGACGTGCGACCTGTCCGCCGCCGGTGCGCGGCAGGCCGTCATCGGACTGCTGTTTGCCGGCCTCGTCCCACTCGTCCTGTGCCACCATTGCCGAAGGCGCTTCCAGCTGCCCACCGACATCAAAATGCCCAGGGGGTGCTAAGTCAAAATCAGCGATTCACGACGCGCCTGTAGGCGGACGTTCATTCCTTCATCCGTCGCGGGCGGTTCTTCGTCTCCGACGTGCCGTTACATTCGCCTGAATTCGACCCGACGCGCGGCTACGTTCCTTGTTGGCCGAACGAGCCTTCGATCCGCTCAGTCCAGGCGCGCGGCAACGCCGGCATGGAATAGGTTCAGTGCCGTGCTGACCGTACGTTCGATCTCGTCTCGCGTTGGCTTCGGCCGAACCCCCAGGCTGAGATCGCGTACGAACGGGCTGACGACCATGCAAGCCAGCATATCTGCAGCGAGCTTCGGGTCGTCCGCCCGCAGCCGACCGAGATCGTTCTGCCGGCGTACCCATGCCGCGAGGGGCTCGATCACGTAAGCTTCGAGGGCGTCCTTGTACGCCTGCGCCATCTTCGGGAATTGCCGGGCCTCCCCGATGGCGAGGCGGTGGGCCGTGACGCCATCCTCCGAGGTCGACAGCAAGCAGAACTCGATGAGGCAGTGCGCGACCTCCGAACGAACGAGGTCGGAACTGGCTGACGTGAAGATCGCGCTGAACAGCGTTTGGCATGCGTCCGCCACCACCTCGTACATGAGCGCCTCCTTGGACGCCGCATACTGGTAGACCGTCTTTTTCGAGATCCCCGCCTTGGCGGCGATGGAAGCAACCGTCGCGCCCGCGAAACCCGAGCCGAGGAACTCCGCCCGGGCTACGGCCACGAGCCGAGCGTAGGTCTGATCGTCCTTGGCGACCCGTGGGACCGAGGCGGCCTCCTCAGACTCTGGCATGGGCATTCCCCCTCCGCCTCTCCGCATCGTGGCGCCTCGCATCGACTAGATCACGTAATCAAAAACCGTATGGTTTCCAGGAATGACCGGTATGCGACATTGCTCGGCCGGGCGACAGAAGCCCATAGCGCAGACCCGATTATAACTGGAGAATGATGAAAACCTAAATGATTCGCATCGTTGAGTCGTCGCTCGCCCCGTGCTCCATCACAGGATCGGGAGCCATACCGGAATCCATGTTCCGAAAGACAGCTTGCCAACTTCTGGAAGGAAACCATATGGTTTCCATGGAAGGGCCGCGACGCTCTCGTTTGATGGCGTTCCGGCGACCAGACGCTCATTTCGGGCGGACCGAAGGAGATTGGGGATGAGGACATCCGAATGCACATCAAGACACTTCGTCCGAAGTGCCGTCGCCTGTGTCCTGCTGGCTGCCGCTGCAGCGACGCCGGCAAGCGCCGGCGATGACAGTCTCCACGCCGACACCGCCGCCGAAAGGCGCGCCTGCACACCGGACGTCCTCCGGCTGTGCCGCACACTCATCCCGGACCGGCGGGCGATCACCGACTGCCTCCTCACGAACAGCTCGCGTCTCAGTCCGGATTGCCGCGCCGTCATGGCCAGCCGGCGGTGAGAGATTCCCGTGAATAACCCCATGCCATCCGAGGACGGATACATGAGCGGCTTCAGCACTCCCGAGACGGGCCCGCCCATTGCCATCATCGGCAGCGGCACTTTGGACCAGTGGATCGCCTGAAAGGATTTGATCCCGCGGTGTAACGATACGGTCGAGTACCCTGTCGCAAGGGATAGGCTACTGGGTAGGTTCTCCGTGGAAATGCCACCACGACGGAGGCAATCCGTCGCGCGATCCAGTTCGCCTTCGTGCTGCTGGTGGAGAGCGTCGGTACGATGGAGGCTGCTCGGTTCCTCCGCGACTTCATCGAAGCGGTGCCTTACCGTATCCACACCGTGCTCACCCACGACGGCATTCAGGTCACGTCACGCCGACGGGACGTCTACGCCAGCCAGCACATATTCGATCGCGTCTGCGACGAGCATGGCATCGACCATCGGTTGACCAAGGTGAACCACTCTTGGGCCAACGGGTAAGTCCAGCGTTTGCCCCGGAGGGCAGCGCGAAGCAGCAAACCGTATGATCGAGGATACGACGATCACACGCGACCACTACGACCGCCATGCTCAGCTTCGGGCGTATCTGCATCTGTTCGTCGATGACCACAACCATGACCGCGGACACAAGGCGCTGTACGGCCTGACACCCACAGAGTTCATCCTCGACGCCTGAACGAAACAGCCCGATGGCTTCAGGATCAACCTGTCACACCTCCTCTTGGGGTCGTGTACCGAGAAACCCGGATGACGAACACAATCGCAGGTGGTATGCGGTGTCGTCAGCTTGACGGTCCGGAGACCCGCCGATGGAGCCCCATGTCCGCTACACGCAGGCGGGTCGTCTTCTGTCGATCGCGACGGTGCTGGGCGAGGACGCGCTGCTGCTGGAGCGGCTGGANCCGCCGATGGAGCCCCATGTCCGCTACACGCAGGCGGGTCGTCTTCTGTCGATCGCGACGGTGCTGGGCGAGGACGCGCTGCTGCTGGAGCGGCTGGAGGTCGAGGAGGGCCTGTCGGCGCTGTTCACCCTGCGCGCCACGGTGCGGGCCCAGCGCGAGACCGTGCGGGCGGACGAGATCGTCGGCACCGYCGCCGATCTGTCCCTGACSCTSGCGGACGGCACGCCCCGGGTCTGGAACGGGCTCGTGACCGAGCTGCACGAGGGCCCGATCGTCACCCGCGGCGCGCGTCAGTACGCGTTGACCCTGCGYCCGCGCCTGTGGCTGATGAGCCAGCGGTCGGATTGCAGGATCTTTCGCGATCGGACCACGCTCCAGGTGCTCGAGACCCTGTGCAGCCCTACGCGGTGCAGTGGAACGAGACGGATCTGGCCTACCTGCTGCGGCGGCTGGAGGAGGACGGCACGTTCTACTACTTCGTCCACGCCGCGGGCCGGCACACCCTGGTGGTGGGCGACCATGCCTCGGCCTACCGCGACGGCGACCCCGAGCGGGTGCGYCTCGCCTTCGGCTCGGCCGATGCCGAGCACATCCACGACTGGCGCCGGCAGATGCGCTTCACCCCCGGCAAGCGGGCGGGGGGCGACTGGGAGTTCACCACCCCCAACACCCGCCTGCAGACGGCGACCCCCTCCCTGGTCAGCGTGCCGGGCAACGCGGCCTACGAGCTCTACGAGTATCCCGGCCGGTTCCTGTCGCCGGAGGCCGGCGAGGCGGCGACCCGCCTGCGGGTGCAGGCGACCGAGACCGACTTCGACCGCATCGAGGGCCGCTCGTCGGTGCGCGGCCTCGCGGCCGGGCATCGCTTCACCCCCTACGAGGTGGCGCACCCGGAGCACGTCTACGCGGCGCAGGTGRTSASCCGSATCCTGCACCGGGCCGAGGAGAGAACGAGTTCGCGGTGATGCCCGCGCACCTGCCGGCCACGCCGCACCGGGGGACGCCGCGCCCGCGCATCGACGGGCTGCAGATCGCCCGGATCGCGGGCCCGCCGGGCGAGGAGATCCACACGGATACGTTCGGGCGCGTGAAGCTGACTTTCCCGTGGGACCGGCGGGCGAAGGCCGACGGGACCGACACCGGCTGGGTGCGGGTGTCGCAGAGCTGGGGTGGGGGCAGCTGGGGCCAGCAGATCATCCCGCGCATCGGCATGGAGGCGCTGGTGGCCTACCAGGAGGGCGACCCCGACCGGCCGATCGTGGTCGGCATCGTGCCCAACCCCAACAATCCGGTCCCCTACAAGCTGCCGGCCAACAAGACCCGCATGACGTTCCGCTCCGACACCCATAAGGGCAAGGGCTTCAATGAGATGAGCCTGGAGGACGATGCCGGCCGGGAGAACATGTTCTTCCATGCCCAGAAGGACCACACCACCCGGGTGCTCAACGACAAGACCAAGCGGGTCGATGCCAACGAGGTGGCCTCGATCGGGGCGAACCGCTCGGTGGAGGTGGCCCGGAACCAGACCCACGAGATCGGCGGCTCGATGAACCTGACAGTGGGCGGGACCGGAGCCACGGCGGCCGCTCTGATGGCGCCGCTCGCCGGTATGGCCGGGCACACGGCCGGCCTGATGAGCCAGGCCGCGCAGGTCGCGGGTCTCGGCGGAGTGGCAGGCGAGGCGATGGGATTGATGGCCTCGGGCCTCGCTGGCTCCGTCCTGGGAATGCTCGGTGGAAGCGGTCTTCAAGCCAGGGATGGTGTGGTCAACGGGCCGAGTCCACGGGCGGACGCCGGCACCGCCCTGTCGCAGGCGGGCAGCGGCCTGGGCCAGGCTGCGGGCGGCCTGTTCTCGTTGCCGGGCATGATGAACACCATCGTCGGATCGATGAGCATGCGCAGCGTCGGTGTTGCGGATGTCCAGCAGGTCGGCACCTCGAAGGTGACGCATGTCGGAGCGACGTTCCTGACGCAAGTCGGCAACTACTACAAGGTCGCTGTCGGCGACGAATTCGTTATCGAGGTCGGTGCGTCGAAGTTCGTGATGAAGAAGGACGGCACAGTCCTGATCCTCGGCAAGACCTTCAACTTCATCGCCGACGATCACGTCCAGATCCGGGGCGCTCCGATCGACCTGAACTGAGCGGTCGGACGGTCCCGATGCAACTCGTCAACCGAACGGCCTTTTCCGCCTTCGCCTTCCGCCAGTTCGACCAGAACGGAGACCTCGACTGTGTCGTGTCGGTGCGGGGCACGTTTCGTTTCGAACCCGGCGGGACGCTCGCCGTGGCCGACCGGCAGGAGCCCTTCCAGTGGGAAGACGTCTACGACGGCGAGCCCCAACAGGGATCGCTGCTGCGTCAGGGCGATCTCGTCCCCTACAAGCCGGGCACCGACGTGACGCTTCTCGGGGACGCCGTGAACCCGAACCCGGATGGCGGACCCTTCGTCTGCCGCATCCGGATCGGCAACCGGATCGATGCAAGCCTTCGCGTCATGGGGCCGCGCCGCTGGCAGGCACGGACGCGCCGGACTTGGCGCGGGCTGCTCCAGCGCGATCCGCAGCCGGTCCTCGAAGGCTGGGACCTGAGCGGCCCGGAACCCGCCGCGCGCGTCCCGCTCACCTGGGCCTCGGCCGTCGGCGGGACGCTGCCCGGAGCGACGGGCGAGGTGCATCCCGACAACCCGCTCGGCCTCGGGCTCGTCGACCGCGCGCACTGTGATCATCGCGAGACCTACCCGGCCCCCACGATCGAGGCTGTCGATGCACCGGTCGAGCGCTGGAACGCATTGCCCGCCCCGGCCGGCTTCGGTCCCCTTCCGCCCTGGTGGCGCCCGCGTCAGCGCTATGCGGGCACCTACGACGAAGCATGGCTCGCCGAGCGCCACCCGCTGCTGCCGCGCGACTTCGACCCGCGCTTCTGGCAATGCGCCCCGACCGGGCTCGTCGCCACGCCGTGGCTCGCCGGAACCGAGGCCTTCACCCTCGACAACCTGCATCCCGACGCGCCTCACCTGACCGGCGGCCTGCCGGGTATCATGCTGGGTGTCACCGCGCGGGATGACAGGGCCACGACGAAGCATCCGCTGGTCCTGGATGGCGTGCAGTTCGACCTGCGCGCGGGCCGCGACGCGGTTCTCCTGACCTGGCGCTGCCGCTTTCC
>NZ_LMRE01000029.1:0-8110 GCF_001424745.1 Methylobacterium sp. Leaf469
TCCACATGGCACGTCCAGATGAGGCTTCAGCACCCTTCTGGAATCACCGCCATCCCGGCCACTCAACCCCGGCCGGACATTATCGGACGGGCTCTAAGACGGATGGTTCAGGGGCACGATTGAGGGCGTTGAAGATGGCGGCTGCGGGTTTGGTCCAGACGAAGGGTCGGGCGCTGCGGTTGTGCTCGGCGATGTAGCGTTTGATGGCGGCCTGAAGATCGACGACACCGGTGAAGGTGCCCCGTTGCAGGCGGCGTGTGAGCGTGGAGAAGAAGCCTTCGACCGCGTTGAGCCAAGAAGCTGAGGTCGGGGTGAAGTGGAAGGTCCAGCGCTGATGGCGTGCAAGCCATGCGCGCACCTTCGGGTGCTTGTGGCTTCCGTAGTTGTCGAGCACCACGTGGATCACCTTGCCCGCAGGGACCGCGGCCTCGACGGCGTTGAGGAAACGGATGAACTCACCGTGGCGATGGCGCTGCATGCAGCGGCCGAGCACCGTGCCATCCAGGACGTCGAGGGCGGCAAACAGCGTCGTGGTGCCGTGGCGGGTATAGTCGTGCGTCTGCGCGGCCGGATGCCCGGGTCCGAGGGGCTGGTCGGGGCGCGTGCGCTCCAGGGCCTGGATCTGGCTCTTCTCGTCGATGGACAGCACGACGGCATGGGCGGGCGGGTTCATGTAGAGACCCACCACATCCTCGACCTTCGCAGCGAAGGCCGGGTCGTGCGAACGCTTGAACGTGCGCACCCGGTACGGCTGCAGGCGGTGTGCTTCCCAGATCCGTTGCACGGCGCGCAAGGAGATCCCAACGCGCTCGGCCACGGCGCGCCCGGTCCAGTGGGTGATCTCGTCCGGCGGCTCCGAACAGGTCAGTGCCAGCACCTCCGCCACCGTCCGCGTGGAATGCGGCGGGGTTCCGGGTGGGCGGGTCTTGTCGCGCAGCAGGCCCTCAACGCCCTCCTCGGCAAAGCGCTGCTGCCAGCGCCAGACCGCGGGCCGACTGACGCCGGCCTGCCGGGCCACCTCCTGCACGGTCAGGCGCTCGGCCGAAAGCAGGACGATCCGGGCTCGCAGGATGTGCTTGAGGGGACGGGATCGCTCTCCGGCGATCTCGGTCAGCGCTGACTTGGTGGCGTCGTCGAGGAGTACACAGACCGTCTGAGCCATCGCCCAGACTCGCATGCATCACGCCCTACGTGAATCACCCGACCGCGTCAGTGCACTAGGATGACCCGTCGACTCCGGATGGACGGTCCAACCCACCGTATGGTCGAAGTTCGTTAAAGTCGGATGCCGCCTTCATCAGAGGCGATGCGACCGGCGCGAAAGTGCTCTGCTTCGGGAGACAACGTGATTCACGATTGCAAAGCCCCGGTCACGCGACATCTCGTGCTGGTCCGGCATGGCCAGAGCGTAGCCAACCGATCCGGCCTGTTCACGGGATTGCTTGGAAGCCGAGGCAGCCGGGCGGCGTTTGGCCGAGCGCAGCTGGCGCTTTTCCGCAGCCTTCACCTCGACGCTGACGCGGGCCGTCGTGAGCGGCCGGCTTATTCTCGATGCGCTCGGGCAACCCGGATTGGTCCCCCAACGCTTCGCCGCGCTCGACGAGCGAGACTACGGCGACCTCAGCGGGCTCGACAAGATCGCCGCCGATGCGCGCTGGGGGGCGGAGCGGATCGAGACCTGGCGCCGCTCCTACGCCAAGGCGCCGCCGAACGGTGAGAGCCTGCGCGATACCGTCGCCCGCATCGTGCCATGCTACCTCCGAACCATCCTGCCGGCGGTCATGTGCGGGGACGTGCTCGTCGTCGCCCACGGCAATTGCCTGCGGGCGCTTGTCATGGCGCTTGAAGACCTGAGCCCCGCGGAGGTCGAGCACCTCGAACTCGCGACGGGCTCCGTCAGGATCTATGAGCTTGCTGCGGACACGACGATCACGGCCCGCTGGATCGACGGGTGAATCCGCCTGTCGGCCCCCCAAAATGGGTCTCCGCAAACTCTGAAGGGGTCCTGCTTTCATCTATTTCAGTGATGGGAAGCATCGAATCATTCCGTTGGAGTGAATGAACGGGACCTGGGATCCTCCGGCATCACATCGGAGCCATCCATGTCCGCGCCCAGACTTTTCTCCCACTCTCGTTCGACGCGTGCCTTGGCCGGCACGAGAGCCATCCTTCCGGGACTGGGCCTCTGCGTGGCGGTCACCGCCGCAGCGATCGGCTTCGAGGCCGTCGAGACGCAACTGTTCGGTCGCGCCTGGCTTGAAGCCTTGGTGCTGGCGATCCTGCTCGGGAGCGCGATCCGCACCGCCTGGACCCCGTCGCAGCGTTTCTTTCCCGGCATCGCCTTCGGGGCCAAGACCGTGCTGGAGATCGCGGTCGTACTACTCGGCGCGTCGCTCAGCCTCGCGACGATCCTCGCCGCCGGACCGGGTCTACTTTTTGGCATCGCGGGCGTCGTCGTGGTCGCGATCCTGTCGAGCTATGGCATCGGCCGGGCACTCGGGCTGCATCCGCGCATGGCAATCCTCGTCGCATGCGGAAACTCGATCTGCGGCAACTCGGCGATCGCCGCCACGGCGCCGGTGATCGGCGCCGACGGCGAGGACGTCGCCGCCTCCATCGCCTTCACCGCGGTGCTGGGCGTGCTGGTGGTGCTCGGCCTGCCGCTGCTGGTGCCGCTGCTCGGTCTGTCGCCGATGCAGTACGGCGTGCTCGCCGGCCTCACCGTCTACGCTGTTCCGCAGGTCCTCGCCGCCACCGCGCCGGTCGCGGCGCTCAGCGTCCAGGTCGGAACCCTGGTGAAGCTCGTCCGGGTGCTGATGCTAGGCCCGGTCGTCCTGATGCTCTCCCTCGGTGCAAGCCGGCTGCGCGAGGAGACCGACGAGGCCGCCCCCGGCGTCACCGCCGGCGACCGCCCTGCTCGCGCTGGCCTCGCGATCCACCGCCTGGTGCCGTGGTTCATCCTCGCCTTCCTGGCGCTCGCGGGCCTTCGCTCGGCCGGGCTGGTCCCGCAGGTCGCGCTCGCGCCGATGTCGGAGACTGCCAACGTGCTGACCGTGGTTTCGATGGCGGCGCTCGGTCTCGGGGTCGATGTGCGCAGCGTCGCTAAGGCCGGAGCACGGGTGACCCTGGCGGTGGTCGCCTCACTGCTCGCACTCGGCGCCGTCAGTCTCGGCCTCATCCACGTACTGGGCCTCGTCTGATATGCGCGATGGTGCGTCCCCAGCGCTGGTTGGAATCAGGGAAACCGATGAGGCGCCCATGGGAACCTGCCGGCACCGATCCAGGCTTCCCTCTCGCGCGATGCCCGACAACCCACGGGAGATCGAAAGTCTCCGAAACATCGCATTGAGAGATCGTTGTCATCACGAGAGACCGTTGGTGGGAATAAATCGCATCCCGTAGCATCTCCTTGGTCACAAGAAATCGCCACCGGCCCGGTGCCCTCGAACGCATCGACGCCGACCTTCTTTGAAGGGGGAAACCATGCACGGACTGGACAGACCTATGAACCGCCGCCTCGTCCTGGGTGGCTTAGGGCTCGGCAGCCTCGGCGCCGCCATGCCGGCCTGGGCGGCAGGCTCGGTGAAGCTTCCGCTGCCTGGCGGCCCGGATGAGCGGGCGCTGACCACCGCCTTTCCGGGCAAGGCCGAGATGATCCTTCAACGCACCCATCCGCCGCTGCTGGAGACGCCGTTCTCGGTGTTCGACGAGGGCGTGTTCACCCCCAACGACCGCTTCTACGTCCGTTGGCACTGGGCCTCGATCCCGACCGACGTCGACGCAGGCACCTTCCGTCTAAAGGTCCACGGCCACGTCGATAAGGAACTCTCGCTCTCGCTCGACGCCATCGCCGGCCTGCCGCGCTTCGAGATCGCCGCGGTGAACCAGTGCTCGGGCAATTCACGCGGGCTGTTCGAGCCGCGGGTGCCTGGCGCGCAATGGGCCAACGGCTCGATGGGCAACGCCCGCTGGACCGGGGTGCGCCTGAAGGACGTGCTCGAAAAGGCCGGGGTGAAGGCCGGTGCCGTGCAGGTGCGCTTCAACGGCCTCGACGAGCCGGTAGTCGACGACGCGCCGGACTTCAAGAAGTCGCTCGATCTCGACCACGCCAACAATGGTGAGGTGATGATCGCCTACGCGATGAACGGCGAGCAGCTCCCGCTGCTCAACGGTTTCCCCCTCCGCCTCGTAGTGCCGGGCTGGTACTCGACCTACTGGGTCAAGATGCTGTCCGACATCGAGGTGCTGGACAAGCCCGACGACGGGTACTGGATGAAGACCGCCTACCGCATTCCAGACGTGCCGGGCGCCAACATCAAGCCCAGCCAAACCGGCTTCAAGACAGTACCGATCAGCAGGATGGTGCCACGCTCCTTCGTCACCAATTTGACCGAAGGTGCAAAGGTGGCGGCTGGAACGCCGGTGGCCCTTCGCGGCATCGCTTTCGGCGGCGATTGCGGGGTAAAGGCGGTCGAGTTCTCCGGAGACGGCGGGGCGACGTGGTTTCCGGCGCAACTCGGCGCCGACGAGGGCCCCTACAGCTTCCGCCGCTTCGACGGCAGCCTGCCGGCGCTGGCCGCCGGCACCCACACGGTCAGGGTCCGCTGCACCAACACCAACGGCGTCGCGCAGGGCATGGGCCGGGTCTGGAACGGGGCCGGCTTCATGCAGAACGGCATCGAGGCCGTGTCCTTCCAGGCCGCTTGAGGAGACCAGCCATGAACCCGATCCATCCGGCGGCCCTGATCGCCGCGCTCGCCCTGTCTCCTCTCGTGGCGCTCGCGGCGCCTGCACCCGAGCCGATGCGCTTCACCTCGCAATCAATCGTGATGCCGACCTCCGACCGGATCTTCCCCGACGGACCGGGGGCCGAGGCGGTCAACAACAACTGCCTCGCCTGCCACTCGGCCGGGATGGTGCTGACCCAGCCCAAGCTCACGAAGGCGCAGTGGACCGAGAYCAGGCCGACGTGCAAACCATCATCGATTACCTCACGGCGTTGAAGCCAACGCCCTGAACCCCCGAATCCCGAGGCCGCCGCGTTTTTTTCGCCGGCCTCGGGGAATAAACCGCGCCTTCCGGCGTCTCCTCAGGGCGATACACGGCCGGCCCGGCCCTGCACTACGGATTTTCGATTTCGAACCAGCCCTCACGGCAGGCCCCGGCCGCCGAACGAGCGCGCATGCCCGAGAGACCCGCTTCATGACCCATATCCGCACTAGCCTCAGCACCCTCCTCGCCGGAGCCGCCTTGCTCCTGGCCCAGGCCCAGCCCGGGTTCGCCGCCGGCTTCGACGGCGCGATCAAGAACAACGCACTGGCGCTGAACGCCGCCGGGACCGTCGCCGCTGTGTCGAACAGCGAGGAGAGCGCCGTCGTCGTCTACGACGTCGCCAAGGGCACGGTGCTGCGCCGCCTCGACGGCTTCGTCACGCCGCGGAACATCGTGTTCGCGTCGGATGGCGCCCGCTTCTACGTCTCCGACAGCGGCACCGGTCGGATCACGGTCTACGAGACCGCCACCGGCAAGGAGGCCGGCGTTCTCGCCGCGGGCCCCGGCGCGTTCGGCACGGTGCTCTCGGCCGACGGGGGCAAGCTCTACGTCAACAACGAGGCCGCAAGCACGCTGACCGTGTTCGACACCAAGACCATGCTCGCCGAGGCCGTGATCCCCGGCTTCTCGCAGCCGCGCCAGGGCGTGAAGCTGTCGCCGGACGGCAAGACCGTGTTCGTGACGAACTTCCTCGGCGACAAGATCACGTTGGTCGATACCGCCACCAACAAGATCACCGGCGAGATCGCCGGGTTTGACAAGCTGCGCGCGATCTCGATCACCAAGGACGGAAAGACGCTGTTTGCCGCCAACAGCGGCCGTAACACCATCGGCGTGGTCGATGTCGCCGCCCGTAAGGTCACCTCCGAGGTGGCAGTGGGCAAGGACCCCTACGGCGCAGCGCTGACCCCGGACGGGCGCTTCGTCTATTCGGGCAATCTCAAGGACAACTCCTTGTCGGTGATCGACACCGGCACCCTCAAGGTCGTCGCAACGGTGACCGGCCTGAACGAGCCGCGCCAGGCGATCGCGTTCTCGGCCGACAACGCCCACGCCTACGTCCTCAACCGCGACCTCAGCGTCGCCGTGGTTGATCGCGCGAAGAATGCGGTGGTCTCGACGATGAAGCCCTGAGGCGACGCGCGCCGGGGGCCTTATCGCCCCCGGCGCGTTCTCGATGTCGACACGTCACGAACGCAGGACAAAGACCCCATGCTCGGCCTGTTCCAGCTCAAGGACCGCCTCATCGTCCACGGCAAGGCGCCCTACAACGCCGAGCCGCCGCTCGATCGCCTACGCGCCGCCTTCCTTACCGATCAGGCCGACTTCTACGTCCGCAGCCACGGCGACATCCCGGACCTCGACGCCGACGGTTACCGCCTGACCGTCGACGGGATGGTCGCGACGCCGCTCGACCTGTCCGTCGCCGACCTCAAGGCGGGCTTCGTGCCCGTCACTGCTACGGCGGTAATGCAATGTGCCGGCAACCGCCGGGCGGACATGCTGGCGGTGGCCCCGGTCGCCGGCGACCCGTGGGCGGCCGGCGCCATCGGCAACGCGGAATGGACCGGCGTGCGCCTCGCCGACGTGCTGCGCGCGGCCGGCCTCGACGCGGGGGGCGCACGTCACGTCGCCTTCGAGAGCCACGACCGGATCACCCATACGGACACGCGCTTCGGCGCCTCGATCCCGCTCGCCAAGGCGCTCGCCCCCGAGACGCTGCTCGCCTTCGCGATGAACGGCGAGCCTCTCGCCCCCGAGCACGGCCATCCGTTGCGCGTGGTGGTGCCGGGCTTTGCCGGCATCCGCAGCCCGAAATGGCTCGCCCGCATCACGGTGCAGGTTCACCCCTCCAACAACCCGATGCAGGCCGACGACTACAAGCTGTTTCCGCCCGACGTGACCGCAGAGACCGCGGACCCCGCCCACGGCATCACCATCGAGGCGATGCCGCTCAACAGCGCGATCTGCGAGCCCGCCCGCGGCGCAGCGTTGAAGGCCGGCCGGCACGCGATCCGCGGCTACGCCATCGCCAGCGACCGCGCGGTCGCCCGCGTCGACGTCTCGACGGATGGCGGTCGCAGCTGGGCACAGGCCCGGATCGACCGCGATGCGGACGCGCCCTACGCCTGGACGTTCTGGGAGATCGACTGCGAGCTGACCGCGGGCGAACACGAACTCGCGGTGCGGGCCTGGGACTCAGCCGGCCAGACCCAGCCGGCGGCGCCCGACGACACCTGGAACTACAAGGGTTACCTCAGCGCCGCCTGGCACCGGGTATGGGTCACGGTGGCCTGACCTCACGCCCAGAGTAGGGCGGTGGCCGCAAGGCCCGAGATCGCGATCAGCAGGGCCGCGATCCCAACGGTGAGGATGCGCGGCATCATCGGGATTTCGGCATGGGCAAGACGCGCCCGAATCGCCCGATCCCGCCATGCGGCGCCGGCGAACGAAGCGAGCGCACAGGCGATCAGCGTGAGCGACAGCACCTTCAGCGGCCAAACCGCCAGCACCTCCCGCAGGAAGCGCTGCGCAGCCAGGCCGACGCCGAGGAAGGCGAGCCCGGTGCGAAGCCACGCCACGAACGTACGCTCGGCTGCCAGCACCGTCCGGTCCTCGGCGAGCCTCACCCGGGGATCGTCGGGGGGCACGGGTTTCGCGGGCTCACTCATTTGATGTTCGCCGTCGCGATCAGGTCGAGAAGCGCGTCGGCGGCCCGGCTGCAGTAGCGCTCCTTGTGGCGCAGCACCCGGAACGGCCGGCTCGGCAAGTCGAACGCCGCCCGCACCAGGGTCCCGGCCCGAAGCGCGGCGGCTACCACGGTCTCGGACAGGACGGCGGCCCCGCCCCCGGCCTCGACGGCAGCGCGGACCGCCTCGTTAGAAGGCAGTTCGAGCGTGACCCGGAACCGGGCCACGGCCAGACCGGCCTCCGTGAGCGCCGCCTCGAAGGCCGAGCGGGTCCCCGATCCCGCCTCGCGCAGCACCCAATCGGCCCCAGCGAGGTCCTCGGGTTCGAGCGCGGTCGCCCCTGCGAAGGGATGTGTTGGGGCGACCAC
>NZ_LMRE01000030.1:0-7711 GCF_001424745.1 Methylobacterium sp. Leaf469
GCGCCTGTCACCCTCCCGGATCTGGCCTTCCGGCTACCCATGGCCGCCACCATGCAGTAGCCTTCCAATTGGCTCGGTCCAAAATACCGGTCAGGTCAATCACGCGAGAGGAGAATAACACGCTAAATAAACTGGGCTTGCGCAGTACGATGCCCGAAGGTTCGGATCCGGCTGACGTGATGGCTCGGTATCGCGTTGCCGAGATTGGTTTCGCTCCGGCAGACGAGAGTGCCCTGTGTTCCTCCTGATCCCGCCGATCTATTGAAGACCCTGTCAGATCCTCGGCGTATGCTGAACCCCAAGAGACGAAGCGCGGTGAGGCTAAACTGGCAGACCTCCATGACTCGGATGGCGGCGGAGAGAACGAGCAGAATCGACAGCGTGTGAGAAATTCCAGCTCTACCCCAATAGCGGTGATTTTCGACACGCGCTGCATCCTATGCAGTCGCTGGGTCCATTTCCTGCTGCGACACGAGGCCGAGACCCGACTGCACTTTATCGGGGCGTGGTCGCCGAGCGGACTGGCGCTAGCTGCGCGCTATGGCTTCGAGCCGCAGGACCTTCAGAAGACTTATCTCGTCATCACGGAGGGCGTCGCGCTGAAACGGTCTGACGCCGGCCTGGCCTTGCTCGGCCACATGAAGCCGCCGTGGCGCTGGTTGAGGCTGTTACGGATCGTGCCCAAGCCGATTCGAGACAGCGTGTACGATGTCGTCGCTCGCAATCGGTATCGCTGGTTCGGGACCATCGACACCTGTCTCGTGCCTGACCCGGCGTTGCGCGACCGCTTCACGCTCGATTGACCGAGACCGGTTGCCAGATCATCTGTAATCCGCCCTCTGGCCGCAGCGAGAATTTAGGGTCTGGACGGGGTGAATGGGGCACCGCGACGGGTTCCCAGCGGCCGAGGATCGTCGCCGCGACCACGCTGGCTTCGACCAGGGCGAAGTTCTGACCGATACAAATCCGCGGCCCGGAGCCGAACGGCAGGTAGGCGTAGGTCGGCCATGACGGCGCTTGCAGGAAGCGCTCGGGATCGAAGCGATCCGGATCGGCGAACCACCGCGGATCGCGGTGCAGGGTGAAGGGCACGATCTGTACGAGGTCGCCAGGGGCAATGACGTCGTCGCCGAGCACGACTTCTTCCGTTGCCTGTCGCAGGAACAGCGAATAGGCCGGCGGCCAGAGCCGCAAGACCTCGGCGATGACCGCGCGCAGGATCGGGAGTTGCGGGAGATCGTCGGCTCCCGCCGGCCGCCCGGCCAGAGCGGTCGAGACCTCATCGAGTGCCCGTTTTCGCCAAGCCGGGTGCTCGACGAGGGCCAGGAACAGCCAGCTGAGGAGCGCGCCGGATGTCTCGTGCCCGGCGATCAGCAGGCTCATCGCATCGTCGCGGATGGGTTTAAGTTGGCCGTCGTGCTGCTCGACCAGCATCGCAAGCAAGTCACCCTGATCCTCGCTCCGTCGGTCGATCCGACCCTGCGCCAAGCTCGTGACGACGTCGTCCATCAACGCCATGGCCCGGCGCTTACGCGCCTTGGCCGGCAGCGGCAGCCAGTCGGGAAGCACAATCGGCGCGGTCGTTTCACGGAAGGCGGTATCGGACAGGATCTGGATCGCCTGTTCGACCGCATCGCCGTTCGACAGGGGCTCCGCGCCGAACAGCGTGCCTGTGGCGATATCGAGGGTTAGGCGCGCCATCACCGCATCGGTGTCGACCGTGAGCGATCCTGCGGTGATTGCGGCGTCGAACCGGGCGCACAGCCGGCCCGCATGATCGGCCGCCGTGCGGGCATACTCCTTGACGCGCCGGGTCTGGAACGCGGGCTGGACTTTGCGCCGTCGGTCGCGCCATCGGGCCCCCTCGGCGACGATCAGGCTATCGCCGTTCCATTGGGCGATCACGCGCGTGAGTTTGCGAAAACGAATGAAGGCTGGGGCTCGACCGACCAGCACGGTTTCGATGTCGCGGGGATGAAACAGTAGCCACGACCGGTAGGGGCCGAGGCGGAGGCGGACCGTATCGCCGTAGCTCTCGCGCATCTCGGCATAGAAGCGCAGCTGGTCGCGACGGATCCGCCAGAGATGGCGGATGCCGAGCAAGGGCGAACGCGGATGGCGGAGGTCAGGCACCGGCCGCCTCCCGCCGCGACACGGCCGGACGCTGCAGCGTTTGCAGCGGCAGCGTCACAAGCAGGACCGCGGCTCCGGCAAGCGCCCAGCCGAAGTGGACATGGCTCAGCGCCTTGGCGCGCGCGGCGGTGCCGGTGAAGGTCCGGGCTTCGTTCGGCTCCCGATAGCCAAGGCCTCCATGCGGCACGGCCAGCACCGTGAGTGAGACCGCCCGCTGCCGTGTGAGCCAGGCAACGAACTGCGCCTGTTGCGGGCAGGCCGGATCGTGGATCAGGGTCGCAGACTGCGCAAACCACGGTCGCCAGCGCGGCCGCCATTCAGGGACATGCGCGCGATACTCGGGCCAGCCTTCGGGGAAACGCCGCAACAGGTCGTTCCGGTGGTGCCATCGCACCATGCCGACGACGAACACCCACGCCATGACCGCGGCTGAGGCCACCCACGGATTGCCCAGGACGGCACCCATGACGATCCAGGTCGCGGCGGTACAAGCCTGCATCGGGTTGATGAGGTAAGCGAAGATCCCGGATCCCACGAGACGTTTGGTCGGGTCCAGCGGGATGGCGGTGCCAGCGCCATGGATCGCGAACATCTGCACGGCGGACAGTCCCATGACGATCAGCGGCAGGCCGAGCAAGATGCCGAGGATCAGCCGCCACGGCGGGATCGTCTCGAGGGCCCACTGACCGCCGGTGCCATGCAGGATGAGTGAGGGGATGACGATGAAGGCGAGGCAGCCATAACCGACTGCCAGCAGAGCGGCCCGCCTCGGCAGGTGCACGTCCTGCGCCGTCCATCGGGCGAGCGAAAGGGCTGGCAAATGGGCAACGGCAAAGACGAGAACGACCCCGCCCATCCAGCCCGGTCCTGCCATCACCAGAGGCTTCAAGGACGAAAAGACGGTGCCGTGCAGGCCGATGATGATCGGCAGCACGAGCCACAGCGGTGCGACGGTCGGGAAAGCGAGATACAGCACCGGACCGAAGAGCAGAGCACCGCCGAACCAGATGTCGACGGGCAACCCCTGCAGCATCAGCACGTCGCCGCCATAGCGCCACCACCCGAACTGGATGGCGACCATGTGCGTGGCGAAAATGACGCCAAGGCCATAGAGGAGCGCAAACAGCGCTCCGACGAGCATGCGTTGGTCCTGCCGCGTACGCCAGCCGAGCAGCATCACGACCGTAAGCGGTCCGAGGAACAGGGCCCATCGCAGCGCCCACAAGAGTGGCAGCGGCAGGTCGAGCGCGATCATGCGACGACCAGACGCGTTAGGGGATCGCGGATCTGCGAAGGCAGGCGGGTCTCAAAGAGTTCGACGACCAGGAACACGACAGGAAACCCAAGAGCCAGGTAGAGGGCGACCGTCGGCAGCAGAATGATAAGCCATAATTGGATCATTGCGCCGGCCCGCATCAGCAGGCCTTCCCGCGTTCGCGTCGGCGGCAGCGCGACGAGAACGACCAGCAGGACCGCCGGCAGAATGGCACCGAACGGAAACGCCAGCAGCAGTGAGGGATCGCCAGCCTGCAAGGCGGCGATCACTGTGGCGATCCGATATCCCAGAGCTGCGGCCGCCAGGACCAGTGCGATCCGCCGCACGGTCGACCGGAAACGAAATGTGGCAAGGTCCATCTTCAGCCTATTATCCGAGGCGTTTCCATCATGACGTCAGACCTACTGAGTCGGACATGATCGGGTACGAACGGGGCCGCAGTGTCTACGTCTTCGGTGGCCCGCCAGCACGGGATCGGCCAAGGCTCGCTACTTACACGAAGCCTTGCTCGACCAATCGGCTGCCACTCGACATGATCTCGTGTTTCTGCCCCGAACCGCCAACGACGCGAGACCAACTCGTTGAGATTAGCACCGATTCGACGCCATCCGAGTAAAGTTCGTAGGCGAAGCCGCCGTACATGCCGGGCACGGCGAACCAAGTCGGCTCTTCCCCGGGCGGCATTTCCAGCAGGGGCGCAAGCTCTGGCAGCCTAAGGCGAGCGCGGTCAACAAGATCGGCCGCACGCCCGCGGATCACGTCATGGAAACACGCCTGGATCGTCGTAAGCACGCCGGCAGGAACCCTCCGCCGCAGAGCCGGGCGCAGCGCGGCGACCGCCCTCACGTGCCCGCATCGCTCAGCGACATCGACCGGCCGTTCGCCGCGGGCATTCTGCAGCATGCGCCAGGCTCCGAGGCGGATGAGCTCTTCGCAAATAGCCGCGGGCGCATTCCCATGTGCCGCGTGGTGGAGAGGGGCAAACAAAGACGATCCGCCCGGGCGGGTGGAGTTGATCAGACCAGGATGCTCGCGAAGGATCCCCATCACCGTATGCCAGTCGTAGGCCTTTGAAGCGTCAGCAAGCTGGAAACGAAGGGTAGAGCTGCCCTCACTCACCGTGCCGCTTTGGGTGATGCCGTCCCAGACGTGTCCCAAAGGGCGAGGCTCCCGTTCTGCTCGCCCAATGGAGCAGGAAGTTGGCAATCTAACCGGCGTGGCCCAGAGCGGAAAGCCTACCGAACAGCTGTTACAGTACGGTCCTGGCCCCTTGTTGCGAGCTGTCGTTCGAGAGTGATCGGTGTCGAGTTGTAAGGTCTACAGCGTTTGAATGCCACCGCCTGGTCTACGACCGGGTTGGGTGGGGAGCGGACATCCTGGCGTTGTACGCCTGCCAGCATTAACCTCCGCCTATTAGGCTTGCTCAGGCTTGCGACAAGGGAGAATGAGATGCTGTGGCGTCTGAGCGGTCGAGCGATAGCTCATGCTCTCGCCGTGATTCTGATGGCGCCATCGTTTTACGGAACAGCACAAGGGCAACCTTTTCCCGGCGCCGCGATAGGTGGCACTGGTTCAGATCAAAGGCCACTACCTCCGGAAAGCGAGCGTGTGGACCCATTGATCGATGGTTCCCGTTTTAGTTCTGCCCCAGCATGGGATAACAACTTCTGTCTTAGTTGGACCGATGGTTGTTCTACATGCTCACGCAAGGGGGTGCAGGAACCTATAATATGCCAGCAGCATACCGACGGCAAGTGCAGCCCTAAAGGTACTCAGTGTAAGGAGGTAGACAAGGCTGTACTACATCTTTCGTGCGCTCGCTACAGCAATGGCGTGAACGAGTGCACTCCTAGATTCACAGATGGAAGTGTAGTCGGGGAGCTGTGCACGGTCAGAGGTATCCCCGTAGGCTCACCCATTCCTAGAGATTTTCAATGTCTCGAAGATTGGAACTTTCAGGAGCGGTGGTATTGCTCGCGTAACACTCCGAAATCGGAACGAGATACATGTGATGCTGATCAAATCAGAAGGGCGGCGGTGGAGCGTGCTGCACGTCCAGAGATCAGCTTCCCCGGTTTAAGACGCTGAAGGTCCGCTATAAGTGGCTGAACGAACCCGCTTGCGCGGGATGGGTGGCAGCTTCGAGGTTTTCGGATTGAGACGAGCGCCCTGCGCTGATTGAGCGTCGCCCGGCCTGGGCGGACGATCGTGGCTCCCTTCATCCGAGTGGAGCCATCCGATGACCATCCTTGCCGTTCCCGCCGCTGCCGTCGGCTCGCTGCTTCAGCGCCTGACCGACGACATGACCTTGCGTCGGTTCTCCCCTGAGACGCAGCGCAACTACCTCCGCGATGTCGGGCGTCTGGCGACGTTCCTGTGGCGCTCGCCCGACACGGCGACCGTTGACGACCTGCGCCGTTTCCAGATCGCGCAGCAGGAGGTCGGCCTCGGGGTGCCGACGATGAATGCCATCGTCTCGGCCCTGCGGTTCTTCTTCGTCCATACGATCGACCGGCCCGATCTCGCTCGCAGCCTGGTCCGCCTCAACCATCCGCGCCCGCTGCCCGACGTCCTGAGCCCCGAGGAGGTGGGGCGGCTGCTCGGCGCCATGGTCTGCCTCAAGCATCTGGCGGCCCTCTCGGTGGCCTATGGCGCGGGATTGCGCGTGGCCGAAGTCGCGGCGCTCAAGGTCGGCGATGTCGACTCGACGCGCATGCTCCTGCGGGTCGAGCGTGGCAAAGGCGGCCGCGACCGCAACGCGATGCTGTCCGCCGATCTTCTGGGTCTCCTGCGGCGCTGGTGGACCGAGGGACACCGCCAGGGCGTCCTGCATCGCGAGGGTTGGCTGTTTCCCGGACAGGACTGGGCCCGCCCGATCAGCACGCGCCAGCTTCACCGCATCGTGGTGGAGGCGGCCCGGTCGGCCGGGATCCCCAAGCGTGTCGGTCCCCATACCCTTCGCCATTCCTTCGCCACCCACCTCCTGGAGGACGGCGTCGATATCCGCGTCATCCAGGTGCTGCTGGGACACGCCCGGCTCGACACGACGGCGCTCTACGCCAAGGTCGCCACCCGGACGGTGCGGGCCGTGACGAGCCCACTCGACAGGCTCGCCCTGTTCCATACGGACGGCCCGGTACCGGCTTGAGGCGATGCGCGCCGCGATCGAACTGGCCGACGTCTTCCGCGCCGCCGGTCCCGCCTATCGCGCCGATGGGGCCGGGCACCTGGACCTGGCTACGCGGAAGGTGATGGCGGCGATCGAGCAGTGCCGCACGGCCAGCCTCGGCGGGCATGTCGAGGGCTGCGACGCGTGCGGCCACCTGCGCGTCGCCTACAACGCCTGCCGTAGCCTACCTCTGGGACGGGGACGTGGTGGCGGAGGAGGCGCCGCTGCGGCTCGACGGCGGCATCGACTGGGACGACGCCACGCGCTGGCACGACGAGCCGGGTGGGTTCGTGCCGGTGGCGAAGGAGACCCCTGAGGGCAGCCTGCACTACATCGTGACCGATCATCTCGGCACGCCGCGGGAGGTGTTCGGGGAGGCGGGCAATCTGGTCTGGGCGGCGGAGTACCGGACCTGGGGCGCGGTGCGCCGGCTGTGGCTGACGCAGGCGGACAACGACAATGCCACGCAATGGGGCGGCACCATTCCTCCGGGCGGACGCGGTGGCGGTGGCGGTGGCCGGACGTTCGGTGCCTTGGCGCTGAAGGACGATCCCGAGGCGATCGAAGCTGCGCAGCTCTGCCCGATCCGATTTCAGGGGCGATGGGAGGATTTTGAGACGGGGCTCAGCTATAATCGTTTTCGATATTATGATGCGTTGTCCCACCAGTACATTGTCAGTGACCCAACCGGACTTGTGGGTGGCGTACGCAGTGCAGGATACGTCAAGAATCCGACTTTTTGGGTAGACCCGTTAGGCCTCGCTGGAAAGACGATTGCGACTGGGGGATCGGGTCAGAAATACATCAGCGGAACGAATCCGGTTGAAGGATACGGCCATGTTCCGGACGGCGAAATCCGGTCTGCTGGTGAAGCAGCAGGTTGGAATCCTAAATCCGCCGGGTATCTGGATCGCAGTAAGCCAGGCAGTTTTTACTGTTGCCATACAGAACAAAAAGCATACATAAAAGGTGATAGAGATATATCTGTTGATAAAGACATGTGTCCGTCTTGTCAGGGCTGGTTCGATAAGATCACTTAGAGTCCGTCCGATAAGTCATGACGCTCGGCCCAGCCTTCGGACGAGGATCATGATGGCGGCGGCGTAGAGGAAGGCTTGTGCGGAGGCGAGGGT
>NZ_LMRE01000031.1:0-7378 GCF_001424745.1 Methylobacterium sp. Leaf469
CGAAGCTTCAGCACCACCTGCTCCGCACCCGTCTTCTGACCTCGCCGCATGTCCAGCTCCTTCGGTCCTGGCTGATCCTCTCAATCAGCCCGGTCCAAAGCCAGCCAGTCACGTCAGCGCGGCGGGATCCGGCGGAGTGATCCGGCAGGGGCACCTTCGACACTCCGAAGGACCTGTTTTCGATCCAGGCTGAACTCCATCGAAGCTGTTTCGACAAGCGTCCGCTCGCAGAGAATGAGTGGTGATCCATTCGAGAACGTGTCCGCCGACCGCAGCACCGCCGACCGCCGTCTCGAATGGGCAGCCGCACGTGTAAGCCGCACGATCCGGGCGCCGAATTGCGACCTCGGCATTTTGGGGGCACTGGTACGTAAGGCCTCGGAAATCCGTAACCGGCGCGTTCAGTGAAACGTGAATCGCTGCGTCGATGCGCCAATCATCAGGACCGTCATGCGCGCAACCGTCTCTTCATTCGCACTGGCGTTGTTGATCGCCCTGGCGTCCGTCCCGGCCCTGTCTGCGCCGGACGATGCCGTTCTTGCAGTGGCCAAAGCCCAGGACGGTCCGTATCGCGAGACCTTGAAGGGGTTGGTCGACGTCGATTCCGGAACCGGCGACGTGTCCGGCCTCTCCAAGGTGGAGGGGATCCTGACGGCGCGTCTCGAAGCGTTGGGCCTCTCGGTCGACACCCGAGCCGCCCCCGTGTTCGGCGGTAATACCTTGATCGGCACGAGATCGGGCAAGGGCACGCGCAGGATCATGCTGCTGGTGCACTACGACACCGTGTTCGGCACCGGTGACGCCGCCAAGCGCCCCTATACGGAGCGCGACGGCCGCGCGTATGGTCCCGGCGTCGCCGATGCGAAGGGCGGCATCGCAATGATTCTGCATGTCCTCGCCGGACTGGAAGCGCTGCGTTTCGATGGGTACGGCACCCTCACGGTGGTGCTCAACCCCGACGAGGAACGCGGCTCACGCGGGTCGCGCGACGAAATCACGAAAATCGCCCGTGATCAGGACGTGGTTCTGTCCTTCGAACCGTCCTTCGCCGAGGCCGGCGTCGACGCCGTCACCGTGGCGACCAAAGGCATCAACTACGCGAGCCTCACCGTGAAAGGTCGCGCCGCCCATGCCGGCGGGGTGCCGGAAGCGGGCCGCAACGCGGTCGTCGAGCTCGCCCACCAGATCCTCCAGCTTCAGGATCTCGGCGACCCGGCGAAAGGGACCAGCCTGCACTGGACCGTGTTTCATGGCGGCACCAAACCGAACATCATCCCGGAGGAGGCGAAGGCGGAGGGCGACATGCGCTACTTCGTACCAAGCGAGTACGACCGAGTGCTGACGACGGCACGCAGGATCATCGGCGCCCACCGCGTTCCCGACACGCAGGTCACCTTCGATCTCGCCAAAGGCCGCCCACCGCTGCCCCGAAACCCGGCGACCCAGGCGCTCGGCGAACGCGCGCGGACCATCTACGCAGAGTTGGGCGCCGATCTTTCCCTCGCCGAGATCGGTGGCGGTACCGATGCGGGCTATGCTTTCCAACTCGATAGCCCGACAAAACCCGCCATCATCGAGTCGCTCGGCATCGTCGGCGGGCACTATCACAGCGCCGACGAATTCGCGGTCCTCGCCAGCATCACGCCGCGGCTCTACCTCGCGACCCGCCTCCTGATGGAGGTGTCGAAGGACGCTGGCCGTTAATCTGGGATGTCGCGATCGAAGTGCTCACCGGTTCAGCGCAAAGGCGATCGAGGTTCACGGAGGAGCGAGCTCGTTGGCAGAGGGGCCTTGGCGCGAGGCCCTCGGCGGGACCAAGCCCTGGTATGCAGCATCCTACATTCGGACAGGCGTCATCGTCCTGCAAGGTGCGGTGACGAGGGGAGCATGATCGGAACGACGGCCACGGCTGTTGCCGCGACGACCACAGCTGGCCATTTCGGTCCGAACGCATCTCCCCGAGACCGCAACCGATGCCGAATCCTGTCGAGTCGATCCTGCGCACCGCCGCCGAGGGCCTCGTCGCGCTGGTGGCAGCCTGCAACCGGCTCCGTCTGCCGGGAACGCAGCACCCGTTCGTGGTCGGCGTCCACACGCCGATGCGTGAGGAACTGACGCTGCTGGATCTACCCGTGACCGGAACGATCCCGGCAGGGCTCGACGGGCGCTACCTCAAGATGGGTGCCAACCCCGCCCGCCCGACGACGCGCGGCCACGACTGGTTCCTGGGCGACGGCATGGTGCACGGCTTGTGCATCGAGGGCGGCAAGGCGCTGTGGTACCGAAACCGATGGATCGGTTCGCGCGCGGCGTCCGCAGCGCTCGGCCGGCCCGCTGCTGCAGGGCCGCGCCGTGGCGACGACACCGTCAACACCAACGTCGTCGAGATCGGCGGCCGCGCCTTCGCCGTGGTGGAGGCCGGCAGCTACCCCGTTGCGCTATCCAAGGACCTCGAGACGCAGCGCTACGATCCGTTCGACGGCACGCTCATCGGCTCCTTCAGCGGTCACCCGCACCGTGCCCCGGAGACCGGAGAGCTCCACGCAATCGCCTATGACGGCCGCGTCTGGGACAGCGTGCGCCACGTCGTCCTCTCGCCCGGCGGCCGGGTCGTGCGCGACGTGTCGATCCCGGTCGACCACGGCCCGTGCATCCACGACTGCGCGATCACGGCGCGCTTCGTGGTCGTGCTGGATCTGCCCGTCACCTTCTCCATGCGGGCGGTGCTGGCCGGGCACCGCTTCCCGTTCCGCTGGAACCCCGCCCACCGCGCCCGCGTCGGCCTGCTCCCTCGCCACGGCACCGCCGCCGACATCGTCTGGTGCGCGGTCTCGCCGTGTTTCGTCTTCCACGTCGCCAATGCCTACGACGACGACGGGCGGGTGGTCCTCGACGTCGTCGCTTACGACATGGTGTTCGACTCGGCCGGCGGCGGCCTCGACGCGCCGGGCCGGCTAGAGCGCTGGACCGCCGACCCCGCGACGGGGCGGGTCGACCGGCGGGTGATCGACCCCGCGGCGCAGGAGTTCCCCCGGATCGACGAACGCCGCTTCGGGCGGCCCCACCGGTACGTCTATACGGGTTCAGTCCCGGCCGACGGCAACACGCAGCTCGTTGGCGCGACGCAGATCTACAAGCACGACTTGGCGACGGGGGAGCGGCGCGTGCACGAGTTCGGCGCCGACCGCGTCCCGGGGGAGTTCGTGTTCGTTCCGGCGAGGCCGGAGGCTGGTGAGGACGAGGGCTGGCTCGTTGGCCTCGTCATCGACACGGCAAGCGACACGACGGACTTCACCGTCCTCGATGCGCGCGCGTTCGAGGCACCGCCCGTCGCCACGGTCCACCTCGGGCACCGGATCCCGCCGGGCTTCCACGGGAACTGGTTTCCGAGTCCGAGGGCCGGATGATTCGGACGGCGGCGCGCGGTCACGTCCCGCAGAACGTACGGTAGTCCGCGCCGCCGCCCTCGGGGGCGTCGGCGTAGCGGGCCTGGGCAGGCTGGTCGTCGTAGGGCCGCGCCAGCACCGCCGACAGCTCCTCGAACGGGCCGAAGTCGTCGTGCTCGACCGCAGCCGCGACCATCGCCTCGACGTTGTGGTTGCGTGGGATGAAGGCCGGATTGACCGCGCGCATCGCCGTCGCCGTCGCTGCGGGGGCTCGTCCTCCCGCCACCAGCCGGCCCCGCCAGCGCACCGCCCAGGCGTCGTACGCGGTCGGGTCGACGAACAGGTCACGCACTCCGGCGTCCGCTTCCGGTCGCTCAGCCGCGTCGCACAAGCGGCGGAAGGTCAGGGTGAAGTCCGCTCGGTTCGCCGCCATCCGCTCCAGCAGATCGTCCGTGAGGGCGGTGTCGCCGTCCCGGTCCCCGGACAGTCCGAGCTTGCGGGCGAGACCCCCGTGATAAGCGGCCTCGAAGCGCGGGCCGAACCCACCCAGCGCCGCCTCGGCCGCCTCCACCGCCGCCGCCTCGTCATCGGCGAGGAGCGGCAGCAAGGTCTCGGCCAGGCGGGTCAGGTTCCACAGGGCGATCCCCGGCTGCTGGCCGTAGGCGTAGCGCCCATGCGCATCGATCGAGCTGAAGCGCGTGCGCGGGTCGTAGGCGTCGAGGAAGGCGCAGGGGCCGTAGTCGATGGTCTCGCCGGCCACCGACATGTTGTCGGTGTTCATCACCCCATGGACGAAGCCGACCAGGAGCCACGCCGCCACGAGGTCCGCTTGGCGGGCGACGACGACGTCGAGCAGCGCCCGATAGGGGTGGCCCGCGGAGGACGCCTCAGGATAGTGCCGGGCAAGGGCGTGGTCGGCGAGCGCCCGCACCGCCTCCGTGTCGCCGCGGGCGGCGAAGTATTGGAAGGTGCCGACCCGGATGTGGCTGGCCGCCACGCGGGCGAGCACCGCCCCGGGCAGCCGGGTCTCGCGCACGACGCGCTCACCGGTGGCGACCGCCGCCAGTGCGCGGGTGGTGGGGATCCCGAGCGCAGCCATGGCCTCGCTCACGAGGTACTCGCGCAACACCGGCCCGAGCGCCGCCCGCCCGTCGCCGCGGCGGGAGAACGGGGTCGGGCCGGCACCCTTGAGCTGGATGTCGCGGCGGCGCCCGTCACGGTCGACGACCTCGCCGAGCAGGACGGCGCGCCCATCGCCGAGCTGCGGCACGAAGTTGCCGAACTGGTGCCCGGCATAGGCCGTCGCGATCGGGGCGGCGCCCTCCGGGACGCTGTTTCCGGCAAGCATCGCCACCCCGTCGGGACCCGCGAGCCAATCCGGATCGATGCCGAGGTTCGCCGCCAGCGCGCGGTTCAAGTGGATCAGGCGCGGGGCCGCGACGGGCGTCGGGGCACGGCGGGCGAAGAAGCGGTCCGGCAAGCGGACATAGCTGTTGTCGAACGGGATCGCAGTCATGGTCGGGAGCTATGGACGATCGCGCTCGCGGACAAGCGTCTTCCGCCGTTCTTTGGGACGTCGTGCAGGACACAAAACGCAGCCGCGACGCCAAAACGGCGGGACTTTCGCCCCGCCGTTACGCTGTGATCGAAGTGTTCCAGAACCACGAGGCACGAGGCTGCTTCAGCGGGCCGAGGCGTCAGCGACGACGCGCCGGGCCGTCGGCGCCCGCGGGGTCAGCGAGGGCGTGGTCGTCAGCTCGGAAGCCGGCCGCACCGCGGCGGTGGCACGCGCCTGCTCACGGTAGAGCGTCGGGGTGATGTTGATGCGCTCGTCGGCGATCGCGGTGCCCGCCAGAGTCACGGGCGCCAGAGTGACGGACACGAAGGCAGCAAGGACGAAGGTACGAACGGTCATGATGTCGATTCCTCTGGTGGTCCGGGGCCTGCCCCGGTTCGTGAGAGGAATATGCTTCGCACCGCACCATCATTCAAACAGATAAGATCGATAGCTGCTATCGATAAAATCAATGATTGGGGATGCTTGATCGGAATACAAAATCGCCGTTCGCGACATCCGAAACGAAGAACGGCGAGGCTTTCGCCTCACCCTCGCGCCAGGATGGAATGGTGGTGGGCACGCTGGCCTCGCATCACATGGGCAAGCGAGCGAAGTTGTAGGCATTCAGAAAGGCGGCGAAGTGGTTCCGCAGCTGATCGTGGCTGTCGAAGTGGCAGTGCTTGACCGTCGCTTCCTTGAGGGTTCTGTTCATGCGCTCGACCTGGCCACTGGTCCACGCGTGATTTGGCTTCGTGAGCCGATGTTCGATGTTGTGCGCCCGGCCGATCCGATCGAAGCGGTTGACGCGGTAAAGAGCGGTCGGGCCGCGACGGTTCCTGGGCAGCTCGGCCAACTGGATGCCGTTGTCGTCAGGAGCGCGTTTGATGCCCCCCCCAGCTCCTGAGTGAGGGCAGAGTTGGAGACCGGCCCCGAGCCATAGACCGAGATCGTCCCCAGCGTGGTCGAGGGCGGACCGTCGCTCATAGCGCCGTCTCATGGGGCCTCGCGCTGGCCTCCAGGATCGACAGCGACAGGCGCTCGGCCCAGGGGAAGCCGGCGCGCCAAGTGAGGAACCCCCGGCCGCCCTCCAGCGGGCGATTCGTGGTCCAGGGATCGGGACGCGACATCCTCTGTCCCTCGCGCCCGTTCGACCGTCAGTCGAAACGGCGGACCCACTTTAGCGTCTCTTCGAGATCGTCCTTCTCTTCCGGAACTTCGATGATACCGTACTCGTATCCTTCAAAGCGGATCGGTTTGATGATTCGGGCGGCATCCCGATAGGCCTGCGGGATGCCGCCGATGCCGTTGCTGTCCACGACCGGCGCCTGCCCGGCCCGGATCAGCACACCCCCCAGCAGCGTGAGCCAGTTCGAGGCGCGAGGCACCTCGTAGCCGCCGAACCGCGTCTCTGACCAGTAGTCGCCCATCGCGTCGTATTCGAGGGCGGGATAGCGCTGCATCAGGGGATAGTAGTAGACCTTGCCAACCGTCTCACGACCCGGCTCGGTTAAGACTCCAAGTCCTCCAGAGCCATGTAAGACCCCCAATCTTCCGGCCCAGTCGCAGATGAGACTGACGAAACGATCCGGATCGTCTAGGATGAACGAGGGCGGGAAATGAAACTTGATACCTGACAGCCGGCGAGTAGTATTTTCTTGATCGAAGCCAAATGCGATTCCTCTTCAGAGGGAAGGATCGTCTTCTTCACGGGAATCAAAATTGATAATTGAGCAGTAAAAATCCTCTGTGTTTCCAGAATTGATAAATTTACTACAATACTTTCTAAGCTCGGTAGGATTCATTTTTTTATACGAACGACTTCCAGCCTCCTTAAAGTGAGTAATCTTCTTTTCAAATAGTTCTATGTATTCCTCTAATATGCATAAAATGTTTTGCCGGCGGTCGGGCCTGTGCCCATCCAGAAAATATAACGATATCATTCCGCCTACACGTGAAACGATTTTATTGAGCTTTTTTGACCGATAAACCAGTTGTGTTTCAATTTGAGACGGGTCGCGCTGGGTTTGCCAACGAATATAATCTGGAACCTCCGTCAAGTTTCTGTTCCTTTATTTATGTTGCTGCAATTACAATCTTCCGCAACATTTATTTATTTGACTTTGACCAACTTTTCGCCGGTATGGCTTTGATCTTTTGCGATATCTTTGTAATAGCCTCGCTCCTGAGCATCTGTCTTGCCATCCACACCACCTCCAGCCCTTGTGAATTTCATTTCCCAGAGTTCGCTCAGGCGCCCACCCTGCCACCACGACACGTCAGGCCGAGGAGCCCCGCGCACCACCGGAGCCGTCGAGGGCATGCCCGGCGCGGTCCGGCTGCGCGGTGAGCCGCACCGAGGACGCGTAGCCGTCGAAATGGTCGCCGTAGTCGACGATCGGGTCGGGGGCCGGCACCAGGGCCGAGCCCCGCGGCG
>NZ_LMRE01000032.1:0-4767 GCF_001424745.1 Methylobacterium sp. Leaf469
GCGCCTGTCACCCTCCCGGATCTGGCCTTCCGGCTACCCATGGCCGCCACCATGCAGTAGCCTTCCAATTGGCTCGGTCCAAAATACCGGTCAGGTCACTCTGCACCAGGCCCGGGAAGCGCCCCCGCACCCAGGCCTCCTCCGCCTCCGCCAGAACTCGCCGCTTGCTCACCCGCCGCCCGAACGGATCGTAGCCGTACACTCAGACCTCGCCAGATGGCGTCTCGCACGAGACCAGACGGTCGTGCGCGTCCCGGCCGTAGCGCCAAACCTTCGGCCGGAACCCGTCCCGCTCCACTCGCCGCTCCACCACCCGCAAGCGCGCATCGTAGTTCAGCAGGATCGTCTCGCCGAAGGGCCCGCTCCACGCGGCCGCCGGGCGCCACCTGCCAGGGCCGCAGACGATCTTCCGCCGTTCCCGACTCCGCGAGGTTCAGGGCCGCGTCGTAGGCGAAGCGCTCCTCGCTCCCGTCGCCGTGACGCGTGCGCACCACCTGCCCGGCCGCGTCGGTCTCGTAGGTCGTCTCGCCCCAGCGCGCATCCGCGATCGCGCGAGGAGAGAAGTCGTGCGCCCAGGCGTAGGTCCGCTCCACCCCCGGCCCCGGCGGCAGACCCGCCGGACTCGGCTCGCGCCCGCCCCGCTGCCCGACCAGCTGGCCCACCGCATCCCAGGCCTGTTCCAGCCGGAACCCCGCAGCGCTCTCCCGCAGGAACTCGCGCCCGGCCACGTCGCGGGCGAAGCGCAAAGGCACATGCCCGCCGATGGCGATCCCCGAGAGCGCCCCGAATGGGTCGTAGGCCACCGCCACCAGCCGTTCCCCGATGCGCCGCTCGGTTCGGTTGCCGCAGCAATCGTAGGTGCTCTCCACCCGACGCCCGTTTTGCGTCTCCGCGGTCACCCGCCCGAGGGCGTCGCGCGCGAACTCCACCGTGGCGTCGGCGTTGACCGCCGCGCGCAGTCGACCGCAGGCGTCGTAGCGGTAGGCTGTCACCGCCGGCGCGGCGGCGCCGGGCGTCCAGGCCTCCTCGCGCAGGGGCAGGCCGGTGCGGTCGTAGGCGTAGGCAACGTGGGCCCCGTCCGCGTGGCGCATCTCTACGAGCCGGTCGGCGCGGTCGTAGGCGAAACGAGTGGTGAGACCAGAAAAGTCGGTCTCCTCCACCACCCGCCCCGCAGCGTCGCGGGTGAAGGTCCAGTGCCGGCCGAGCTGGTTCTCGACCCGCACCAGCCGCTCCTCGGCGTCGTAGGCGAGGTGCAGGCGCCCGCCCTTGGAATCCTCGATCGACTCCAGAAGATCGAAGGGTCCGTAGCGGTAGAGGGTGCGCCGGCCCTCGCCGTGGATGAGCGTCAGGGTGGCCTGCCGCGGCTCGGCCTCGCGCCGGACGGTGACGCCGTCGGGCCGCGTCAGGGCAGTGGGCGTCCAGAAGTGGGCACAGGGACGCTCGTCGTAGGCGAAGCGGGTTACCTGGCCAAGCGGGTCTGTGCGGGCGGTGAGGCGGCCGAAGGCGTCGCGTTCGAATAGGGTAGTGCCGCCGCGATAGTCGACGAGGCGCACGAGGTTGTGCTGCGCGTCGTAGTCGCGGCGCTCGATCAGGCCGTCGTGGCGCATGTTCGCGGTGAGCAGGCCGGCTTCGTCGGTGGCGTAGTCGGTGCGGTACCCGAGCGGGTCGACGGCCAAGACCAGGTTGCCCCGCCCGTCGTAGCTCCATTCCCAGGTCTGGCCGGCCGGGTCGATCAGCCGCTCGAGGCGCCCGTCCTCGTCGTAGGCGTAGGTGGTACGGTAGCCTGCCGGGTCGATCTCGGCGACCACGGCGCCGAACGCGTCCCGCTCGTAGGTGCGGGTTCGGCCAAGTCCGTCGGTCCGCGCGACGAAGTTCCCGTCCGCGTCGAACACGGTACGAGCCGGGCCGACGAGACGCGCATAGGCCAACGTTGTCGCCCGGGCCTCGGGCTCGTAGGCGAGAGTGTGGTCGAACACACCGCCCGGAGTCGTGACGGAGATCACGCGGTCCTGCCCGTCATAGGCGTAGGCGACCCGGGTCGCGACGCCGTCGTCGTAGGCGGTGAAGCGGCCTTCCGCGTCGTAGGTGTAGCGGAACGACCGGGCGTAGGTGTTGCGGACCTCGACCAGGTTGCCGTTCGCGTCGTAGGCGTAGCGACTGATCGGCCGGGTCTCGCCGCCGGGCGCGCGCAGGGTCACGCCGGAGCGCCGGCCGGCCTTGTCGTTCTCGAACAGCAGCGCGAACCCGTCCGACCGGTCGAGGCGCAGGAGCAGGCCGGCTGCGTCGCGCACGAGACGCGCGGCGTTGCCGTTAGGATCGCGTATCTCGGCGAGGCGCCACACCCCGTCCGAGCCACGGCGGAAGAGGCGGATCACGCCGTGCTCGCGCGCCGTGAAGGTCGCGTCCGGGCCGGCTGCGAGGGTGATCGCGGGGTGGTGGGTGTTGACGCTGACCTCGCCGATATTGGGCGCGGGGCGTGCGTAGTCGGCGGTGACGCCAGACGCCATGACGAAGAGCAGGCTGCCGTCCGGCTGCGCCGACAGGGTCTCGTCGAAGCTTCCGATGCGGTTGCACCCGAGCGGTCCGTCGCTGTCGAGGTCCGAGGCGTAGGCGCGCGAGAGGTCGAGTGGGAGGGTACCGTGCAGCAGAAAATCGACGTCGAAGGTGACCTTGGTCCCGTCGCGCAGTACCACTGGGCGGCGGCTGCAATCCTTGCAGACCTTACGTCCGCGGCCGAGCCGCTTCAGGATTCGCTCGCCCCCTTTCAGGAGACGCAGCCCGCGTTCGTAGAGGAGGTTTTCCGCCAGCACCTCGCCCGCCATCTGCGCGGTCGGTCGGTTCTCGGCGTCGACCTGATTGACGGCCTCGTTGACCTGCGTGTTGAAGCGATATCGCTCCGCAAGGGAGTTGCCTTCACCCGAACCGAGGAGGGCATCCACGCCGGCCGACAATTTGTCTGATAAGCCATTGGTCGCCGTGTTCGCGATACCGCGCACGAAGGGGTCGGCATGGCTGAGCCAGCCCATACCGGTCCGGGTCTCACGCACCGCGTTCAGGATTCGCCGACGGCGCTGCTCATCTGTCTCGGACGGCGCAGCCGATCCGCCTACGACCATCTTGCCGTTGGCGTTGCCATTCTGGACCGACTCGTTCGGCTGGCCTCCTTCACGTCCCCGCGAGAAGTTCGGTCCGGGCGGCGGGTCGGGCTCGCCGGCCGTGATCATGGGAAGCCTGACGCTGCCCTGACCACCGTTGGCATCCGAGCCACCGCTCACCCGCCTGCCCCCGCCCTTGCGGCACCGCACGCACAACGGACGCAAGTACCGGATGCTGAACGTGATCGATAAGTTCACCCGCGAGTGCCTGGCCATCCGGGTCGCCCGTAAGCTGAAGGCGCTGGACGTGATCGACGTGCTTTCGGACTTGTTCAGTTTGCGCAGGGTGCCCGGTCATATCCGCTCGGACAACGGGCCGGAGTTCATCGCCAAGGCCGTTCAGGACTGGATCGCAGCGGTTGGCTCGCGGACCGCCTACATCGAGCCGGGCAGTCCGTAGGAGAACGGATATTGCGAGAGCTTCAACGCGAAGCTGCGCGATGAACTCCTCAACGGCGAGGTATTCTACACCCTGAAGGAAGCCAGCGTCGTGATCGAGCAATGGCGGAGCACTACAACAGCATCCGACCGCACTCGTCGCTCGGCTACCAGCCGCCCGCACCGGAGGTCGTCATCTGGCCAACGGAACCGAACGGCTCACCGCCGCTCGCGCCCCCTGCCATCGTCACGCGACCGACGATGCACTATCCTCGATCCTGGGCCATCGAATGGGGGCAGGTCATTGGACGTGGCCGAGGCGGTGTCAGGAGCGGAGCAATCTCATCCCAGAGATCGTCGGGGAAAAGCGGTCTGGCCATGCCAAACCAACGCTGAAACCCCCATTCAGTGCCGTTCTGTTAGGCGCTCTAAGCCTGACATTTTACGTCATCTTCCTAATTCACATTAGATCAAGCGACGGATTTCCCAAAAGTGGGACGATTTTGCCGTTTGAGGGGCTTCTTAAATAAGGATCACCGTGCATCCTCTCAGATGGGCCTCGATTGGAACCATCAGGATATCTGTCATTAATTCTGATATGGCGCATACCTCAATCTATACTTGCATTAAAAGTGCGAGGTATTATTGTAATAATTCGGAGATATCATGTATATCCACTTTAATTCTTCATCATGGGGTTCCAAAAATGAGAAACTAATATTTTCGAAGATATGAGTATTTTCATTTTTTATGTTTTTATAAAGTTGTAACTGCTTTGTTTCCCATTTATTTTTTATTAAATTCCAAGAATATTCATATGAAAAGCCGAATTCTCGCATAAGCATAGATATCGCGTCTTTCAAAGAATCCTCCTCCATTATTGATATATTCAGCTCTGAGTCGGCATTTTCAATAGTCATTTTTTATCCTCAGTATATAATGGCTAAATTAGGGACGGATTACCGTTTAGCGGGCCGCGTGTTCCATTGGAGGGTTTTTTAAGTATGGACCGCTATGAATTGGATCGGATGGTCCTTTTATGCTTCCGTCAGGGTACCCATCATTTATCTGGAGGGGACGTATATTTAGACCCTGATCCGTTCTTGAGTGGGTTTTTACTCCAGCCTGCCTCGTCTCTTAGAGCCCGTCCGATAATGTCCGGCCGGGGTTGAGTGGCCGGGATGGCGGTGATTCCAGAAGGGTGCTGAAGCCTCATCTGGACGTGCCATGTGGA
>NZ_LMRE01000033.1:0-4346 GCF_001424745.1 Methylobacterium sp. Leaf469
CAGATCAGCCCATTGCGCGTTGCTCAGCATCGTCCCTCCTCCATCAGAGAGACGAAAACGCAAGCCCAGCCAATCTGTTCAGGCGACGACAGGCCCTAAGGGTAGGGGGGACATGATCGCGTCGCCCACTGCCGCATAGGAGCCGCCTTGGCCAAGCTCTGGATCTTCTCCGACCTCCATCTCGAAGCCCTGCCGTATCCGGACCACTTCTGGCCCGAACCGCCTGCCTTCGACGTGCTGGTGGTGGCTGGCGATGTCTGGCAGGGCGATCCCGGCCGTGCCTTTGCTGTCCTGCGCCGGCTCGCCGGGGACAAGCCCGTCGTCTTCGTCATGGGCAACCACGAGCACTGGAACGGGGTCGTGGATGAGACCCTGATCCTCGCGCATATCCTGGCCGATCGGGCCGGCATCACCCTCCTCGACGGGGCGAGCGTCAGCATCGCCGGATGCCGCTTCGTCGGCACTACCCTGTGGAGCGACTACCGCCTCGCTGGCCACCTCGACCTCCGAACACCGACGGGCGAATCCATCGACGTCGCACATGACGAAACGGGGGGACATCACCTTCTCACACTGGGAGACGCCGCGGCTCTGCACCGCCGCGCCCGGGCTGGTCTCGGTGCGCAGATCGCAACCGATAACGGCGCCCTGCCTCTCGTCGTGGTCACCCACCATGCTCCGCATCCGGACTGCATCCATCCGAGCCAGCGCGGAACCTGGAACGCAGGCAACTCGGCTTCGGACCTGTCCGCCCTGACCGATTGCGGCCAAGTCAGCGTGTGGCTGCACGGGCATGTCCATCACAGCCTCGACCTGATCCGGCCGGGGGGAACCCGCATCTTGTGCAATCCGGCGGGGTCGGGATTTTCCAATCCGGCTTTCGATGAAGCGTACGTGGTCACGGTGAGCTAAAACCGGATGTAGCCGGGTCAGGGCGGTCGTTGGCGGCTACGGGTAGTGCTGATGCGTCTGGATGTGGTTGCGCAGCCCCTCCGGCCGGTATGGCTGGGTCACGTCGTAGTGCAGCACGCCGGGCGCTGGCACCTGGAACCGCTGCAGCACGGTCGGATGCAGCGGCGCGTTCCGCGGAACGGTCCTCACCCATGGCACCCACCCCAGCTCCTCGCGTTTCCAGATCCCCGTCAGGGTCAGCAACCGCACGAACCAGCCCGGCCAGCCAGCCACGGTGTTCTTGCGCTCGTCGTGCTGGGGGCCTTCGGCGTCGGGCCACAGATGCAGGACGGACCGGTCGATTTTCATCGGTTCGGGCAGCCCGGCCGCCTCGTCGATCATCCACGCCAGGGCGATATCGGACAGACGGGCCTCGTTCTCGGGATAACTGCCGCCGATGTCCGAATGCACCCCGGCGAACCACAGCTGGATGAGCTGGGTGTAGTCGCCACCGACCTTCTGGGTCGTCGTGGCCTCCTGAGGGGCAGCCTTCGGACCGGTGGTCCAAGCCACCTTGTCGAAATCCTTGCGGTTCTCATCGATCGCGAGGGCATGCCGGGCGTGCTGAACGTGCTCGTTGAGGGAGGTGTCGTAGAACTCCATCTGCCAGCCGGTGACGTGCAGGGTCTTGTACCAGGGCAGGTTGCTCTTGGTGGTGAACTTCACGTAGGTGCGCACGTAGGCGATCGCGCCGACGACCGCGCCCGCGGCACAGATCCACGCGAATGAGCGCCAGAAGAACGCGGTCCCGAAGGCCACGCCGAACCAGCTCAGCACCAGGTCCACGAGGAGCGCGAGCACTCCGAAAACCACGACGATTCCAGTGAGGAGGCCGAGCGCGCGTTTCGTCGTCAGCCCGACGGCGGCGACGGTATCCCAAACGCCGACGAAGTAGGGATAGGCGTTCGACAGGGCCGGATCTGTCGGCGCCACCGATGCATGGTCCTTCCGGAACCGGGCCGCCAACTCCAGGCGTACGTGCTTGAGCGGATCGTCCTTCTTCGAAGCGCCGAACTGATAGACGTGCTTGATGGCCTCCTTCGCAATCGCGTTCGCGGAGGCCGGATCGCGGCGCAGCGGTCTGCCCGGCCCGGCCTGAGTCGGCACGCCACACAAGGCCAGGGCCGCCCCGACACAGCGCACCGTGTAGGCTCCCCGACTGAATCCGATGAGATAGATCCGGTCCCCCGGCTCCCAGACCCGCAGGATGGCCGCGTAACAGTCGATGATGTTCTGGGTGATGCCCAGGCCCGTCGCAGAACCGAGGATGTTGTACAGGCGGCGCCACCAGCCGATCTTGATGTTGCTGCCGGCGGCCTTGGAGCCGAGGCCGACATCGTAGAACGCCACCTGCTCGGCCGGATCGATCGTAGTGTCCGGGCAGACCCGGGCGGCCCGGAACAGTTTGTAGACGTTGCTGCGGTTCTCGTCGGGCAGCAGGCCGCCGCTCTGGCCCGTGCCGTCCGAGAAGATCACGATGTTCTTGGCCATCCTCGCCTCCCCGTACGATTTCAGCGCATTCCAGCGGCGGCGATGACAGACCCGAGGCGTTCACACCCCAGAAGTCGGGCCTCGACGCGCCAGTGGTACCTTGCGAAGCCGAGCGTGGCAGCAAGGGAAGCCGAACACGTCTTGCCGATCGATGCCGTGAGCTCGCCCGTATGCTTTCAGCCTACCCCGCGGCAGCCAATCTTTATCGCCGCTTCCCGCACGAGTTGTCTAGTTTGATCGTTCAACCGGCTGGATCGGTCTGGTAGCAGGATCAAGCCGAAGGTGGCCGCAGAGCCGCCGTTTGCCTCACCTCGGATTGGATCTTCGGTTCACCCCGCGGCTGAACGATGACGGCCTCGAAGTGGCTGTCGATCGCGAAGGTCGCGGCTCGGCAAAACAGCGTCGGTCCAATCTGTCAGCGAATGCGGGTGAGCGAACGAACCAGGGCCAAGGCTTCACGTTGGTTGTCCGGGTTCGCAATCCCCGCATAGGCGCGTACCAGATCCGTTGCGCCCTCCGGGGCCAGCAGCGTCGACAGCCCGAAGCCGGGATCGTGCTCGCCCGCCAGCTCATCGAAGAAGGCCGAGATCGGCACCTCAAGCAGGGCCGCGAGCTTCGACAGGCGGTCGGGCCCGATACGGTTGAGGCCGCGCTCGTACTTCTGAATCTGCTGGAATGTTACCCCGAGGACGCCGGCCACCCTCGACTGGGTCATACCGCGGGCTTTGCGGAGGGCGACGAGGCGTGAGGCCGTCAGCTGGTCATCCGGGCTGATCTCTTTCGGCATGGCTCAGCGATACCACCCATCGGCCTGGAGACGCATGAGCAGTTCACCCGCCTGGAGCTGAGCGCGTCCGTCGCCTTGCTCCTCATCGAACCCGTACGCGAACATCGGCAGCAGCTGCCGCGTCGCCCGTTCCATCGCCGAACCCTCCCATAGGATCAGAACCTCGCGGTCAGTGAGGTCCTTCAGGAAGTACCACAGCGTGAGGGTCAGGCTGAGTGCCGGCTGCGTACGCCAATCCGCGACCACCTCCGAGGAGACCCTCTGGAGCCGCCGCACGATGGCGTCACGCTTCTTCGGAACCAGATCGGCGAGGGGCTCCAGGCAGGCGGTACGCAGGTTGGTGCATAGAGCCTCGATGTCGGCCTTGGCTTTCGCTGCCAGGGCCGGGTCGGCCGGCGTGAAGGTACCGGGTGCGGCGGCCAGGGCGTAGAGCAGATAGGCCGGGATCGCGAGCTCGATGCGCTGGCGATCGGTGAGAATGGGCATCGGTTCATCGCGGTCGGGCTGGGGCGAAGAACATAGGTTATACTCCGACACCTCCTTACCCCAAACGGGCAGAGGCTAGTCGAGGCCGGTCTGCGTGATCCCCGCGATGGTCGCAGCAAGGCGGCGCCTGTCCAGGGAGCCGGAGCGGGTACGCGTAGATCCGCTGGAGGGCATCGCTTCGCTCAATGGGACGTGCGAGGCGAGCATCGCCACCTCGAGCTGCGTCCGAACAGAGCCGTCGGCTAGGACGAACAAGCCGGCAATCGCGCAGCCCGACAGGCACAGGCCCGCAATGAGGTTTGGAATTCGAGGCACGGGCGCGATCCTGAGGATCCATTCCGTGTAACAGGCAGGACGGGCCCGCGATGCTACATGGATACCACGGCACCAGACCGTGCTGGTGTTATCCACCCTTCCAAAGGACAGCCCCCAAACAGCGACACCCCGAGGATTTCTCCTCGGGGTGTCGCCTCGACGCAAGCGGCCAGGTGATCGGGGCTGGGGACGCTCAGGCCGAACCTAAAGGTCCCGCAGGTCCTAGTACGAGCCGAACTTGTAGTTCAGGCCGGCGCGGACGACGGCGAACTCGGTGTCGCGGACCTGACGGCCACCGCTGGCCAGGACGACGCCG
>NZ_LMRE01000034.1:0-570848 GCF_001424745.1 Methylobacterium sp. Leaf469
CGCCTGTCACCCTCCCGGATCTGGCCTTCCGGCTACCCATGGCCGCCACCATGCAGTAGCCTTCCAATTGGCTCGGTCCAAAATACCGGTCAGGTCAGATCGACGGCGACGGCGCGATGAAGCCCTGCATGTTGGCCGCCACCCTCTCCAGCGACTGCTGGCCGCGGCCGATGGCGATCGTCGGGATGGGTCCGAATGCCGGCTTGGGCACTAGATCGAGCCGGCCGTCGCCGCGTCCGAAGCGCGGCGAGGCAAAGTGCGGATAGTCGGTCCCGATCACCGCCCGATAGACGTCGAACGCGTCGCGGAACCGTTCGCCGCGCGTGGCGAAATCGATGCCGAACAGCGGATATTCGGACGGACGATCGCCCGACGACAGGCCCAGCATCATGCGACCTGCCGACAGCCGATCGACGGTCGCCACTTGCTTGGCGAGCAGCTTGGGCTCGCGCAGCGGCAGGACGATGCCGGCCGTTCCCAACGCGATCGACGTCGTGACCGATGCGATCGCGGCGAGATAGGTCAGCGGCTCGAACACCTGACCCGCATCGCCATAGCCGGGATCGTAGAACGGCACGTCGCGCATCCACAGCGCGCTCAGCCCCGCCGCATCGGCCGCGATCGCCGCAGCCATATGGCCGCGCATCGTCGGCGCGGGCGCATCGGGGTAGGTTTCCAGCGGCATGATGAGGCCGAGCGTCAGTGCCTTGGGCGCGAACAGGCTGTGGTGGCCGGGGTGACGGGATAGGGAAGCGGCAGGCATCGGATAACTCCTTCGTCCCGCCTCTATCTAGAGCCTCGCTCACGGACGATAATGTTTGCGTATGACGATCACTCCGTCCTAGCATTCCACAATGGACGTGCAGGACCTCGCCGGATTGATCGAGTTCGTGCGGGTGGCGCAGGCCGGCAGTTTCACCGCCGCCGCTGCCACGCTGGGGCTGACCGGGTCGGCGGTTGGCAAGAGCGTGTCGCGGCTGGAGGCCCGCCTCGGCACCAAATTGTTCCACCGCACGACTCGGCGGATCACGCTGACCAATGAGGGCGAGGTCTATTACGAAAGCTGCGTCCGCGCTCTGGAGGAACTCGACGATGTCGAACAGCGGCTGATGACCGGGCGCAGCGAGCCGGTCGGCCGTGTCAGGCTGGACCTGCCCGGTGCGTTCGGGCGACGCCATGTGCTGCCGATCCTGCAGGAACTGGTGCTTCGGCATCCGGGCCTCGACCTGTCGATCAATTTCAGCGAGCGGACCGCCGTCATCGTCGAAGAAGGGGTCGATCTGGCGGTGCGGATCGGACGGCTGACGGACGACGCCGATCTGGTCGCCGTCCCGCTCGGTCGCCAGCGGCTTGTGATCTGTGCGTCACCCTCCTACCTCGCCGGACATGGTACGCCATCGATGCCGGCCGACCTCGCCTCGCGGGACTGCATTACCGGCTGGCGGCGGGACGGGCACCCCGCTTGGTTGCTGCGGCAGGCGGATGGGACCATCACATCCGTCCCGGTGCGCGCGCGTCACGAACTGAGCGACGGCGAGGCGATGGTGGCAGCGACGCTCGCCGGCGGTGGCCTGTGCCAGCTCCCGACCTGGCTGTTGGCCGAACACCTCGCGAGCGGTGGGCTCCGCACGGTGCTGGACGATCACGCCGGTGCGGAAATGCCGATCCATGCTGTCTGGCCCCGGTCCCGCTACGTGCGCCCCGCCATCCGGGTGATCGTGGCGATGCTTCGACAGCATGCTCAGATGCGGCCCTCTCCCTTTTACGCCTGACGGCCACCATGCCGCTCGATATCGACGGCAACCCGTCCGACCTGATCCGGCATGCAGCGATGGCTTGGTTGATCGGCCAGCACGATGCCATCGCAGGTGATCGTCTTCGAACACCGGATTATCCCACGCCTGCCTTCGCGATCCGGGCAGGCTGTTTTCAGACGGCGTAGGCCCCCGGCGCTTCGGGTCACGTCACAATGTGGCGTGCTGGCCACGCTTTCCCGGAAAGGAACTCCGATAAAGACGAGGGACGCGTTTTCGGAATCGATCGACAATCGGAAATGTCCGGCAGATGGATGCCCGACCTTTGGGAAGCGGTCGCCCGATCGAATGGCGTGATCAGATAGTGATATGGCGCGCTTGGCCACTGACCATTGGGTCGCTGCAAGGCACTTAGAGCGCCCAACAGAACGGTGCCGTGAGGGCGGTCGTGCGTTGGTGTTGCATGGGTCGCTGTCTTCTTCCGGACGATCTCTGGCATGAGATCGCACCACTACGTCCACCCCCCGGCCGCGTCCGAAGGGCGGGCGACGCTCCATCGAGAACCGTGCGGCCCTGACCGGCATCCTGTTCGTGCTGCGCTCGGGATTGCCCCGGGAGATGCTGCCGGCCGAGATGGGCTGTAACTCGGGGATGACGTGCTGGCGTCGCCTGCGGGATCGGCAGGCGGCGGGCGTCTGGGTCCGCCTGCATGGGGTGCTGCTGGGGCGACTTCACGAAGCCGATCAGCTCGAATGGAGCCGGGCCAGCCTGGACAGCGCGTCTGTCCCGGCCAAAAAGGGGGCCTGCGACCGGCCCGAACCCGACGGATCGCGGCAAGCCAGGCACCAAGCGTCACCGCGTCGTCGATGCCCGCGGCACACCCTTCGGCCTGACCTTCACGGGAGCCAACCGCCATGACAGCGCGATGATGGCCCCGACCCTGGATGCGATCCCGCCTGTGCGCAGCGGCCGGCGCGGTCGCCAACGCCGCCGTCCCCACAAGCTTCATGCCGACACGGCCTACGACACCCGTGCCCGTCGCCAGGAGTGCCGCGCCCGTGGGATCGTGCCGCGCATCGCCCGACGCGGGATCGAGAGTAGCGAGAAGCTCGGCCTTCACCGCTGGGTCGTCGAGCATACCCACGCCTGGTTCAACCGTTTCCGACGCCTGCCCGTCCCCTACGAGCGCCGCGCCGATATCTACCAAGCCTTCACAACCCTCGCCGCCTGCATCATCACCCTCAATCAGACCAGACGGGGATGCCCCAACCACCTGCCCGTCGGCGGAGACCGCCATGATGCACGCCTTGTCACTGCTCGACCCTGCCTTCGCGCGATGGGCACAGGCTATAAGGCGCCGTGACATGCTCACCAGGGTCCAACGCATCACCGCCGGGATCACCGACTACTTCAGGACGCGGAGCACCGAATGGTTCGCGGCCGCCTTGCTGCTCTAAATTGGGTAGATCCTGGTCAGCCCCCCGCGTCGTTTCCTCTATCCGCCGCCTGGACAGTGATAGCGGCGCATCTGCCCGAGGAAACGTGGGGCGCGATCATGCAGCCATCTCCTGCACGCGCCTGCTCGGCCTCGGCATCAATGGGACGTTCCGAACGTTCCCACATCCGCGCTGCGACCGCGGTCATGGCGTGCGCCCTCTGGTTCGAGTTCGTGGTGTCGATCTGGCAGGCCATGGTCGCAGTCGCGGCAGGCAGCGAGCGATTCATCGCCGAGAGCAACGGAGACCCGAAGCCGTTCGTCTCGAGCGCCGACACGGATCGCATCATTCCGGCTACACAGCGCCAGTATCGAGTGTGCGCCGCCCACCATTAGCCGAGGCGAACAATAGAAACCCCACTGATACCGAGCGAGCGTTCGTGGGGTGATTTCAGCATCGTCGTGCCACCGCGCGCGACACGTTATACCAAGCCTCGTTGAGCGAGACTCACGCGGGGTAGCGTCGCGATCTGGGCCATGATTCCGTCCTCTGGTTTTGGAGCCTGGGGAGGATGCGATGGCTGCTCCGGTGCCGCTGCGGACGGATTTTGATGCCGAGGCCCTGCGCGTCCTGGTCGAGGGTTCACGTGACCCGGCCCAGACCCGCCGCCTGTTAGCGCTGTCGGTGATCGCCGCGGGCGGTCTGCGCTCGGAGGCGGCCGAGATCGGCGGGGTCGGGTTGCAGACGGTGCGTGATTGGGTCGTGGCCTTCAACGCCGATGGCCCGGACGGGCTGATCGACNGGAGGCGGCCGAGATCGGCGGGGTCGGGTTGCAGACGGTGCGTGATTGGGTCGTGGCCTTCAACGCCGATGGCCCGGACGGGCTGATCGACGGCAAGGCCCCGGGTGCCCGTCCGCGCCTGAACGCCGACCAGCGGGAGGTTCTCAGGGCCCTGGTCGAACGGGGGCCGACACCCGCCGCCCACGGCGCGGTCCGCTGGCGCTTGTGCGATCTGACCAGATCCTGTGCGAGAATCACGGCGTATCGGTCTCCGAGCAGACCTTGAGCCGGGTCTTGCGGGCGATGGGCTACCGCAAACTCTCGGCTCGCCCGCGCCATCATGCCCAGGCCCCCGAGGCCGCCGCCGTTTTCAAAAAGGCTTCCCCGACCGTCTGGCGCAGATCGCGCAGGCTGTCGGGGCTAAGCCCGTAGAGATCTGGTTCTGCGACGAGGCCCGTGTCGGCCAGAAGAACACGCTCACCCGACGCTGGGCCAAGCGTGGAACGCGTCCCTCGGCCCCAAAGGATCAGCGCACGGCCTCGGCCTACATCGTCGGAGCGATCTGTCCGGCCCGGGGCGTCGGCGCAGGCTTGGTCATGCCCCGCTGCACCACCGAAGCCATGGCCCATCACCTCGAAGAGATCGCTGCGACCGTCGCTCCGGGTGCCCACGCCGTGCTCCTGCTCGATCAGGCCGGCTGGCACACCACCAGGACGCTGCCCGTCCCCGACAAGATCATCCTACTGCCCCTGCCGGCGCGCTCACCCGAACTCAACCCCGTCGAAAACCTCTGGCAGTTCATGCGGGACAACTGGGTCGGCAATCGCATCTTCCGATCCTATGCCGACATCCTCGACCACTGTTGCGACGCCTGGAACAGGATTATCGCCCAGCCCTGGCGCATCACCTCCATCGGATTGCGCCAATGGGCACATGCGTGCTGATCAATGGGAGTTGGTATTACGTATCATCCGACCGACCCAGCGGAGGGACGCGCAGCTCCGAAGTCCCGCCCTCAGCCCCCTACGCTCGCTTGGCTCACGAACTTCGTGGTGAGGTAGGCCTCGATGGCCTCCGAGCCGCCTTCGCTGCCGTAGCCCGAATCGCCGACGCCACCGAACGGCGTCTCGGGCAGGGCCAGACCGTGGTGGTTGATGCCGATCATCCCGCTGTGAACCCGTGCGGCGACCTCGGTCGCCCGTGTGCCGGAGCGGGTGTAGGCATAAGCCGCGAGACCGTAGGGCAGGCGGTTGGCCTCGGCGTATGCCGCTTCGTCGTCGGAAAACCGCTGGATCAGCGCGACGGGCCCGAACGGCTCCTCGTTCATGATGCGGGCCTCGACCGGCACGTCGCAGAGCACCGTGGGGGCGAAGAAGTTGCCGCGGTTGCCGATGCGGTGCCCCCCGGTCCGCAGGTCCGCCCCGCGGGCGACGGCGTCGGCGCAGAGGGATTCCATCGCCTCCAGGCGCCGGGCATGGATCAGCGGCCCCATGGTGGTCTCGGGATCGAGACCGTCGCCGACCTTGCGTGCCTCGCTGAAGGCGACGAAGCGATCGCGGAACACTTCATAGATCGAATCGTGGACGAGGAAGCGGGTCGGTGCGACGCAGACCTGTCCGGCATTGCGGAACTTGTTGGCGCCGAGGACGGCCACCGCCTGCTCGATGTCGGCGTCGGCGAAGACGAGGGCCGGGGCATGGCCGCCGAGCTCCATCGTCACCCGCTTCATGTGGCGCCCGGCCAGGGCCGCGAGTTCCTTGCCGACCGCGGTCGAGCCCGTGAACGAGATCTTTGCGATGACCGGGTGCGGGATGAGATAACCCGAGATCGCAGCCGGATCACCATAGACGAGCGAGAGCACGTCGCCCGGCACGCCGGCATCGAGGAAGGCGCGCACGAGTTCGGCGCAGCTCGCCGGGGTGTCCTCCGGTCCCTTCAGGATCGCCGGACAGCCGGTGCAGAGGGCGGCCGAGACCTTGCGGACGGCCTGGTTGATGGGGAAGTTCCAGGGGGTGAAGGCCGCCACCGGCCCCACGGGCTGGCGCAGGACCATCTGGACGACGCCGTCGGCGCGGGCCGGGATGATGCGGCCGTAGGCGCGCTGCCCCTCCGCCGCGAACCAGTCAACGACATCGGCGGCCGCCAGGGTTTCCATCCGCGCCTCGGCCAGGGGCTTGCCCTGCTCCAGGGTCATGATGCGGGCAATGCCGTCGGCGCGCTGACGCAGGAGATCGGCGGCCTTGCGCATGGTCTTGCCGCGCTCGAACGCCGAGACCCGACGCCAGGCTGCAAAGCCGCGTGCGGCGGCCGCGAGCGTGCGGTCGAGATCGGCCGGGGTGGCGATGGCGCAGGTGCCGAGCGTCTCGCCGGTGGCCGGGTTGAGGACCGGCAGGGTCTCGCCGCCGGCGCCCTGGGCCCAGGCACCAGCGATGTGCAGGCTCACGTTCGGATACGTCATCGTCGGCTCCCGCGCAGTTGGACCTGCGCGGGTTGTCCGCCCTTCGCGCGCCGCCCGCAACCCGTGCGGCGCCGCGCCGGACGTCAGGCCGCCATGCGCTCGGCCACGGCCTGATCGGGTCCGCGCAGAACCACGCTGCCCCCGCGCGTCGCCTGGAGGGTACCGCCCTTCGGCACCACGTTCCAGCCTTCGCGGCACCCGTCGATGGGCTCGGAGACCACCACGAGGCCGGTCTCGGTCTGGCGGTAATACAGGCTCGGGGGTCGTCCGTCGCAGGCCCAGCGATAGGCGGTGAGGGTCTCGCCGTCCGTGACCACGGCGGTGAAGCGCAGGGGCTCGGCCGCTTCGGCGGCCTGCATGAGATCGCGCACGATCGAGAGGGTGCGGGCCATCGCACCGACGGGGTCCTCGGCGAGGCCGTTGGCGAGGGCCAGGAGGAAGATCGCCTCCGAATCCGTGGTGCCGCGCCGGACGTCGTAGAGATCGTCGGGGATGAGGGCTTCGAGGCGGCGCTTGATCTTGTGGTAGCCGCCGATCTGCCCGTTGTGCATGAACAGGTGCCGGCCATGGGCGAAGGGGTGGCAGTTCGCCCGCGTCGTCGCCGTGCCCGTCGAGGCACGGACATGGGCGAAGAACATCCGCGCCCGCACCTGTTGGCACAGGTTGACGAGATTCTCGTCGGACCAGGCCGGGCAGACATCGCGGTAGAGGCCGGGCTCGGCCCGCTCGCCGTACCAGCCGATGCCGAAACCGTCGCCGTTGGTCTCGGTCTTCGCCTCCGTCGCGTGCAGCGACTGGTGGACCAGCGAATGCGTCGGCGCGCAGACGAGGTCGGTCAGGAAGACGGGGTCACCGGAATAGGCGAGAAAACGGCACATGGCAGGCAGACACCTCCTGTGGGATTCGGGCGGGGCGCCTCCCATCCGCCGGTGAGCGACCCCGCTTCGCGCACCTGCCGTTTCGTCATCGAAGCCCCGACACTCGGGCGATCGTGGTGAACAGAACGTTAACCCGCCGCCGGACCGAGGCTGTGCCGCTTCGATGCAAGAGACGCACCGCATCCCTGCGATGGACCCACACCGTGGCGAGAAGACGATGACGGCGGCGCGAAGGACCACGGATGCCCGACCGGGATCGACGGTTGCGGGAACCGCATAGCCGAATTCGCACTTGCGACCCTTGTCCAACAAGACGTGGCAGCGCAGCATCACTCACAGAGAATCAGCGCTCGAACCGATTGTCTCCTCGATCGGTACCAACGCACGCCGTCGCGCCGACGACCTGACTTCGATTCAACCCCGACTTCGCTTCAACAGAGCCCGACTTCGCTTCAACAGAGAAGGAGACTTCATGGCCCAGCCCCTGCCGGATTGTCCGATCGCCCTCGTGGTCGAGGACGACGCTGCCGTGCGCGACCTCGCGACGGCCGTGCTCGAAGAGAGCGACCTCGATGTCATCGCCTGTGACAGCGCCGAGGCGGCGATCTCCGTGCTCGAACGCTCCGGCGGCAACGTCGCCCTGCTGTTCGCGGATGTACGCCTCGGCGCCGGCATGGACGGAATCGACCTCGCCACGGCCGTCGGGCGCCGGTGGCCGGACGTGCGGGTGGTGCTGACCTCCGGCGGCGACGCCAAGGGTGCCGGGCGTATCCCGAGCCGGGCGGTCTACATGCAGAAGCCCTGGCGCGCCCTCGACGTCTTGGTCCAGGCCGAGCACGCCACCGTGGCGGTCCGCGCAGCCTGAGTTCTCACGCACCGCCGCGCATCCCTGCGGCGGCATCGTTCCGACAACGAAAAAGCCCGACCGCGAGGCGGCCGGGCTTTTTCGTGACCGGGTCCGATCCTGAAGGGATCGGACCGACGGGATCTCAGGATGCGGCGCCGCCGACGGGGGGCAGCACGGTCGGGGCGGTCGGGGCGAACGGCGAACCGCCCGGGCGACGCGGCGCACCGGCACCGAAACGGGGCTTCGGCTTCGGAGCGGCGATCAGGCCCTCGCGGATGGCGGTCTTGCGCGCCTGCTTGCGGGCGCGGCGGACGGCCTCTGCCTTCTCGCGAGCCTTGCGCACGGAGGGCTTCTCGTAAGCCTTGCGCTGCTTCATCTCGCGGAAGATGCCCTCGCGCTGCATCTTCTTCTTGAGGACGCGGAGAGCCTGATCAACGTTGTTGTCGCGAACGAGTACCTGCAACGGTCTAGATCCTCTGAGACATAGGTTTGTTGAACAGCGCCGATCCCGGGGCCAATCGCGGTCCTGGAAGGAGGATGGAACCGACAAATGCCCCGGACCCGGAATTCTCTTCCGGGCGGGACGTCGGTCGGACGGCCTCGAATCGGCGCAGAAACTGCACTTGGGTGAGGCTCATACACGAAGCCTCCGCCACTTCCAACCGCCGGCACGCGATTCCGACGCCGATGTGTCAGGCGTGCGACTGGATGAAGTTGCGCACCAGCGGATAGGTCTGGCTCTCCCACTTCCGGCCCGAGAACACGCCGTAATGGCCGACGCCCGCCTGGAGGTGATGGCTCTTCATGTGCGGCGGCAGACCCGTACACAGGTCGTGAGCCGCCATGGTTTGGCCCACCGCGCAGATGTCGTCGCGCTCGCCCTCGACGGTCATCAGCGCGGTACGCCGGATCGACCGCATGTCGATGGGGTTGCCCCGGTAGGTGAGCTCGTTCTTGGCCAGGGTGTAATCCTGGAACACTGTCCGGACGGTCTCGATATAGAACTCCGCGGCCAAATCGAGGACCGCGAAATACTCGTCGTAGAACGTTTCGATCTGCTGCGCCTTCTCGGTCTCGCCGTTGGCGAGATGCCAGAACAGATCGGCGTGACCCTGCATGTGGCGCTTGGCATTCATGGAGACGAAGGCCGAGACCTGCATGAAGCCGGGATAGACCCGTCGGCCCGCCCCCTTGTGGCGCTGGGGCACGGTGGCGATGAGATTCTTCTCGAACCACGCGATGGGCTTCGAAGTGGCGAGGTGGTTCACCGAAGTCGGACTGATGCGGCAATCCACCGGTCCGGCCATGAGGGTCATGCTGCGCGGGTGCGCGACATCCTTCGACTGGGCCATCACGGCGGCGGCGGCCAGAGCCTGCACGGCCGGCTGGCACACGGCGACGAGGTGGGCGCCCTCGCCGATGGCGCCGAGGAACTGCACGAGGTGATCGACGTAGTCGTCGAAGCCGAAGGCACCGGCTTCGAGGGGCACGTCTCGGGCGTTGTGCCAGTCGGTGATGTAGACGTCGTGGTCGGCGAGCAACGTCCGCACGGTGCCGCGCAGGAGGGTGGCGAAATGGCCCGACAGGGGCGCCACCACGAGGACCGGCGGTTGCGGCGTGTCGACGTCCTTGCGGAAGCGCAACAGGGTGCCGAACGGCGTGGCGAAGACGGCCTCCTCGGTCACGGCGACCTCGCGGTTGCCCACCGTGACGGTGTCGATGCCGTAAGCGGGACGCGTGAAGGTCAAGCCCGCGCGCATCATCATGCGGGCGCCCGCCGACCACCAATTCATCGGCTCGCGGTATCCGGCGGCGGTCCAGGGCGAGACCGCGTCGTGGACGAGTCGACCCCACGCACGGGTCTGCTCGGCCAGATCCGTCTGGGCATCGAAGGCACGATAAAGCATGAAGCCTGAACTCCTACACGAACGACCGGATCGCGGAACGTCCGCAGAGGACGGACCAGGCAAAAGGCCCGCCACCGATGGGGCGCTAGGCTGAGCCAGGCGAGCGATCAACGCAACGGGCCTGCCGAGCGATCCCCCGGGGCTGTTGTACACCTGCATCACCGACGCCCTCCGGTCCGAACCGATCCCGCCCCTCGACGCCCGGGCAGAAAAATAGTGCACTCCCGCACCATAGTGCCCGTTCGATTGTGCGAGCATTGCACGGCGGCGCAGCGCGGATCCGCCATGACGTCTCGGTTCCGGCATGACATCTCGGTTCCGGCATGACATCTCGGTTCCGGCATGACATCTCGGCGGCTCACCCTGCCGAAGCGCTCACGCTTTTGCCCGGATCGGGGCCGGCGAGGCACGATCTCCACTCCGTGGCCCGATCGGCTTGCCGTTCTCGCGGTTCGGCACGAGTCTTGGATCGCCACCAGCCTCGGCCCCTATGCTCCGCACGCGGTCGACCAGAAACACCGGGGGACCCCCATGCCAGCGGCGACACTCACCATCTCGAGTCGCAACTATTCGTCGTGGTCCCTGCGCGGCTGGCTGGTGTGCCGGATGGCCGGCCTCGACTTCGAGACGGAACTGCTCTCGGGCAACGATGCTTCGACCCGGGCGGAGCTGCTCCACCTCTCGCCGTCCTTCCTGGTGCCGCGCCTGTGCCACGGCGAGATCGTCGTGTGGGACACCCTGGCCATCGCCCAATACCTCAACGAGATTCGACCGGAGGCCGGGTTCTTGCCGAAGGACGCCGTGGCGCGGGCGCATTGCCGGTCCATCGCGGGCGAGATGCATGGCGGCTTCATCAACCTGCGTTCGGCCCTGCCGATGAACCTCAAGGCCCGCCACACCGGGTTCAAGATCTTCAACGGCGCGCGCGGCGACATCGACCGGATCGTCACCATCGTGGACGAGTGCCTGTCGCGCTATTCCGGCCCCTACCTGTTCGGGGAGACGCCGAGCCTGGCCGACGCGATGCTGGCCCCCGTCTGCACCCGGTTCGTGACCTACGACGTCCCGGTCTCTGGCGCGACCGCGGCCTACCGCGACACCATCCTCGCCTGGCCCCTGATGCAGGAATGGCTGGATTCGGCCCTGGCCGAGCCCGACGAGATCGAAGAACTCGACATGGAGTTCTAGGGTCCGGACCCTAAGCTAATTGGGCCTGTTTTTCGAACTCGATCGGGCTGACGTAGCCGAGGGTCGAGTGCCGGCGGGCCGGATTGCAGAAGCGTTCGATGCAGTCGAACACGTCGGCCCGAGCCTGGTCCCGCGAGCGGTATGTCTTTCGAGCCGTCCGTTCGGTTTTCAGCGACGAGAAGAAGCTCTCCATCGCGGCATTATCCCAGACGTTTCCGGATCGGCTCATGGAGCAGGTGATGCCGTGATCCGCCATGAGGCGCTGGAACGGTTCGCTCGTATACTGGCTGCCCTGATCCGAGTGATGCAGCAGGGGATTCGGCTTGCCCCTGCGCCAGACAGCCATCAGCCTAGCGTCGGTGACGAGTTGGGCTGTCATGCTGGCCTGCATCAACCAGCCCACGACCCGACGTGAGAACAGGTCGATGACGGCCGCCACGTCAAGCCAACCTTCCGCCGTCCAGATGTATGTGAAGTCGGCGATCCACTTTTGGTTCGGCCAATCCGGTTCGAACTGTCGATCTAGGATGTTGGGGGAGACGACGGAGCGCTCACCATCATCCTTGGGCAGGCAGCGCCGTCATGGCCGGGCCCGCAAGGCGTTCTCTCGCATGAGCCGCTCAATCCGATGTAGCCCGCAGTTGATGCCGTCCGCGAGCACGTCGTGCCAGATCCGACGCGCTCCATAGGTGCGGTCGCTTGCCGCGAAGCTCGCCCGCACCTTCGACAGGATCGCGGCGTCGTCCTGGACTCGCCGGCTTGCCCGCCGGGTGAGCCAAGCATGGAAGCCGGACCGGGAGACGTCGAGGGCGTTGCACATCCACGCAACCGGCCAGATCGAGCGATGCTTGACCACGGAGGCGAACTTCATATCGCATCCCTCGCGAAGTACGCCGGGGCCTTTTTTTAGGATATCGCGCTCCACCTTCAGACGGGCGACCTCTTTACGGAGGCGCTCGATCTCGACCTGCTCGGCCTTCATCTGCCCAGGATTGGGAAACGCCTCGGCCGGATCGGACGAGAACTCCTTGATCCATTTGCGCAGGACGTTCTCGTGCACGTCCAGATCACGGGCAGCTTGCGCAACCGAAACGCCCCGCTGCTTGATCAGCCGAACCGCCTCGACCTTGAACTCTCGACCAAACTTGCGAGGCTGCATCCCACACCTCCGCTTCCATCATGACACCCAGACTGGGTGTCCACGGAACCGGCGGCAGGCCACTACGAGGGTTCGATACGCCTCCCCAGCGAGCGCCACCGTCTCCTTGTGGGTGAGCCGCTTTGGTCCCTCGCGCACGGAACGCCAAACACCCTCCGGGTACGCAACGGCTACCGCCTGACGAGCCTTCGCCTCTTGAGGGTCTCGGGTCCGCAGGGAGGTGCGAACATCCGCATCCTTGGCCGTGATGGTCTTCTCGACCACGCTATCCCCCATTGGAATAGCGAGAAGCCGTCCGCGAACCTTCGGCAGCACGTCAGCCGGGATGCGCTGGATGAGTTGGTGGGTGGTGCTGCCTTGCCGCTTCATGGGGCGCGGCATCCGAAGGGGCATGTTGAACGCATCTGTTGAACAGTCAGATGCGGAGAAAACCCTTCAAGATCAAATGCTTTTTGCGGATCAGCGGCTTAGCCGACTGATGGTGCCCAGGAAAGGACTCGAACCTTCACCTCTTGCAAGACTGGTACCTGAAACCAGCGCGTCTACCAATTCCGCCACCTGGGCCTGTCGGGGCCGCGTGCGGCGCCGACGTGGGTTCGTTTAGGCGGCGCGGGGGCACCCGTCAATCGTGATTTTGAGGTGGCGCACGAAACGGTCGGTCCGGTCCGCGTCGGGGCGCGGCGTCCCTGCGGTCGCCGCGCCGTGTCGCCTGCCCTCAGGCGCTCGGCCAGTCGCGGATATCGACGAAGTGACCCGCCACCGCCGCCGCCGCCGCCATGGCGGGGGAGACGAGGTGGGTGCGGCCCCGGTGGCCCTGACGGCCCTCGAAGTTGCGGTTGGAGGTCGAGGCGCAGCGCTCGTTGGGGCTGAGGCGGTCGGCGTTCATGCCGAGGCACATGGAGCAGCCCGGCTCGCGCCAGTCGAACCCCGCCGCCTTGAGGATGCGGTCGAGGCCTTCCGCCTCGGCTTGGGCCTTCACGATGCCGGACCCCGGCACCACCATGGCGGAGACGCTGGCGTGGACCTGGCGGCCCTCCACCACCTTCGCCACGGCCCGCAGATCCTCGATGCGGCCGTTGGTGCAGGAGCCGATGAACACCCGGTCGATGGCGATGTCGGTGATCTTCGTGCCCGGAACCAGCCCCATGTAGTCGAGGGCCTTCTCCTTCGACTGGCGCTTGTTCTCGTCGAGAATCGTCGCCGGGTCCGGCACGGCGCCGGAGATCGAGACCACGTCCTCCGGGCTCGTGCCCCAGCTGACGATGGGGGGGAGGTTCGCCGCGTCGAGCCGCACTTCGCGGTCGAAATGCGCGCCTTCGTCCGAGACCAGGGTCTCCCAATAGGCGCGCGCACGCGCGAACGCCTCGCCCCGCGGGGCCTTCGGACGCCCCTCGACATACGCGAAGGTGGTGGCGTCGGGCGCGACGAGGCCGGCGCGGGCGCCGCCCTCGATGGACATGTTGCAGATGGTCATCCGGCCCTCCATCGAGAGGGCGCGGATGGCCGAGCCCGCATACTCGATGACGTAGCCGGTGCCGCCGGCCGTGCCGATCTCGCCGATGATCGCCAGGATGATGTCCTTGGCCGTCACGCCGGGCGGCAGGGTGCCGTCCACGGTGACGCGCATGTTCTTCGCCTTCTTCTGCAGCAGCGTCTGGGTGGCGAGCACGTGCTCCACCTCCGAGGTACCGATGCCGTGGGCGAGCGCCCCGAAGGCGCCGTGCGTCGAGGTGTGGCTGTCGCCGCACACGATGGTCTGGCCCGGCAGGGTGAAGCCCTGCTCGGGGCCGATCACGTGGACGATACCCTGGCGCCGGTCGAGGGCGTCGTAGAACTCGATGCCGAAGTCGCGCACGTTCTCGGCGAGCGCCTCCAGCTGGATGCGGCTCTCCGGGTCCTCGATGCCGAAGCTGCGGTCCGAGGTCTGGACGTTGTGGTCCACCACCGCCAGGGTCTTCTCCGGGTGGCGCACCCGGCGCCCGGCGACGCGAAGCCCCTCGAACGCCTGCGGGCTCGTCACCTCGTGGACGAGGTGGCGGTCGATGTAGAGGAGGCTGGTGCCATCCGGCTCGACATCGACGACGTGGTCGTCCCAGATCTTGTCGTAGAGGGTGCGCGGCGCGGTCATGATCGGGCTGTCTTCGCGTTTTCTGAACGGGCTTGGGAGACGGGCTTGGAAGACGGGCTTGGGCACCCGGTTCTCCCTTTAGTAGTATTCCAGACCGTCCGGCGAAAGTGGGGCGCCCGTCCCCTCTGGCGGATGGCTGCGGCGCGGTTTTCGCATATCGGCTCGGACGATGCCGGGGTGGGGCGGCGGGCGTCGGCTGTGGGGACCCGCGCCGGCTCACTGGACCGGTCCCGGCCCAAGTCCTAAAGCGGAAGGGCACCCCGCCGGGGTCGCGCACCGGAGTCCCGAAGGTCCGCCATGACGCCCGTCGATCTGCTGCTGCTCAAACCCATGCAGCCGAGCGTGATGGAAGCCCTGGCGACGCGCTTCACCCTGCACCGGGCCGACACGGCTCCGGACGCGGAGGCGTTCTACGCCGAGGTCGGCCCGCGCATCCGTGCCATGGCGACGGGCGCGCAGGCGCCCGTGGACGACGCCCTCCTGGCGCGCCTGCCCAACCTCGAGATCGTGGCGAGCTTCGGCGTCGGGTACGATACCATCGACACCGCCGCGGCCGCCGCGCGGGGCGTGGTGGTGACGAACACGCCCGACGTGCTGTCGGACGAGGTCGCCGACCTCGCGATGGGCCTGCTGCTCGCCACCCTGCGCCAGATCCCCCAGGCGGACCGCTACCTGCGCGCGGGCCACTGGCCGACCCGGCCCTACCCCCTCACCCCCACCCTGCGCGGGCGCACAATCGGCATTCTCGGCCTCGGGCGCATCGGCCGGGCCATCGCGACGCGGCTCGAAGGCTTCGGCGTCGCCCTCGCCTATCACGGCCGCCGCCGGCAGCCGGAAGTGTCCTACACCTATCACGCCACGCTGCTCGACATGGCCCGGGCCGTCGACGTGCTCCTCGTGGTGGCGCCCGGCGGACCGGAGACGGACGGCCTCGTCGACGCCGCCGTGCTGGCCGCCCTCGGTCCGGAGGGGATCCTGATCAACGTGGCGCGCGGCAGCGTGGTGGACGAGGCCGCCCTCATCGCGGCCCTGCGCGACGGGACGATCCTCGGGGCCGGGCTCGACGTCTTCGCACGCGAGCCGCACGTGCCGGCCGACCTCGTCGCCCTGGATCACGTGGTGCTCCTGCCCCATGTCGGCTCGGGCTCCGTCCACACCCGCGAGGCCATGGGTCGCCTCGTCGTCGACAACCTGCTTCACTGGTTCGACGGCCGGGGACCGCTGACGCCGGTGCCGGAGACGCCAGTGCGGGAGACAGCGGGGCGGGAGACACCGGGGCCGGAGACGTTTCGGAGCGCGGGCGCGTGAGCCCCCGCGCGCCGGCCCGCATCCTCGGTTTCCTCTCGGTCCTCACGGTGGGCGGCGCGGTGTTTGCGCAAGCACCGCAGGTTCAGCAAGCACCGCAGGTTCAGCAAGCGCCGCAGGCTCCACAACCGCCGCAGCCGCCGCTAGAGGCCTCCCCCCCTCAGAATCCGCAGGGCGTGGCCGCGCCCGAGGTCGCGCCCGCCGCGCCCTTCGTCGAGAGCCTGCCGAAGGACATCGCCGGGGTGCCGGGCACCTGGGACCTGTCGCGGGACGGCAGCACCCGGCGCTGCGTCATCACCCTGTCGAGCGAGAGCGGCGAGGCGGGGCGGCGGCTGTCCTTCCCCGCCGGGTGCCGCCGGGCCCTGCCGGTGCTCAACGGCGTCGCCGGCTGGCTGTTCACCGACGGCACCCTGCGCTTCGTCGACAGGAACGTGCGGCCGGTCCTGCCCTTCACCCGCCGGCCCGACGCGCGCAGCCTCGCCGCCACCTCCGAATCCGGCGAGCAGTACAGCCTCGTCCCCCTCCAGATCCTCGCCATGCTGCCGGCCGTGCCGGTGCCGGCCGTGCCGGTGCCGGCGAGACCGGAATCTGCCGCGTCCCGGTCGGACGCCCAGCGTCCGGCGGCACCGGAGACGGACCTGGGCGGCGAGCCGCCGCCGGCCGGGATCTATACCCTCGACCGGTACCGCGACCCCGATACCTGCCGGCTGGAGCTGACGCCGGCCCAGCCGCCCGCCCCGGTCCGCATCCTCGAGGGATGCCGCGACACCGGGCTCGGCGTGTTCGATCCCGTGTCCTGGCAGTTCGCGCGGGGGCGGCTCACCCTCACCGCCCGGCGCGGGCATACGGTCACGCTGATCCCCACGGGCGACGGGCGCTGGCGCCGCGACCCGGAAGTCGGCACCACCTTCATCCTGCGCCGGGTCGTGGCCCCGTGAGCTGGGTCGCGGCCCCGTGAGCCGGGTCGCGGCCCCGTGAGGAGGCCGCACGGGTTTGCCCCGTGCGCGGCCCCGGATTATGCCGACGCGATGCTCACCGTCGCCGCCCTCTATCGCTTCGTCGATCTGCCCGATCCGCTGGCGCTGCGTGCCCCCCTGGAAGCCCTGTGCGGTAGCCTCGGGATCACCGGCACCCTCGTGCTCGCCCGCGAGGGCATCAACGGCACGGTGGCGGGGGCGGCGCCGGCCATCGAAGCCTTCCTCGACGCCCTGCGCACCCGAGCGCCGTTCGGCGCGCATTTCGGCGCCGTCGAGGTCAAGATGTCCTCGGCCGAGGCCCCACCGTTCGGGCGCCTCAAGGTGCGGGTGAAACCCGAGATCGTGACCTTCGACGGCGGAGCCACCCATCCGGCCCTGGCGCCGGCGAGTCCCGTGGCCCCCGAGGCCTGGAATGCGCTCCTGGACACGCCGGGGCTGCTGCTCATCGACACCCGCAACGCCTTCGAGGTGGCCCTTGGAAGCTTTCCCGGGGCCGTCGATCCCGGCACGAGGCGGTTCAGCGAGTTTCGCGCCTACGTGGACGGTCTCGACCCGGCGGCGCACCCGAAGGTGGCGATGTTCTGCACCGGCGGCATCCGCTGCGAGAAGGCCGGAGCCTACATGCGGGCGCGCGGCTTTTCCGAAGTCCACACCCTGGCGGGCGGGATCCTGCGCTACCTCGAAACGGTGCCGGATGCGCAGAACCGCTGGACGGGCGACTGCTTCGTCTTCGACGGTCGCATCGCCCTCGGCCCCGCCCTGGTCGAAAGGCCAGACCACGCTCCGGAGACACTGCGATGATCGACCCGGCGATGAGCGACCCGGCGATGAGCGACCCGGCGATGCGCGACCCGGCGACGAGCGAGCCCGATCTCGGCACCCGCATCGACGCCCTCGAGATGCGCCTGACCGAGCAGGACGCCGTCATCGACGACCTCAACGCCACCATCACGGCGCAGTGGCGTCAGATCGATGCCCTGTCGCGGCGGATGGCGAAACTCGTCGAGGAGATCGAGGAAGCGGGCCATCGTCCCGGTTCGAACGCGCCGGAACCACCGCCGCCGCATTATTGAGCGCGCCTTCCCGCACCGGTCCTTCGCGAGACGGATCCCTTCGTCGATTGGGCCCGAACCCATGCTCATGCGTACGGGCGACACCTTCCCGATGACGGACCCCATGCTCGGTGACGGATTCCATGGGCGCCCGTCCGCGAGGGCGGGCACGCCGTGCGAGGCGCGATCCACATGGGCGGTCCTGCGCGTGCCGATCGCCGGGCAGAGCCCCCCACCCCGGAGGGGACGGGCACCGGCCTCGATCGATCGCGACGGAGGTCGTCTCAGGGGCCAAAGATGCGAGCCGTCAGTTTCGATTTCGCCAGGTCGCGAAGGCACACGTAGAAGATCGGGGTGAAGATCAGTCCGAAGACGGTGACGCCGACCATGCCGAAGAACACGGTCGTTCCAATGGCGTGGCGCAGTTCGGCTCCGGCGCCCTTGGCGATCATCAGGGGGACGACGCCGAGGATGAAGGCGAGGGACGTCATCAGGATCGGTTGCAATCTCAGGCGGCCGGCTTCGACGACGGCGTCGACGATCGATCGCCCCTGGTTCTCCAGGTCGCGGGCGAACTCGACGATGAGGATGGCGTTCTTGGCGGCGAGGCCCACGAGGACGACGAGGCCGACCTGGGTCAGGATGTTCTGGGTCAGGATGTTCTGGGTCAGGATGTTGTTGTCCTGTCCCATCCACAGGACGCCGCTGATGGCCGACAGCAATCACATCGGCACGATGAGGACGACGGCGAGCGGCAACGTCCAGCTTTCGTACTGCGACGCGAGGACGAGGTAGACGAAGACGACGCTCAACAGGAAGGTGACGATGCCGCCTCCGGCGAGGCGTTGCTGATAGGACAGCTCCGTCCACTCGATCGCGAACCCTTCCGGCAACGTTCGGGCGGCGATCTCGTCGACGAGGGTGAGCGCCGCATCGGAACTGACCGCCGGGACGGCCGAGCCTATGATCTCGGCGGTCGGGAACAGATTGTACCGCGGCACGCGATCCGGCGCACTCTGCGTGCTGAACGACGCGACCGAGTCGAGCGGCACCATGGCGCCGGTGTCGCTTCTGGCCTTGAGACGGCCGATCTGTTCGACGTCGAGGCGGCTCAGTCCCTCGGCCTGGGCGATCACCTGATACGTCCGCCCGGACAGATTGAAGTCGTTGACGTAGGCGCTGCCGAGATAGGCCTCGAGGGTCGAATGAACGTTCTGAACCGGCATGCTCAGCATTTCGGCCTTGGTGCGATCGACGTCGACGAAGAATTGCGGCGCGTTGGTCGAGAACGGCGTGAACGCGAGCAGGATGCGGGGATCCGCCTTCAGCGCCGCCAGCAGGTCGTCGGTCGCGCGCGCCAGCGCGACGGGGCCGTTGTTGTTCAGGTCCTGAACTCGGAGCGAGAAGCCGCCCGAGGCTCCGATCCCCGGATGGTCGGTGGGGCGATGACGGTGATCTGCGCGCCGGTGATGTCGGCGACGCGTCTGTTCACTTCGGCCCGGATCGACGCCGCGGACTTCGCCGGACCGGAGCAGCCTCGCGAAGACAGTGGCCTTGCCGCCGGTGTGGGGGTGATGCGGCTTGAGAAGGAGGCCGGCCAGGGCCGGACTGAGCGAGAGCGAGTTGAACGCCGAAATCAGCGTCGCGACCGAGATCACGACGGCGAACTGCCGGAAGAATTCGCCCGAGATGCCGACGATGAACATCGTCGGCACGAAGACCGAGGTCAGCACGAGCGCGATGGAGATGAGGGCTCCGCCGACCTCGTCCATGGTCTTTCGGGCGGCGTCCTTCGGCGACAGGCCTTCGACGATGTAGCGCTCGACGTTCTCGACCACGACGATGGCGTCGTCGACGACGATGCCGACGGCCAGAACCAGGGCGAACAGGGTCAGCGTGTTGATGGTGTAGCCGAGCATCGCCATGGCGGCGAACGTGCCGACGATCGACACCGGGATCGCGCGCAGCGGAATGACGGTGGCGCGCACGTTCTGCAGGAAGACGATGACCACGAGGACGACGAGGGCGATGGCTTCGTAGATCGTCACTTCGAGCGCCTTGATCGACGTGCGTACGAAGAACTCGGTCGGATTGTAGGTCATTCGGAATTCGACGCCCGAGGGCCGATCGCGCTCCGGCGCCGCCACCGTGGCCTGGATCGTTTCGGAGCCCTGGAGCGCGTTCGTGCCCGGGCGCTGGAAGACGAGCAGGGCGACGGCGGCCGAGTCGTTGATGTAGGCGTTGGTGCCGTAGTTCCGTGCGCCGAGTTCGGCGCGGCCGACATCCCTCAGCCGGACGACGCGGCCGCCGTCGGTGTTGCGGATGATGAGATTCTCGAATTCCTCCGGCTGCCGGAACCGGCCCTGCACGGTGATCGAGGGCTGGAACGCCCGGCCGGAGGGCGCGGGAGGCTGCGCGAGCACGCCGCCGGCGACCTGGACGTTCTGCGCGCGGAGCGCGTCCACGACCTCCATCGCGGACATGCCCATCTCCGAGACCTTGTTCGGATCGAGCCATATCCGCATGGCGTATGCGCGCGCCCACCGGCTGAACGCTGCCGACGGTGGGCAGCCGGCTCAGCACCGGCACGACGCGTTGAAGCGCATAGTTCGACAGATAGAGCCGATCCCGGCTCCGATCGGGCGAAACGAGTTGCACGACGAGCAGGAAGTCGGGGGCGTTCTTCGCCACGGTCACGCCGATGCGGCGGACGACCTCCGGGAGGCGTGGCTGGGCGAGGGCCACCCGGTTCTGCACCAGGACCTGCGCCTTATCGAGATCGGCGCCGACGCGGAACGTCACGGTGAGGCTGAAGCTGCCGTCGTGCGTCGACTGCGACTGCATGCGAGCGACGCTTGCGGATGAAGGGGGTCGCGGCCTTGTGGGCCTCGATCAGCTGGACCCCGACCTCGGGGAAGAATCTCGGCATCCGTCCTTTCACGAACGGCGAGGATCCGTTCCTTCACGGTCTGGCCGCCGAATTCTTTCGTCAATATTCGGCGGACGCGCTGGAGCCGGTCTATTGCGAGGACATGGCGCACGCGATGGGCCGTTACATCGGCAAACGCTACGGCACGGCCGCCGAGACACGCTCGATCCCCCTCTCGGCCTGGCAGCTCAGACGGATCACCGAGTACGTCGAGGCGCACATGACCGACGGCATCCGCGTCCAGGATCTTGCGGATGTCGCGGCCGTATCGACCGGGCATCCCCACCGGGCTTTTCGCGCGGCGACCGGGCTGACGCCCTCCGCCTTCATCAGCGAGCGACGCATTCGCCGCGCGATCGCGATTCTGCGGAACGAGCCCGTGACGATCGCACAAGCCGCCCTCCGGGTCGGGATCAGGAGTCCGAGCCGGCTCGCCGGCCAGATGCGACGCCTCACGGGCTACAATCCCTCGGGCTCGTACCGCGGGCGAGATCGCCAATGATACGGCCCTCGACAGGACCGCCGATGGACCACGTCTTCGTCAACGTCATCCTGGCGGGCGGGGGCGACGGCGTGTGCGGACGCCGCCAGGCTTCGAGCTCACCCGGGCAGGTGGATCGTCCACGGCGCGTCGAACCCGTGCTCTTCGAGGTTCACGCCCGGACCGCCGCGGTCGATCACCACGAAATCCTGGGGGGCGCCGAACGGGGTGAGCACCCCGTGCCAGGTGCCGGGGGCGTAGCTCACGCCCTGGCCCGGCGCCGTGACGAAGGCCCGGGGCCGGCCCGGGCGGCCGTCCTCGTCCGGGCAGACCACCACGAGGAACGGGCTGGCATTCAGGGGCACGAAGGCCTGCCCCCCCAGGGGATGGCGCTCGACGAGGCTCACGGCGAGGGGCATCGGGTAGGGCTCGGCCTCGACGAGGCCGACGACGACGCGGGCGCCCTCCCCCGCGACGGGAATCTCCGCCAGGTCGTGGAAGCGGCGCGCCTTGCCGGCGTTCATGGGCCGCGCCGCCGCCTGGCTTCGGTCGATGACCGAGCCGAAGGGCGCGAAGGCCTCGGCCGTGAGGGCCTCGGCGACGACGTGGCGTTCGCTCACCGGGCGCCCCGGAGCGTCAGGCCGGCATGGCGGTTCACGTCCTTGTAGAGCAGGTAGCGGAACGGCCCGGGGCCGCCCGCGTAGCAGGCCTGCGGACAGAAGGCGCGCAGCCACATGAAGTCGCCGGCCTCGACCTCGACCCAGTCGCGGTTGAGCCGGTAGACCGCCTTGCCCTCCAGCACGAACAGGCCGTGCTCCATGACGTGGGTCTCCTCGAACGGGATCGAGGCGCCGGGGCGCATGGCGACGATGTTGACGTGCATGTCGTGGCGCACGTCGTCCCCGGCGACGAACCGGGTGGTGGCCCAGGCCCCGTCCGTGCCCGGCATGGCGACGGGATCCTCCCGGCTCTCGTGGGTGACGAAGGAGTCGGGGGCGTCGAGGCCCGGCACCCGCTCGTAGGCCTTGCGGATCCAGTGGAAGCGCGCGGCGGTGGCCTCCCCGTTGCGCAGGGACCAGGCGGCACCGGGCGCGAGGTAGACGTAGGAGCCGGGCCGCAGGCCGTGGCTCTGCCCCTCCAGGACGAGGCTCGGGCGCCCCTCCACCACGAACAGGACACCCTCGGCCTGCGCGTCGGGCTCGGGCCGGTCGCTGCCGCCGCCCGGCGCCACCTCCATGAGGTATTGCGCGAAGGTCTCGGAGAAGCCCGAGAGCGGACGCGACAGCATCCAGGCCCGCGCGCCCTCCCAGAACGGCAGCACGGAGGTCACGATGTCGCTCATCACCCCCCGGGGAATCACGGCGTAGGCCTCGGTGAACACCGCCCGCCCGGTCATCAGCGCGGTCTGGGGCGGAAGGCCGCCGCAGGGCGGATTGTAGGCGGATGCGCTCATGGCGTGTCTCCGATGTGTCGCGGGCGTATGGCCTCAGGCGGCCCGAGGGGCCGCCCGGGGGGCCGCGATGGGGGCGTCGAGGGCCGTCTTCGTGTCGACGGCGACATCGCCGTCCAGCACCCGGTGGGCCTGCGCCCGGTCGATATCGCCCTCCCAGGCGGCGATGACCACGGTGGCCACACAGTTGCCGATGAGGTTGCCGAGCGCCCGGGCGATGCCGACGAACCAGTCGATGGAGAGGACCAGGACGAGGCCGATCACCGGGATGTCGGGCACCGCCGAGAGGGTCGCGGCCAGCACCACGATGGCCGAGCCCGGAATCCCGTGGGCGCCCTTCGACGTCAGCAGCGCGATGCCGAGGATGAGGAGCAAATGGCCGAAGGACAGGTCGGTGTTGGTCGCCTGGGCGATGAACACCGTGGCCAGGGTCAGGTAGAGCGAGAAGGCGTCGAGGTTGAACGAGTAACCCGTCGGGATCACGAGACCCACGGTGGAATCCTTGATGCCGAGGCGTTCGAGCTTGCGCATCACCTGCGGCAGCACGCTGTCGGAGGAGGCGGTGCCGGCCACCACCATGAGCTCCTCGCGCAGGTAGACGAGGAGCTTGAGGATGCTGAAGCCCGCCGCCTTCAGGATGGCGCCGAGCACCACGAACACGAAGAACGCGACGCCCGCGTAGAACAAAGCCACCAGCATCCCGAGCTGCTTCAGGGAGCCGACGCCGTACTTGCCCACCGTGAAGGCGACGGCGCCCAGCACGCCCAGCGGCGCGAGGCGCACGATGAAGCCGATCACCTTGAACAGCACGTTGGTGATGCGCTCGATGCTGTCGGCCAGCGGCTTGCCCTGGTCGCCCAGGAGCGCGAGGCCGGAGCCGAACAGGATGGCGATGATCAGCACCTGCAGGATGTCGCCCTTGGCGAAGGCGTCGAACACCGTGGTGGGGATGATCTTCATCAGGAAGTCGACGGTGCCGGTGACCTGGCCGACCCGGTCGGTGTAGCCGGCCAGGGCCTTGGCATCGAGGCTGGCCGGATCGACGTTCATGCCGCGCCCGGGCTCGAACGCGTAGGCCAGCACGATGCCGAGCACGAGGGCCAGGGTGGTGACGGCCTCGAAGTAGATCAGGGACTTGAGCCCGACCCGGCCGACCTTGCGCAGATCCCCGGCGCCCACGATGCCGTGCACCACGACGCCGAAGACCAGGGGCGCGATCGCCATCTTGATGAGCTTGATGAAGGCATCGCCGAGCGGCTTCAGCTGCACCGCGAAGGTCGGCCAGACCATGCCGAGCACGACGCCCAGCACGAGGGCGGCCACGACTTGCCCGAACAGGGACGCGAAGAAGCGTCTCATGCGAACCTCCCACTGGTTATGAAGGCCACGATCCTGCCCGAACGCCCGGCCCTGGTGCGTCGGCAGTCCCGTCGAGATCAGCAAATGCCGCGCCACGCTTCCTGCGCGGTGCGACGAGCCGACCTCGTGGGACCGGCTCGCACGATCCGTCAGGCATATTGAGACGTCAAATATTTCCTGGGTCTCGATCGATACGAAATTCGTATGAACAGGCGGGCCCGATGTCGGAGCGGCATCGGATCGCGCCCTGCCTTGGCGATGTCCCCCGCTCCACGGCTCCTCAACGCGTGGCGAACTTGATGCTGATCGCCGCCTTGGCGACAAGGCCCGGGTTCGGCAGGGCGTTGAGATACTGGGTGTAGCGCTTGTCGAAGGCGTTCTGGAGGATGAAGTCCGCCTTGATCCGGTCGTTGACGCGGTAGGAGGCGAAGACATCCACCAACGCGTAGGCCTTGGTCGCCAGGATGGTGGCGCCGGGCGGCACGTCGGTGCGGGCGTCGACGAGGTTGAGGCGGGTTCCGACCGTGAGGCGGTCGTCGAGGAAGCGCAGACCCAAGGTGGTGCTGATCCGGTCCGGCGGTACGGTGATCAGGCTCTGGCGCGTGGCCCGGTCGCGCCCTTGCGTGTGGGTGGCAGCCAGCGAGACGAAGCCGCCGCCCCAATCGTAGGCCCCCTCCAGCTCGACGCCCGACAGCTCGGCCCGGGCGATGTTGAGGTACTGGAACGACTGGACCGGGATCACGCACGGGAAGCGCCCGGGAATGCGGGCGCAGATCGAGGCCGGGATGCCGGGGATCGCCGGCACGAAGAAGGTCGGCCCCACAGCCTGGATGTTGATGAAGTCGTCGATCTCGCTCTGGAAGACGTTGAGCTTGGCGCGGAACACGTCCCCGGGGACGAGAACCTCGTTGACCTTGAGATTGATGCCGCCCTCCACGGTGCGGGCCACCTCGGGGCGCAGGGTCGGGTTCGGCAGGATCGTGAAGGCGGGAAAGGGATGGATGCCCTGCACCAGGGTCTCGGTGATGGAGGGCGCGCGGTAGCCCTCGGCGTAGGTGCCGTAGAGTTCGATGCCGGCGAAGGGCGACACGCCCACGGTGATCTTCGGCGAGAGCCGGTCGCCGCTCGACCGGAAGGCCCCACCCGAGAGATCGTAGGTGTCGTAGCGCAGCGCCCCGATGACACGGAGCCAGCCGGCGTAGCGGATCTCGTCCTGCACGAAGGCGCCGGCCAGCGAGCGCTGCCCGGACGGCGTGAAGGCGCCGCCGAAGCCGCCGGCATTGTCGGTGGTGCGGACATCGTTGCGGACGACATCGCCGCCGACGGTGAGCGCGTGGCCCAGCGCCCCCGTGTCGAAGCGGGCGGTGTTGTGGCTGTCGAAGCCCGTGGTCCCGATGTCGTAGGTGAGCCGGTCGCCCGCCCGGGTGCCGAGGCGGCCGTAGAGGCCGCTCGCCGTGTCCTGCAGGAACGTCAGGTCGTTGTGCGTGGTGGTGGAATAGCCCTTGATGCTGAAATCCACGAGCGGCACGTCCGGCCGACTGAACCGGTAGCCCAGGGTGTAGGTGTCGGCCTGCACCGCGTTGGCGAAGCGCGCGCCCGCGTTGCTGGTGCCTGCATTGGCAAAGTCGAAGCGCTGCACGAGGGCCGTGCCGCTGAGTTCGTGCCCGTCGGCGGGCCTGACGTTGATCTTGGCGAGGCCCGAGGTGAGCTCGTTGCCGGTGTCGCGCACCAGGGTCCCGAGGCCGTCGCGGTAGGGGCCGTTGTTGCGGAACACGAACTGCCCGAACACGTCCGCCGCCGTGCCGATGCGGGCGCCGAGCGCCGTGGAGTTGAGCAAGCGCTGGCCGTTGGTGCCGAAGCCCTGCTTCTGCACGGCGCCCGCCACCTCGTCGGGGGCCAGGATGTCGTCGATGGAGCGGGTGCGGAAGGCCGCCACACCGCCGATGGCGCCCGAGCCGTAGATGGTGGCCGTGGGGCCGCGGGTGATGTCGACGCCACCGACGAGTTCGGGGTCGAGGTAGAACACCCCGTTGGCGCTGTGGCCCGAGGTCTGGAAGTCCTGGCGCGCCCCGTCGACGAGGACGTTGACGCGTCCGAAATCCTGCAGGCCGCGGATGTTGATGGCTTGCGCCGGATCGTTCTGGTTTTCCTGGGTGGTCACGCCCGGCACGTCGCGCAGCACGTCCGATAGGCGGCTCGGCTGGAGGCGCTCGATTTGCTCGCGGGTGACCACGCTCGTACCCGAGAGCGCGTCGACGGCACTGCCCGGGGTCTTGGTCGAGGTCACCGAGATGGTGTCGAGGCTGACATCGGCGTCGGGCGCGGCCGGGCGCACCGGCGACGCGGTCCGGGGCTGCGTCTGGGCCTGCGCAACCGACAGGGTGAGGAGGGAGCAGCCGAGCGCCAGCCAGGCGCGGTGGGACGATCGGGACATGGACGCATCCGCCAGAGAGCACAGTCGAGACGAGTGGCTGGCTGGCGATGGGGCTGGCTGGCTGATCCGCAGGTGCCGCGCGCGAGGGTGCGGGGTCAACGGCCTCGGCGGAGGTCTAGATTGTTGGAAATCCAATCTAGCGTCGCGCTGACCTGAAGCAGTTCTAGACTTGGCAAGACGAGACGCGAGGACGTTGCTAGCCCGCAACAGTCCGGCGCGGCAACAGGAAGGGCTGGTCGCCCTCCGGCACCCGGCCGACGGGCCAGGACACGCCGAACACCCGCGCGATGAGGTCGTCCCGCATCACCGCGGCCGGGGGCCCGTGGGCGACGCGGCGGCCGTCCTCCAGCACCAGCATCGCGTCGGCATAGGCGGCGGCGAGGTTCAGGTCGTGCAGGATCGCGATCACGGCGGTGCCCCGCCGGGCGAGGTCGCGGGCGGCGTCGAGGAGCGCGCCCTGGTGGCGCAGATCCAGGCTGGCCGTCGGTTCGTCGAGGAGCAGCACCTGCGCGGGCGCGAGGGTGCGCCCGGCGGCGAGCTGGCACAGCACCCGGGCGAACTGCACCCTGGCCTGCTCGCCACCCGAGAGGGTCGGGTAGGCGCGGGGCCCGAGATGCGTGGCGTCGGCGCGCGCCAGGGCCTCGGCCAGGATCGCGGCGCGGTCGCGCGGCCCGAGACCCCGGCCGATCCCGTCGAGGCCGATCCGGGCCACCTCCGCGGCGGTGAAGGGAAAGGCGAGGTGCGCGGCCTGCGGCAGCACGGCGCGTAAGCCAGCGAGCCGCCAGGGCGGAATCGCCGCCACGGCCTCGCCCGCATACGCGACGGTGCCGTGGGTGGGTTTGAGCTCCCCGCTCAGGAGCTTCAGGAAGGTGGACTTGCCGGCCCCGTTCGGGCCGACGATCACCTGGAGGGTCCCGGGCGTGGCGTCGAGGGAGACACCGTCGATGAGGCGGCGACCGCCCGTGACGTAGGCGAGGTCGCGGGCGGCCAGAAGCGCAGGCTCATCCCTGGAGGCGACGTCAGGCAACGCCATGTCGCCGCCCCAGCAGCAGCCACAGGAAGACCGGCGCGCCGACGAAGGCGGTGACGATGCCGATGGGCAGTTCGGCCGGGGCGACGACGACGCGGGCGGCTACATCCGCCAGGACGAGGAAGGCGCCCCCCAGGAGTGCGCTGGCCGGCAGCAGGCGCCGGTGGTCCGGGCCGATGACGAGGCGCAGGGCGTGCGGCACCACGAGGCCGACGAAGCCGATCACCCCGCTCGCCGCGACCCCGGCCCCCACCGCCACGGCGACGAGGAGGATGGCGAGGCGCTTCAGGCGCTCGACCGGCACGCCGAGGTGGAACGCCTCCGCCTCGCCCAGCACCAAGGCGTTGAGGCCGCGCCCCAGGAACGGCACGAGGACGAGGACCGGCAGCAGGGCGGGCGCCGTGGCCCAGACCTTGGTCCAGGTCGCCCCGCCGAGGCTGCCCAGGGACCAGAAGGTGAGGTCGCGCAATTGCCGGTCGTCGCTGGCGTAGACGAGGAGGCCCGTCAGCGCCCCGCTGAGGGCGCCCAGCGCGATGCCGGCGAGGAGCAGGGTGGCCACCGAGGTGCGGCCCGCCCGCGTGGCGATCCGGTAGAGCCCGAGGGTGGCGCCGAGGCCCCCGAGGAAGGCCGCGACGGGCAGGGCCGCGTAGGGCAGCGGCCCCGGCAGCCCCAGTCCGGCGAGGAGGCGGTCGCCGACGACGATGACGGCGGCGGCGGCGAGGCCCGCCCCCGCCGAGACGCCGACGAGGGCCGGATCGGCCAGGGGATTGCGGAACAGGCCCTGCATCAGGGCGCCCGAGACGGCGAGGCCGGCGCCGACCATCAGGCCCAGCAGGGTGCGGGGCAGGCGGATGTTGAGCACCACCAGGCCATCCCGCCCCGCCTCCGCCGCGCCGGGCGTCAGGATCTCGAGAACCCGGGCCGGCGCGATCCGCACCGCCCCGAGCCCCAGCGAGAGCAGGATCGCCACGAGCACGAGAACGCCGAGACCGGCGAACACGAGGGCGCCGGGCCGGTTCGGCAGGGCGGACTCAGTCACGCGGCAGATCGGGGTAGATCGCCCGCATGAGGTCTGCGGCAGCCTCCGGCGTCCTCGGGCCGAAGCCGAGCAGCGCGAGGCCGTCCATGGTCACGAGGGCGCGGCGGGCGGCGGCCGGCGTCTGGGCCAGCGCCGTGCCGTTCGCGAACACCCCCTCGGGCGTCGGCGTGCGCCCTTCGGTCACCATCATGATCACGGCGTCCGGGGCGGCCCCGACGATGGCCTCGTCGGTGATGGGCTTGAAGCCCTCGATGCCCTCGGCGGCATTGACGAGGCCGGCGAGCGCCAGGATGCCGTCCGCCGTGCTGCCGCGCCCGCCGACCATGACGCGCCCGCCGGTCTGCGACAGCACCACGAGGGCCCGGGCCGGCCGGGTCACCCGGGCGCGCTGCCCGGCGAGGGTCGCGAAGCGGGCGGCGACCGCCCGGCTCAAGGTCTCGGCCGGCGCCTCGAGCCCGGCGAGGCGGCCGACCGTGGCGATCTTGTCGAGGACGCCCTCGGCGGTCGACGGCTCGCGGATCGTCTCCACGGGCACGCCGGCCTCCCGCAGCAGGGCCAGCACCGCCGGCGGCCCGGCACCCTCGGCGGCGAGCACGAGATCGGGGCCGACGGAGAGCAGGCCTTCCGCCGAGAGGGCGCGGAGATAGCCGGCATTCGGCCGTTCGCGCAGGACCTCGGCCGGGTAGACGCTGGTGGTGTCGACGATGGCGATGCGCGGCCCGGCGCCGAGGCGCCACAGGATCTCCGTCACGGCGCCGCCCAGGGAAGCGATGCGGGTGGCCGGCGTCGCAGCCATGGCGGGCCGGCCCGCCAGGGCGCAGCCGAAGGCGCCCGCGAGCACCGCGCGGCGGGACGGGGGGATGAGGTGCGGCCCGGTCATTTGGTGAGGATCAGCTTGTCGTTGGCGGTCACCCGCAGGCGGTAGAGGGAGCCGGCGTGGAGAATGACGATCTCGCGCCGGCCCTGCAGGAGGGCCGCCGACGGGATGCCGCCCTCCGGCAGGGACGGCTGTCCGGGCTGCCCCTCCGTCCGGCCCGAAGCGCCGGGGTCGCCACGGCCGGCGGCGCTCACGTCGGACATACTGTCATCATTCCAAGTTCGAACCTATTTTTCAATCGATCTAAAGAGCTTTCATCGTCACGCCACCATAAAACCTTTCCGCGCCCATGACGACAAGCAACGAAGACTTTTTCGAACAGTATGGCGGCAGATCGGCGTTGGGAATGCCCTGCAGTCCCACCGGGACGCCTCGAACGCCGCGGCCCGAGCGAGGGGATCCGGCGCGCCCCTGCCAGGTCCGACGAAATCACGGTCCGGACGCGCAGAGAAGAATTGCGCACAATCTAGAATCACTCCATGGTGACGCGTGCGCCGAGCCCGAACGGAAGGGCCGCGTCCAGGATCCCGTCGCGGAAAGGCATTTCATGTCACGATCGTATTCCCATCTCGGTGTCGTCGTACTGGCCGGTGGCCTGCTCACCGGCGGCGGCGTCACCGGGGCGGCGCAGGCCCAGGACGCCGATCCGGGCGCGATCGTGAACGCCCTGGTCACGGCGGGCGGCAACCAGCCGAAGGTGCGCGCGAGCGGCGCCAAGGGCGTCTGCGTGAAGGGCAGCTTCACGCCGTCCGCCGAGGCGCCCGGCCTGTCGAAGGCCCCGCACTTCACCAAGACCGTGCCGGTCACGGCCCGCTTCTCCATGGGCGGCAGCAACGCGAAGATCTCCGACAAGGCCAAGCCCGTCACCCGCGGCTTCGCCATGCGGATGACCGACCCGTCGGGCGACATGGTCTTCGTCGTGATCTCCGCGCCGGTGTTCTCGACGAAGACCCCGCAGCAGCTCCTCGATTTCGCCACCGTGCGGGCGCCGGGCCCGGACGGGAAGCCGGATGCCGAGAAGATCAAGGCGTTCGCCGCCGCCAACCCCGAGACGACGCGCCAGGGCGCGTGGCTCAACGCGCGTCCGGTGCCGGCGAGCTTCGCCGGCGTCGATTACTGGGGCGTACACGCCTACACCCTGACGAACGCCAAGGGCGTGGCCACGGTGGCGAAGCTGAAATGGGTCGCGAGCGCCGGCCAGCTCGGCCTCACGGACGACGAGCTGAAGGCCAAGCCCGACAGCTTCTACGCCGACGAGTTGAAGGAGCGTCTGGCGAAGGGTCCGGCCAGCTTCGACCTCGTGGCACTGCTCGGCGAGCCGAACGATCCGGTGAACGACCCCACCGTCGCGTGGCCGGAGGAGAACCGCAAGGCGGTCAAGCTCGGCACCGTCGCCATCGCGGCGATCGAGCCCGACGCCACCTGCGACGCGGCCACCTTCGATCCCGTGGTCGACCTGCCCGAGGGCGTCGCCGGACCGGCCACCGATCCGATGTTCGCGGTCCGCTCGCCCGCCTACGCCGTGTCCCTGTCGCGCCGGGCGAACTGACCCGGGTCGCACGGGCTCGGCCGGTCCACGACGGCATCCCGCTGTCGTGGACCGCGCGAAACTTCGCTACGGTCGGTGCGCTTTCGGGGCTCCGGCGAGCCTCCGTTCGGGGGCCGGCGCGCCCCCTCGACGACACCGGCGCGCGGGGCGACGCACATGACCAGCATTCCGGCCCCCGGCGGGGCGCTCGCGGGGCTTCGGGTCCTCGACCTGTCGCGCATCCTGGCCGGTCCCTTTGCCGGTCAGGTCCTGGGCGACCTCGGGGCCGAGGTGGTCAAGGTCGAGCGGCCGGGCGAGGGCGACGACACCCGCCGCTGGGGGCCGCCCTACCTGCGCGACGCGGAGGGCCGCGAGACCGATGTCGCCGCCTATTACCTCTGCGCCAACCGCAACAAGAAATCCGTGGCCGTCGACATCGCCACGCCGGAGGGCCAGGGCCTGATCCGGGCGCTGGCGGCGCATGCCGACGTGCTCATCGAGAACTTCAAGGTCGGGGGCCTGGCGCAGTACGGCCTCGACCACGCCGCCCTCAGGGCCCTGAACCCGCGCCTCGTCGTCTGCTCCATCACGGGCTTCGGCCAGACCGGCCCGTATGCGGCGCGGGCCGGCTACGATTTCCTGATCCAGGCCATGGGCGGGCTCATGAGCATCACGGGCGCACCGGGGGACGCGGAGGGCGCCGGACCGCAGAAGGCCGGCGTCGCCATCACCGACATCGTGACGGGCCTCTACGCCACCATCGGCATCCTGGCGGCGCTCGCCGCCCGCGCCCGCACGGGCACGGGCCAGCACATCGACCTCGCCCTCCTCGACACCCAGGTGGCGAGCCTCGCCAACCAGGCGATGAACTACCTCACCACCGGGGTGGCGCCGGGGCGACTCGGCAACGCGCATCCCAACATCGTGCCCTATCAGGACTTCCCGACGCAGGACGGCGCCATGATCCTGGCGGTGGGCAACGACGGGCAGTTCGCGCGGGCCTGCGCGGTGCTGGGCTTTCCCGAATGGGGCACGGACCCGCGCTTTTCCACCAACCGGGCGCGGGTGGAACACCGCACCCTGCTGGTGCCCCTCATGGGGGCCGCGACCCGGCAGCGGAGCACCGCCGCATGGGTGGCGGCCCTGGAGCGCGTCGGCGTGCCGTGCGGGCCGGTGAACACCCTGGCGGACGTGTTCGCCGATCCCCAGGTGATCGCCCGCGGCCTGCGCGTCGATCTCCCCCATCCCCGGGCCGGCACCGTGGCGCTGGTGGCGAACCCCCTCAACCTCTCGGGCACGCCCGTCACCTATGCGAGTCCGCCCCCGGCCCTGGGGGAACACACCGGGGCGGTGCTGGCCGACTGGCTCGGCCTCGACGCCCCGGCCCTGGCGGCCCTGCGCGCGGCCGGGGCCATCGGCTGAGGGTGCCGGCACCGCGCCGGGACCCACGCGGCGTCCGGGGGATCGGATCGGTCGCGGGTCGCGGCGGCCACCGCCTCAGGCCGCGCGGGTGGCCGGCTCGGTCCTGGCCACCAGTCCGCGCTTGCGCGCGACGGTCTCGGCCCGCCAGTTGCGCAGCAGGCGCCGCCGGACCCCCTGCCAGCGGATGGCCGGCACCGGCGAGACCGGATCGATGAGGGCGCTGAGGGCGCGGGCGTAGTCCAGCACGAGTCCGGGGGTCCACGTCATCGCGCCGGCGCCGTTGCGCATGAGGGCGGCCGCCCAGAATTCCGGGCTCAGCACCGCCCGGGCCAGCCGGCGCCACGGGGTGCCGTCGCGGGCGAAGCTGCCCTCGACGGCGGCGTCGAGGGCGTTGGCGACCCCCGTCGAGCAGTTCCGGCCGACGAGATTGTAGGTGACGTCCCGGCGATACCCGTCCCAGAACGCGCGCAGGCGGGCCCCGTCGACCCCCTGGAGGGTGACCGTCACGGTCGCCTCGCACCAATCGTCCGCCTCCGCGCGGTAGCTCGGCAGGAAGCGGCCCGGCACGTCGTTCTCGGGGCCGGCGCGCAGGATCGCCCGCAGGTTGTCGGGCGAGCGGTCGATCTCCACGGCGGGATAGTGGCTGAGATAGAGGGGGCTTTCCCCGGGCGCGCCCGCGAGTTCCAGGGCGGCGTGGCCGGTGGAGACGTGCCCGACCCCGTTCACCGAGACGACGTAGCGGTGGACGAGGCGTTGCCGGGCCGGGATCGTCGCCGTTCCGGTCGGCGTCCAGACATGGACCGTGAGCGTGTCGGAGCCCGCCCCCGACGCGGCGGCCCCGAGGGTGTCCGGCGGACGGCGCAGGCGCAGGCCGAGGACGGTGACCTTGATCCCGGACAGCACCAGGAAGGCGCCGATGCTGAAGCCGACGGTGCCGGCGTACCAAGTCGGGTAGGGCTGCAGGGTCAGAAGTCCGAGGACCGCGCCGAGGCCCCCGTACGCCACCGACCAGCGCCAGCCGGGAAAGCGCAGGACGTGCGCGAGGACGATCCGCGACAGGCCGTCGAACAGGAAGGCGGTGCCGAACAGCATCGCGAGGAGGAAGGTGCTCGAGGCCGAGGCCAGCATCGTCAGCACCGCCACCACGAGGAGCATGCCGGCCTTGAGCAGGCGCAGGCGGCGCGCGGCCCCGGTGGCGACGAGGCCGCGCACGAGGGAAGTCACCGCCTCGACCACGAGGAGCAGGCCGAACCAGCGATCGGGGACGTGGGTGGCGCCGTCGAGGGCATCGATCACCAGGGCGCCGCCGAGCCCGGTCCACACCAGCCCGACGCCGGCGACGAACCCCCAGCGCCGGTGGACCGCCTCGCGTCCGACCAGCAGCAGCCAGAGCGGGAGGGCCCGAGGCGTCCAGGCCCCGGACCGGCCCGCCGGAACACCCGCGGCGGCGGGGGCCCCCGCGGCGAGGCCCAGGAGGCCCTGCTCCTTTGGGCTGAGGGGCGGCGGGCCGGGCGCGGCCTCGCTCCGGCGGCTCGGATTCGACGGGTGGGTCACGCGAACACTCCCCCGGGCGCGCCGGCCACCGGACGTGACGGACGAAGGACACGCCGCCGCGACGCAGCAAAGAAATGCCGCCGCGACGCACGAAAGAAACACCGCAGCGACGGATCCCTCGGCGAAGGGGTCGCGGCCGCCGGTGTCCCGCGCCGACGGAATGATGTCCTGCCGGGATCTTGTCCGGGCAAGCGGGAGGGTTGTCCACCCTGTCCCATCTCCGCCGGTGTCGGCGTGGGCGCGCCGATCTGGCGCGCGCGGGTTCGGGACGCGCAGGTTCGGAACACGACGGTCAACGCGGCACCGGCGGGCCGCCGCTCCCGGGGAGCGGCGCCGGGGCGAGGCCGCCGATCTGGCCGGCTTGGTGCGCGAGCATCACCTGCCTGGCCCGCTCGAGCGCCCCGGGCCCGATGGCCAGGGGTCCGTCGAACGGACGTTCGTGCAGGGCGATCACGCACAGGGTGACGACCATCGCCGCCGAGAACAGGAACAGCGTCAGGACCTGCGCGCGGTGCTTGTCGCCGTGCACCATCCCGATGGACACCAGGGTGAGGGCGGCGAGGAAGAGCAGGGTCAGCCACTTCGAATCGTCCTCCTTGGAGGCGCTCAGGGCCAGGCGCTCGCCGCGCGCGTCGCGCAGGGTCATGGCCACGGTCATCAGGGCCGTGTGGGCGACGGTTCCCGCCTCGCTCGTGAGAGCGGGATCGGCGAGGATCCGCATGAGGCCGCTCAAGGCCGCGCCGGCGGATTCCGAACTCTGGCCGCCATTCGCCATCTTCGCCCACTCGTCGTCGATGACCCGCTCGGTGTAGGTGAGCAGCGCCTGGCGGATGCCGGCCATGTTCGAGGCTGTCTCGATGCTGAGGTCGAAGGCCGCGATGAGGTTCGCGCGCTCCTTCTCCACCACGTGGGCGCCCTGCTTCTGGCGCTCCCAGGCGTCGTTGGCGACGAAGCCGGTGAGCAGGGCGAGCAGGATGCTGATCGAGCTGAAGAAGGCCGGCACGACCCCGTCGACGACGCGCAGGAACGTCGGCCGGGTGAACGGCAGGGCGGTGATCGCGATCATGATCCCCGAAACGATCACGAAGAACAGGATGATCAGGCCCACCATCAGCCACATCGGCTGATCGAGCCAGAGCCCCAAGAGCATGTTCGTCTCCCAACCGGCCGCGCGACGCGTCACCGGATCGACCCTTAGTGCAAAGACGCCAACGGCTGGTGAATCCCCGAGGCCCCGCCGGACGCGGCGGGGTCGCGCCGAACACGGTGGGTTCGCGCCGGCGCTTCGGCCCGCTCAGGTCACCGCCCGGCCGGACAGGCCACCCGGCCCGCGCAGCAGCAGCAGGCCGCTGAGCACCAGGGCGAGGGTGATCGCGCCGAACATGGCGTGGGCCCCGAAGGCCGCCAGGATCGGCAGCAGGACGATGGGCGCCAGGGCGGCCGAGACCCGCCCCCCGGCCCAGGCACAGGCGAGGGCCGTGGCCCGCACGGGCGTCGGCAGGAGTTCCGTCGCGTAGATCGCCAGGATGCCGCCGTAGATCGACGCGGCGGTGTTGAACGCGATGGCGGCCCCCACCAGGACCGGGAAGGTGCTCGCCCCGGCGAAGACCGTGCCGAAGGCCGCCATGGCCGCCGCCAGGGCGACGAGGCAGGCGCGCCGCTCCAGGCGGTCGACGACGAGGGCCGTGAGGGTGGTGCCGAGGGGCGGCCCCAGGAGCGACAGGGCACCGAAGATGAGGGATTCGTGGATCCGGAACCCCTTCTGCAGCATCACCACCGTACTGAGCAGGGGAAACCCCAGGGTCGCCCAGGGGGCGATGGCGTAGAGGGCCAGGAACCGGCCGGTCCTGCGCCGGTGGCCGGGGTCGGCCAGGAGCGCGGCGAACCCCGCCCGCACGGGAGGCGCCGGTGCCGGTCCGGCCCCGTCCGCCACGGGCGGCGGCATGATCCGGGCCGCGCGCTCGAAGCGCCGGCAGGCGTGGTCGGCCTCCGCCCTGCGGCCGACCAGGGCGAGCCAGCGCGGCGATTCCGGCATCAGCCCGAACAGCCCGGCCCCGAAGAGCGCCAGGGCCGCGCCGAGGCCGAGCGCCCACCGCCAGGGCTCGACGCCGAGGGGAGGCTCCGGCGCCAGGGCGTAGACCAGCCCGAGGACGGCGGCACCGCCGAGGGAACCGAGGCCGGTGCAGACCAGCAGCATCGCCCCGCGCCGGCGCGGCGGCATCACGTCGGTGAGGTAGGTGGCGGCGAGGGGCGGGAAGCCGCCGATGGCGAAGCCCGACAGGGCGCGCGCCAGGGTGAGCGACGCGGGGCCGGGGCTGAGGGCGGCGGCGAGCGACCCCACGGCCATCAGCGCGAGCGAGGCCTGGAGGGCGCGCCGACGCCCGATCCGGTCGCCGAGCAGGCCGAACACGGGCGCGCCCACCGCCCCGCCGGCGAAGACCGACGCCAGGAGCAGGGCGAGGCCGCCGCGCGGCATGTCGTGGGGCGGCGCGCTGAAGATCGCCGCGAGCGCGTTGCTCAGGGCGACTTCGGCGATGTCCGTGAACAGGCCGAAGGTGCAGACGGCGAGGATCGCCCCGTGGAGCCGGGTGAGCGGCAGGCCGTCGAGGCGCTGGGCCACCGTGGCGACGGATTCGCCCGTGGGAACGCGCCGGCCGGCATCGGGCACGAGGGTGTCGACGTGGGCTTGGCTCAACGGGCGGCTCCGGGGGGGCTCCTGGGGGGCGCCGGTTCCGGCCCGTACGAGGGGCCCGAACCGGCGACGACGGCCTCAGGCCGCCGCGGTGGCGTCGCTGCCCGCGCGCTCGCGGGCCATCCGGCTCACGCTCACGGCGTCGACCTTGCCGGTGCCGAGCATCGGCACCTTGCCGACCACCACCTCGGCGGGGATCGCGATCTCCGTGGCGCCCCGGGACTTGGCGTAGGTGAGGTAGGCGGCGCGCGTGGCGTCCGCCTGCTCGGTGAACAGGATCAGGCGCTCGCCCTTGCGGGCATCCGGCACGGCGGCGACGGCGCTGGGCGTGTCGGGCCAGAGCTCGGCGGCGAGGGACTCGACGGCGGCGAGCGACACCATCTCGCCGCCGATCTTGGCGAAGCGCTTGGCCCGGCCCTTGATGGTGACGAAGCCCATGGCGTCGATGGCGACGATGTCGCCGGTGTCGTGCCAGCCGTCCACGGGGGCCTCCAGCACGCCGGGTTTCTCCGCCCGCAGGTAGCCGAGCATGATGTTCGGCCCCTTCACGTGGAGGCGTCCGCCCTCGTCGATGCCGGGGACCGGCTCCAGGCGATACTGGATGCCGGGCAGCAGGCGGCCGACGGAGCCGAAGAGGTTGAACATCGGCGTGTTGAGGGCCACCACCGGCCCGCATTCCGTGACCCCGTAGCCCTCCAGGATGCGCAGGCCGAATTTTTCGGAATAGGTCTTGCGGGTCGTCTGCTTCACCGGCTCGGCGCCGGCCACGATGTAGCGCAAGCTCCGCAGGTCGTACGAATGGGCCATCCGGGCGTAGCCCGTGAGGAAGGTATCGGTGCCGAACAGGACCGTGGCGTTCGAGCCGTACACGAGTTCCGGCACGATCCGGTAATGCAGCGGCGAGGGGTAGAGGTAGACCGGGACCCCGGAGACGAGGGGCAGGATCAGGCCCGCCGTGAGGCCGAAGGCGTGGAACACCGGCAGCACGTTGAACACCTTGTCGGTCGGCCCGAAATCGATGCGGGCGGCCACCTGGGCGGTGTTGGCGAGCATGCAGCGATGGGCCAGCACCACGCCCTTCGGCGCGCCCTCCGAGCCCGACGTGAACAGGATCGCGGCCGGGTCGTCGCCGCGGCGGGCCACCAGGGGCTTGCGGGGGGCGAGGAAGCCCCGGATCTTGTCGCCCGTGGTCACGGTGGCGCGCACGTCCTCGAGGTAGACGAGCTTCACGGACCCCTGGATCGCTTCGACGAGGGGGCCGAGGCGGCCCTTCTCGATGAAGGCGCGGGAGGTCAGGATCGTCTCGACTTGCGCCGCCCGGCACGCCGACAGCACGTTGGCGGGGCCGGCGGAGAAGTTGATCATCGCCGGCACCCGGCCGGCGCTGGCGAGCGCGAAGAACGTCACCGCCGCGCCGTTGGCGTTGGGCAGCATCAGCCCGATGGGCCTGCCCTCGGGGGCGAGCGGCATGAGCTTGCGGCCGAGGATGTTGGCGCCCATCACCAGGCGGGCGTAGCTGAGCTTGCCGGTGACCGGGTCTTCGAGGGCGTTGCGGCGCCAGCCGTGGTCGTTGCCGGCCTGGATGAGGGCGCTCATGACGTTGCGGTCGATGTCGGCGGTCTCGAACACGAGGTCCGACATCACGTCGTAGAGGGCGGCGCCCGCCGCCCGGCGGCGGTGCTTGCCCTTCAGGTCCGGGTCGATGGCGAGCTTGACCGGGGCAAGGATCGTCACGGTGACCTTCGGCCACCAGCGGCGCTTCACCTGATCCTTCGACAGGCGCGAGAACGCGGTCTTCTCCAGTCCCTCGATCTTCACCGGCACCACCATGGCGTCGGACTTGTCGGCGATGAGGCCGGCGCCGTCGTAGACCTTCATCAGGCTGCCCGTGACCGTGAGCCGGCCCTCGGGGAAGATGATCAGGGTCTCGCCGTCGCGCACGGCCTTGATCAGGGTGCGGGTGGCGAGCGGCCGGGTCGGGTCGAGGGGCATCGCCTTGGTCATGGCGAGGAACGGCTTCACCCACCAACGCTGGGCGATGCCGTGATCGACGGCGAAGACCGGCTCCCGGTCGAGGAGCGAGAGGGCCAGCGGCGCATCGAGGAACGAGACGTGATTGAGGGCGATGATCGCGTTGGGGCCGGCCTTGTCGACGTTGTCGAGGCCGCGCACCTCCAAGCGGTAGAACGCCCGGAACACGATGGAGAGGAAGTCGCGGAACGGGCTCGTGGGCAGGACGAGGAGGATCACCACGCCGGCCACGAGGTTGAGCACGCCGATGAGGGTGAGGAGGGCGGCCATGGACCAGCCCGCCCCCTGCAGGGCGGCGAGGCCGAGCGCGCCCGCCACCATGAAGGCGGCGGTGAGCACGTTGACGGCGCCGATGACCCGGGCGCGCCGGTCCTTGTCGGTCCAGGCCTGCACGGCGGCGAAGGACGGCACGATGTAGAGGCCGCCCGCCACCGCGAGCCCGGCGAAGGCGACCGTGATGCGCAGGCCCGTGCCCGTGGCGAGGAAGTCGCCTGCACCCAGGACGGCGCCCGAGATGGGAGGCAGATGGGCGACGGTCCAGGCCAGATCGAGGGCGAACACGCCCATGAGCAGGGCGCCGATGGGGGTCGGCAGCAGTACGATGCGCCCGCTCGCCAGCCACGAGGCGAGGCCGGAGCCCACCGCGATGCCCACCGAGAACACGGCGAGCAGCAGGGTCACCACGGTCTCGGAGCCGTTGAGGCTGGTCCGCACGAGCACCGGCAGCAGGGCCAGGATCACGGCGCCGACGAGCCAGAACCAGCTGACGATGACGGCGCCGCGCCACATCCGCGTGTCGCGCCAGAGGTCGCGCAGGAGGGCGGCGGTGGAGCGCGCCACGTTGGGATCGACCCTCAGGCCCGGCGCCGCCTCGCCCGTGGCGGGGATCGCCCGGGCCGAGAGCCAGCACAGGACCGCGAACACCATGATGAGGGCGCTGAACGCGAGGGCGTCGCCGCCCATGGCGGTGGCGAGGCCGGCCACGATGGTGCCGAGCAGGATGGCGAGGAAGGTCGCGGCCTCCACGAGCGCGTTGCCGGCGGTGAGCTCCTCGCGCTTCAGGTGGTCGGGCAGGATGCCGTACTTGATCGGGCCGAACAGGGCCGCGATGGTACCGAACAGGCCGAGCGCCACGAACAGCACCGGCACCGAATGCAGCCAGAACCCCGCGGCGGCGGCGGCGGCGCCGAAGATCTCGGCGAATTTCAGCCGCTTGGCGATGAGCGCCTTGTCGTAGCGGTCGGCCATCTCGCCGCCGAGGCCCGACAGGATGAAGAACGGCCCGATGAACACCGCGCCCGCCAGGGTGACGAGCATGCCCGAGCCCTCGCCGGTGCCGCCGACCTTGAACAGGATCAGGAACACGAGGGCGTTCTTGAGGAAATTGTCGTTGAAGGCCGAGAAGAACTGGCACCAGAACAGTGGCGCGAACCGGCGCGTGGTCATCAACGTACGGAACATGGGTGTCTCCTTGGCGGCACCATGACTGCCCGGCGGTCGGCGAAGCGTCAAATCCCGCCACGACCCGTGCTTATTGAACGTCGTTCAAAAAATCGGGGCGCGCAATCCGCTCCGTGACTGTCCGCGTCCCGCCCGTGCGCCGGCGCACGGGCGGGACGCGGACGTACGTCTTGAGGGGGAAGCCCTTACAAAACGCACCGATCCTTGCCGGCTCCCGCCCTGAACCCGACGGTTGAGCGGGCGTTCTGTGCCAGACTAACCTTTGTGGGTCCAACACAGACACGGGGAGCGCAGGGGCTTGGCCAAGACGGTACGACGCGGAACGGGGCCGCGCGGCGACCACAACCGGGAAGAGTTCCAGAGCCTCGTCACCAAGGCCGCCGAGGGGCTGGTGCGCCAGGAGGGGCTGCGCGGCCTCGGCATGCGCCGCCTCGCGGCAGTGATCGGCTACGCCCCGAACTCGATCTACAACGCGGTGGGCGATCTCGACACGGTGGTGATGCGGGTCAACGCCCGCACCCTGGAGCGCCTGCACGATGCCCTGGTGACGGCGATCTCGCCCGATGCGCCGCCGCGCGACAACGCGGTGGCCCTGGCGGATGCCTACCTGGCCTTCGTGCAGGCGGACCCGCAGGTGTGGAGTCTGGTGTTCGAGCACAGCCTGGCGCCAGACTCGGCGTTTCCCGACTGGTACGCCCAGGCCCTGGCGCGCACCACCGACCTCGTCGACCGGGTGCTGCAGCCGATGATCCCGGAGGAGGACGAGCGCCGGCAGGCGGTGGCGACCCTGTGGGCCGGCCTGCACGGCCTCGCGTCCCTCTCGACCTCGCGCAAGCTCGCGGTGCTGACCCCCGAACCCCCGCGCGACCTCGCCCAGCTCCTCGTGCGCCGGTTCCTCGGATAGCGGCGATTGCTGGGATAGCGGCGATTCGGATGCGATCGCCCTGCCCGCGTGGAGCGGGAGCGCCGTGATGGTCCACGCCGGCCGGGCGCGGCCCCTGAACGAGTCGGCGGGCAGACCCGTGAGCCCGGCGGCCAGGGGGAAGGCGCGGGCGCGCGTCACCGGTGCGGCGGGGCGAGGCCGCGGGCGAGGGACAGCATCGCCGCGAGGGTGTCGGCCTCGTCCTGCTCGGCGCCATGGTCGCTGAGCTTGACGATCACCGTTCCGGTGTCGCGGTTGATGTAGATGTACTGGCCGTAGACCCCGATGGCCGAGATGTCGTCGTCGCCGGCCGGCACGTGCCACCACTGGGCCGAGTAGGGCCAGCCGTCGACGGCCCGCCGCGCCGGCGTCTCGATCCGCTCGATCCAGTGCGGCGGAACGACGTCGACCGCGCCGACCCGGCCGCGATCGGCCACCATCAGCCCCAGGCGGACGAAGTCGCGGGCGACGGCGTTGAGGCAGCAGAACGCCTTCTCGGTCCCGCCCTGCGCGTCGAGGTTCCAGGTGGCGTCGGCCCCCGCCCCCATGGGTGTCCAGATCTGCTCCGACAGGATGTCGGCCAGCGGCTTGCCGTGCACCCGGGCGAGGATCAGGCCGAGCACCTCCGTGTCGATGCTGCGGTACTCGCCCTTGCTGCCGGGCTTCGAGGACAGGGCGGCATGCGCGCGGACGAAGGCCGGCAGGTCGCGGGTGAGGTACATCCCGGCGGTGCCGACGAGGGGGTTCCAGGGGTCGTAGTTCTCCGGCACCGCGAGGCCGCTCGTCATGTCGAGGAGGTCGCGGACCGTGATGCGGCCGAAGACCGGCACCCCGTGCAGGTCGGGCAGCAGGGTCGAGACGGGGTCGGTCTCCTTGAGGCGGCCGCCCGCGATGGCCTGCCCGACGAGCAGCGACACCACGGACTTCGCCACGGACCAGGACGGGAACAGCGTCGCCGCCTCGAAGCCCGGCCGGTACCATTCGTGGACGAGGACGCCGTTCTGGGACACCAGGAACGCGTTGGTCCGCGTCGCCTCCAGCACGGTGGCGATCGGCACGAGGGCGCCCTTCCAAGGGACCCGGTCGGGCAGCGGGCGGGGCTGCACCGTCAGGATGCGCGGTGTCGCCGACGCCGCCACCGGCCGGCTCGCGAACCAGGTCCCCACGGCGGAGGGCTCGACGACGGCCAGGGCCGCCAGGGTGACGGGGTTCGGCACGGCGAGGAGCGCGGTCGCCGCCCAGGCCGCCCCGGCGAGGAGGCCGAGGGCGAGGGCCGCGCCGACGAGCCGGGGGCGGAGCCGCGCGCGCGGGCCGGGTTTCGCAGACACCTGAAGGCAACCCTTTTCGATGGCGAGAAGCGCGAAGGGAAGGAGCGCAAAGGGGAGGATCACGAGGGCAAGGATCACGAGGGCAAGGATCACCAGGAGAGGAATCCCGCCGCATCTACCCCTGCGCTATCGATGCGGACGGGCGGTACCACGACGGACCCGCTCGGGTCCCGGGTCCGGCGCAGGGTCTCGGCGCAGAACCGGTGGCGGCTCCTGCGAACCCTCGTCAGTGGGGTGCGGTCTGGCCCGAGGCCAGGATCGTGACGCCGACGGCGATCACGCCGATGCCGACCATCATCGGGAGGGTGATCGGTTCGCCGAACAGGAGCGCGCCGCCGAGGGCCGCGCCGACCATGCCGACCCCGGCCCAGATCGCGTAGACCACGCCGATCGGCAGCATGTTCATGCTGTGCGACATCAGCCAGAAGGCGGTGCCGTAGCCCAGCACCGTGATGATCGTCGGCACCGGGCGGGTGAGCCCGTCGGCGGCCTTCAGGGCGAGGGTCGCGGTGACTTCGGCGGTGATCGCGAAGGCGAGGAGCAGGTAGGGGTTCATGCCTGGGGCGTCCGTGGACGCGGTCGGCCGACGGAGCGCCGGATGTCGCGTGCGCCCGGATTAAGACCACCGGGGCCGTTAATGTCCCGTGTGGGCGCGGCGCACGAACCCCGCTCCGCGCACCGCCCGATGCCGCCGGGACCGTCGTCCCCTCTCGCGACCGGATGAAATCGCCCGGATGAAATCGCACGGCGTAATGTGTGCTACGCGATCCCATCCCGAACACCCGCGATCGGCCGGCGGCGGGACACCGGAGCTTGCAACGTGTCTCGACTGGCGATCGTCCCCAGCGTGGTCGAAACGACGGATCACGTCGAATCGAAATGGGCCTTCGATTTCTGGCGCTCCACCGCCCTGGCGCCCTTCGGCGACGTCTCCCGCGTGCAGCCGCGCGGGCCGTTCCGGGCCCGGCGCCTCGGTGTGGGCACCGCGGACTGGGCCCTCACCCATACGGTGAGCAGTCCGGTGAGCCTGAAGGTCGGGTCGCGCCACGTCGATCGAAGTGCCCCCGAGATGGTGGTGATCGGCCTCGCCCTCGACGGGATCGGGTATCAGGAGCAGCTCGATCGCGGCGCCCGGATCGCGACCGGCGGCATCAGCTTCCTGTCGCGCGGCCGTCCCCTCCTCGCCGGCACCCAGACCGATTACGAGGAGATCCGCCTCGCGGTGCCGCGCCGGACCTTCGAGGCCTGGATCGGCGACGTCGACCGCTTCGCCGGCCTCTGCATCGCGGGCGAACCCGCCAACGCGGCGTTCGAGGCATGCTTTCGCAGCTTCGCCCGCTCCGTCGCGTGGATGACCGAGGGCGAGGCGCAGGTCGCCGTCGAGGGCGTGCTCCACATGCTGCGCGGCCTCCCCCGCGCCCCGGCCGACCGGTCGACCGTGCCCGTCTCGCACGCGGCGGTGGTTTCCCTCGCCCGCGCCCATATCGAGCGCCGGTTGCACGACCCGGCCCTCGGCCCCGACGAGATCCAGGCGGTGCTGGGCGTGTCCCGCGCCCATCTCTATAGGGCGTTCTCGGAGACCGACGGCATCGCGGCGGCCATCCGGGAGGCGCGCCTCGCCCTGGCGCACCACCGCCTCGCCGCGTCGCGCTACGACGGGCTGAAGATCGCCACCATCGCGTATGCGTGCGGCTTTGCCGACGTGCCGACCTTCAACCGCGCGTTCCGCCGGCGCTTCGGCCTCGCCCCCGGCGACCTGCGCGCCGGACGGAGCTGAGGCGGGGGCGCCCGGACCGTCCCTACGGCGGGCTGCCTCTACTACGGGAGGTGGTAGGAGACGCCCGCGATCAGGGCCTTCTCCTCGGTGTTGATGGTCCGCCGGGGGTCGGCGCCGAACTTGTTGTGCCAGTACTGGAACCCGGCGAACACTTCGAGCCGGTGGGCCGGGCCGCCCGCGAGCTGCCCGACATCGAGGACCAGATTGGTCTGCGACACGAATTCGAGCTGCGTCTCGTACTCGTTGGTGCGGCCGTAGCGGCCCTTGGGCAGGATGATGGTGTTGAAGCCCGAGAGCGAGAGGGGCAGGCCCGTGAACGGCAGGGGAATCGCGTAGGTGAGCTCGAACTCGGGCGTCATCTGGAACTCGACGCTGCGGAAGCGGCCGGCGGCGAAGCCGTTATGGGCGAATTCCTTGTAGCCCTGGACCTTCAGGTTGAGGAATCCGGCCGGCACGTCGAAGGCGAAGTTGAGGCCGAAGGTGCCGGCGCGCTTCTGCGAGTTGAAGGTGGTGTTCTTGGCGTTGGCGTCGACGCCGAAGGCGAGGCCGATATCCTTGACGAGGCCCGGAATGGCGAACACGTCGGTGTCGAAGATCCGGTTCGGGCTCAGGGTGCCCCGGTAGATGAGGTACAGTTCCGTCGCGCCGATGTCCGGGAAACTGCCGAAGGCGTTGCCGGCCGGGTCCTGCGAGCCCGAGCGCAGGAGATCGAGGGACACGAGGTTGGTGCCGTAGGTCCACGCGTTGGTATGGAACAGGTTGACGACGTTCTTCGGGATCTCGCGGGGCTCCCGCCGGCCCGTCGGCGTGCCGTCGGGGCGCTGCACGCCGATGCCGGGCTCCGCCGAGGGCCCCTGGAAGCGGTAGCTGACGATGGTGTCGGAGAAGCTGAAGAACCCCGGCGGGGACGGCGGCGCGACGAGCGCAGTGGCTGCCGCCAGGGGCTCGGCCGCGCGGGCGGCCCCGATGGGGTGCGCCCCGGTGGCGTCCGCGACGAGGAGGGCCGCCGAGAAGCCGAGGGCCGTCAGGACCGGGCGGCCGGCGCGAGGCGCGAACGCGAGCATGTGCGAGTTTCCCAAACGTGTCTTCGCGACGGGTCAGTTCGGTCGAACCGGCGAAACGCCGAGAGACTAGGTGACCCGCGCTGCCTGCCCGATGTGTGAACACGGTCACCTCTGAGGGCGGCTCAGAGAACCTTCCAGAACACCAGGATCATGATCGCGTAGGCGGCGATCAGCAGGGCCGCGCCCCGGCGGTCGGTGCCGGCGCGCCGCTCCGGCGGCGGCGACAGCCACCAGCCGAGCCGGTTGGCGGTCCAGGGCACCAGCCGCGCCGTTACCAGCACGCTGAAGACGTTGCCGATGAACAGGGCGACGGGGAAATCGAGGTTCAGCACGCGGCCGAGGAACGGCGTTCCGACGAACAGGCCCCACAGGAACACCGTGGGATAGAGCGTCAGGAGGACGATCATGTTCATCTTCCAAGCGGCGGGCGGCGGGGCGCCCTCCGGCGTGGCGTCGCGGAACCACTGCTCGAACCCGCTCTGCACCGTCCGGGTGTGGAATTCCGCCGTCAGCGGAACCGCCTCCTCGATCAGTTCCCGGCGCTGGGGCGAGTCGAGCCAGGCCCTCAGGTTGGCATCGCTGTCGAAGCGCAGGATCGCGACGTAATCCTCCTGCACGCCCGGCACCGCCGGCTCGAAGCGATAGCCCTGCAGGCCGGCGGCCTTCGACTGCGCGGCGGCGACCTTCTGCTCCCACTTGCGGTAGGCGGCCTCCATCCCGGGCTTCACCCGGGTGCTGATGACCGCCGAGGCCGGCGCGGTGCGGGCCGCGCTGGCGTCGTCCGTGACGATGTGGACATCGTCGCGCCCCACCAGCATCGGAGAGGCGCCGACGATGCGGGCCTGCCGCTCGGGCGAGGCGAGCCAGCCCTTGGCGTCGGCGAGGCTGCCGAAGCGCTGCAGGATCACCCAATCCACCTGGAGCGGGGGGTGGGGCGGCATCAGGCGCTGTTCGATGAAGCCGGGAAACCCCGAGATCACCGCGCTGGTGCCGCCCTGCCACTGGGCGAACGCCTCGGCGCTCTCGGGCCGGACGGAGGTCTGCGTCACGATGCTGACGCTGTGGGCCGCGTCGCTCATCGGGCGGCGAGCTGCGTGAACAGGCGGTCGGGCGTGAACGGCAGGTGGGCGAAGCGGACGCCGGTGGCGTCGGCCAGCGCGTTCGAGACCGCCGGGGCCACGGGGTTGATGCCGCACTCCCCTTGCGATTTCGCCCCGAGGGGGCCGATCCGGTCCGTCGTGTCGGCGAAGAAGATGTCCGTGCGCGGGGTGTCGGCGAAGGTCGGGATGCGGCAGTTGCGCAGCTGCGCGTTGACCATCCGGCCCTCGTCGTCGTGGACCATGTTCTCCACGAGCGCCCAGCCGTACCCCATGGAGACGGCGCCATCGAGCTGGCCCCGGCACTGCATCGGGTTGATCGGCAGGCCGATATCGGCGGCATGGACGCTGTGCAGCACCCGGATCTCGCCGGTGATGCGGTGCACGGCGAGGCGCACGCCCTGCACGTTGAACGCGATGGTCCGGGGCGAGAGGTAGGCCCGGCGGCTCACGGTGAAGCGGTGGTCGACCTTCGTGCCCGCCGCGTGCAGATCCACCAGGGTGATGCGCTGGTTGCCGCAGACGACCCCGTCGGCGTCGAGGCGGCACTGCTCCAGGGGCACCCCCGTGTGCCTGCTGGCGAAGTCCAGGATGTCCTCGACCATGGCCTCGGCCGTGAGGTGGACCGCCTTGCCGCCGACCACGACGCCGGTGCTGGCGAAGGTGCCGGTGTCGTAGGGGGTGCGGTCGGTGTCGGCGTTGATGATGCCGACATCGTCGGCGCGGGTCCCCAGGATCGCGGCGGCGATCTGCTTGTGCGCCGTGGTGATGCCGTTGCCCATCTCCGTCGAGCCGCAGGCGAGGAAGTAGGTGCCGTCGGCCTTGAGGTGGAGTTCGGCGCCCGAGCGGTGCTCGGTCGGCGGTCCGCATTCGAGCATGGCGAGCGCCACGCCCCGGCCCTCTTCCCAGTCCGCCCCCTCGGGCTTGGCGACCCCGTTGCCCTTGGCGAGTTCGCGCTCGACGATGTCGAGGCACTCGCCGATGCCGTGGCTGCCGAAGCTGGCGTCGCTCGGCTCCTTCCAGATGGATTCGATGTTGTCGCCCGGCTGCACCACGTTCCGGCGCCGCATGGTGAAGGGATCGATGCCGAGTTGCCGGGCCAGGGCGTCGATGGCGCATTCCACCGCGAAGGTGGTCTGCGAGGCGCCGTAGCCGCGAAAGCCGCCGCCCGGCGTCATGTTCGTGTAGACGGCGTGGCCGATGCCCTTCTTGTTGGCGCAGCGGTAGGCCGCGATCGGGCTCGCCATGGCGGCCGCCAGGGTCTCGCTGCCGTGGCCGCCATAGGCTCCGGTGTTGGAGAACACCGCGACGTCGAGGGCCGTCAGGGTCCCGTCCTTGCGGGCGCCGATCTTCACCCGGGTGGTCATCTGGTGGCGCGTGGTCGCGCCGATGAACTCCTCCTCGCGGGTCCATTCCCACTTGACCGGGCGGCCGAGCTTCATCGTGGCGAACAGGACGAGGTCCTCCGAGACCATCTCCTGCTTGCCGCCGAACCCGCCGCCGACCCGCTCCGTGAACACGTGGAGGTCGCGGTGCGGGATCCCCATGATGTAGGCGAGCTTCTGGCGCACGGCGAACGGCCCCTGCGAGCTCGTGCGGACATGCCAGCGCCCGTCCTCGCCCTTCCAGGCGATGGAGCCGTGCGTCTCGAGGTGCACGTGCTGGACGCGCGAGGTCGAGTAGGTCTGCTCGTGCACGGCGTCGGCCTCGGCGAATCCCCGGGCCACATCGCCAATCTCACCCTGGAGGGTGCAGAAGATGTTGGTGCTCGCGGTGAGCCCGTCCTTGTCGTGCAGCACCGGCGCGTCGGGCCGCATGGCCAGGACGGGGTCGAACACCGCCGGCAGAACCTCGTAGTCCACCCGCAGGGCCCGGCAGCCGGCCTCGGCGGCGGCCTCCGTCTCGGCCACCACGGCGGCGATGCGCTGGCCGGCGAAGCGGGCGACGTTGTCGAGCAGCAGGATGTCGTCGGGATCGACGAGGTGATCCTCGTGCAGGGCCGAGCTGAACCGGCGTTTGGGCACGTCCTCCCAGGTGTAGACGGCGACGACGCCCGGCACGGCGAGCGCCGCCTGGCGGTCGATGGACACGAGGCGCGCGTGGGCGTGGGGCGAGCGCAGCACCTTGAGGTGCAGCAGGTCCTCGACGGCGAGGTCCATGGTGTAGCGGGCGGTGCCGTTCAGGATGGTGTCGGTGAAGGGGTTGGGCAGGCTCGCCCCGAGGGCCTTGCCGGCGACGTCCGCCTCGATGTTGCAGACCCCGTTCAGGGCGTCCTTGATCGAGCGGTAGCCGGTGCAGCGGCAGAGGTTGCCCTTGAGGGCGTGCGGCAGGTCGGCCTTCTGCGCGTCCGTGAAGGTCACGGCCGTCATGATCATGCCGGCGGTGCAGAAGCCGCACTGGAATCCCTGCGCGTCGTGGAACGCCTGCTGCAGCGGATGGCGCTCGCCGCAGGGCGCCAGCCCCTCGATGGTGGTGACCTCGCGTCCCTCGGCCCGGAAGGCCGGGACGAGGCAGGAATGGAACGGCTTGCCGTCGATGTGCACCGTACAGGCGCCGCAATCGCCGGAATCGCATCCCTTCTTGACCCCGAACACCTCGAGGTCGCGCAGCATGGTGCGCAGGCACTGGCCCGGCGCCGGCTCGGCGGCGTAGGCGCGGCCGTTGATGGAATACTGGGTCACGCGAGCTCCGTACGGATCTGTTCGGCCAGGTACTGCGTGACGTGACGCTTGTAGGGCGCCGATCCGTGCACGTCGGGGAAGTAGGCGTCCGGCGCCAGGCGCGCGTCGATGGCGCGGCGCAGGTCGTCGGCGGAGGGAAGGGTGGCGAAGCGCAGCTGCACCGGCCGCGGGGTCGCCGCCGTGATGGTGAGGAGGAAGTCGGCGCCGTCGTCGCCCACGGTGGCGATGATCAGGGCGGCCGAGCGCCCGTAGCGGGTGAGCGAGACCTGGCGCATGGCCGTGCGCTTCGCGAGCGCCGCGGCGGGCAGGTGGATGCTGCGCAGCAGTTCGCCCTTGGCGAGCACGTTCGCGTGGTTGCCGGTTACGAACTCGGCCACCGTGACCGTGCGGGGCGCGCCGTCGCGGGGCCACAGGGTGCAGACCCCTTCGAGGGCGGCGGTCAGCGAGATCATCGCGCCGGCGGGGAGCGACATGCAGACGTTGCCCCCGATGGTGGCGGCGTTCCAGATCTTGAACGACATCAGGAACGAGTCGATGCACTGCCGGAACAGCGGCACCGCGCGCCAGGCCGGCGGACCCTCGAACCCGTGCAGGTCGACGATCCGGCAGGTCGCGGCGATCTCGAGGCCGGATTCCGTCGCGGTCAGCGGCGCCCAGCCCAGGCTTTCGAGATCGATGAGCGTGTCGACGGCAGTCTGCGGCTCGGCGAACAGCCAGGTTCCGCCGGCCAGCCAGGAATAGCCATCTTGCCAGCCCGAGAGTTCGTTCAACGAAGTCGGCCGCTTGACTTCGACGACGGTCGAAATGTTCATCGTAGACCCTCAACCCAATCGATCGTGGCGGCCGACAGGATGCCCCGTGCCCCCACGCATCGCCCTCGACCGAGGATCGCGGGACGGCCCGTCGCGACGGCGCCCTCGGGAGCGTCGCGCCGAAATCCCACGGCCGTTATCCTGGCTTTGCCCCGGAGGACGTTCGGCTCATTCTTGGGTTCATCAGGTAAACAAAATATGCGTCGGCGCCATTTCTTCAGTCGGCGCGACGAGAATTGTAAATATGGATCTTATCTACCGAAAACATCTGGCCGAAAAAGTTCGACTTGAGGAATCGAGAGCCTCGAAGGGATCGGACCGTCACGACAACGCGAAATGTTTCGCCATCACTGTCGTACGCGCGCCGCCATGAGACGGATCGGCAACAAAAAATTCAGCGGCGGCGCGGGAACTTCCCCGACCGGCACGGGAGCCGGCACGGCGGCCCGCCCGGACCGCGCCGTACTTCGGGCGGGCCGTACTTCGGGCGGGCCGTTCTTCGGGCGGGTCGTTCTTCGGGCGGGCCGTTCTTCGGGCGGGTCGTTCTTCGGGCGGGTCGTTCTTCGGGCGGGTCGTTCGTCAGAACATCCCGTTCTCGTGCGCCGACGTTTCGGGCAGGATCTGGAGCACGTCCCAGTGTTCGACGATGCGGCCGGAGGCATCGAGGCGGAAGATGTCCATGGCGGCGTAATCGTGGTCGCCCGGCCAGTGCTGGAGGCAATGCAGCACGACGAAATCGCCCTCCGCGAGGGCGCGCTTCACCGTGACCCGCTTGCCCGGCCACGCCCGCGCCATGCGCTCGAAATACGCGATGAAGCCGTCCTTGCCGGTGGCCACGTGCGGGTTGTGCTGGATGTACACGTCGCCGGCATAGCGCGCGATGGCCTCGCGCGGCCGGCCTTCGTTGAACATCAGCTCGTAGAAGGCGATCACCGTGGCCTTGTTTCGCGAAAGGTCCGTCATGCTGTCCCCCGATCGGGTAGGCCGGCCCATGCCGGGCAACGGCCGGTGGAAGCGGTCGTGCGTGGCCGTCCGAGACGAACCTAAGGGCAATGGACCACAACGGCACAGCGGAGCGGTGTTCGGCGTCGGTTCGGCATGGTCCGACCGCCCCTCCCCGCCGCATGCCGGGACAGCCTCGGCGGATCGGAGGTGCTTTCCACGCCATCGCCACCGAGCCGGCGCGGGACCCGGACGCGACGGCAATCGGGGATGGTCTCCACGCGCCGCCCGTCGATGTTCCTCGCCGTCGCACCATCGCGTGCGTCCCGGTCGGCGGCACACGGACGGACGCGCCCGCACCGGTGCCGTGATCGAGCGTGAACCGGTCGCCGTAGTGCCGGCCCCGCCACCGCCGCGGGCGCGCCCGCTCGGAGGAGCGGCTCGTTTCGAGCGCCCCTGGACGCCCCCGATCGCGCAAACGGGTCTTACAAAACGCCGCATGGAGCGAAAACGGGGAAACTTGGCGGCCTGCCGAGGCGCTGTCACAGCATGTGGTATCTCTATGGTCTGACGGTCCTCGCCGGTCTCGCGAATGCGATCCAACCCGGCCAGAACGCAACTCTCTCGAAGTCGTTGGCCATGCCGGTCACGGCCGCGCTCATCATCCTCTTCGTGAGCACGGGGACGATGCTCGTGGGCGGCCTTGCCCTCGGCAAACTGGAAATTCCGTCCGGGCAGCAACTCGCCCAGGTCCCGTGGTGGGGATGGTTGGGCGGCTGCCTCAGCGTCCTCCTGATCCTGGCCCAGCTCTACGCATCCCCGGCCATCGGGGCCGCCTCGTTCCTCGGCATCATCGTCACCGTGGGCGTCGTCGCCTCGCTGGTGCTCGACCATTACGGCTGGGTCGGCTTCGAGGTTCATCCGGCGAGCCTATGGCGCGTCCTCGGGGCTCTGATCATGGTCGTGGGCGTCGCCATCGTGGCGATGTTCTAGGACGCTCGGTCGAGCGATCATGCGGCGACGTCGCGGCACGCCTCGGCGGGACCGATCTACGCGGCGCCGGCCTGCTGGAACCGCCCCCGGCCGAAGGTCGGGGCGACGCGTGCGCAGATCAGGAACACGACCGCGACGCCGAGGGCGACGATCGTCGGGGCCGTCACCGCGGCGAGCGCGCCGGCCAGCGCCGAACCGACGACGTCGCCGAAGTTCAGGGCCGCCATGTAGACCTGGAACTGCGTCGCCGACGCCTGTCCGGTGCGGCTCGCCAGCAGGACGGTCGGCAGCAGGGCGACGTAGAGCAGGGCCGGCACCACGCTCGCCAGCCCGAGGATGACCGGACCCGCCGCAGCCTCCAATCCGGCCACGATCAGCAATCCAGCGATCCCGAACGCTCCCGCGCAGGCGACGAGGAGGGCACGGAGGGCACGGTGCGGCCCGAAGCGGTCGACGGCGGTGCCGAGGCCCGCCGCGCCGAGGGTCCCGCCGAGGAGAGCCAGTCCCGCCTGAAGGCGCGAGAGATCGACCGCGTTCCAGCCGTGGACCTGCACGAGCGCGACGGCGAAGGGCACCTGGAACACCGCGAGACCGAGATCGATCGCGAAGCACATCGCCAGGAGGGTCGCCGCGTCGCGCGTCCGGAACGCAGTCAGGAGCCGACGCGCGAAGGCGACCGCCTCGGACGCCCGACCCCGGTCCGGCGCCCGCGATGGGGGTCCGCGGCGAAGGGAGAGAAGCCGGTCGGTCGGCGCCTCGCGCACGAGAACGGACACCAAGGCGAGCGGAGTCGTCAGGGCGAGGAGCATGCCGGCCGCTGCGGGCAAGCCGTTCGCGGCGAGCAGCCAGGCGAAGATCGCGGCCCCCGCCGCACCGCCGGTGACGAAGCCCGCCCGCGTCGCAGCACTGGTGCGTCCCAGTTCGCCGGTCGGTACGCTGCCGGCGATCATGCGGTCCGTTGCCGTATCGGCGAGGGAGGCCGCGAGGCTGTGGAGGAACAGCACGGCGCTGACAGCCGTCAAGCTCGGGGCCGCGCCGAGCAGGAGAAGGCCCGCGAGAGCCACCTGCGCGCAGGCCAGAGACAGGACGAGCCAGAAGCGGCGAGGCCCCATCCGGGCGGGGGTCGCGCGATCGATCACCGGCCCCCAGAGCAGCGGCTGCAGCACCCAGGGCAGACCGACGATCGCAAGGTGCCGGCCGACCTCCGCCGTGGAGGCACCGGCCGTGGCGAAGTGGTTGACCAGGGCCGTCAGCGCGAAGCCCGCGACGACGCCTTGGTAGAGGTAGAGGAGCGTGAAGAGGCTGAACCGCCAGCCCAACGACGTGAGGCTCGGTGGCCTTCGGCGCATCGGTTCGATCCTCGGTCACCGCCCCATGGTATCGCCGGCCCCCGAGTCCGACGCAACCAGCGTCGCCCCCCAAGACGTGGCACCCCAAGATGTGGCACCCCAAGACGTGGCACCCCAAGACGTCGCCCGAAAGACGTCGCCCGCATGATGGAGAGGCGCGACATCCGGCGCGCCGATCCACCGTCGGAGCCGCCTCGCGACATTCGAGGACGCGGCCGGACGTCGAGGGACGGATCCGGCTGTCGTCGTCGGGGAAGTATCCTGGTTCCGTGTCCGGCCCCGTCCGGGACCGTCGGGAATGCACGGGATCGCCGTGGCCCGGTGCTCAGGCCGGGACCGGTGTGCGCAGGGGAGCGTAAGTGGCGCGGTAGCTGCGCGGCCCGATCACGGGGAGCAAGAGGCTTCTGGCCCAATTCGGCATCCGTGCGGTGCGGGACAGGCGATCGGTCATGGCCTGGACATGGGCCACGCGGGGCCGGCGCAGGGCTTCGTAGTCCGGACCGACCGTGCCCCAGTCCGCCCTCCCGGCGAGCAGTGAGCTCAGCACGAGGGCATCCTCAAGAGCCATGGCGGCGCCCTGGGCCCAGACCGGCGCCGTCGCGTGCGCGGCATCCCCGACCAGCACCACCCGGTCCCGGGTCCAGGTCGGAATGCGGACCTCTTCGAGGGGCGAGTGATGGAGCGCGCCCGGCTCGGACGAAACCGACGCGAGGGTGTCGCGGACGAGGCGCGGGAACGACGCGAAGGCCGTCCGGAAGGCGGCCAGATCCCGCCCCCGTCCGGCGGCCGCGCCCAACGAGACCCACCCGTAGACCTCGCCGTGGTCGACGGGGATGAGCAGGAACAATCCGTCCGATCCCGCCCACAGCGTCCAGGCGCCGAGGCCCGGGTTCGGTGCCATGAAGCGCCAGCTCGCCGGGGCCAACATCGCCGCGCCGAGCACGGAATCACCGAACGTCTCGCGTCGAACCCGCGAGTGGACGCCGTCGGCGCCGACGAGGAATCCGCCGGTCTCGACCATCCCCTCCCGGGTCTCGATCGCGACGCCCTTCGGCACCTGCCGGACGGTGTGAATCCCGGATCCGTGGCGGAGATCGGCCGGGGGAAGGTCGCGGGTCAGGAGGCGCAGCAGGTCGGCGCGACGCAGGCAATGCGGGCATGCCTCTTCCCCCCAGAACGCCGTCTCGTCGATGGCGAAGAGGAGGCGCCCGCTCCCGGTGCGGTATTCGCGCCGGCGGATGGGGGAGCCGACCCTGCGCAGGGCGTCGCTCAGGCCGAGCTGCCGCAGGGCTTGGACCGCGTTTCCCGGCAGATTGATGGCGAGGCCCGCATCGGCCGGCGTCCGTCGTCGCTCCAGGGTCAGCGAGGGAAGGCCGCGTCGCTGCAGCGCTCGCCGCATGGCAAGGCCGGCGATGCCGCCCCCGGCGATGAGCACCCGGCGTGTTGCGCTGTCGTCCATGCCGTCTCGCCTCGTTGCCCGGATCGTCGTCAAGAGCGCGGCGCCGTCGCGCGCAGGGCCATGCTGGAGAAGACGCCATCCCGGCGGATCAGCCCATGCATCAGGGCGGCGCCGAGATGAGCGAGGATGAGGCCGAACAGGGCGTAGGCCAGCACCGAGTGGACCGGACGCAGCCAGGCATAGATCGCGGGATCGCGCGGCAGGATCGGCGGGAGCACCACCGAGCCGCCGAGCCCGATGGGATAGCCGGCCGCCGACAGCATCGCCCAGCCGATCAGCGGCAGCCCGAGCATCAGGCCGTAGAGCAGGCGGTGCGAGGCGTGTGCCGCCTGCCGCTGCCAGCCCGGAAGGTCTGGCGGCAATGCCGGCGGCGGATGGCGCCAGCGGTTGACGAGGCGCAGCACCGCGAGGATCAGGATGCCGATGCCGAGGGGGCGGTGCAGCGCCACGAGCGCGTCATAGTGCGCGAGGGAGGTCACCATCGCCACGCCGATGAACAGCATGGCCAGGATCATGCCGGCCATGGTCCAGTGCAGCAGCCGGGCCGGCCGGTTGAAGTGCGTGGTGTTGCTCATAATCCGGCTCCTGCAACGGGGGCATCGTGGACGGCGCTCGGCGACTTCGGTTCACCGGCGCGGCGCGTGAAGGACTGCGCGTACGCCGCCGAGCGGGCGCCGAGCAGCGGGTCGTCCCCGCCTTCGATGCCGGCGGGCAGAACCAGGGGATCGAAATTGACGTCGCGGCAATTGCCGTCCGCCTCGGCCTCCGTCTCCGAAACGATCACCGTCCCGGCATCGAGGCTCGGTCTCTCGGATGGCCAGGCCCGTGTCGCATCCGCCGTGGGGTCGCCAGGCTCGCCGAGCGTGACGACGAGGTGCCAGCGCACGGGCGCGCGACGGACCGCGGACGCGAAACCGTCGAACAGAAAGTTCTCGTCCGCGCGGCCCCCCTGGGCCGGGCTCTCCGCCGTTGCGGCGTGCTCCGGCACGAACGCCCAGCGCACCGGCGTCTGCCTGCCGTCCCTGGCGACGAACCGGAACGCGTTCAGGCCCCGGAAGGTGTCGTCGGCGAACCCGGCGGTGAGGGTCCGCGCCTTGATCAGGGCCGCCGCCTTCACGCTGTCGGGGTTCGCGGCGAAGAAGGCTGCGAGCGCCTCGGGATCGGGCTTGCCCGTGGCCGGATCGGGTTTGGCGGCGAGGAGCTGGGCGTAGAACGCCTCCGGGGTCCGCACCGGGAAGACCGGGATGTCGTTGTTGCCGGTGCGCCATTCCTCGCCGTCTGGGAGGTGGAAGCGGAGCGCGAGGCTGCGCACCGTGGTGGCCGCATCGGCGGCGTAGGGCCGCCCGCCCGCGAGGGCGATGCGCCCGGTGACCGGGGTGATCTGGCCCGGGGCGAACAGCGACGCCTTCGACAGGCGCTCGCCCCGGCCGCTGCTCTCGAAGCGGCCGGCGAGGCAGAGCCCCTTGGCGTGGTTGCGCCGGAACCCCGGATGCGGTCCGTTGACCCGCTCGAAGCGGTCGACGATCCGCGCCGGGGTCAGGTCATGCGGCGAGAGCCAGCCGCCGGCATACGCGAAGGCCCCGGCGGTGCCGGCGACCAGAGCCGCGATGGCACCGAGCCGCAGGATGACGGCGCGCGGTCTCATCGCCGGACCGGCGCCGGCGAGGTCGTCGAGGAGGGACATGGCGGGCCTTCAGATGGCTTTGGGGCTGGTGGCGCGGCGGATCGCGTCGGCGAGCGGGTGCAGGACGGCCGGGTCGGCCGCTCCCACCAGGCTGTAGCCGAGCCCGTCCTGGGCCCAGGCGTAGCCGTTCGACGTCCCGGAGGTGTGCGGCTGCATCGGTGCGTCCCCGGGCACGGACATGGGCCGCATGAGCATCACGAAGCGGGCGCCGTGCCCGTCGTCGTACATCAGGAGGCCGGCGGGCCCCTGCTGCGTCGCGACGAGGCGCCCGCCCATGAGGCGATAGCCGGCGCCGCTCAGGTCCGGCACGCCGACCGTTCGCTTCAGCCGGGCCGAGAACCAGCCGGCGAGTTCGTTCCGGTCGGCGGCAGCGAGTTCGACGGGCCGGGTGTGATCGGGGGCATAGACCGCGTAGTTCATGCTCGCCGCCTGGGCCAGCGCCGCGATGCCGGTCGGCACCGGCGAGACCACGTCGCGCAGTCCCCAGCCTGCGGCCCCGCCGAGAAGAAGAAGCAGCCCGGCCGCCATCGCCTGCCAGACTGGACGTTGCGGGCGACGGCGTGCCTCGACGATCCGCGTCAGGTTCAGCCGCGCCGGAACCGGCTCGGCGGCGATGGGGGCGAAGGCGGCCCGCATCGCGTCGCCCATGTCGACGAGGCGGTCGACGCGCGCCCGCGCTTCGGGATGGTCGGCGAGATACGCTTCGACCTCGCGCCTCCGGGCGGTATCGAGCCGTTCGTCCACGAGGCCCTGGAGGTCGTCTTCGCCGATCGGACGCATGGTCATTTCACCCTCCGCAGGAGCGGGCGCTTGGCCGGAACGGCCGCCTCGGCACCGTCCATCGACTGGATCATCCGGTCCCGGGCCCGGGACAGGCGGGACATCACGGTCCCGGTCGGGATGGCGAGGATCTCGGCGGTCTCGGAATAGGACAGACCCTCCACCGTCACGAGCAGCAGGACGCTGCGCTGCTCCTCCGGCAGGGCGTCGAGCGCGCACATCAGGTCGCGGTGGCGCAGGGCGCTCTCCTGCGTCGGCGCCACCGCCAGGGTGGCCTCCGCCATGTCCTCGATCGGCATGTGGGCACCGCGGCGGGCACGCTGGCGCATCTGCGTCACCGCCAGGTTGTGGAGGATGGCGAAGAGCCAGGTCCGCGCGTCTCCGCCCGCCTGACGCTGGTGCCAGCGGCCGACGGCGCGCTCCAGGCAGTCCTGCACGAGGTCGTCGGCATCGGCGGGATTGCGCAGGAGGGCGCGGGCGTAGCGGCGCAGGGCCGGGATCAGCGGCGCGATGAGGCGCATCATGTCCGTCATGTCCGATCTCCTGGCATGGCCGGGGCTCCTCCGTGTGCAGGCCGACCGGTGCGAGCCTGATCCGCGGCCGATGACAGCCGACGACAGAGGCATGGACGCCGCCGGTCCGGGATTATTCCACGCTCGCACCAAACTTTCTCACGCGCGCACCGGACACCGAGTCTCTGGGGGACGGTGCTCAAAACGAGAACCGAATTCTTCGACGGCATGGGGAATAAGCGGCCGAAGACGTCGTCTGTCCGGCATCCCTGCTCGGCGCCGTTCGATCGGGCGGGAAACACCGGAGATCCGACATGACGATGCTCAAGACCGTCTCTGCCGTCGCTTTCGCGTCCGCCTGCACCCTCGCTGCTCTGACCGGGGTCTCCCAGGCCCGAACCGTCACGCATTCGCTGGAGAGCCCGGCGATCACCGGCTCGATCCGGCCGCAGGCTCGGTCCGCGGACTGGCTCGGCGGCCCGGACCTCGACAGCGGCAACGCCCGGAACCCAGCCCTGCCGGGCTATGCCCAGGGGCGGGGCGAGGAGACCGGGGGGCCAGCCCGTGAGCTGATCCCGAACTAGCTCGGCACGCCCCGAGCGCGCAAACGCCCGCGCTCGGGAGTTCTCGGCGACATCGAGCCCACCGGCAGGGCACAGGCACGATGGCCTGGCCGCGTGAACGGCATGCCATCCGGTTCGTGAAACCTCCGTCGTCGAGACCGCCGCGGTGGAGTTCGACGTGCGGATGACAGCCGGGCCGAGCGCCCCTTGCCGCGAACGGCAGCGCGGAGGGTTGTCGCTGCTGGCCTCGAGACCCCTGTGCGCTCGGGCGATTGCGACGCGATGTGGGCGAAGGTCGGAGCGCCGACGATCCGGCCCGGGTTTCCGGCCTCGGACCACTCGCGCTCGGATGCCGGTTCGTGCAGTTTCCCGGAAGCCCTCTGCCGGCGCTCCGCCGCGGCGGATCCGATAGGCCGCGCAGTCGCATCCCGACGGAAGGAGGCCCCCATGCCCGAGTCCGAGCAGACGATGGGAGCCGCGGGAGAACCCGATCACGACGCGCTGCTCCGCGCGAACCTGGAGCGTGTCTTCAACGAGCGCGACCCGCTCCGCCGGGCCTCGGCGCTGACCGACCTCTTCGTGGAGGAGCCGGTCATGTACGAACCGACGGGCGTCGTTCGGGGACGCGCGGCCATCGCGACCGTGGCGGGCAAGCTCCTGGATCAGTTCGGTCCGACGTTCCGGTTCACGCCCACCCGCAAGGCCGTCGGCCATCACGGTTTGGGTTCGCTGCAATGGCAGGCAGGTCCGGAAGGCGGGCCCGTCCTCGTGACCGGAGCGGATGTTGCCGAGATCGTGGATGGTCGGATCGCGCGCCTTTGGGTGCTCCTCGATCCACCCGCGGTTTGAGGTCGTCCTGCGGGGCTGGCGCGATCCGGATGTCGCGACCGCCGGGACCTCGCCCCTCGGACCGATGCGCGGGACGGGGCAGCGAGCGGCATAGGGGCGGCGACAGTCGAGGTCCCGGATGAGCGCAACGCTGCGGACCTCCGCGGCCCGGGCGAACGGCGGCCGTTTTCATACGGCCCGCCGCGAGTGGACCGGCCGCCGGTGCCCTGCCTTTGCGAGCGAGCGTTCAGCGCCGCCTGCCGATAGGCGCGGTGGCGGAGCCACTGCCCGGAAGCGATGCTGCCGAGCGGCACCGGTATGAGGCAGCACCGTATGAGGATGGGCCAGACGATCACGCCCCCCGGCGATACTCCGGAAGGCGGGAGCGCACGTCTGCCGCCCATGAACGAAGCTCTCCCGGTGCAGGGCGCGCCGCCCGGCTCCGTTCAGGCGGACCGCGCGTCGGCGTCCGCCCGCAGGGACAGGATCGCGTCGGCGAGGCCGTCGACCTGCGCCGCGTCGTGCGCGGCCGAGAACGCCACCCGCAGGCGGGCGGTGCCGGCCGGCACCGTCGGTGGGCGGATGGCGACGACGAGGTAGCCGCGCGCCTCCAGGGCCGCCGAGAGGGCCAGGGCCGCCGGGGCCTCGCCGACGTGGATCGGCACGATGGGGCTCTGGGCCTCCGGCAACCCGAGGCGGGCGGTGAAGCGGCGCGCGAGGGCGAGGGGCCGGGCGGCCCGCGCGGGCTCGGTCTCCACGATGTCGAGGGCGGCCAGCGCCGCCGCGACGGAGGCCGGGGGCAGGCCGGTGGTGTAGACGAAGCTGCGGGCCCGGCTCGTGAGGAGGTCGACGACGGCGCGCGAGGCGCAGACATAGCCGCCGTAGGAGCCGAGCGTCTTCGACAGGGTGCCCATTTCGAGGGGCGCGCGGGCGCCCGCCTCGACCACCCCGAGGCCGTGGGCGTCGTCGACCAGGGTCCAGGCGTCGTACGCGGCCGCGAGAGCCAGGATCTCGGGGAGCGGCGCCCGGTCGCCGTCCATGCTGAACACCCGCTCGGTGAGCACCAGCACCCGCCCGTGCCGGGCGCGGCGCGCCGCCAGGATCGCGCGCAGGTGGGCGACGTCGTTGTGGCGGAACCGCAGCAGCGTCGCGCCGGAGAGCTGCGCCCCGGCGAACAGGCAGGAATGCCCGAGGGCATCGACGAGGACGACGTCGCCCGCCCCCGCCAGGGCCGGCACGATCCCCAGATTGGCGAGGTAGCCGCTGCCGAAGACCAGGGCCGCCGCCTTGCCCTTGTGGGCGGCGAGGCGCGCTTCGAGGGCGGCGAGCGGCGGGTGGTTGCCGGTGACGAGGCGCGAGGCCCCCGCCCCGGCGCCGTGGCGCGCGAGCGCCGCCTGCCCCGCCGCGATCACCCGGGGATCCTGGCTGAGGCCGAGATAGTCGTTGCACGAGAACGACACGAGGCGGCGCCCGTCCCGCTCCGCCCCGGCCTCCGGCGCCCGCGCCGTCGCGACGAGGCGCCGGCGCAGGGCCTTGGCGTCGAGCTCGGCGAGGCCGGCCTCCGCGAAGGCGTCGAGGCTGGACGGGTCCGGGCCGGGTGTCTGGGGGCGCGACATGGGGGCTGATGGCACCCCCGGCCCACGCCTTGTCAAGGCGGCCCCGGCCTAAGCCTTGTCAAGGCGGCCCCGGCCGCGGGCGCCTCAGGTCCGTCCCGAAGTCTGGTCCCAAGCCCCACTCCAAGTGCCGCCCGCGCCCTGCGGCCGGGACGGCGCCCGCTGCGGAACCCGAACCCGCGAAAGGGCGCAACCCCGGGCGGCCGGGGCCGCGGCCGAACGGGCCGGGACTCGCCGGGCCGACGCGTCCGTGAAACCCCACCCGCACGGGATCGGCGCCGTCGCGGGTGATCCGATCGAGGCGGGCCGCCAGGGCGTCGAGCATGGCGTAGCGACGGCGATACATCGCGCGCTTGTTGGCCGGGATCGCGCCCGCGGGCCGCCGCGCATCGGCCAGGGGCAGGGCGTAGAAGCCATCCGGCCGCAGCGCCCCGCCGCGTCCGTGCCAGAGCGCATCGTAGCTCAGATGGGCCGCCGTCGAATCCGACCGGCGCGCGAAGTAGGCGCTGCGGCGATGATGGATCGCGTCCGAGACCGCGAGAAGGCGCGTCACGCCGAGGCCGCGACAGAACACCCGGAACAGGTCGATGGTGAAGTCGGTCGGCCGCAGGCCTTCGGCCTGCTTCGTGAAGCGGCGGTAGCGGTCCAGCACGCCCGCCTCGCTGCGCCCCTGCAGGCCGCCGACATAGGCCGTGAGACCGTCGCCGTCGAAGGACAGGCAGTAGGATAGCGAGATCAACCGGTCCGCGCCGTCCCACAGGCTGAAGGTGGCCTGCCCGTCGCGCAGGAGCCAGTGCGGCTGGTCGAGGACGATGCGATGGGCGGAATCGATCTCAGGCAGGTCGAGCAGGTCGACGAAGGCGTCGAGGGGCGTATCGAGCAGGGGGCCGAGCCGCTCGACCGCCGCGCAATGCCCGGCGATGCGGGTCAGGCGTTCGGCCGCGCTCCAGCGGGCGCAGAGGTAGGGCGTGGCGACCATGCCCCAGACCTCCGGGCGGCCCCTCAGGAGCCGGCCCAGGGCGCTGTTCGGCCGGGCTTCGCGCAGCGGGCGCAGGGCGACGGGATGCCGGAGGAGGCCGGACACCGCCAGGGCGATGCCCCGGGGGGAACTCGCGAGCAGGCGTTCCCAGAAGGGGTGACGCAGGACGAGCGTCATGGGCGATCTCTCCGGTGAGGTCGGGGGAGCGGGGGCCGGGCAAGCGGGCGCGCACCGAACCCCGAGGCACGCCCAACCGTGTACCGGCGACCGGCCCGCTTTAATCCCTATGCCATTCGACGTTTGCCCTAACGCCTTCGGTGGATGGCTCCCCCGGCCGGCCGACGCCCGCATTCTCCGAAAGACGGTGCGGATGACCGGGGATGCTCGCGCCGCGCATCCGCGGCCGCATCGCGGAGAGGACCCGGGGCTCGGGCCGTCAATCCGTCGTGGATTGCGCGCCCCGTTCGGCCTCGGTCGTCCCGGGCACGATGCCCTTGGCCGTCACGTGCCCCACGAAGGCATCGACCCACCCGTCGAAGCAGGCCATGGCCTCGGGCGCGCGAACCATGTCGTCGGCCTGGTCGTCGGCGTAGGGCTGGCCGAGGCCGACGGAGGCGTGGCGCCAGAGGTCGTCCGGCACCTCGATCCCGCTGTAGCGGCATTGCCAGACGAGGCCCTGGTAGGCGTTCCGCTCGTCGCCCTGGTACGGCTCCCGGGCCGGGTCGAACCACGCCTTGTGGCGGAGGATGCGCGGACGACGGTCGTCGTCGAGTTCGTTGCCGCCTTCGTTGCCGTAGCAGAAGAACCCGGCGGTGCGCCCTTCCAGGTGGTTCCGGGTCAGCTCCTTCCAGAGCGGGCTCTTCTCCAGGGCCTGGGCCTTCAGGGTGCTCTTCTTGTCGATGAGGTCGGGGCGCGGGTTGCCGCCGCTCATGCAGACGAGCCGGTCGAACATCGCCTTGAGGTTGGTCGAGGGCCCGTACCACCAGACAGGGCCGATGATCGCCCAAGCGTCGGCCCGGGCGAGACGCTGGTAGAGCTTCTCGTTCCACATCAGGTCGGGCTGGTGGTCGCTGTCCGGACCGTAGCAGTTGCAGGGCCAGACGCAGAGCGCCATCGAGGAGCCGACGCAGCCGTTGCAGCCCTGGATCTTCGGCTTGCCGTGCGCGTTGCCGATGTCGACGTGGTCGACCTGCCAGCGGGGCGGCAGGCGCCCGAGCATCCGGTGCATCAGAAACCGGGCCTTGCCGTCCATGCCGGGGCATCCGTCGAGCCGCCTCGCCGATCCGGCGATCACCAAAACCTGGAGCGGGCGTGTCTCCAGCGGCAAGGTCTGTGCTTCGGCTACCAGGTTTCCCAAGATCGTCCGCCTCCGGATCGCAGACTTCATTCGGCCCAGACCCGCACCGCACTCCCGCGCGATCAGGTTATCGGACGTTCGTCATATCGGCGCGGCACCCGAGCGTCCCTTGACCGCCACCCCGTGCTGAAGAATGCTGAGGCTTCCCGTTTCGGGTGCACGAAGATTGCGATGCCGCGTTATTTCTTCGACCTCAAAGGCTGCCATCACGAGCGCGACGACGAGGGCGTGATCTGCGCCGATCTTCAGAGCGCCGTGCGCGAGGCCAAGAAGCTGCTGCCCGTCATCGCGCTGGACGAAGTTCCGGCCGACGGAGAGCACCATGCGGTCACGGTTCTCGTCTCGGACGAGGACGGACACGTGGTCTATTCGGGCGTGCTGTCCTTCGTCGGAAACTGGCTCATCCGCTAAGCAGGTCTTCGACGCAAGACCGGTGACCACTTTCGCGAAACCTGCCGAGGGTCCGGCCCCTCCCCTGGGCCGTGGCGTCGGGATCAGACGTCCTCGGCACTGGCGAGTTGCCGTTCGATCCAGTCCTGCGCCACGTCGAGATCGGCGAAGGTGGGCGGGTTCGCATGCTCGACGCGACCGAAACCGGCCTCCAGGAACCACCGGCCCGCCTGATCGCCATGCTGCGCGCACAGCTGCACCAGGATCGCGACGAGGAAACCGTCGTCGAAGACGAGGCGGCTCTCGCTGTCGGAACTCCCCGTCGCAACCTGCACGGGCTGGAAGAGGAGACTCATGCGGCGGCACGACCGTCCAGGTGCAGGTACGCGGACCGGAACTCCGCAAGCTGCTTCAACCGATCGAAGTTCAGGATCTTCAGGGACCGACCCCTCATTTCGATGAGGCCGCGCCGGCGGAGTTCCTGCAAGCTGCGATTGGCGTGAACGATCGTGATGCCGGCGGTGTCGGCCAGCTCCGACTGCGTAATCGGCAGACCGTAACTTTCGTCATGGACGAACCCGACCACTTTCATGCGCAGGTAGAGCTCGCAGAACAGGTGCGCCAGCCGCTCCAGGGCGGACCGGCGGCCGACGTTCAACAGCCATTCGCGCAGGGTCGCCTCGTCCACGAGGGTCGTCATGCGCATCGCCCGCGCGAGTTGCGGATGGTTGCGCATCAGCTCGGCGATGAGGTCCGGCGCGATATGAACCACCCGGCACCCGGACAGGGTGCTGATGGTGTGATCCATCGCGCTCAGGAGCGCCGCGTCCAGGTCGCAGAAATCTCCCGGGAGCAGGTAGGCCAGAATCTGGCGCGCCCCGTCCCTGCGCCGTTTGTAGCGGCAGGCCATGCCGTCCATGATCAGGAACACGCCCCTGGGGGTATCGCCTTCCCGGATCAGGTCCGTCCGCGGTCCGACGATGCGCGGAGCGGCGCTGATCCGTTCCAGGATCGCCCGGTCCGCCTCCGAGAGCGCGACGAAGCCCTCGAGCTTGCGCACGAGGGGATTGCCCCTTGTCTCCGCCGGCCGGGCGAACCCGACGGGCAGGGCCTCGATCCGCGCCGACGGAGGCGGCAGGAACGCCAACTCGTTCAGGAGGGCGATCAGATCCTCCGGGAACGCCGGCTTGCAGATCCAGGGAACGCCCTGAAAGCCGATGGCCTGGGGCTCGTTCGGCAGCAGGCTCGAGTGGACGAGGCAGGGAATGCCACGGTGGCGCAACTCCTGCCCGAGGGCGGTGCAGACGCCGTCCTTGAGTTCGACGTCCACGACGGCGAGGACGGGACTTTCGCGCTCCAGGGCATCCAAGGCGTCGAGGGCCGTCGCGTAGGGACCGATCACACGGTAGCCCGCCTGCACCAAAGCGTCGCCGAGGTCCACGCCGACCAGGGCGTTGGCTTCGGCAAGCAGCACGAGGGGCTGCTGGGCGGTGAGATGCATTCAAGGCTCCAGAATTTGTGGCACTTGACCGCCACGGGCGCGGGCAAGGCTGGATGCCCCAGCTATAGGCAGCTTTTATGCCGCACGAAAGTCTACTCTCACGTCCGGTGCGCTATCGAACCACCACAACATCTAGGACTAACCTAGATTTATCCGTCAATAACCTATGTTAATTAGTTTTTATTCTCCAAAAATCCGTATTGTCACTTGTCGGAGACGATCCTATCTTCTTCCCATCGTCCGCATACGGATCAGAGCGTGGGCGCTTGGGGGACAGCGCGCGCTCTTGCTCCGAGGTGGAGACGAGGGCTCATGACTCACGGTCGACACTGCGATGCCCACAATCGCCTGCTGAAGGTCATGCCGCCCGAGGATTTCGCCCGCCTCCGACCGCACCTGGAGCCGGTGGATCTCCTGACGGGACAGATCCTGCTCGCTCCGAACGCGCGGACCGAACACATCCATTTCATCGAGACCGGCATCGCGTCCATCACCGCCGAGGGGGCCAACGGCCGGGTCGAAGTCGGGATCATCGGGCGGGAGGGTGCGGTGGGCATCACCCCGGTGCTGCTCGGCTCCGATCGGATCCCGCACAACCACTTCATCCAGATGCCGGGCAGTGCCCTGCAAATCCGAACCGATGCCCTCACCGCCGCGGTGGAGGAGAGCCCGACACTGCGCAAGCTGCTCCTGCGCTACGTTCTGACCGAGATGATCCAGGTGCGGCAGACGGCCTTCATCAACGCCACCCACGAGATCGAAGCGCGCCTCGCGCGCTGGCTGCTGATGTGCCACGACCGGGTGGACGGCGACGAGATCCTGCTCAAGCACGATTTCCTGTCGATGATGCTCGGCGTGCGACGCTCGGGCGTGACCCTGGCGATGCAGCAGCTCGAAGGGGCCGGCCGCATCCGAGCCAGACGCGGGAGCATCACCGTGGTGAACCGCGAACTCCTGGAGGAGATGGCGGATGGCGGCTATGGCACGCCCGAGGCCGAGTATGCCCGCCTGATCGAGGGGGCCTGAGATGCCGCGCTACTTCTTCCACCTCCGGTACGGGCGCGGGACCGAAAAACTGGCCGTCGACCCCGAGGGCGATGAGCTCGCCGACGACGAGGCGGCCCGCCGGCACGCCCTGCAATGCGCCCGCGACCTGGTCGCCGGGTCCCCCTCCTTCGCGGTGCGCGACTGGTTCGCCTGCTCGTTCGAGATCGAGGACGAGCGGGCGCGGCGGGTTCTGATGGTGCCGTTCGGCGACATCGTCCCGGAGGAGGACGACGAGGACCGAACGGGCTGACCCCGCGCGCTCGGCGTCGGTGCCGGCAGTCGGTGCCAGGACATGACCTGTATCAGCCACACGAGTGGATCCCCCATGAAGACCAAGCGGCTGAACGGCTCCGCGATTCCCCGGGACCGGGCACCGGACAGTACGCTGTCGCTTCTCTCCGAAGGCTATGCCTTCATCCCGAACCGTTGCCGACGGTACGGATCGGATGTGTTCGCGGCCCGGCTCATGTTGAGTCCCGTGATCTGCATGTCCGGCCGGGAGGCGGCGTCGCACTTCTACGACGGCGATCGCTTCACCCGACGACACGCGCTGCCGCCGACCACCTTCGCGCTGATCCAGGACCATGGGAGCGTGATGGTCCTCGACGGCGACGCCCATCGCCACCGCAAGGAGATGTTCCTGTCGCTCGTCGGGCCGGACGCCCTCCGGCGCTTCTCCGACCTGCTTGCCGAGCATTGGCGCCGGGCCGTGCTGCGCTGGGCGACGATGGACAGCGTGGTGCTCCTCGACGAGGCGCACCGCGTCATCACGGCCACGGTGTGCGCGTGGGTGGGCCTCGCCCTGCCCCCGGACGAGATCGAGGCACGGGCGGCCGAGTTCGCCGCCATGGTCGCCGGCACGGGGGCGATCGGACCGCGCAACTGGCGGGGGCATCTCCTTCGCGCCCGCACCGAGCGCTGGGCCCGGCGCATGATCGAAGACATCCGGAGCGGTCGCCGCGACGTGCCCCCGGGCGCCGCCCGGACCGTCGCGACCCACCGCGACGCCGATGGGCGTCGTCTCGACGTCAGGACGGCCGGCGTCGAACTCATCAACCTGCTGCGCCCGACGGTCGCGAACGCGCGCTACGTGGTGTTCGCCGCCCTGGCGCTCCACGAGAACCCGCACTGGGTCGCGGCACTCGCCGACGCGGACGCGGGCACGCGCCAGCGTTTCGCCTGGGAAGTGCGGCGCGCCTTTCCGTTCATCCCGTTCATCGGCGGGCGGGTCCGCGAGCCCTTCGCCTGGCGAGACCATGCGTTCGAAGTCGGCGACTGGGCTCTCATGGACCTCTACGGCACCAATCACGACTCGAGCCGATGGCCGACGCCGGAGCGCTTCGATCCGGACCGTTTCGGCACCGAAGCCCTCGATCCGTTCGACCTGATCTCCCATGGCGGCGGCGCGGCGATGGACGGACACCGGTGCCCCGGCGAGGGCATCACCCAGACCCTGCTGATCACGGCGGCCGGCCTGCTGGCGACGTCGATGCGCTACGAGGTCCCGCCCCAGGATCTCGGGATCGACCTCGCCTACATTCCGGCGCGCCCGAGGAGCGGCTTCGTCCTGCGCGCCGTACGCCCCGTCTGAGGCGCCGGCGCACCCCCGGTCCCGACAGGTACACCCGGTCCCGACAGATCCGCCGGTGGACCGTCGGAGGGCCGGTGCCGCCGGAGCCGTGCCGGCAGGGTCGTGGCAGGATCGGGCGCGAACGCACCACCTTGACCCGAGCGCGTCCGGCTTCCATCGAAGCCGCATGAGCGAACCCCGGCGCGACCACCTCTGGCGGCCCTACACGCAGATGAAGACGGCGGCGCCGCCCCTGGAGGCGGTGCGAACCCACGGGACCCGCATCGTGCTCGCCGACGGGCGCGAACTCGTGGACGGCATCGCCTCGTGGTGGACCGCGGCGCACGGCTACAACCATCCCCACATCCGCGCCGCCGTCGCCGCCCAGCTGGAGGCGATGCCGCACGTGATGTTCGGCGGCCTCACCCACGCGCCGGCCGAGCGCCTCGCCGCCCGCCTCGCCGCCCTGCTGCCGGGCGACCTCGACCACGTGTTCTTCACCGATTCCGGGTCGGTGGCCGTCGAGGTCGCCCTGAAGATGGCCGCCCAGATGTGGCTCAACCGGGGGGTGGAGGGGCGCACCCGCTTCCTCGCCTTCCGGGGCGGCTACCACGGCGACACGATGGGGGCGATGTCGGTGTGCGACCCCGAAGACGGCATGCACCGGCGCTTCGGCGCCTACCTGCCGGAGCAGATCTTCTGTGACCTCCCGACCGATGCCGAACGGATCGCGGCCCTCGACGTCTGCCTCGCCCGACACCGCGAAACCCTCGCGGCGGTGATCGTCGAGCCCCTGGTCCAGGGCGCCGGCGGCATGCGGATGCACGCCCCCGACGTGCTGGCCGAGGTGGCGCGCCTCGCTCGGGCCCACGGCCTGCCCCTCATCGTCGACGAGATCTTCACCGGCTTCGCCCGCACCGGCACCCTGTTCGCCTGCGAGCAGGCCGGCCTCGTGCCCGACATCCTGTGCCTGTCGAAGGCGCTCACCGGCGGCACCCTGCCGCTCGCCGCCACGGTGGCGACGGGCGCGGTGTTCGAGGCCTTCCTCTCCGACGACCCCGCCGCCGCCCTCATGCACGGGCCGACCTTCATGGCGAACCCCCTCGCCTGCGCGGCCGCCAATGCCAGCCTCGACCTGTTCGAGACCGAACCCCGCCTCGCCCAGGTCCGGACCATCGGGGCGCGCCTGGCGGCGGGCCTCGCCCCCTTGCGCGGCCGACCCGGCCTCGCCGACGTCCGGGTACTCGGGGCCATCGGGGCGGTGCAGTGGACGCAGGTGCCGGACCTCGCCGACCTGAAGCGGCGCCTCCTCGCGCGCGGCGTCTGGGTCCGCCCGTTCGGCGACATCGTCTACCTCACCCCGGCTCTCACCATCGATTCGACCGACCTCGACCGGCTCGTCGAGGCGGTCGTCGCGGTGGTGTGCGACGTGACACGGACCTGAGCGCTGCAACTCCCGGCGCGCTTTCTCGTTGGACCAGAGTCGGGAGCGGCGCACGACCCCGTGGAACGTTACGGGCCGCATCCCATGGAACGGGCGGAGGGTGCATCGTGGTGGATGAGACAACGGGCCCAGGCGACGATCGGCCGGTGATCCTTCTGGTCGAGGACGAGGCGCTGACCATCATGGACCTCGGCGACGTCCTGGAGAACGGTGGCTACGAGACGGTGCAATGCGCCTCCGCCGAGCGGGCGCTCGGCATCCTCAAGGCCCGGCCCGACATCTGCGGCCTGGTCACCGACGTGGAATTGTCGGGAAAAACCAACGGGTTCGAGCTTGCCAACGCGGTCGCGGCAGCGCGTCCGCAACTGCCCATCGTCATCGTCTCGGGACGGGCCGCGCCGGACCCCGAGCGGATGCCGCCGGGCGCCCGCTTCATCGCCCGCCCGTGCACCGGCGAAGACATCCTCAGTCAGCTCAAGGGGTTACTCCCCTGCTGAGCCGGCTGCCCCGAGACGGTTCCGCCACCAACTCAGGGTGTCGTCGAGGCCGGTCTCCAGGGTGAAGCGCGGCCGGAACCCGACCTCTCCGGAAAGGCGCGCAACGGCGGCTTCGATCGCGGCCGGCTCGGACGGACCCAGCGTCCGGGCCCCGTAACGCACGAGATCGAACCGGCCGGTGCGTGTGGCCAGACCATCGAGAAGGGTCCGCACCGGGACGGCTTCCCCCGAGCCGATATTGACGGCCCCCGTCACCGGACCGTCGAGGAGCGCGGCCAAAGCGCCCGCCGCATCAACGACATGCAGGAAATCACGGCGCTGGTGGCCCGGCGAGGTGGGGAACTCTGCACCCGTCAGGAGGGCGTGGGCGGCGTCGGAGACGAGGCGGCCGCGCCGCTCGCCGGGACCGTAGAGGTAGAACAGGCGCCCCCACGCGAAGGACAGACCGACGCTCTCGGCGTAGGCCGCGAGTATTCTCCGGGTCCCATCCTTGGCGGCCCCGTAGAGGGTCGCGGGGCGGCAAGGGCTCGTCGCCTCGTCGAAGCGGGGATCGCCCCAGGTGTACTCGGCGCAGGTGCCGACGCCGACGAAGCGACGCCCGCCAATGTCGTGAAAGCTTCGGGCGAGGTCGAGGCTGGCTGCGACCCAGTCGAGGTTGCTCGGCGACGTCCAGTATCGACCGGGTTCGGCGTCCCAGGCCAGATGCAGGAAGTGGCTCGGCGCCACGTCGGCGAGGAGGGCCCGCCGCTCGGCCGCGTCGAGCAGGTCGGCCGCATGAACCACGGCCCCCGGAATGGGACTGCGCGCCACGGCGTGGACCTCGAACCCGCGCGCCGCCAGGGCCGGCAGCGCGTGCCGCCCGACGAAACCGGACGCGCCGGTGACGAGGACCTTCACGCGCTCCAGTCCGGATAGGCGAGATCGCGCTCGGCGATCACCGTGACGGGCTCGGGCCAGGTCACGTCGAGGGCCGGGTCGTTCCAGCGCAGGCCTCGGGCGCTTCCGGCGACGTAGGCGCGGTCGATCATGTAGAGCACCTCGGCCGCGTCGGTCAGGGACTGGAAACCGTGGGCGAAGCCGGCCGGGATGTAGAGGGCGCAACGGTTGCCCGCCGTCAAATCGGCGGCGAAGCTCTTGAGATAGCTCGGAGAATCCTGCCGCAGATCGACGATGACATCGCGGATGGCGCCCCCCGTGCAGCGTACGAGCTTGGTCTCGGCGTGGGGCGGAACCGAGAAGTGCATCCCCCGGACGGTGCCGCGCCGGGCGTTGAACGACACGCTCGACTGCGCGAAGCCCCCCACGAGACCCCGGGCGGCGAACTCGTCCGTGCAGGTGGTGCGGGCGAAGAACCCGCGATCGTCGGCGATGGGTTCGGGCCACACGCGGTAGGCCCCGGCCAGCGGCGTTTCCTCGAACCGCATGGCGTCAGGTCACGGTCAGGCGCGGGATCGCCGTGACGAAGCGGCCGCCCCAATCGCGGATGGCGGCCATCTCGCGGGCGATCTCGTCCGTGAGGTTCCAGGGCAAGATCAGGACGTAGTCCGGCCGTAGCGCCAGCAGGTCTTCCGGCGAGACCACGGGAATCCGGCTGCCGGGCAGCAGGGTGCCCTGCTTGTGCGGGGACCGGTCGGCCACCGCTGCCACGAGTTCGGGGCCGATGCCGCAGTAGTTGAGGAAGGTGTTGCCCTTGGCCGCCGCCCCGTAGGCGCAGACCTTCGCGCCCTTCAGGCGCAGATCCGCCAGGAATGTGAGCGTCGCGCATTTGATGGCCACCACGTCCTCCGCGAAGGCCGCGTAGCCATCCGGCGCGAACAGGCCCCCGTCGCGCTCGGCCGCCCGCACCCGGTCCACCGCCGGGCTCGTGGGGTGGCCGGCCCCGGCATGGCAGAAGAACACCCTGAGGGAGCCGCCATGGGTCGGCAGTTCCTCGACGTCGAACACCCGCAGGCCGTGTCGCTCCAGGATGCCCGAGACGACGCCGAGGGAGAGGTACGAAAAGTGCTCGTGGTAGATGGTGTCGAACTGGCGCTCCTCGATCATCCGCAGGAGGTGCGGGAACTCGAAGGTGCCGGCGCCCTCCGCTTTCAGCAGGATGCGGAACCCCTCCACGAAATCGTGGATGTCGGGCACGTGGGCGAGAACGTTGTTGGCCGCCGTGAGATCGGCGGAATGACCCTGCGCCACGAGGCGCCGGGCGGTCTCGGCGCCGAAGAACGCGACCTCGGTCGGCACGCCGCGCGAGACGGCGACCTTGGCTACATTGGCCGCCGGCTCGACGCCGAGCGCTGGGATGCCGCGCGCGACGGCGTATTGGAGGAGGTAGCCGTCGTTGCTCGCCACCTCCACGACCTTGCTGTCGGGTCCGAGGCCGAAGCGCGCCTGCATGCGAGCGACATAGGCCTCGGCATGGGCCAGCCAGCCCGCGGAAAAGCCCGAGAAGTAGGCGTAATCCGAGAAAATCGCCTCCGGCGTCTCGAACGCTTCGAGCTGCACGAGGAAGCAGACGTCGCACACGAAGGCGTGGAGCGGGTGGAACATCTCGCCCCTTCCGGCACGGTCTGCCGGCACGTAGGCGTTGGCCAGCGGCGACAGGCCGAGATCGGCTACGGTGCGGGAGAGAGGCGCGCCGCAGGCGCGGCAGGCGGGTCGGGTCACGGTGCTCACGCTCCCAGGGTCTCGTAGGCGCCGATCTGCGCCAGGGTGAGGTCGAGGGCCGAAGCCCCCTGCGCCTGGGCCCGGTGCCAGGCCGTGGTCCAGGCGAGCGCCGCGTCGAGGCGCAGGCGCCGGTCCCATCCGAGATAGGCGCGTGCCTTGGAGGCATCGACCTTGAGGAAGGTCGCCTCGTGCGGGTGGGTCTCTTCCGAGAGATGCCACGCGGCGCCCTCGCCCCATTCCCGCGCCAGGGTCTCGACGATGGACGACACAGGGCGGCAATCCTCGTCGGCCGGGCCGAAATTCCAGGCCTCGGCGACGGCCGCGCCGTCTTGCGCGCACAGGGCTTCGGCGAGGCGCAGGTAGCCGCTCAGGGGTTCGAGGACGTGCTGCCACGGCCGGGTGGCGTGGGGCGCGCGGATCTCGACGGAGCGGCCTTCCAGGAAGGCCTGCACGATGTCGGGGATCAACCGGTCCTCGGACCAGTCGCCGCCGCCGATGACGTTGCCGGCCCGGGCGGTCGCCACGCGGCAATCCCGCTCGGCGAGGAACGAGGCGCGGTAGGCGCTCGTGACCAGCTCGGCGCAGGCCTTGGAGCTGCTGTAGGGGTCGTGGCCGCCGAGCGCCTCGGTCTCGCGGTAGCCATAGGGCCATTCGCGGTTGGCGTAGGCTTTGTCGCTCGTCACCATCACCACGGCGCGCACGGACGGAGTGGCACGCACCGCCTCCAGCACGTGGGCGGTGCCCATCACGTTGGTGGCGTAGGTGGCGAGGGGATCGCGGTAGGACGGACGCACCAGCGCCTGGGCGGCCATGTGGATCACGATCTCGGGGCGCGTGGCCGCGAGGGCGTCGCGCGCGGTGTCGGCGGACCGGATGTCGCCGAGCCGGGAATCCATCCGCCCGGAGAGGCCCGCGAGGTCGAACAGGTTCGGGCTCGTCTCGGGCGGCAGGGCGAGGCCGCTCACCCGCGCGCCGAGGCGCTCGAGCCACAGGCTCAGCCATGCGCCCTTGAAGCCCGTGTGCCCGGTGACGAGCACCGAGCGTCCGGCCCAGAAGGCGGGGTCGGGGTTGCGGGCGCCCGCGTTCGGCGGCGTATGGATAGGAGTCTGCAAGCCGTCGTGTCTCCGGATCGCGCCTCCCTACACCGGGACGGCGCCGGTGTCAGTTCGCGCCTACCAGCACTTCCACGGCGCGTGGCCCCCGGCCCAGAGGGCCTCGAGGTGGTTCTTGTCGCGCAGGGTGTCCATCGCCTGCCAGAAGCCCGTGTGGACATAGGCCGAGAGTTGCCCGTCATGGGCGAGGCGCTCCAGGGGCTCTGCCTCCCAGACGGTGGAATCACCGGCGATGTGATCGAGGACGCGCGGCGACAGCACGAAGAAGCCGCCGTTGATGGTCGCCCCGTCGCCCGCCGGCTTTTCGCGAAAACTCCGAACCACACCATCGTCGAGTTCGAGGGCGCCGAAGCGGCCCGGTGGCGTCACCGCCGTGAGGGTGGCCAGACGCCCATGGGACTTGTGGAAGGCGACGAGCGCCGTGAGGTCGACATCGGCGACGCCGTCGCCGTAGGTCATGAAGAAGTCGTCGTCGCCCAGATACTCGCGCACCCGCTTGAGGCGCCCGCCCGTCATGGTGGTCTCGCCGGTCTCGATGAGGGAGACGCGCCAGTCCTCGGCGGCGCTGCGGTGGAAATCGACATGGCCCGCCCCGACATCGATGGTGACGTCGGAGAGATGCAGGCGGTAGTTCAGGAAGAACTCCTTGATGACGTAGCCCTTGTAGCCGAGGCAGATCACGAACTCGCGCACGCCGTGGGCGGCGAAGATCTGCATGATGTGCCACAGGATCGGGCGTCCGCCGATCTCCAGCATGGGTTTGGGCCGCGTCACGGTCTCTTCCGACAGGCGCGTCCCGAGACCGCCCGCGAGGATCACTGCCTTCATGGTTTCCCGCGTCCGCCCTCGTTCCGCGGCCCACGATTAGTCGAGGGGGGCTTACCCGTCCAGGCAAGGCGGACGCGGGCGGAAACCGTGGCTCGTGTCACATCGGCGTCACGACTCCCCTGGCAGATGCCGGTTCGGCGGTGGACGCGTCTGGAAACCCCGGCGCCCGACCGCCGATTGCGCGCTATGATGTGAAGAGGACGCGGCAATGCAGGCGGCTGACGAGCGACCGGCGACGGAGGCGGTCCTGGGCCGCGCGCCATCCCCCTCCGGCCTCTCTCCTTCCCTTCACCTCCCCAAGGCTACCGAGCGGACCATGAGCAAGTCGGACAAGCGCATCCGCCCGCCGGGTTCGAAGAACGGCCCCGAAAAGACCGCGCCCGGGTCCAAAAGCGTCCCTGGATCCAAGAGCGTCCCTGGATCCAAGAGTGTCGGCTGGGCCCTGGTCCAGGCGGCCCGACTTCACCGTTCTCGGGTCGGCGACCGGCTGGCGGCCCTCGATCTGTTCGCGGGCCAGGAGCAGGTGGTCCAGGCACTCGCGGCCTCCGGCACCATGACCATGGGCGACTTGGCCGCCACCCTCCGGGTGCGCCCGCCGACGGCGTCGAAGACGATTTCGCGCCTCGCTGCCCTCGGCTTCGTCGAGCGGCGGGCCGAGGCTGGCGACGGGCGGATCGTACGTGTCCGGCTGACCGAGATGGGGCTTGCCAAGGCCGAGGCCATCGAGCGGATCGGAGGCGAGGTCGAAGCGGAGCTGCTCGCCGGGTTCGACGGCAAGGAGCGCCGCCGCTTGCGCAAGCTCCTGCGCAAGGCCGCGCGCAATCTCGCCGAAATCTCCGGCGCCCTCGGCCACGAGGTCGAAGGCGACGCAGAGATCGACGAGGACGAGGCGGACGCCGACGCGATCGCCCCGGCGCTCTGAGAGCGGCTCCACTCGATCAAAGCGGAGCCCGGATCGGAAGGCCCGCGCGACGCCCGCATCCGCCATCCCGAAGGGATCGAACGGATTTGGTCCGAGCCGCCCTACTGCATCGCGTCCTGCGCCAGGCGATACGCACGCCCGTGCTCGCGGTACCCCTCGACGACGCGGGTCATCATCGCGCGCTTGTCCTCGTCGAGGGGGCCTAGAACCCGGGCAGGTCGGCCGCCCCAGAGGTGGCCGCCCTCCAGCAATTGGCCCGGCTCGGTGGTGGCACCGGCCGCCAGGAGCACGTCGTCGGCCACCACGGTGCCGGGCGCGACGACGCAGCCGATCCCGATCAGGCTACGGGCGCCGATGCGGCAATCGGCGAGCCGCACGTTGTGGCCGATGGTGGTGTCGCGGCCGATGACGACGCCTTCGGATCGGGCACGGATCACCGTGTTGTCCTGGATATTGGTGTCGGCGCCGACCACGATGGCACCGCCCTCGGCCTGCAGATCGCACGAGAAGAACACGCTCGACCCAGCCCCCAGAGCAATGCGGCCGCGCAGGCGGGCCGTGCGGGCGACGAACACGCTCGCCTCGATCTCGGGGGTGTCGGCCTCGGGCAGAGGAGGAAGGTCGCCGGACGCCTCGCGCAGACGCTCGGCCCGTTCGGCGATCTCCGGCAGGGAGATGGGGCGGAGAGGCTTGGCCGGGCTCCCCGCATAGGCAAACCCCGCCGCAAGATGCGCGCGCGGGAACACCGTCGCGCCGGCCTCGATGAGCACGCCGTCCTCTACCGTGGCCCCGTCGAGGACGATGACGTCGTCCTCGATCACAACGTCCGAGCCGACCGTACAGGCATGCACCACGGCATTGCGGCCCACGGTGACCCGGTCGCCGACGACGGTCGCGTAGGTGTTGGTGGCGATGTGGACGGTGGAGCGGTGGCCGAGCCAGAAGCGTTCACCGACGGTCACCACCTGGCCGTCGGCACGAATCACGCTGTCGTCCCCGAGCCAGGCCTGCGCCCCGAGGGTGGCGGTGCCGATCACCGTACTGCCGCGTCCGCACCAGACCGGACGGGCGGAGAAGACCGGGAGGACCCCGTCATGGGGCAGGATCAGGTCGGGGGTCACGCGGACGGTCTCCTTCGAAGCCCGGTGGCGCGGACCGGGACGAGGGGCATATAGGTCCTTTGGGACCGGGCGGACATGCCCGGCTACGAAGCGGTGGATAAGAGCGTTCGGGACACGGGTCGCGTGACGCGCGGGCTTTAGCAAGCTCCTGTCGCCGCGCCTCGATCAACCGTCATGCCGCAGCGAGCTTTCATGACTGCACAGATCCCCGACGTCAGCATCCAGGCCGAGCCCTTCGACGTAGCGCACGAGATCGCGGTTCTGACGCGCGACCTCCACGGCCGGGCAGGGGCCATCGTGACCTTCACCGGCCTGTGCCGCGACGAGGACGGGCGTCTCGCAGGCCTCGAACTCGAACATTACCCCGGCATGGCCGAGGCGGAGATCGGCCGGGTGGTCGAGGCCGCCCGCGCCCGCTGGCCGCTCCAGGCGGTTCGGGTGATCCACCGCCACGGCCTCGTGGCGCCGGGCGACGGCATTGTCCTCGTGGTGGCGGCCGCCGGTCATCGGATCGCGGCCTTCGAGGCGGCGAGCTTTCTCATGGACTACCTCAAGACGCAGGCGCCGTTCTGGAAGCGCGAGCACCTCGTCGGCGGCGCAATCGGCGTCTGGGTCGAGGCGACGCAGGCCGACGACGCCGCAGCCGCGCGATGGGCCTGAACCGGTTTTTGTCGCAGAACCGGAACCCGCTTTCGCGCGGCCTGCTCTGAGCATCCACAGGCAACCCGACGGATGGACCTTGTGCCCGCCGGCCCCGCATGTGCCGGGTTGCGCCCGATCCGAAGGAGTTCACCCGATTTCCATGTCCAGCCTCAGGCCCGATTCCCAAGCGGCTCCCCAGGGTGCCGGCCCGCAGCCGCGGGGCTGGTCTCATGCCGTCTCGGGCATCGCCATCGTGGCGTTCGCCGCCTTTCTGGCGCTGGCCTGGAGTGCGGTCTCGACCCTGTTCCTCGTCTTCGCCGGCATCCTGCTCGGGGTGTTCCTCGATGGGCTCACGCAGCTCCTCGGCAAGGTAATGCCCGCCGGCCGCGGCCTGCGCCTCAGCCTCGTCAGTCTCGCGCTCGCGGGCTTGAGCCTGGCGATGATCGCGTTCGGCGGCGCCACGGTGATGCAGCAGGGCCGCGAACTCGGTCAGACCGTGGCCTCGCAGGCCGGCACCGTGCGCGATCGTCTCAAGGATTACGGCATCGACGTGCCGGGCCTCTCCGCACCCAAGAAGGCGCCGGAGGGACAGGCCGCGCCTGAGGGCGACAAGGATTCCACCGAACCGAAGGGCCAGAAGACCGGTGGCCTCGCCGGCCTCGCCTCGGGTGCGATGGAGAGTCCGGGCTCGATCCTCTCCGATGCCGGCAGCGTCCTCGGTCCCGCGGCCAGTGTGGTGATCGCCCTGTTCAGCGCCCTGGGCAACGTCCTGGTCATCGTGTTCCTCGGCCTCTCGTGCGCCGCCGATCCGGCGGCCTACCGCGACGGGGCCGTGCGCTTCGTGCCGCCCCGCCACCGGGAACGGGCCAGGGCCCTCCTCGACGGCATGGGCGAGACCCTACGGCACTGGCTGTTCGGCCAGCTCATCACCATGGCGGTGATCTTCCTGTGCACCTGGGTGGGCCTGAGCTTCCTCGGGATCGGGGGCGCGCTGATCCTCGGCCTCCAGGCCGGCCTCCTCGCCTTCATCCCGACCATCGGGCCGCTCATCGCGGGCGTGGTGATCGTGCTGGCGGCCCTGGCTTCGGGCCTCACGGCTCTGCTCGGCGCCGTCGGCGTCTACCTCGCCGTGCAGACCCTGGAGAGCTACGGCCTGACGCCGTACATCCAGAAGCGGGCGCTGGACATCCCGCCCGCCACCATCTTCGCCGGGCAGCTCATCCTCGGCGTGCTGTTCGGCCTGTGGGGCATCGCGCTCGCCCTGCCCCTCATGGCGGTGATCAAGGTGCTGCTCGCCCAGCTCTACATCGAGGACACCCTGCACGAGGACGCCGAGGCCTGAGCCGGGCGAGCGTCCTCGCCGGGGCAAGCCGCCTGCTGGCCAAACCTCGCGATCACTCCACGTCCTCGGCGTCCGACAGGGGGTGGAGGTCGCGGACCATCCCCTTCAGGCGCTCGTCGAGGACGTGGGTGTAGATCTGGGTCGTGGCGATGTCGGCGTGCCCGAGGAGTTCCTGCACGATGCGCAGGTCCGCGCCGTTCTGCAGGAGGTGACTGGCGAAGGCGTGGCGCAGGACGTGCGGGCTGACCCGGTCGGCACGAAGTCCGGCGAGGGTGGCGACATTCTTGAGGTCGCGCGCGAAGGCCTGCCGGGTGAGGTGGCCGCTCTCGCTGTCGGCGGGAAACAACCACGTGCCCCCGAGGGCCAGGTGGGCAAGGTGGTCGCACATGGCGCCCCGCGCCATGTCGGTCAGTGGGACCAGACGCTCGCGCCCGCCCTTGCCCTTGACCACGAGGTAGCGTTCCCGCGTCGATCCCGCCGCACGCGGCAGGGCGATGAGTTCGGAAACGCGCAGGCCCGTGGCGTACAGGAGTTCGATGAGGCACAGCATCCGCCGGCTCCGCCCCGTCCCGTCCGCCTCGGCCAGATTTCGGGCCGTGGCCAGAAGGGTATCGACCTCGGAGACCGACAGCACCTTGGGCAGCGTCCGGCCCTTGCGGGGTGCGGCCACGGGCGCGCTCGGGTCGCCTTCGGCGAAGCCTTCCGCGTAGAGAAACCGGTGAAAGCCGCGGATGCAGGACAGCCGCCGCGCGGCGGACGCCGCGGACAATCCCCGCGTCTCCAGATCCGCCATGTAGGTCCGCACGGGGCCGGCATCGAGGCGGACGGGATCGTGCCCGTCCCGTGCCAGGGCGGCGAGGTAATCGATGAGGTCGCGGCGGTAAGCGCTCACGGTGTTGGCCGCCGCCCCACGCTCGGCGGCGAGCATGTCGAGGTAGCCCTGGATCAGCGCCTCGCCCGACGGGTCTTCCGGCGAGGACTCTTCCGGGGATGACGCCGCGCTCACCGGCCCGGCGGCTGGAGCTTCGAGGCGGGGATCGTCACGCTCATCTCGCGCGGTGTCGGCACCACCAGAGTCGCCAGGGCGAACAGGCCCGCAAAGGCGAGCCCACCCAGGATGGCGAGGGTGGCGAGGAAACGGAACAGGGTCGGCACTCGGACGAACCTCGGTCGCGGGGCGTGAGGGGAAATGCGGCGCGGAGTGCGCAATGAAAGTCATCGGTTGCACCATGCAGGACGCGCCTTGGCAATGACTTCCCGGCCACAGGGTGCGCCGCATTCGCCGGAGCCGGCGCACCGTGGCGGGACCGGACCAGCCCCGGGGTTTTCGTGCGGCGCGCACGCGCACCGCTTCGCCCGCCTCGCAAAACGCGCTAAGACCGGCGCAACGATGCGAAGAAACCGATGACCGAAGCCGAGCCTCAGGGCACCCCGCCCCCGGGCGACCCCATCGAACTGCGCCTGCGCCGTGCCCTGGGCGATCGATCCATCGTGCTCGTCGGCCTCATGGGAGCCGGCAAGAGCACGGTCGGGCGACGCTTGGCCTCGCGCCTCGGCTTGATGTTCCGGGATGCCGACATCGAGATCGAGACGGCGGCCAAGCTCACGATTCCGGACATCTTCGCCATTTACGGCGAGCCGAGCTTTCGCGATGGCGAGGAGCGGGTGATCGCCCGGCTCATGCGCGAGGGCCCCCTCGTTCTCGCCACGGGCGGGGGCGCTTTCATGCGGGCGAGCACGCGCGAGCGGATCGCGGAGCGCGGCGTCTCCGTGTGGCTCAAGGCCGAGCTCGACGTGCTCATGCGTCGGGTGCGCAAGCGCGGCGGCCGCCCCCTCCTCCAGACCGAAGACCCCGAGGAGACCCTGCGCGGATTGATGGAACTCCGGCATCCGGTCTACGCCGGTGCCGACGTGGTGGTCCTCTCCCGCGACGTCGCCCACGATCGGGTGGTGCAGGACGTGATGGAAGCCCTCGACGCCCATCTGAGCGGGCGCCCCGCCCAAAGACACGACCCGCAAGGAATCGCCGCCCAGTGACCGATCGCCTGACGGTGGACGTCCCCCTCGACCAGGGCCGTGCCTACAGCATCCTCATCGGCCGGGGCCTCTTGGACGAAGCCGGAACGCGCATCGCAGCCCTCGGCGCACGGGCTGCCGTGATCGTCACGGATTCCAACGTCGCCGCTCTCTACGCGGACCGCCTGCGCGCGAGCCTAGAGGCGGCGGGCCTGCGCGCGGGCCTCGTCACCGTGGCGCCAGGCGAAGCCTCGAAGAGCTACGCCACCTACGCGGAGGTCTGCGACGGGCTCCTCGCTCACAAGGTCGAGCGCGGCGACATCGTCGTGGCCCTGGGCGGGGGGGTCGTCGGCGATCTCGCGGGCTTCGCCGCCGCCACCCTCCGGCGCGGCGTCCGCTTCGTTCAGGCCCCGACCTCGCTCCTCGCCCAGGTCGATTCGTCCGTGGGCGGCAAGACCGGCATCAATTCGCCCCTCGGCAAGAACCTCATCGGGGCCTTTCATCAGCCGCGCCTAGTGCTGGCCGACACCGGTACCCTCGACACGCTCTCGGAGCGCGAGATGCGCGCCGGCTACGCGGAGGTCGCGAAGTACGGCCTCATCGCCGATGCGGGGTTCTTCGACTGGTGCGAGGCGAACTGGGCCGGTCTCTTCTCCGGCGGCCCGGAGCGCGACGAAGCCGTGGCGATCTGCTGCCGGGCGAAGGCCGGCGTGGTGGTGCGCGACGAGCGCGAGGACGGCGAACGCGCCCTGTTGAACCTCGGCCACACCTTCGGCCACGCTCTCGAACGCCTGACGGGGTACGAGTCCGCCCGCCTCGTCCACGGCGAGGGCGTCGCCATCGGCCTCGCCCTCGCGTTCCGATTCTCGGCCCGCCTCGGCCTGTGTCCGGGCCAGGATGCGGGCCGCGTCGCCAACCACCTCGCGCTCGCAGGCCTGCCCACCACCCTCGGGGCGGTGCCGGGCGGTTGCGGCGACGCCGATGCCCTCCTCGACGCCATGGCCCAGGACAAGAAAGTCCGCGACGGGGCCCTGACCTTCATCCTCGCCCGCGGGATCGGCCAGAGCTTCATCGCGCCCGGCATCGACGCCGGCGACGTGCGGGCCTTCCTCGCCGACGAACTGCGCGCCGGTTGAGCCGGTGACCACAGCTTCGGGCGCAGATCTTCCGCACGCGTATCCATCCGGACAAGCCGCCTCGGCGCGGGGCGACACGGAGATCGAGGCCCTGCGCCGTCGCGTGCGCGAACTCGAGGCCGAGGTGACACGCGTGAGCGAGTCGCCCCTCGGACAGGAGACGGGGGATCTCCGGCTCCTGTCCGACGCCCTTCCCGCCCTGGTCGCCCAGATCGGGCCCGATTACCGGTACCGCTTCAACAACCGGCACTACGAGACGTGGTTCGGGCGCCGTGCCGAGGGTCTCACGGGGGCCCACGTCCGCGACGTCCTCGGCGAGGCGGCGTTCGCCGAGCGTCGTCCGTTCATGGACCGGGCGCTTGCGGGCGAGGCCATCACCGTCTCCGGGTTTCTGCCGGATGGCGGCGGCCGGCGCCGGCCCTGTACCATCGACTACGTGCCGCGCCGGAACGCTGCCGGAACGGTCGAGACCTTCTTCGTCATCGTGGTCGATATCGGCGAGGGCCACGCCGCGGAGAGCCGGCGCCTGGCGCTGTCCGACCTCGGCGACCGCCTGCGCGACCTCGACGATACGGCCCAGATGGCATTCGTGGCGGCGGAGATTTTGGGGCGAACCCTCGGGGTGAGCCGCGCCGGCTACGGCACCATCGACCGGGCCACCGAAACCATCGCCATCGAGCGCGACTGGAATGCACCCGGCATCACCAGCCTCGCCGGCATCCTGCGGTTTCGCGATTACGGCTCGTATATCGAGGACCTCAAGCGCGGCGAGACCGTCATCTGCGTCGATGCGGAGACCGATCCGCGTACCGCCGCCACGGCCGAGGCGCTCAAGGCGATCTCGGCCCGGTCCTTCGTCAACATGCCTCTGACGGAGCATGGCGGCTTTGTCGCCCTGCTCTATCTCAACCACGCCACCGAGCGCGCCTGGCCGGCGGAAGAACTGGCGTTCATCCGCCAGGTCGCCGAGCGTGTCCGGGCCGCGACGGAGCGGGTGCGTGCCGAAGCCGCCCGCCGCGCCAGCGATGCGCAGTTCCACGCCTTCGCCCAGGCCGTGCCCAACCACGTCTGGGCGGCGACGGCGGAAGGACACCTCGATTGGTTCAACGCGCAGGTCTACGCCTATAGCGGCGCGGGGCCGGGCGAGCTCGACGGGGCGGCCTGGGGCAGCATCATCCATCCCGACGATCTCGGTGGCGTGGTCGTGAGCTGGGGCGCGGCGCTCGCTTCGGGTACGCCCTACGAGACCTCGTTCCGCATCCGCCGCGGGGACGGGGTCCATCGCTGGTTCCTGGTGCGCGCCGAACCGATCCGCGCCGATGACGGAAGCATCGTCCGCTGGGTCGGCACCAACACCGACATCGACGATCAGCGTACCGCATCGGCCGAACTCACCCGCCTCAACGCCCGCCTCGCCGATCAGGTCGAGCACCGCACGCGCGAGCGCGACCGCATCTGGGAGACCACCCACGATCTGATGGGCACGGCCGGCCTCGATGGCTACCTCAAGGCCGTGAATCCGGCCTGGAGCCGGACCCTCGGCTGGTCCGAGACGGAGCTTCTCGCGCAGCCTTTCCTCGTCCTCATCGATCCGGCGGACCACGCCGAGACCGCGACCGTGGTCCGGCGCCTCGCCGCGGGCGAAACGGTCACGGGCTTCGTCGACCGGATCTTCTGCAAGGACGGCCGCCAGCGCTTGGTCATGTGGAATGCGGCCCCCGGCGGCGACCACTTCTACATCGTCGGGCGCGACATCACCGAGCAGCGCCAGACCGAGGAAGCCCTGCGCCAAGCCCAGAAGATGGAGGCCGTGGGACAGCTCACCGGCGGCCTCGCGCACGACTTCAACAACCTGCTGACCGGCATCTCCGGCAGCCTCGAACTGCTGCAGACCCGGATGAGCCAGGGGCGGCTGACGGATCTCGACCGCTACATCAACGCGGCCCAGGGCGCCTCGAAGCGCGCGGCCGCGCTGACGCACCGCCTGCTGGCCTTCTCGCGCCGCCAGACCCTCGACCCGAAGCCGACCAACATCAACGGCCTCGTCGCCGGCATGGAGGAGCTCATCCGCCGCACCGTCGGCCCGGCCGTCACCATCGAGGTGGTGGGCGCAGCCGGCCTGTGGACGGCGCTCGTCGACCCGAACCAGCTCGAGAACGCCCTCCTCAACCTGTGCATCAACGCCCGCGACGCCATGCCGGCGGGCGGGCGCATCACCATCGAGACCGCCAACACGTGGGTGGACACGCGCGGCGCCCGCGAGCGCGATCTCGAGCCCGGCCAGTACCTGTCCCTGTGCGTCACCGACACGGGCACGGGCATGACGCCCGAGGTGGCGGCGCGCGCCTTCGACCCGTTCTTCACGACGAAGCCCCTGGGCGAGGGCACCGGTCTCGGCCTGTCGATGATCTACGGTTTCGTCCGCCAGTCGGGGGGGCAGGTCCGAATCTATTCGGAAGTCGGACAGGGCACGACCCTGTGCCTCTACCTGCCGCGGCATTACGGACAGGCCGAGGCTGCCGAGACGCCGGCCGATCTCGCCGATGCGCCCCGGGCCGAGCAGGGCCAAACGGTGCTCATCGTCGACGACGAACCCACCGTGCGCATGCTGGTCACCGAAGTCCTGGAGGATCTCGGCTACACGGCCATCGAGGCGGCGGACGGGGCGGCGGGCCTGAAGGTCCTGCGCTCGGACGTGCGCCTCGACCTCCTCGTCACCGATGTCGGCCTGCCAGGCGGCATGAACGGCCGGCAAATGGCCGATGCCGGCCGCGCCGTCCGCCCCGGCCTCAAGGTGTTGTTCATCACCGGCTACGCCGAGAACGCCGTGCTGGGCAACGGCACCCTGGAACCGGGCATGCAGGTGCTGACCAAGCCTTTCGTCATGGAGTCCCTGGCCGTTCGGATCCGGGACCTGATCACCGAAGTCCAGGCATGAGGCGGCATTCGATGCCTGCGTGTTTCGCCACGGAAAGCGCATTCACCGTATCGGCATGACATTCTCGTGATCTCTCGGGAAAGGAGCCGAGTCGGCACCGTTGCTTTGTTTTCGCGAAGGTAGATCGAGCGTCTTCACGATTGCGCTGCGCAACCTGCTCGTGCATGCGAAGGCAGTCGAAAGCCTCGTGGCTTGGAGGCGAAGGCCTTGCGGCTTGGAACTGATCGATGCGGCTCGATGCCCCGACCTTGCTCCTGGTAACGGTCATCCTGACTTTCACGGTCGGGATCCTGTTTCTTCTGTCGTGGAGCCAGGCCCGACGGATGCACGCCCTGGCGATCTGGGGGCTCGCCCACCTCGTCGGCGGCGTGGGCTCGGCGCTCCTCGCCCTGCGCGGACTGATCTCGGATCCGCTGTCCATCGGGCTCGCCAACGCCCTGATCATCGGCGCGTATGGGATGATCTGGAACGGTATCCTCGCCTTCGAAGGGCGGCGCCTGCGCCCCCGGCCGGTGATCCTCTGCGTCGCCCTGTGGAGCGGCGCATGCCTGGTGCCGGATTTCTTCGCCTCCGTTCCGGCGCGCATCGTCCTGGCCTCCGGCATGGCCGCGAGCTTCTGCTTCGCCATGGCGGCCCTGATCTGGAAGAAGCGAACCGAGCCCCTGGTTTCCCGCTACCCGGCCGTCTTTCTGCTGTTGGCCTATGGGGGGATGTACGCCGTGCGCGTTCCCATAGCCCTCCTCATCCCGCCCCAACCCGTGGGGGTGCATCCCCTGCAGACGAGTGCGTTCGCCATCCTCGCCTGCCTCGGGATGCTGTTCACCCTGGCCCTGGCCTTCGTGTTCATGGCACTCACGAAGGAACGCGCGGAGCGGCTGCAGCGCCTCGCCGCCGACACGGATCCGCTCACGGGCATCGCCAGCCGACGGGCCTTCGTGGCAGAAGCCCAGTCGGCATTGAGCCGCTCGAACCGGACCGCGACCCTGCTGCTGTTCGATCTCGATCATTTCAAGCGCATCAACGACACCTACGGCCATGCCGTCGGCGACGCCGTGCTCGTCGGATTCTGCCACACCGCCGGTGCCCTGGTGCCCCCCGGCACGATCTTCGGCCGCATGGGCGGAGAGGAGTTCTCCTGCCTGCTGACCGGAACCGAGGATGCGCGTGCCCGCGCCGAGATGGTGCGCCGGGCCGTCGCGAGCCTCGCCGTGCCGACCCTGCCGGACCTGCACGTCAGCGTCAGCGTGGGGTTGGCGACGACGGAGGCCTGCGGCCACGACCTCGACGGACTCATGCGAGCGGCCGACGCGGCCCTCTACGCGGCCAAGCGCAACGGCCGGAACCGGGTCGAGAGCGGTGGTCCCGGCGGAAGCGCGCCGGCCCCCGACGGTGGCCTACTCGATCCGCACCATGACGGAATCGGAAGCCCCGCTGGCGTCCATCACCGAGATGCGAGCGAAGCCGGCGCCTTCGGGGCGCCACGCGGCCTGGCGCCGGGCACCGCCGGCGACGGGCAGGCCGTCGACCATCCAGGTCAGGGGTGGAACACCGCCCAGAGCCTTGAGGGCGAGGCTCGCACGGAGTTCCGTGTCAGGCGCGCTGCCCGCTAGATCGCCCTCCAAACCGGTGTCCGGCACACCGAGATCGATCCGGGCGCCATCGGGCGGGTAGGCGATCTTGAGGGTGGCCCCCAGGGCCGCCGAGACGGTCTTCGCCGCGTCGCGGCGGAGGTGGCGCAGCGGCGGCGGCAGGCCGGCATTGGTGGTCACCAAGGCGTCGGCCGGACGCGGCACGGGCTCGGGCTCGCCACCGAAGCGCGCGAAGGCGTCGAACAGGACCGGGGCGGCCACAACCCGGCCGACGAGGCCCGGCACGGCGTTGCCGTCCGGGCGCCCGGCCCAGACCGCCAGGGTGACGCGCCGGTCGAACCCCACGGCCCAGGCATCGCGATAGCCGTAGGACGTGCCCGTCTTGTAGGCGATGCGGTTGGGAAGAGCGTTCTCGGGCGGGGGGGCTCCCCCCAGGGTATCGGCCACGTACCAAGCCGCCACGGGTTCGGCGATGCGGGCATCGGGAGAGCCGAGGGCGGGACCGTCGAGGCGGCGCAGGAGGGGCGGCACCAGACCGCCGCGCGCCATCCCGGAAAAGAGCCGCGCGAGGTCGGTGAGGGTGATGCCCAGGCCACCGAGGGCCACGGGCAGGCCCGGGGCGGTGTCGCGCGGCAGCTCGATGCGCGCCCCCGCCGCCCGCAGGCGGGCGATGAAGCGGGCCGCCCCGACGGCCTGAAGCAGCTCCACCGCCGGCACGTTGAGGGAGAGCTGGAGGGCGCGCCGCGCCGTCACCGTACCCTGGTAGCCGAGGTCGAAATTCTCGGGGGCGTAGGCGCCGGAAAAGCGCACGGGCCGGTCGTCGAGCTGGGTCTCTGGATGGGCGATCCCCTGCTCGAAGGCCAGCGCGTAGATGAAGGGCTTCAGGGCCGAGCCTGGTGACCGGATCGCCCCCGTCATGTCGATGGCGCCCGATCGTGAGGCGTCGCCGTGGCCGGGGCTGCCGACCTGGGCCAGCACCGCGCCCGTGCGGTTGTCGAGGGCCAGGATGGCGGTGGACAGGCCCGGCCCCAAGGCGGCGGCACGCTCCGTGGCCAGTGCCTCGAGACTCGCCTGCAGGCGCCCGTCGACGGTGAGGCGGATGCTCCTCGAAGTGGGATCGGCCGCGACCGCCGCCTCCGCCGCGTGGGCCGCTAGCATCGGGAAGGGCCTTCGCCTCTGCGGCACGGGTTCGGCCTTGGCCGCCTTCGCCTCGGCCGGCGTGATGATCCCTTGCGCGGCCACACGGTCGAGGACCCGGTCGCGGGCATGCCGGGCGGCCATGGGGAAGCGGTCGGGCCGACGCGCTTCGGGGGCCTGCGGCAGGGCGACGAGCAAAGCCGCCTCGGCGAAGGAAAGCCGGGCCGGGTCGCGCCCGAAATAGGCCAGACTCGCCGCCCGCAGGCCCTCCACCGGGCCGCCATAGGGGGCGAGCGCAAGGTAGAGGTCGAGCACCCCCGCCTTGCCGAGGCGGCGCTCCAGTTCCACCGCCCGTACCATCTGGCGCAGCTTGGCGGTAAGCGAGCGCGCGGCGCGGGGCTCGACGAGGCGGGCCACCTGCATCGACAGGGTCGAGCCGCCCGAGACGATTCGGCCGTGCCGCAGCCATTGCCCGGCGGCGCGGAGCGTGGCGGCCGGGTCGATGCCCGGATGGGTGTCGAACCCCTTGTCCTCGTAGGCCGTCAGCATGGCGAGTAGGCGCGGATCGACCTGCCCTGCGGAGAGCGGCAGGCGCCAGCGCCCATCCACGGTGGCGAACGGGCGCAGGAGTCCGCCGTCGCGGTCGAGGACCACGGTGGAGCGCAAGCCGGCTTGCGTCAGATCGAGGGGCGGGAGGATGGCGACGAATCGCCAGAGGGCGAGGGCGAGGGTGACGATGGCGACCGTCGTCAGAAAGAAGACGAACAGCCCCGCGGCAACTGTCCTCGTCGATCGCCTGGACCGCGACAGGCCCTGTCTCCTGGAAGGAGAGGGTTGGGGTGAGGTGTGGTCCATCCCCGGAGAGGTCACACACCTCACCCTGTCCCTCTCCTTCCAGGAGAGGGGACCCGCGCTCGCCTCGACATGACGGCCATCGCCCGCCGTGGAGGAGGCGTGAGCGTCCTCGACGGCTGAGGAACCGAAGGGCGGACCCTCGCGCGTCATCGCCCTACTTCGCGCTCACGACAACGGACCCGAAGCCCGTGCGCCCGAAGCGCTCGGGCCGGTACATGTCCTCGATGGTGGCGGCCGGGTGGACGTAGGTGCCGGGCGAGACGGCGCGCACGGTGTAGGCGACGCGGAAGAACGCCGGCTGCTCGGTCGTCCGCTCGTAGGCGGCGACGAACCGGTCGTCGCGGAACGCCGTGTACACCGGTGCCACGTCGGACTTGGCGAAGGCGAGGCCGGTGAGCGCATCGGCGTCGAGGAGCTTCGGGTTGTCGATCTCCAGGCCGGCCGGCAGGCGATCCACCAGCAACAGGCGGCCGGGGCTGGACTTGGCCTCCGTCACCTTGAGAACGACTACGAGGCGGTCGTTCTGGCGAATGCCCTGCGCGAGATCGACGGGGCTGCCGTCGAGGCGGTGATAGGTCCGCTCGATGGCGTAGCCCCGCGATTCGGCGGGCTCAGGCGCGATGGGGTTGCCGATCACGCTCACCACCATCTGCGCCGTCGTGGTGCCGGCGTTGACGATGGCGACGGGCTTTTCCGCCAGCGCATCGCCGCGATAGAGCCGCGCGAGGGCACCGGTCGCGGATGCGCCGTCGATGGTGAAGCGCAGGGCATCGGAATCCTTGGCCAGCCCCTGCGCAGCCATGACCATCCAGGCGTTCTCCTGGGTGCTCGTCGGGCGCCCCGCCTGGCGCTCCTCGGCGATGACGGTCGCCAGGGGCTGGACCGCGTCGCGGGCGAGCCCGGTCTCGGCGGCCAGTGTCAGGAGGCCGGCGCCGTCGCGCAGGCGCGAGCCGTAATCCGGCCGGTCCGTGGGTCCCGGCCCCTTGAGTGCCGTCACCGCCGAGGCGAAGGCCTTGGCCGCCCGGCCCCGGTCGCCCAGCAGGGCGAGGGCCGCCGCGATCTGGCCGCGCCCGAGGGGGGTGGCGAAGGCGTCGAGCTTGGTGTCGGCGAGGTAGCGCAGATCCCCCATCACCGGTCGGCCGTTGCGGGCGAGCACGTAGGCCGCATAGGCGATGTCCATGCCGCCGTCCCGGACCTCGCTCGTGTTGGCCACCGCGTTGCGCAGGCTGTCGAGGGCGCTGGCGAAGGCGGTGGGTGGCACGGCAAAGCCTCGCTCGCGCGCCCGGGTGAGGAAGTCGGTGACGTAGGCGTTGAGCCAGACATCGGTCTGGCCGCCGACGGACCACAGGCCGAACTCGCCCGACGAGCCCTGGCGGGCGAGCACCCGGTCGATGGCCTCGCGGATGCGGATGTCCACGGCGTCGTCGACGCCCATCCGGTCCCCGGGCGCCGCGCGGCTGAGGGCCAGAAGCGGCATCGCCCGGCTCACGGTCTGCTCGGAGCAGGCGTAGGGGTAGCGCTCCAGGGCCTGGAGCAGGGCCGGCACGTCGAGGCCGGCGAGCGTCGAGGCCGTGACCGAGACGGCCCCGGTGCCGGGCAGGATGTCGGCGAGGAGTTCGTCCGTCACCCGCAGGGTCGCGCCGGGCGCGAGCGGCTGCACCGTGCGGCGCGCGAGGGGCCCGGTGCCGGCGCCGATCCCGAGCGCGAAGCTCTGGCCGATGCCGGGCGGCAGGCCGGGGCCGGTGAGGGTCACGTCGAGGCGCGTCGTGCCGGGACCGGCGGCGGTGATGGGAATCACCAGGGCCCCCTTGGCCCCCGCCTCCAGTCGCAGGGTCTTGTGGAGGGCCTCGGCCCCCACCACCACAGAACCGGTCAGGCCGAGATCGACGGTGTAGTCGCCCGCCGGCCCCTCGACGTTGTCGATGGCGATGTGGAAGCGCGAACGGTCGCCGACGTTGAGGAAGCGCGGCAGGGTGCCGGTGAGGATGACGGGATCGCGGATGATCACGTCGGCCTGGGCCGCGCCGACCTTCGACCGGCTCCAGGCCGTGACCATGACCCGGCCGGTGCCGTTGAAGGCCGGGAGCGGGAAGCTGACGCTGGCCCGGCCGTCGGGCCCGACGGTGACGGGGCCGGAATACAGCGCCAGGGGCGCCTGGGTCGGGGGCGTGTCGGCGAGTTCGGCCGCACCGCCGTCGCCGCCGGAGCGGATGGCGCCGAGCGTCCCCTGCATGCCGTCGATGAGGTAGCCGTAGACGTCGCGGATCTCGGGGCCGAGGGCCTTCTGACCGAAGAAGTGCCGGAACGGATCGGGGGATTCGTAGCGCGTCAGGTTGAGGATGCCGACATCGACGAGCGCCACGCTGACTCGGGCCGTCTCTCCGGAGCCGAGGCCCGCGAGGCGGATCGGAAGCGTGAGGGTCTCGCGGGGCCGCACCTTGGCGGGCGCCTCCACGGTGACGGCGAGGCTGCGGCTCGCCGGATCGACGGCGAACCACGCCACCCCGAGGGCCCGGCCCGGCAGGCGCTTGGCCGCCTGGTCGAGGGGCCGGTAGGCGGTGGCGACGAGATAGGCGCCGGCACCCCATTCGGGCTTGACCGGGATGTCGACGGTGGTGCCGCCGCTCGGCACCGCCACGGTCAGCACGGCGTGGACCTTGTCGCTCACCACCGCCAGGGTCGCCTGACCGGCAAAGCGCGGCTGAAGGCGGGCCCGCAGGGTTTCGCCGGTGGCATAGGCCGGTTTGTCGAGGCGCAGATCGAGGAGGTCCGGCACGTCCGCCGTCTCGCCCCCGCCCCAGCCGACCGTGAAGGTGACGCTCGCGGTGGCCTGCGGCCGGCCCGGCACGCTCGCCTCCAGGCGATAGGTGCCGTAGCTCACCACGGAATTGATCCGCCCGAGGGTGTCGGACGCGAGATCGAGTTTCCCGTCGGCGATGCGCCGGGTGCTGGTGACGGGCTCGAACGACCAGCGCCCGCCCTCGCGGTACCATTGGTAGGTCTTCTCGACCTTCTGCAGGGTCCAGGCGACGCCCGCTTGGGACAAGCGCCGGCCATCGGGCGCCGCCATGGCGACCTCGAAGCCGGCGGTGCCGCCCTCGGGCAGGTCGCCCGAGAAGGTCTTGCGGATCGCCAGCACCGGGCCTTCGGGCAGGATCGGCAGGGTGAGGGTGCGCGAGAGCGCCCGGCCGCCCGGCTCGCCGACCTGAAGGGTGATGCGGGCCTCCGTGGGGCGCGGGGCGGCAAGCGCCGGCACCGGCACGGTGAGGCGGGCGGCCCCCTGCGCGTCCGTGGTGGCCCGCGCCTCGATCTCCTGGGAGACGGCTTCGACCCGCTCGTCGTCGAGGCCGACGGAGAAGCCCTCCAACCCCTTGATGCCGCTGCCCGCCGCCTGCTGCACCAGCACGGTGCCGGAGACTTCGAGCCCCGAGCCCGGCGCGCCGTAGAGGTAGCGCGCCGCGACATCGATGGTGGCCGGCGCGTCCCGGACGAGGCTCGGGGTCGCGCTCGACAGCGTCACATCCAGGCGCTCGGGCACGTAATCCTCGACGAGGAAGCTCGCCTCGCCGATGGCGGGCGCCTTGGGGTCGGTATAGGCCGAGACCCGCCAGGTGCCGTGCATGGCCCCGGCCAGGAGGGGCACGGCGAGCGAGCGCCCGCCGAGGCCGGCATCCGGCACGGCGACGCGGCGGGCCTCGACGCCGTCGGGGCGCTTGAGCACGAGCGTCAGGGGCAGGTCGGGCACGGCGACGCCCACGGCGTCGCGTAGGAGGGCGGTGAGGTTCACGGTCTCGCCCGAGCGGTAGACGCCGCGCTCGGGGAACACGTAGGCCTCGACGGCCCCGGGCTGGGGACGGCCCTTCACGCCGCGATCCGTCAGGTCGAAGGCGGATTGGTTCAGGTCGAGGAAGCCGTAATCGTCGCCCATCTGGGCCACGACGAGACCCGGCGCGATCCCGCCCTCCCCGCGCGCGAGACCGGCCGCGAAGGCGGCGTGGCCCTGCGCGTCGGTCTTGGCGGTCGCCAGGACCTCGTTGTTGCGGGCCACCAGCCGGATTTCGGCGCCCGCCACCACGGCCGCCGACGCGAGGGACCGGGCGAAGACGTGGACCCCGTCGCGGCCCTTGAACACCGTCAGCCCGAGGTCCGAGACCACGAACCACTGCGTCGCCTGTTGCTCGTAGCCGCCCTCCTCGTCCGTCGCGCCGGCGACGCCCGTGGGCTGGGCCAGCATGACGTAGAGACCGGGTTCCAACTTGCCCACCGCCTGCAGCACGGGGAAGGCCGTGACGGCTTCCGCGTTCGGCTCGGCCTTGGCCGTGTCGAGCACGCCCTTCCAGACCCGCTGGCCCTTCTGCTCGGCGATGGTCTTCGCCGTCGAGCCGTTGAGCTGGGAGAGGAAATCTTCCGAGCGGAGCGAAGGCAGCAGGCCGCGATCGCCGATGCGCAGGACCTCGACGTCGAGCTTCGCTGCGTTCACCGAGATCAGGGGCACCCCGGCCTGACCCGTGCGCGGCAGGACGTAGTTGCGCCCGGTGAACCGCACCTGGGGCGAGCGGTCCCGGACATAGACCTCGTAGTCGAACGACTTCAGCAGGGTCTCGCCGGCCGCAGACGGAATCCCCTGGCGCAGGACGAAGGCGTAGCGCTCACCATGCTTGAGTCCGTCGACGCAGACCTGCTGGCCGCTCCCCGTGACGGCGGCGTTGGCCGCGCCCGAGACGGCGACGAAGGGGGTGAAATCGGTCTTCGCGGCCAGCCCTTCGGAGAACTGGAAGCAGACGCGCGGGGCGGCGGCATCGGAATCGACCTTGTAGTCGAGGACACGGAAGCCGTGCTCGGCCCGCAGCCCCTCGTAGGTCTCGCGCACCTGCGCGTCGTCGGCGAGCGCGAGGCTGGCGCGGTAGGCTTCCAGGGACGGGCGCCACTCGGATTCGGCGGCCTGGACTTCGCCGAGGGTGGCGAGCGCCTCGGCCTCGGCGGCGGCGGTGGCCGCGCGCAGGTAAGCCACGTAGGCGGCGGCCCTTGCGTTGCGGCGCAGACGCATCCGGCTGCTGTAATCGCCGGTCTCACCGGTGCCGACGGCGCTCGCGGCACGGGCGTAGGCGAGCCAGTTCTCGGGGTTGCCCGGCTCGGCGGCGACGGCGGCCCCGAGGGGCTTGAGCGCCTCGAGGGGTTTTTCGGCCTCCATCAGGGCCGCGCCCTCGGCCCGTGCCCGAGCGGCCGGGCGCGGCGGGCCGGCCTCGGCCTTGAGAGCGGCCTCGAGGCGTACGCCGTCGCTGGCGAGGGTTTCACGCTGAAAGGCCTTGGGGGCCGGGGCCTTCAGGCCCGTCCTGGTGGGTTGGCCCAGGGGTGCCTGCGCCTGCGCAGGCGGGTCGAACAGGCCGGCGAGGAGGAACGCGCCCGCTGCCACGAGCGCCGTGCGCCTGTGCCCCGTCGATCCCGCCATCGCCAACCCCATCGACTCGACCCCGCCCGCACGGCGCTCCGGGCCGGGACCGTAGCACTTCGCCTCCCGCCCGCAATCCGGGATCGACGCCCTGGAATTCACGCGGCGCCTCTGCCAAGCTCCATCCCGCGTTTCGGAGGCACGGATCGATGGTGCGACGGGTTCGGGCCGGTTTGGGAATGGGCTGCGTCGTGTTGGGTCTCGCCCCGGCGCTGGCCCTGGCCCAGGCACCGAGGCCCGCCGGGCCGCCTCCGCGGGCGGCTGCGCCCGACCCGGCCTTCGAAGCGGCCAAGGCGGCGTACGAGGCGTTGCCGGAAGCCGAACGCAAGGCCCTCCAGGACGCCCTGGTCTGGACGGGGGATTCCAACGCCGTCGTCACCGGCACGTTCGGGAAGCGCACCTACGACGCCTTGAACGCCTACCGGGCCCGGACGGGCGGCGGGGGCGGCCTCCTCGACGCGACCGGCCGCGCGGGGCTGCTCAAGGCCGGTGCGGCCGCGCGCGCGGCGGCCGGCTTCCTCATCAAGCCCGATCCGGCGAGCGGCACGGTTCTGGGCCTGCCCGAGCGGTTGCTGCCCAAGCGCGGAGCGATCCCGGGCGGCACCCGCTGGCAAAGCGCGGATGGCCGCATCACCGTGGAGACGAAGTCGTTCGCCCCCGGCGAGTCGAGCCTCGAAGCGATGTTCGCCCGCCTCACTGCGCCGACCCCCGAGCGCCGCGTGACGTACAAGCTTCAGCGGCCGGACTTCCTCGTGGTCACCGCCGAGACACCCGCGGGCAAGTCCTACATCCGCTACGCCGCCGGGGAAGCCGGCCTGCGCGGTCTGACCCTGGGCTACGACAAAGCGCTCTCGGAGACGTTCGACCGCCTCGTCATCGCCATCGCCAACAGCTTCGTGCCGTTCCCGGACGCGGCGCCCGCGGCTCCGGTCGCCCGCGCCGCTCCAATCCCGCCCCCCCTGATCGACCGTCCCGCCGCGCCCTTCGCGACGGGGCTGCTGGTGGCGCCGGGTCGTGTGCTCACGAGTGCCGCCGCCGTCGACGGCTGCGCCATCCCAAGGGTCAACGGTGGGGCCGCCCGCATCGCGATGCGCGACGGCGGCCTGATGCTTCTGGATGTGTCGGGCCCGTCGAAGTCGGGTGCTCCGCCGGCGCTGCAGGGGGCGGGCGCGACGGCCTCGGGATCCGTGCTGGTGATGGGGGCGGAGGGGAACGGCGCCGTGGCGGTGGCGCCCGGCTTTCTCGCGAGCGACGGGCGAATCGAGGCGCCTCTTCAGCCGGGCGCCGGGGGGGCACCGATCCTGGACGCCAGCGGGGCGCTCTCCGGACTCGTTGCCAGCTATCCGAGCGCGCCGCGCAAGGTGGCGGGGGTGGTGCCGCCAGCGCGGTACGGAACGGTTGCGGCCGACCGGATCGGCGCGTTCCTGACTTCGGCCGGCGTGACGACCGCGACCGCTGGGAGCAGCCCGTCCGGAACCGTCGTTGCGCGGCTGGCAGGCGCCGTGGTCGGAATCACCTGCCAGCCTTGAACGCAGCGACCCGAACGGCGAGCTTCGCGTTCGGGCCGATACGCCGACAAGTCCCAAAGATCTCGCTTGGCTAGTGTCTCAAGACGAGGTTCGGAAGCTCAGAGTCGTCCGGTCACCAGCAGCACGATGAGGATGATCACGAGGATACCGCCGAGGCCGAAGCTCTGTCCGCGATAGGCGCCGCCGCCGAGGAAGTTGCCGCCGCCGAGAACCGCGATGATGAGGATGATGAGAAGGATGGTGGTCAAGGTCATGGAACGGAACTCCGGGGCGCGCTCAACCGCTTCGGCTTGAGCTTGACCGTTCAAACGCCCCGCATCGGATTCCGTTCAACCGGACGGGACCGAGATTTTCTCGAACCCGCCGATTTTCACTTAATCCCGTCCGCCGACCGGCCCCACTCCGCCTCAATAGAGCGGCGGAACCTCGACATTCGGGATCGGGAACGGGCCGAGCATCAGGCGACCGTCGGCGATCCGCAGGGGCGGGAGGGCCTTCAGGGCCGGGTCGGCCGGGGGCACCGCGTCGGGCGCCGCCGCCTCCGCCCGGGCACGGCGGCCGCCGCCGAGGAACTGGCCGACGAGGTTGCCGATGAGGGCGCCCTTCTCGGCGCCGAAGCGCTGGCCCATGACTTGGCCGACGATGGCTTCGACGCCGGCGGCGCGCACGTCGATCTGTCCTTCCGGACGATGGCTCGGATCGAGACTCAGGCTGCCGTGGGCCTGGGCCCGACGATTGCCCTTGGCGAGCGACAGGAGGGCGATGTCGAGGCTGCCGCCGGCTTGGCGCCAGGCCTCCAGTTCCCGTGCCACCGTTCCCGTGTGCAGGGTCGCGGCCCGGTTCACGGTGGCGTCGAGGGCGATGTCGGTCGGGTCGGCGTTGCCGACGTAGGGATCGATGAACGGCACCGCCGCCTTGGCGACGCGCAGGCTGAGGTCGACGGCTCCCTCGGCGGCGAAGCGGCCGGGGGTCGGCCGGCCATGGGCCTCGAGGTGCTGGGCGTCGAAGGCGATGTCGGGCTGCCCGGGTCCGCGCACGGTGCCCTTCGGGGCGTCGACCACCACGGAGGCGCGCACGAACGCCTCGGAGGCGCCGTGGAAGCTCGCCTCCAGGGACGTCCATGTCACGTCGCCGGTGAGATCGCCCTGCTCGACGTGGAACGGCCCGGCCACCTGCAGGATGCCCTGGCGCGGCTGATAGACCTGAACCACGGCGGTGATCGGCCCCAGGGTGAAGCGGCTGTCGGCACGGGCGAAGGCGAGGGACGCGCAGCGGAGTTCGATGCGGAACGGATAGCCGGAGATCGACCGGTCGGCACAGGTCCAGGTCCGGCCAGCCGCCGCCTCCCGGCCGAGCCAGGCATCCATCTCGCGGCCCGCCCGGTCGCGGACCCAGACCCATGCGGCGGACCACAGGACCACGAGGGTGGCGAGCAGGATGAAGGGGACGAACAGGCCTTTTCGCGAATGCGCGCGGGGCGCGGCCGGCGTTGTCGTCGTTGTCATCGGGTCCCCGCCGCCGTCGATCTTTCGGAGGCGGCCCCTCTGCAGGCCCGCCACGTTCGTCCGACATGGCCTATCAGGGTCTTGGCGGCGAAAGCATGGCCGATGGGTTCAGGCGTCGGCCATCGCGTCGGCGTCGAAGTCGGCCACGATGGCGCGGCGCTCGGCCTCGGTCTCGGCGAGGCGGTGGACGTGCATCTCGTTGGCGCCGCGATGCCGGGCGCGGGCCAGCCAGCCGCGGGTCAGGCGCTCCCGCGGGCTTTCCCCGGCGGAGGTGACGCTGACGAGCTCGCCATGCCCGTCCGCGTCGCGGCGCACCGCCAGGATCACCGCGTCGTCCATCTCGTCGAGTTCAGGCTCGACGAGATCGTGGATGCCGACGATGTAGCGACGGCCGGACCGGCCACGCCATGCACTCAGCAGCAGGGCGGGGGTTCCACGCAGACCGGCGGTCGTTCTGAGGCGTTCTTCGCGCATCGGTCGTCTCCGTGCTCGGGCATCCGCGAAGTTCCGCTGGGAGCGGACCGGGACAGGACCCTTCGTTCGCTGTTTGTTCCAAAATATTCCTAACAAAGGGTTACCGTCAAGGCCACCGTTCCCGGGCGAGAACGTTCGGGCACCGGCGACCCCATCCCCGCGATTCCATGCCCGCGACCCCACGAAGGTTTCGCCCGGGTGTCCGCCGATGCCGGAGCGCGCCCTGCAACGCCTCAGGCGGTGGGCGACGCGCTTTGCACCGGGGCCGGTACGGTGTGGCCCCGGGCCGCGAGGTCGGCCCGGCCGGCGCTGAGAAGGGCGTCGGAGGCGCCCTCGATGCGCGCCTGGACCGTGTCGAGGAACCGGGCGCGGTCGAGGCCGGGCGGGATCGGGGGAAGGAACTCGATCACCGTGGTTCCGGGCCGGCGCATCAGGCTGCGGCGCGGCCAGTACAGGCCGGTGTCGAGGGCCACGGGAAGGCAGGGCACGCCCAGGGTCGCGTAGAGGTGGGTCAGCCCGAGCTTGTAGGCCGGCGGGGCGCCGGGTGGGCGGCGCGTTCCTTCGGGGAAGATGATGAGCTGGCGTCCCGCGCGGATCACGCCGGCGGCGGCCTCGTTCATCGCTGCCATGGCGCGCGTGCCCTTCGAGCGGTCGATGGCGACCATGCCGGAGCGCGACAGGAACCAGCCGATCAGGGGAATCCAGAGGAGCTCACGCTTGAGGATGTAGGCGAAGTCCGGGAACACCGTGACGAGCGCCAGGGTCTCCAGAGCGGACTGGTGCTTGGCCGCGACGAGGACGGGGCCCTGCGGAATGTTGGACAGGCCCCGGAACTCCACGGCCACGCCGCCGATCACCCGCAGGAGCCACAGGGTGACGTTCGCCCAGGCTTGAGCGAGGCGGATGACGGCCCGGCGGGAGACGAGGGCGGGCAGGCCGAGCACCGCGATGAGCGTCGTGGCGAGGTAGAAGGCGAGGCTGAAGGCGATCGAGCGGAGAATGACCATCGGGACTCAAAACTTATGGGACGGCAAGAGTTATGGGACGGGAAGAACGGCTGGCGGCAAAAACAGCTGGCGGCAAGAACGCTGAATGACAAGAACGGCGGCGTGGCAAGAACCGATCGCCGATAAAAACGAGGGGACGGCCAACCGGGCGGACGCTCCCGCGGGCGATTCTCGCAGCTTGAACCCATCGGCCGCCGGGGAAAACGCCCACCCGAGCAGAAAACGCCCGATCGGGGTGAAAACCTCTGCCCACGGGGGAAACATTCGCCCCGGCGCATGCGGACCGGAATCGGGCCCGCCCTGGCTCCCGAACGCCGGACCGGCCCGGCTCGGCGACGCGACCGAGTTCGTTGACTTCTCTCGCGCAGGCTCCTTAACTCGACCCGCAACGGCGACAAAAACCGGAGGGAACATGGGGTCACTACGCGTCACGGGCCATGGCCTGGACCTCGGCGAAGCCCTGCGGGGCCGGGTCGAAGAGCGGATGGCGGCGACCCTCTCGAAATACCTCGACAGCCACATGAACGGGACCTGCTCGGGCCACGTCACCCTGCGGCGGGACGGGACGGCCTACCGGACGGATTGCGTGCTGCACCTCGTCTCCGGCCTGACCCTGGAAGCCTCGGGGGCCGCACACGATGCCCATGCGAGCTTCGAGCAGACGGCCGACCGCCTCGAGAAGCGCCTGCGCCGCTACAAGCACCGGCTCAAGGACCACGGTGCGGCCGCCCACGAGGGCGCCACCGTGCAGGCCGCCTACGCCGTGTTCGCGTCCCCGAGCGAGGCCGAGTCGGCGGACGACGACGACCGCGACGCGGAGGATCTCGACGGCGATCAGCCCGACGATGGAACGGATCATCCCCCCGTGGTGGCCGAGAGCACCAAGACGCTCAAGCGCCATTCGGTGAGCGAGGCGGTCACCGCCCTCGATCTGACGGGGGCGCCGGTGATCGTGTTCGTTCATGCTGGCACCGGGCGCATCAACGTCGTATACCGCCGCAGTGACGGAGCGATCGGCTGGGTCGATCCGGCGGACGCCAACGCTTGAGCGCCTGACCGGAACTGACATCGGAACCCAGCGATTGATCCTTAGGTGATCTTGGACCGTGCGCGGTCCGACCTTTTACTCCGCGGTGGCCGTTCCGGTCACCGCCGAAGGGGCGGCGGTCCTTCATGCCAGTGCTGGAATTCCTCAATCCGGATTCCGTGGTGCCTTCGCTGCGCGCCCGCGCCAAGAAGCAGATCCTGCAGGAGTTGAGCGCCCACGCCGTGCGGCACCTGCCGGCTTTGAACGAGCGCGAGGTGTTCGAGACCCTGCTGCAGCGGGAACGACTCGGCTCGACGGGCATCGGCGACGGGGTGGCGATCCCGCACGGCAAGCTGCCGGGCCTGGACCGCCTGTTCGGCCTCGTGGCCCGCCTGGAGCGGCCGGTGGATTTCGATTCCCTGGACGGCCAGCCCGTGGACATCGCCTTCCTGCTCCTCGCCCCCGAGGGAGCGGGCGCCGATCACCTCAAGGCCCTGGCCCAGGTGGCCCGGCTCCTGCGCGAACCCGGCATCCTCGAGCGCATCCGCGCCGCCCGCGACGCCAGCGCCCTCTATGCCCTCCTGACCCACACGTCGGCGTCCCAGGCGGCGTGATCCCGATGCCGTTCCTTTCGCGATTCCAATCGGCCGCCGCCGCTGGCTGTCTCCTGGCCCTGGGCGTCCCGGCCGCGGCCGGTCCGACGGACACCGCCTGCGCGCGCGACGTCCTCGTGGCGAGTTCGATGCAGCGCCAAGCCATCGACCAGCTCGAACAGACGGGCAGCGACGAGGCCGAACTGTGCCGAATCTGGCGTCGCCACGTCGAGACCATGCGCCGGGTGGCCGGCGTCTACGGCCGCTGCCTGTCCGGGGCCGAGCGCAGCGAGCGGCTGGCCCAGGTGGTGGGCTCCGAGAAGGAGTTCTCGGGGCTGATCAAGAGCCGCTGCAAAGGCGTGTGAGCCGACGCGCCACGCTCTGGCGCGGCCGCGGGACGAACCGATTGCCCAGGGGCCCCGGACGATTCAGTGCTGGCCGCGCAGGAGAAGCGGTTCGGCCACGACCTTGATCGGTTTGCCGCGCCCGATGAGGATCGCCGCGCGGGACCGCTCGGGGTCGTCCTCGAAGCGAGTGCGGACCCAGGCCACCAGGAATTTCAGGTATTCGGAAGCGAGGAGCCGGGCCGCGGACGGTTGCTGCCACCAGCGACCGGCATCGAACCCCTCGGTCACGACCGGATACGGCACCACGCGGTCGATGCCCGGCAGGGCATGATCGAGCTCCACCAGGGTGCGGGGCATGTGGTAGTTCGACGTCACCACCGCCACGGTGCTGAAGCGGTGCAGGCGCATCCAGCGCCGGGTCTCGATGGCGTTGCCGATGGTGTTGCGCGCCCGGTAGTCGAGATCGACGCAGCAATCGATCCAGTGGCGCTGATTGGGATTGAGGCGGGCGATCTCGTCGCGGCTGGTGCGCTCGTTGACGCCGGTGATGAGCAGGCGCCGACCGTAACCGTTGGCCAGGAGATCGATGGCATCGCCGATGCGCTGGGCGCCTCCCGTCAGGGCCACGATGCCGTCGGCCCGGCCTTCCGGCGCACGCTGGTCGCGCTCGACGCAGGCGACGAAGGTGAGGAAACCACCGAACAGGACCGCTCCGCCGAGACCGGCGAGCCCCAGGACCGCCTTCATCGTGCGCCCGGGGGATCGCACCGATAGGCGAAGGGCGGGCTCCGCACGCCGGGGTGCATCGGTCCAGGCCCAGCCGAAAGCCTCGGAGGGCCTCATGGTGTGGCTGCCTGACATCCGCGTCGTCATTCTCCGTGAAGATAGCCCCGATTGAGGCCGTGACGAGGCAAGTATCTCCTCCCGGAAAGGTTCACGGAGGGTTAACGCGATCCCGTGAGGTGCGCCCCGGACATGGTCAGGCCAGGAAGCGCCGCACGGTGAGGCGCGAGACGATGCCGGTGACCACGGAGGCGATCACACCGATGAGGAGCACGCTGGCATAGCCGCGCCAGCCGATGTGGAAGGCGCCGAACAGGGCCTCGATCTCCTCGCCGGCCGGTCCGGAGCGCCAGGCGCCGGCGGCGAAGCCGGCGATCGCGAAGGCGATCAGGGCCGCCACGGAGCCGATGATGCCGCCGCGCAGGCCGAGGCGGAAGAACCGCCGCTGAAACGCGCGGGCGATGAAATCGTCGTCGGCGCCGACGAAGTGCAGCACTTCCACCACCTCGCGATTGCCCGCCATGGCACCCCGGGTGGCGAAGACCACCGCGAGGCCCGTGGCGACGAGGACGAGGGCGACGAGGCCGACGCCGACGCCCACGAAGGTGTTGGCCATGGTCGAGAGCCGGCGCAGCCACAGGGCGTGGTCGTCGAGGCTCGCGACGCCGGGGAGCGCCTCCGCGAGCGACGCGCGCAGGGGCTTCAGGTCGGGCCGGGCGGATTCGGCGAGGCGGAGGGTGACGAGGCGCGGCACCGGCAGGTCGGACAGATCGAGGCCGCTGCCGAGCCAGGGCTCGAGCAGCCGCTCGGCCTCGGCCTTCGAGAACACCCGGGCGGTGGCGATACCGGGCGTTGCCTTGGCCAGGCTTTCCGCCCGGGCGACGTCGGCGTCGAGGTCGCGCCCGGGGCTCGGGCGGACCTGGATCGTCACTTCCTGGGCGACCGCACCCTGCCACTGGTCGGCGCTGGAGGCCACGATCTCGGCGGCCCCCGCGCACAGGGCGGCGAGGAAGGTGAGGATGGCGATGACGGCGGCGAGCGCCCGGCTCGCCGAGGAATCCGTCGGGACCAGGGGAGCGTTGCGCCGCAGGGTCGCGGGCAGCGGGCTCGGCGGAGGCGACGCCGTGCGCGGCGGGGAAACGGGTCGGCTGGCGGCGGGGGCGACGGATCGGCTCATGGACGCTCCACGGCGAGGCGGCCGTCGCCGAGCACCAGCCGGCGGGCATCGACGAGATCCATCAGGGCGAAATCGTGGGTGGCGATGAGCACGGAGGTCCCGAGGCGGTTGAGCTCGATGAACAGGCGCAAGAGGCGCCGTCCCAGCCCCGGATCGACGTTGCCCGTGGGCTCGTCGGCGAGGAGCAGTTCGGGTCGCGCGATGAGGGCGCGCGCGATGGCGGCGCGCTGCTTCTCGCCGCCCGACAGGAGCGGCGGCAACACGTGCATGCGCTCGCCGAGGCCGACCCAGCGCAGCAATTCGACCACCTCGGCCCGGTAGCTCGTCTCGGCCCGGCCCTGGACGCGCAGGGGGAGCGCGACGTTCTCGTAGGTGGTGAGATGGTCGAGGAGGCGGAAATCCTGGAACACCACGCCCATGCGCCGGCGCAGGCCCGTCAGCGCCTCGCTGGAGATGCCGCTGACCTCCTCGCCGAACACCGAGACCAGTCCCCGCGTCGGGCGCACCGACAGGAGGATGAGGCGCAGGAGCGTGGTCTTGCCCGCCCCCGACGGTCCCGTGAGGAACTGGAACGAGCGCGGCGCGATCTGGAAGCTCACGTCGCTGAGCACCTCCGGACCGAGGCCGTAGCGCATCCCGACATTCTCGAACTGGACCACCGGCTCTTCCGCCCCGGACAGCAGGCTGCCCGTGTTCACCCGATCCGCCACGCGCACCCCATCACTCTTGCCCCATCACGCGCTCTTGCCTCATCACGCGCTCTTGCCTCATCACGCGCTCTTGCCTCATCACGCGCTCTTGCCTCATCACGCTTGCCCGATTGCGGTCGCGCATCCCCTCGGGAACGCGGCGCACGCGTGCGGCGCCACCGCTTCACGGATGGTTAACCGCGTTCGCGCAGAACCGTGTGAGTCTTTTTGACCGAGCCGGCAACTGCCGATCGAGACCCCGGGGCGCCGATTCGCCATGCTGATCGTCTGCCCATCCTGTGCAAGCGAATATGTGATCGACACCGATCGCGTCGGCGCGGAAGGACGCTCCGTGCGTTGCGCGGCCTGCCGCGAGACCTGGTTCATCTCCCCGGACGATGTCGCGGCCGCCCTCGAGGCCGAGATGACGGCCGCCATGATGGAGGCGGTCCAGGCCGGCCCGGAGGACGCCAAGGCGCGGGCCGAGGCCCAGGCCTCCCTCGACGCCTGGGAGGCGGCGATGGCGGAAGAGACGGGGGCATCCGATTCCGGGCCCGCATCGGCCACGGCGGAGGCGCTCCCCTCCGAGCCACGCGCTCGCCCGAGACCGAAGGCCCCGGTCAAGTCCGTCGGGCGGCCACGCTTCTCGCCCACCGCCGCCATCGGCCTGTCCGTTGTGGCCGGGCTCGGCCTCGCGGTTCTCGGACGCACCACCGTGGTGCGGGCGATGCCCCAGACCGCCGGGCTCTACGCCCGCATCGGCCTGCCGGTGAATCTCCGCGGCCTCGACCTGCGCGACGTGGTCGCTTTTCAGACGCAAGGCGACGGCGCCCAGCTCGTGGTGGAGGGCGACGTGGTCGGGGTGGCGGCGGACGGCGCGGCGGTCCCCCCCATCGAGATCGAGGTGCGGGACGGGCGCGACCAGCCCCTGTATCGCTGGAGCGTGGTCCCGCCGCGCCGCAGCCTCGAGAACCGCGAGACCGCGCGGTTCCGGGCCAGCCTGTCGGCGCCGCCCGCCGAGGCGCGCGCGATCCACGTGCGTTTCTCGCAAGCCCCTTCGGTGCAACGGGCCGACGCGGTCGCCAAAACCGATGGCACCCGCGGCCACCCGTGATATGAGGTGTCCATGACGACACCTTCCCGACGCGTCCGCGTCCTGTTCGACGAAGCCGCCATCGCCCGGCGCACCGAGGAACTCGCCGCCGCCATCGCGGCGGCCAAGCCCCAGAACCTCCTGGTGGTGGCGGTGCTCAAGGGCAGCTTCATGTTCGCCGCCGATCTCCTGCGCGCCCTGCACCGGGCCGGTCTGGAGCCGCAGGCGGAGTTCGTCCATCTGTCGAGCTACCGTACCGCCACGGTCTCGTCGGGACAGGTCGAGATCCTGCGCGACGTCGAGAGCGAGGTGCGCGGGCGCGACGTGCTGCTGATCGACGACATCCTCGAATCCGGCCGGACCATCGTGTTCGCCAAGGATCTGCTGATGGCGCGCGGGGCCAAGCGGGTGCTCACGGCCGTGCTCCTCGAGAAGCCGGGCAAGCGCGCCGTCACCATCGACGCCGACTTCGTCGGTTTCACCTGCCCCGACGTCTTCGTGGTCGGCTACGGCATGGACGTGGCACACGCCTACCGGCAATTGCCATTCGTCGGCCTCGTGGATTACGACAGCCCCGAAGCGGATTTGTTCGGCGGCACCTGATCGAGGGACGGTCGCCGGAGCGGACCACCCGGCTAAGACTACGGTCCCGGCACGAAAAAAAGTCCGCAGGCGCATCCGTGTGGCGCTCTGTCCCTTGACAGGGCGCCCGCTCGCTTGCGTGACTGAAATCCCTTCCCTTGCGAGAGAACCTGACGAACGATGGCGCGCATCCTGCTCGTGGATGACGAAGAGACGGTCCGGGGATTCCTCAAGCGGGGCCTGGAGATCGATGGCCATGCCGTGGTCACCGCCACCGATGGCAGCGACGGGCTCGACCGTCTCATTGAAGCCGACGGCGCCTTCGATCTGATGCTCACGGACATCCGCATGCCGCTGATGGACGGGATCGCCCTGGCACTGGCGGCCAAGCGCGATTTTCCCAACCTCACCATCCTGCTGATGACGGGCTTCGCCGATCAGCGCGAGCGCGCGCGCGGCCTCGACGCCATCGTCACCGATGTGCTCACCAAGCCTTTCTCCCTCGCGGATCTGCGCTCCACCGTGACCCGGGCCCTGGCCCTCGCCGCCTGACCATGCGGCGCTGAGGCGCCGACCACGCGCCGGTCTTTCGGGAGCACCCACCTCCGGCTGGGCTCGCACGTGCCCGATTCGATCGAAACAGCCGAGTTCCGCGGCTCCGCGATTGCGCGCCCCCCATTCTGCGTGACGCACGCCCCTGTCCGAAGTTTCGGACAGGGGCCGGACAATACGTGCGGGATGCCGCACTGCCGCAAAACCCAAAAATCATTCAAGTCATTGTTTCAGTGATTTAATTTAAATGGACTGGACTTGGTCCACTTCCTGCAAAATCATACTGACAAAGAGCGGGCAAACGCGTCTGATCCGCTCAAGAAACACTAGGGAGGATACCATGGAGCGTAGCCGCGACCTCGATCCCGTCGAGACGCAGGAATGGCTCGACTCACTCGATGGCGTCCTCGACGTCGACGGGCCGGAGCGGGCGCATTACCTGATCGAGCAAGTCATCGACGGAGCCCGCAAGAAGGGCGCCCCGGTCCCGTACTCGGCCAACACTGCGTATCTGAACACGATTCTGCCCCAGAACCAGGATCCGCATCCGGGCGACCGGGCCATCGAGCACCGCATCCGCTCGGCGATCCGCTGGAACGCCATCGCGATCATCCTGCGGGCCAACAAGGATTCCTCGGAGCTCGGCGGCCATATCGCCAGCTTCCAGTCGGCCGCCACCCTCTACGACACCGGCTTCATGCATTTCTGGCGCGGGGCCAACGCCGACCACGGCGGCGACCTCATCTACGTGCAGGGTCATTCCTCGCCCGGCGTCTACGCCCGCGCCTTCCTCGAAGGGCGCCTGACCGAGGAGCAGCTCCTCGGGTTCCGCCAGGAAGTCGGCGGCAAGGGCCTCTCCTCCTATCCGCATCCCTGGCTGATGCCGGATTTCTGGCAGTTCCCCACGGTCTCCATGGGCCTCGGCCCCCTGATGGCGATCTACCAGGCCCGCTTCCTGCGCTACCTGCACCACCGCGACCTCGCCAAGACCGACGGCCGCAAGGTCTGGGCCTTCATGGGCGACGGCGAGATGGACGAGCCCGAGAGCCTGGGTGCGATTGCCCTGGCCGCGCGTGAAAAACTCGACAACCTCGTCTTCGTCATCAACTGCAACCTGCAGCGCCTCGACGGGCCGGTGCGCGGCAACGGCAAGATCGTCCAGGAACTCGAGGCCGATTTCCGGGGGGCCGGCTGGAACGTCATCAAGGTGCTGTGGGGTTCGGGCTGGGACGCCCTGATCCAGAAGGACAGCACCGGCATGCTGGCGCGCCTCATGGAGGAATGCGTCGACGGCCAGTATCAGGACTTCAAGTCGAAGAGCGGCGCCTACGTGCGCGAGCACTTCTTCGGCAAGTATCCGGAGACGGCGGCCCTGGTGGCCGACTGGACCGACGACGACATCTGGCGCCTGACCCGCGGCGGCCACGACCCGCGCAAGGTGTTCGCGGCCTACAGCGCCGCCTCCAAGCACAAGGGCCAGCCGACCCTCATCCTCGCCAAGACCGTCAAGGGCTACGGCATGGGCGAGTCGGGCGAGGCTCAGAACATCACCCACCAGCAGAAGAAGATGGGCGAGGCGGTGCTCCGCCAGTTCCGTGACCGCTTCCAGATCGACCTCACCGACGACCAGCTGAAGGAGATCCCCTTCATCCGGTTCCCCGAAGGCAGCCCCGAGCACCGCTACCTCATGGCCCGGCGCGAGGCACTGGGTGGTCCCCTCCCCCTGCGGCGTCGGAAGTCGCATGCCCTGGAGATCCCGCCACTCTCGGCGTTCTCGGCCCAGCTCAAGGAGACCGCGGGCCGCGAGATCTCCACCACCATGGCGTTCGTGCGTATCCTCAACACGCTGCTGCGCGACAAGAACATCGGCAAGCGCATCGTGCCGATCGTGCCCGACGAGAGCCGCACCTTCGGCATGGAGGGCATGTTCCGCCAGTTCGGCATCTTCTCCCAGGTGGGCCAACTGTATCGGCCGGAAGATGCCAACCAACTGATGTACTACAAGGAGGACAAGAACGGTCAGATGCTCCAAGAGGGCATCAACGAGCCGGGCGCCATGTCGTCCTGGATCGCGGCCGCGACCTCTTACTCGCACTCCGACGCGCCGACGATCCCGTTCTACGTCTACTACTCGATGTTCGGCTTCCAGCGGGTCGGCGATCTGGCCTGGGCGGCGGGCGACATGCGCGCGCGCGGCTTCCTCATCGGTGGCACCGCCGGGCGCACCACCCTCAACGGCGAGGGCCTGCAGCACGAGGACGGCCACAGCCACCTCATCTCGTCGACCATCCCGAACTGCGTCTCGTACGACCCAACTTTCTCGTATGAGGTGGCGGTGATCGTGCAGGACGGCCTGCGCCGGATGTATGCCGAGCAGGAGGACGTGTTCTACTACATCACCGTGATGAACGAGAACTACGAGCACCCGGGCATGCCCGAGGGCGCGGAGGCCGGCATCATCAAGGGGATGTACCTGTTCAAGGAAGGCCCTGCGGAAAAGACCAAGGGCCACCGGGTGCAGCTGCTGGGCTCGGGCACCATCCTGCGCGAGGTCATCGCGGCGGCAGACCTGCTGGAGCAGGATTTCGGGATCGCGTCCGACATCTGGAGCTGCCCGAGCTTCACGGAGCTGCGCCGCGACGCCATGGCGGCGGAGCGCTGGAACCTGCTCCACCCCCTGGAGGGCAAGCGCCTCTCGCACGTCGAGACCTGCCTCTCGGGTCGCACCGGCCCGGTGGTCGCCGCCACCGACTACATGCGCCTGTTCGCCGACCAGATCCGCACCTGGGTTCCGGGACGCTACCGTGTGCTCGGCACCGACGGCTTCGGCCGTTCGGATTACCGGGCCCGCCTGCGCGACTTCTTCGAGGTCAACCGGCACTGGGTCGTGGTGGCGGCCCTGCACAGCCTCGCCGAGGAGGGTGTGATCCCGGCCCAGACGGTGGCCGACGCCATCGCCAAGTACGGCATCGACACGGACCGGCCGGCACCCTGGACCGTCTGATCCGCGCCCCGTCGGCCGCCGCATCCCGGCGGCCGACGCCCTGAGACTTCCCGACCCTTTCCATCGACGGACCGCACGAGGGAGCCCGCGAGAGGCTCCGACTCAACCAGGGAGATTGCGCAGTGGGTATCGAGATCCAGATTCCGGACATCGGCGACTTCAAGGACATCCCGATCATCGAGATCCACGTGAAGGAGGGCGACACGATCGGGCCCGACGATCCGCTGGTCTCGCTCGAATCCGACAAGGCGACCATGGACGTGCCCTCGCCGAGCGCGGGCGTGGTGGAGCGGATCCTGGTCAAGCTCGGCGACAAGGTGAGCGAGGGTTCGCCGCTCCTCGTGTTCAAGGGCGAGGGCGCCAAGGGCGACACCGCCGCGGCCGAGAAGGCCGCCGACGCGCCCGCAGGCGCCGACAGCGCCGCACTGCTCGCCAAGCAGGAGCCGGCCCCGAACGCCGCTCCGAGCCCCGCCCCTGCAGCCCCCGCCGGCAACATTCCGGACTTCTCCCAGATCCATGCCAGCCCGGGCGTCCGCCGCCTGGCGCGCGAACTCGGGATCGACCTCACCACCATCAAGGGCACCGGCGAGAAGGGCCGGGTGACCAAGGAGGACGTGAAGGGTCACCTCACGCGCTCCGCCGCGCAGGCGCCCGGCGCCTCAGGCACGGCCGCGTTCTCGGGCGGCGGGATGGGCATCCCCGAGATCCCGGCCGTGGACTTCTCGAAGTTCGGCCCCACCGAGACCCGGCCCCTGTCGCGGATCAAGAAGATCTCCGGCGCGCACCTGCACCGGTCCTGGCTCAACGTGCCGCTCGTCACCCACCAGGACGAATCGGACATCACCGAGACCGACGCCTACCGCAAGGAACTCGATAACGCGGGCAAGGAACTCAAGGACAAGGGCTACCGCGTCACCCTGCTGGCCTTCCTGATCAAGGCGGCGGTCTCTGGCTTACGCAAGCACCCCGAGTTCAACGCCTCGCTCTCGCCCGAGAAGGACGCGCTGATCCTCAAGCAATACTACAACATCGGCGTGGCGGTGGACACGCCGGACGGCCTCGTGGTCCCGGTGATCAAGGATGCCGACCGCAAGGGCATCGTCGAGATCAGCCGCGATCTCGGCGCGATCTCGGCGAAAGCCCGCGACGGCAAGCTCAGCGCCGCCGACATGCAGGGCGCGACCTTCTCGATCTCCAGCCTCGGCGGCATCGGCGGCACGTCCTTCACGCCGCTCGTCAACGCGCCCGAGGTCGCCATCCTGGGCGTCGCCCGCTCCAAGATGACGCCGGTCTGGAACGGCACGGAGTTCAAGCCGCGCCTGATCGTGCCGCTCTCCCTCTCCTACGACCACCGCGTCATCGACGGCGCGCTCGCCGCGCGCTTCGCCCGCCACCTCGCCCACGTCCTCGAGGACGTCCGGCGCCTCGTCGTCTGACGAGACCCGGCCAGCGCGAACTCAAGTGAGGTGACACGATGAGCAGCAACAGCATCCATCTGCCAGATATCGGCGACTTCAAGAACGTGCCCGTCATCGAGGTCAGCGTCAGCCCCGGCGACGTGATTTCCGTCGACGACGTCATCGTCGTGCTGGAATCCGACAAGGCCACCATGGACATCCCGTCCCCGGTTGCCGGCACGGTGGCCGAGGTGCGGATCAAGGCGGGCGACACGGTCAGCCAGGGCGACCTGATCCTGGTGATGGCCGAGGCCGCCGCCGCGACAGGCACGCCGAAGCCGAGCCCGGCCGGCACGGGCGCCGCCGCAGCCCACGCACCAGGCGAAGGCCAAGCCGGCTACGGCTCGGCCGCGACCCAGGGCGGCCAGGGTGCCGCCGAGGCCGCCGCACCGAAGGGCGCGGCGGCGGTCTCCGGCGAGGAGATGCGGGCGCAGGTGCTCGTCATCGGCGCCGGGCCCGGCGGCTACACCGCCGCGTTCCGGGCGGCCGATCTCGGCCAGTCGGTGGTGCTCGTCGAGCGCTGGCCCAGTCTCGGCGGCGTCTGCCTCAACGTCGGCTGCATTCCGTCGAAGGCCCTGCTGCACGCCGCGAAGGTCATCGACGAGAGCCACGCCATGGCGGCGCACGGCATCTCCTTCACCGCGCCGCAGATCGACATCGACAAGCTGCGCGAATGGAAGGACGGCGTGGTCAAGCGCCTCACCGGCGGCCTCTCGGGTCTCGCCAAGCAGCGTAAGGTCACGGTGGTGACGGGCGAGGCCCGCTTCGTCAGTCCGAACCAGGTCGCGGTAGAGCACGAGGGCCGGACCCGCGTGATCGGCTTCGACCACGCCATCATCGCCGCCGGCTCCGAGCCGGTGCAGATGCCGTTCATCCCGCACGACGACCCGCGCGTCATCGACTCGACGGGGGCGCTGGAACTCGACGGCGTGCCGGCCCGCCTGCTCGTGATCGGCGGCGGCATCATCGGGCTGGAGATGGCCACCGTCTACCACGCGCTCGGCTCCAAGGTGACCATCGTCGAGCTGATGGACCAGATCATCCCCGGTGCCGACAAGGATATGGTCACGCCGCTGATGAAGCGGATCCAGAAGCAGTACGAGGCCATCCACCTCAAGGCCAAGGTCACGGCCGTCGCGGCGACGCCGGAGGGCCTGAAGGTGTCGTTCGAGGGCGGTACCGCGCCGGCGACCGACATCTTCGACAAAGTGCTGGTCTCGGTGGGGCGGCGCCCGAACGGCAAGCGCATCGGCGCGGAGGCGGCGGGCGTCGCCGTGGACGAGCGCGGCTTCATCGCCGTCGACAAGCAGATGCGCACCAACGTGCCCCACATCTTCGCCATCGGCGACGTGGTCGGCCAGCCGATGCTGGCCCACAAGGCGACGCACGAGGGCAAGGTCGCGGCCGAGGTGGCGGCGGGCAAGAGCAGCGTCTTCGACGCCAAGGTGATCCCCTCGGTGGCCTACACCGACCCGGAGGTGGCCTGGGTCGGCATGACCGAGAACGAGGCCAAGGCCAAGGGCATCAAGGTCGGCAAGGGCGTGTTCCCGTGGGCGGCCTCCGGGCGCTCCCTGGCGCTCGGCCGCGAAGAGGGCCTGACCAAGGTGCTGTTCGACCCCGAGACCGACCGCATCCTCGGGTGCGGCATCGTCGGCCCGTCGGCCGGCGACCTCATCGCGGAGGCGGCCCTCGCCATCGAGATGGGGGCGGATGCCGAGGATATCGGCCTGACCATCCACCCGCACCCGACCCTGTCGGAGACGATCGGGCTGGCGGCCGAAGCTTTCGAGGGCACCATCACCGACCTCTACATGCCCAGGAAGGACGGGCCCAAGAAGGCCCACTGACCTTATCGAACCGGCGCGGCGACCCATTTGGGGGCCGCGCCGACAGGACGACCCAGCCTCCGTGCCATGTGGCACGGGGGACGGGGACGGCCGTGCCGAGCACGGACAGGGGGTGTGGCCCGCGACCGGCCTCCTCGCGTCCCCCATCAGCAACCGACGCGTGGACCGTACGAGATCATGAGCAACGAAGCAGACCTGCGGGCGCCCGGCGCCGTCGCCAATGCCGATGCGGGCACCGAGGCCGCCCTGGAGCGCGCCGCCCTCGACTATCACCGCTTTCCGACGCCCGGTAAGATCTCGGTCCAGCCGACCAAGGACATGTCGACCCAGCGCGACCTCGCGCTCGCCTACTCGCCCGGCGTCGCGGCCGCCTGCATGGCGATCAAGCACGACCCGGAGGAGGCCTACAGCCTGACCTCGCGCGGCAACCTCGTCGCCGTGATCACCAACGGCACCGCCGTGCTGGGCCTGGGCAACATCGGTGCGCTCGCCGGCAAGCCCGTGATGGAGGGCAAGGGCTGCCTGTTCAAGAAGTTCGCCGGCATCGACGTGTTCGACATCGAGATCGACGAGACCGATCCCGAGAAGCTCATCGAGATCATCGCCAAGCTGGAGCCGACCTTCGGCGGCATCAACCTCGAGGACATCAAGGCCCCCGAGTGCTTCACCATCGAGACCCGCCTGCGCGAGCGGATGAAGATCCCGGTGTTCCACGACGACCAGCACGGCACCGCCATCGTGGCGGCCGCCGCCCTGCTCAACGCCCTGCAGGTGGTGGGCAAACCGATCGAGCAAGTCCGCCTCGTCTGTTCGGGCGCCGGTGCGGCGGCCATCGCCTGCCTCAACATCCTCGTCGGCCTCGGACTGGCCCGTGAGAACATCCTCGTCTGCGACAGCCGCGGGGTGATCTCCACGGACCGCCTCGGCGCCCTCGACGAGCAGAAGGCGGCCTACGCGCGGGACACCCAGGCCCGCACCCTGGGTGACGCCATCGTGGGGGCGGACATCTTCCTCGGCGTGTCGCAGGGCGGCGTGCTGAAGCCCGAGATGGTCGCCGGCATGGCGGAGAGGCCCATCATCCTGGCGCTCGCCAACCCCGATCCGGAGATCCTGCCCGATCTCGCCCGCTCCGTGCGGCCGGACTGCCTCATGGCCACGGGCCGCTCGGACTACCCGAACCAGGTCAACAACGTCCTGTGCTTCCCGTTCATCTTCCGCGGCGCCCTCGATGTCGGCGCCACCGAGATCAACGAGGCGATGAAGCTCGCCGCCGTGCGCGCCATCGCGGACCTCGTCCACGCCGAATCCTCCGACGTGGTCAGCGCCGCCTACGGCGCGCAGGACCTGAGCTTCGGCCCGGACTACCTCATCCCGCGCCCGTTCGATCCGCGCCTCATCACCTCCGTCGCGCCCGCCGTCGCCAAGGCCGCCATGGACAGCGGCGTCGCTGCCCGGCCCATCGCCGATCTCGACGCCTACCGCCGCTCGCTCCAGCGCTTCGTCTACACCTCCGGCACGGTGATGCAGCCGGTCTTCGCGGCGGCCTCCGAATCCGGCCTCAAGCGGGTCGCCTTCGCCGAGGGCGAGGACGACCGGGTGCTGCGCGCCGCGCAGGTGGTGGTCGACGAGCGCCTGGCGTTCCCTGTGCTCGTCGGCCGCTCCGATGTCATCGCGGCCCGGATCAAGTCCCTGAGCCTGCGCCTCAAGGTCGGCGAGACCGTCGAGGTGGTGGGAGCGGAGGGGAACGCCACCCGCGCCGCCGCGACCATGCTCCGCGAGGGCCGGGTGGATGGCCTGCTCTGCGGCACCCTCGGCCCCTATGCGGGACACCTGACCCAGGTCTCCGAGGTGATCGGCCGGGCAGCGGGTGCCGAACACCTGGCCGCCATGGGCCTGCTGCAGCTGCCGCGCCACACGGTCTTCATCTGCGATCCCTACATTCACGCCGATCCGAGCGCGGAGGAAATCGCCGGGATGACGGTGCTGGCGGCGGCCGAGATGCGCCGCTTCGGTCAGACCCCGCGCGTCGCCCTGGTGTCGCATTCGAGCTTCGGCAGCGCCGACGACGCGGAAGCCCGCAAGATGCGGGACGCCCTCGCGCTCATCCGCGCCCGCGCGCCCGACCTCGAGATCGACGGAGAGATGCCGGCCGACGCGGCCCTGAGCCGGACGATCCTCACCCGGCTCAAGCCGGAGACCACCTTGAGCGCCGAGGCGAACCTGCTCGTTATGCCCAATCTCGGGGCCGCCAACATCACCTTCAACGCCCTCAAGGTTGTGTCCGGCCAGGGCGTCTCCATCGGCCCGATCCTGCTCGGCGCGGCGAAACCCGTGCACATCCTCACGCCCACCACCACCGTGCGGGGCATCGTCAACATGACGGCCCTGACGGCCGCCTCGGCGGCGTCGGAGGACTGATCGGACCTGAACCGAGACCCGACTTTCGCCGCCCGGAACCGGGCGGCGAAGGCGACTCGCCGGGCCGTCAGTCGGCCATGGTGGGAGCGATCCGTAGGGAGAAATGCGCGCCCGGGCGATCGGTGGCGATTTCGAGGGGGCCGCCGAGTTGGCGCGCGAGGCTGTTGACGATCCGCATGCCGAGGCTGGCGCGGCGCGGCGCCGTCGGGTCGAACCCCTCCGGCAGGCCGACGCCGTCGTCGCAGACGGAGAGGTGGAGGCCGCCCGCAGCACCGTCGTCCGCGCCGACGTCGCGGACCGTGATGCGGATCTCGCCGGCACCCTCCGGGTAGGCGTACTTGATGGCGTTGGTCACGAGCTCGTTGACGAACAGGCCGAGCGGGATCGCGAGGTCCGCCGGGATGTTCACCGTCTGCGCCCGGCAGACCAGGGTGTGGTGCGGTGCGCTCTCCTGCAGGCGGGCGCAGAGCGCCTCGAGGAACCCCGCGACGTCGATGGCCTCCAGGCTCGGCTGGCGCCAGAGCTGGTCGTGAACCTGGGCCACCGCCTCGACCCGGGTGCGGGCGTCGGCGAGCGCCGCCTTCACGTCCTCGTTGTCGGAGCCCCGCGCCTGGAGCCCGAGGAAGCCCGCCACCACCGCGAGGCTGTTCTTCACCCGGTGGCTCATCTCCCGGGACAGGAGTTCCTGACGCTCCACGGCGGCCTTGAGCCGGGCCTCGGCGCGCTGGCGCTCGATGGCGCCGCCGACGAGGTTGGCGAAGCCCTGCATGAAGGCGATGTCCGCCTCCTCGAACTGGCCCTCGCGGGTGTCGTCGACTTCCAGGACGCCGTAATTGCCGTCGCGGTTGGCGATGAGCACGTTGATGGCCCGGCGGATGCCGTGGTCGGCCATGAGCTTCGGCGTACGGAACCGCGTCTCGTCCTGGAGGTGATTCGAGATCACCGGCCGGCCGGTCTTGAGGGCGTAGCCGGCCGGCGAGGCGAGGTCCGCCCCGATGATGGCCGTGCCGACGGCATCCGCCGCCCAGCCGACGCCGGCGCAGACGAGGAGGCAATCCTGATACGGCTTGTATTCCAGCGCCTTGCAGAACTGGGCCTCCATGCCTTCGGCGCAGAGTTCCGTGGCCCGCTGGAGCAGGGGCAGCAACTCCGTGGCCCGCAGGGCCTCGACGCCGAAATCGGACAGGATCGCCTGCTGGCGCAGGCGGATCGCCAGGGCCTTGGGGGCGAGTTCGGGCATACGATCACGGGTCCGGACTTGAGATGGGGCGTTCAGGCTTCTTCTTGCGGCCCTTGGCGGCGCCTCGCAAGGGCACGAACCCGTGCCCGCCGCGGCGGTGCCCCTGCTTCGGCGCAAATCCCTGGCGCGCAGCTTCGATTCTCATCGCCCCTCGACCGGGCGCCGCATCAGATCTCGATCTCGGTCCCGACTTCCACGAGCTGGCGGGTCGGCACGCAGAAATGCGCGCCCGTGCGCTCGGCGTTGCGCAGGAGGAACGCGAACAGGCCCTCGCGCCAATCGGCCATGCCGCGATGGTCGCTCTTCGGGATGATGGTCTCGTGGCCGATGAAGATCGTGAGATCCTCCACCCATTCGGCCGGCAGCTTGCCGGCCTCGACGGCGCAGGCCAGCCCCTCGGGGATCGACGCATCCTCCATGAAGCCGTACCGCAGGGTCAGCCGGGTGATGTCCGGCGTCACTGCCGAGACCTCGGCCCGCCCGTCGCGGGGCACCACCGGCGCCTCCTCGTAGAGGGCGGTGATGATGAGGATGCGCTTGTGCAGGGCGTGGGACCGCTCGACGAAGCGGGACATGTGGAGCGGGATGCCGCTCGTCGCCGAGGACAGGAAGGCGGCGCGGCCCGGCAGGATGAGCGGGGGATCGCGGCGCAGCTGCTCAAGGAACTCGGCCTCGGGCTGGCGCAGATGGACCCGCGCCGCCTCCACCAGTTGGGTGCCCTTGCGCCAGGTCAGCATCAGGAACGCGACGAGGCCGGCCAGTAGGAGCGGAAACCAGCCGCCCTCGAACAGCTTCACGCTGTTGGCGCTGAGGAACACGAGATCGATGGCGAGGAAGAACCCGTTGACGGCGAAGACCGCCACGGGGTTGTAGCCCCACTTCAACGCCACGAGGGCGGCCAGCAGGGTGGTGATGGCCATGAGCGAGGACACGGCGATGCCGTAGGCCCCCGCCAGGGCATCGGACGAGCCGAAGATCAGCACGGCGCTGATGGTGGCGGCCGCGAGCAGCCAGTTCACCACCGGCACGTAGATCTGCCCGCGCTCGTGCCGGGCGGTGTGCACCACCCGCATGGGCGGCAGGAACCCGAGCTGGATCGATTGCTGGGTCAGTGAGAACGCGCCCGAGATGATCGCCTGCGAGGCGATGACGGTGGCGAGCGTCGCGAGCCCGATGAGCGGATAATGCGCCCAGTCGGGGGCAAGCCGGTAGAACGGGTTCTCGAGGGCGTCGGGCTCGGCGAGCAGGAGCGCGCCCTGCCCGAAATAGTGGATCACCAGGGCCGGCAGCACGAGGCCGAACCACGAGACCCGGATCGGGCCGGCGCCGAAATGCCCGAGATCGGCGTACATCGCCTCGCCGCCGGTCACCGCCAGGAACGCCGCGCCCAGCATGGCGAAGCTGACGTGCCAGCCGGCATGCAGCAGGAAATCGACGGCGCGCAGGGGGTTCACCGCGCCGAGGATCTGCGGCGCGTGCACGATGCCGCCGAGTCCCATCAGCGCGAGGACGAGGAACCAGACCAGCATGACGGGCCCGAAGATGCGCCCGATGAAGGCCACCCCCTTGCTCTGGACGAGGAACAGCCCGACCAGGATCGCCAGGGTGATGGGGACGACGAAGCGCGACAGGCCGGGCGCATCGACCTTCAGGCCCTCGACGGCGCTCAGCACCGAGATGGCCGGCGTGATCGCCCCATCGCCATACAGAAGCGCCGCGCCGACGAGGCCGACGACGAGGAGCACGCCGGCCCACGAGCCCGGTTTCGCGTGGCGCGCCCCGAGGAGCGCCAGCATGGCGACGATGCCGCCCTCGCCCCGGTTGTCGGCCCGCAGGATCAACACCGCGTACTTGATGGAGACGATGAGGATCAGCGCCCACAGGATCAGCGACACCGCGCCCGTGACGGCGATGGGGGTCGGCGGGGCGCCGGCGCTCGCCGCCCGCACCGCCTCCTTGAAGGCGTAGAGCGGGCTCGTGCCGATATCGCCGTAGACGATGCCGAGGGCGCCGACGAGCGCGGCCGGGCGCGCGAGCCCCGCCTGCCCCGTCCGGGTCCGATCTCGCGACCGGGTCTGATCTTGGGACAAGTTCGGATCTCCGGCAGGGCGCCTCGGCGACGCCTCTTCCCCGCCGAGGTAGGAGGATCGAGGGCCTGCGTCCAGGGATGAGAGCGAGCATCCGGACGTGTCACGCAGGTCCGGCTGAGCCTCTTACGCGTCCGTTCGGATCAGCGCGGCGAGATCGTCGGAACAGATGCCACCGCGCGCGATTCCGTGGACCGGAACGGCGACGCGCCGGCGGATGGCGGACGCCACCGTCTCCAGACCCGTCGGGGCGTCCGGACTCTCGCACACGACGACCCCGCGCAAGGCCACCCCATGGCCGCGCAGGGTCTCGGCGGCCGTCAGGGCATGACTGATGGCGCCGAGATAGGAGCCGGAGACGAGGAGGGCGGGTACGGACAGGGCCTTGAGCCAGTCGAGACCGGTGTGGTCGTCCGTCACCGGACTCATGAGGCCGCCGACGCCCTCGATCAGCAGTGTCGTGCCCGGCGGCGCCGCGCTCATCTCGGTCCGGCACCAGGCGACGAGATCGGCCAGGGCCAGGGTCCGGCCTTCGCGCGCGGCGGCGAGATCGGGGGCGAGGGGCGCGGTGAAGCGCCAGGGCGAGCAGGCGGCGACGCTGCCGGGCGTGAGGCCGAGCCCCTGCGCCTCCAGGAGGATCGCCGTGTCGCTTTGCCGAAACGCCGGATCATCGACGGGCGGCACCCCGCTCGCCACGGGCTTGAGGGTGCGGATTCCGTGCCCCTGCGCCCGCAGGCACCGGGTCAGGGCCGCGGTGACGTAGGTCTTGCCGATCTCGGTCCCGGCGCCGGCGACGAAGACGGCGCGGCCGCTCACTTCTCCACGAACGCTTTCTCGATGACGTAGTGGCCGGCCTCGCCGTGATTGCCCTCCTCGTAGCCCCCATCGGTGAGGAGCTGGCGGGTGTCGCGGATCATGTCGGGCGAGCCGCAGAGCATGAAGCGGTCGTTCTCCACCGACATCGGCGGCAGGCCGATATCCTCGAACAGCTTGCCGGAGGTCATCAGGTCGGTGATGCGGCCGCGGTTGCGGAAAGGCTCGCGCGTCACCGTCGGATAGTAGATCAGACCGGCGCTGATCACCTCGCCGAGGAACTCGTGGTTCGGCAGATCCTGCGTGATGGTCTCGCCGTAGGCGAGTTCCTGGACCTGCCGACAGCCGTGAACGAGGACGACCTTCTCGAAGCGCTCGTAGGTCTCCGGGTCCTTGATGATCGACATGAACGGGGCGAGCCCGGTGCCGGTGCCGAGCAGGTAGAGATTCTTGCCCGGCATCAGGTTGTCGAGCACCAGGGTGCCGGTGGGCTTCTTGCCGACGATGATCGGGTCGCCGACCTTGAGGTGCTGCAGCTTCGAGGTGAGCGGGCCGTTCGGCACCTTGATGGAGAAGAACTCCAGCTCCTCCTCGTAATTGGCCGACACGACGCTGTAGGCGCGCAGCAGCGGACGGCCCTCGACCTCGAGGCCCATCATCACGAACTCGCCGTTGCGGAAGCGGAAGGCGGGATCACGGGTGGTGCGGAAGGAGAACAGGGTGTCCGTCCAGTGGTGGACGGAGAGCACGCGCTCCTCGTTGAACTTACTCATCGCCGGGTCCGTCTCGAATCTCGAAGCTTTGCGGGGTCTTCTCGCACCTGCGGCGCCCGCGTCAAGACGGTCCGGGCGCGCAGGTGCCCCGCACCACCCGGGTGCGGACAGTTTGGCTGCAACCGTTTGGAATCGCTCTGAATTAATCCAAAGGCTCCGGATGCGCCCGGGTGCCGGGTCAGAGCGGCTTCAGCCCCGCCTCGATCTCGGCGCGGCGCCCTTCGAGGAAGGGCGGCAGTGCCAGATGCTGCCCCAGGGTCTCCAGGGGCTCGTCGGCGGTGAAGCCGGGGCCGTCCGTGGCGATCTCGAACAGGATGCCGTTGGGCTCGCGGAAATACAGGCTCTGGAAATAGAACCGGTCGATGGGGCCGCTCGTCGGCATGCGCTTCAGCTTCAGGCGGTCGGCCCAGGCTGCGTAATCCGCATCCGGGATCCGGAAGGCGACGTGGTGGACGCTGCCCGCACCCTGGCGCGCGGGCGGCAGGTCCGGCTGCGACAGGAGGTGGAGTTCGGCGGCCGGTCCCCCCTCCCCCATGCGCCAGACACGGACGGCGCCCTCCGGCAGTTCGTAGGTGCGGTCGTGACTCATCCCCAGAACGTCGGCCAGCACCGCTTCCGTGCGCTCGCCCTGTGCCACGGTGAAGCGGATCGGGCCGAGGCCGCGGATCTGGTGCTCGGCCGGCACGGGGCTGTGCTCCCAGGGGTGGGCCGGGCCCTCGCCGCCATCATCGACGAGCAGGAAGCGCTGCCCCTCCGCGTCCTCGAAATCGAGGCTAAGGCGCCCGTCGCGCTCCACCGGCACCGCATGGGCGACGCCCTGCCGGGCGAGGTGCGCACGCCACCATTCGACCGATGCCGTCCCTGCCACGCGCAGGCCCGTGCGGGTGATGCTGTTGGTGCCGCGCCGCTCGGGCGCCGCCGGCCAATCGAAGAAGGTCAGGTCCGTGCCGGGCGACGCGAGGCCGTCGGCGTAGAACAGGTGGTAGGCCGAGACGTCGTCTTGGTTCACCGTCTTCTTCACCAGCCGCAGGCCCAGCGTCCGGGTGTAGAACGCCGCGTTGTCGGCGGCTCGCGCCGTGACGGCGGTGAGGTGGTGGATTCCGGTGAGTTGCATCGGGCGGGTCCGGCCTGTGGCGCGAGGAGAGTTGGGGATCAGATGGGGCCGGCCGCCGCGAATGACAAAGCCGCGGGGTGGCCTGGACGGCGATCCCCTTATCTCGGCTGGTGGGCGATCCCATCCTCTGGAACCCGCGCCACGCCTGTGCTGGCAGCGGATCCCGCGGGATCCGGCGCGAACCCACGGAACGGCACGACTTCGCACAGGCAGAACCGGCACAGGCACAGCATCTCACATCTACGACCCCGCACAGGCGCGACCACCGGCTCGCTCCCATATCGCCGGGAAGCCTGCTGTTCCACGGGAGGCTGGCGGCGCCCGGCAAGACCCGTTCAGGGGGCGCGCCGAAGCGGATTCCCTGGCCGTGATTCCGTGGTGTAGCGCCCTCAGAACGCCCCGACGAGGAGACCCAGGCCAGCGGCGGCAAGGCCTGCCCCGGCAACCCGAAGCGCCGGGCGAGTCTTATGGTGCGTGACCGTAAAGCCGAGGCCGAGCCCGGCGGCATGGAGAAGCGCGGTGGCGATGAGGAAGCCGAGGCCGTAGGCCAGCCCCGAGGCGGCGCCGGGCATCTCGGCCCCGTGCGCGAAACCGTGAAACACCGCGAACGCCCCAACCAGCGCCATGGCGCCAGCGACGGGCGGCACGGCGCCCAGGGCCAGGACCGCCCCAAGGACGACGACCGAGAGGGCGATGCCGGTCTCCACGTAGGGAAGGCTCAGGCCGGCGGCACCGGCCGCGCCGCCGACCGCCATCATGGCGAGGAACGCCGCCGGCACGAGGAGGCATGCCCGCCCGCCGATCCGCGCCGCGATGAGCCCTACGGCCACCATGGCGAGGACATGGTCGAGGCCGCCGAGGGGATGGAGGAAGCCCTGCTGCAGGGTCGTCGCCTCGTGCCCCGGATGAGCCAGGGCGGGTGTGGCGATCACCAGGGCCAGGGGTAGGATCGCCGCGCGGGCGAAGAGCGTCGGCAGGGCAAAGAGCATCGCGGATCCGGGGAGCAGTGGCAGGCGAGCGCAGTGTAGCAACCGCCATGCCTCCGGCGCCATCCTAGAAGTCTGTAGGCCGGCCGGCGGCCACGACCAGCATCTTTCCGTCGGCGAAGGTGCGTGCGCCGGCGCGGCGGATGTCCGCCTGGGTCACGTTGGCGACGAGGTCGTTGCGGCGGGCGATATAGTCCATGCCCAAGCCCTCGAAGGCGATCTGGGCGAGCTGGTGGGCGATCTTCGTCGAGGTGTCGAAGCCCAGCGCGTAGGAGCCGGTGAGGTAATCCTTGGCCTTCTGCAATTCCTCGTCGGACGGCCCCTCGGCGATGAGCCGGCCGATCTCGTCGCCGATCACCGACAGGGCCTCGGCCACGCGCTCGTTCTTGGTGGCGGTGTAGCCCCAGGTCATGGCGGAAGCGCGGTGGCTGACGAGGGAGGTGCCCACCGAATAGGCGAGGCCGCGCTTCTCGCGCACTTCCTGGAACAGGCGGGAGGTGAAGGAGCCGCCGCCGAGGATATGGTTCAGCACGTAGGCCGGGATGAAGTCGGGGTCGCGCCACGGTACGCCGCCCATGCCGAAGCGCAGGACCGATTGCGGCACGTCGATATCGACGACGTGGCGCTGGCCGAGGTTCTGCACCTCGGTCTGCGGCACCGCCGTGAGGGGCTCGGCGAGATCGAGACGGCCGAAGGCACGCTCCAGGGCATCGGCGAGGCGCGCGGCGTCGATGGCGCCCACTGCCGCGACCTTCACGGCGCCGCGGCCGACGAGCTTGCGGTGCATGGCCACGAGGTCGTCGCGGGTAATGGCGGCGATGCTCTCGGCCGTGCCGGAGGACGGCCGGGCGTAGGGATGGCCGCGATAAGCCTCGGCGAAGAAGCGGCGCGAGGCCATCACGCCGGGGTCGTTCTGCTGGTAGCGCAGGCCGGCGAGGGTCTGGGCCCGCACGCGCTCGATGGCGTCGGGGTCGAGGCGGGGCTTCGCCAGCGCCAGGGCCAGGAGGTCGATGGCCTCGTCGGCGTGCTTGACCAGCATCTTGAGGGAGCCGCCCAGCGCATCGGCCCCAGCATGGAACGACAGCTCGATGGCACGCGCCGCGAGGCGCTCCTGGAACGCATCGGAGACGAGGTCCCCGGCGCCCTCGTCGAGGAGGCGGGCCAGCATCTGGGCGACGCCGGCCTTGCCCTCCGGGTCCTGGGCCGCGCCGCCCTCGAAGGTGAAGGCGATGGCGATGAGCGGCACCACCTGGGATTCGACGTGCCAGGCCTCGATGCCGGCGGCGGTGGCGACGGGCACGGCCTGCGTCGGCGAGTTGGCCGAGCGGATGGCGGTGTCGACCAGTTGGGGAGCCATGGTCATGGAAACCTCGTTGTGCTGGGTCGGGCCCGGCGCGCGCGTCGCGCCACGGCCCTGAAATCCGGGCGGGACGCCTTGTTCAGGCGTCGGCGTCGCGGGACTCGGTATCGCGGGACTTGGTGAGATAGCCGGTGACGGAACGCTGCGGGACGAGGTAGCGCTCGGCCACCGCCGCGAGGCGGGCCTGGGTCACGCCCTCGATGTCGGACGGCCAGCGGCGCACCTCCTCGATGGTCTCGCCGATGGCGAGCGCCGAGCCGTAGATGCGAGCGAGCGACGACTGGCTGTCCGACGAATAGACCGTCTCGGCCACGAGGCGGGTCTTGGCCCGCTCGATGGCCTCGGGGGTGAGGGCCTCGGACGGCGCGCGCCGCAGGACGCGGTCGACCTCCTCCTCGAGCTTCTCCAGGCTGATCCCCTCGGCGGGGATGGCGTAGACGGAGAAGCGGGTGTCGTCGATGGCCGAGCCCATGTACCAGGCGCCGGCATTCACGGCGACGCCGAGCTCCATGACGAGCTTGCGGTAGAGGTAGGACGTCGAGCCGCCGCCCATCACCTCGGCGAGCAGTTCGAGGGCGTGGCACTCGCCGTCACGCGCCGTGATGCAGGACGGCGTGAGGTAGAGCCGCTGCAGGGTCGGCTGCTCGACCTTGGGGTCGGCGACGGCGAGACGGCGGAGCGCCTTCGGCTCGGGCTCCCGGGCCCGCACCCGCACGGGCCGGGCGCCCTGGGGCGTGACGCGGCCATAGGTCTTGTCGGCCATGCGGCGGACGTCATCGGGCGTCACGTCGCCGGCCACCACCAGGATGGCGTTCTCGGGGGTGTAGAAGCGCTTGTAATAGTCGAGGGCGTGGGTGCGGTTCAGGTCCTCGATCTCGTGCATCCAGCCGATGATCGGCGTGCCGTAGGGGTGGTGCACGAACAGGGAGGCGGCCATGGCCTCGGAGAGCTGGGCGGAGGGGTCGGTCTCGACCCGCATGCGGCGCTCTTCCAGCACCACGTCGCGCTCCGGCGCGACCACGGCGTCGTCGAGGACGAGGCCGGTCATGCGGTCGGCCTCGAACGCCATCATGGTCTCGAGGTGATCGCGGGCCACGCGCTGGAAATAGGCGGTGTAGTCGTAGCTGGTGAAGGCGTTCTCCTGGCCGCCGAGGCCGGAGACTGCTTTCGAGAACGCACCCACGGGATGCCGCTCGGTGCCCTTGAACATCAGGTGCTCGAGAAAGTGGGCGATGCCGGACTGACCCAACGGGTCATCGGCCGAACCGTTGCGGTACCACACCATGTGGGTGACCACGGGGGCGCGGTGATCGGGCACCACGACGACGTCGAGGCCGTTGTCGAGGGTGAAGGCGCCGACATCGGGACCGCCGGCCTCCGAGCGCCCGAACGGGGCGGCTTCGGCACGGCCCGCGCTGGCATGGCGGCGGGTGGGACCGAGGAGGGGCACGTCCTTCCGGAACAGATGCATCGAAGAGCTTTCCTTCAGCGTTCGGTCCGCACGGAACCGTCCGTCTCGTTGCGCGTCACACGGGGTTCAGGCACCCGCCGCAACGGCGGGGCCAGTCCCATGGGCCGGCCAGTGGCCGGCGCGAAATTCAGTTCCGGCTACGGATATAGGCACCCGGATCGGCTTCCTCACGCTCGCGCGAGGGATTGTTGACGGGGTCGCCGTTCGTCTTGGCGACCTTGCGGGGGGGCTTGCGGTAGCCGGTGGGCGGATCGGTCAGCACGTCGCGGTCCGGCTCCGCCAGGGACGGCTCGGCCACCGCGTCGGACCGCAGGCCGAAGGGGTTCGACCAGAACGAGTTGCGGTCGGCGGTCTCGCCCTCGGGCCGGCCCGCCTCCGTCCGTACCTGCGCGTCGGCGCGGCGTCCGCCGCGCATCTCGTCGATGGACAGGGTCACGTTGTTGTCGTCCATGCGCCCCTGCGCACCGCGCACGATGGGCTTGCGCGCCTCGACGCGCTCACGCTCGCGCTGGGCGATCTCGGGGTCCTTGGGCCATTGCGGCGAGGCTTCCGCCTTGCGCGGCTGCGGCAGGGCCTTGCCGTCGAGCTTCGGCGGCATCACCAGGGGTGCGCGCTCGCGATAGGTGATGGCCGGCTTCTCGGGCTCGATCAGGCCGATGTTGCTGAGCGCATCCCGCATGAACACGCCCTGCTGCGCCTGCGCGCCGCCGACGCTCGCGCTGAAGCCTACCAGGATGCCCGTCACGGAGTAGAGGAACCCGCGCTGTCCGATCATGCCGCCCCCGATGCCTGCCCGGTCTTCGCGCCCCGTGTCCGGGCTCGAATGGTCGCGTTCAAGGAGCGATCCTGATCCGGCCTCGAACGCCTGATCCCGGTTTCGGGCGATCGTATGGCGCCTTAACCGCAGGGCGCCAGTCTCGGGCCCTCGACCATCCCCCAACGATCCCCGATGTGGTTTACACATCACACAGTCGGAGATGTTGCCGGGTGGTGGAACGCCGGCCTTAAGGGTGCGGCGTGGTGGTCCCGTTGGGGGGCGTGGTCTCGTTGGGGATCGTGGTCTTGTCGGAGGCTTTGGTGTTGCTGGGGGCCTCGCCGCGCAGGTCCGGCAGCAGGCTGTCGAGGACGAGGCCGACGACGCCCGCGACGATGGCCGCGTCGGCCACGTTGAAGACGTACCAGGACCAGGTGCGCCAGTGCAGGTGTACGAAGTCGAACACCGCCCCGTACATGGCCCGGTCGATGGCGTTGCCGATGGCGCCCCCGGCGACGAGGCCGAGGGACAGGGCCAGCAGCCGGGTCTGGGTCCGGGACATCCACACCACGAGGCCCGCAGCCGCCACGACCGAGACGGCGACGAGGAGCCAGCGGCCGATCCCGCCATCCTGTTGGAACAGCCCGTAGGACACGCCCCGGTTCCACACCACGAGGAACTCGGCGAACGGCGCCACCCGCCAGGGCTGCGTCAGCACCAGATCGGTGCCGAGATAGAGCCAGAGCTTCGACGCCTGATCGAGGCCCAGGGTGGCGAGGAGCCCGAGGAGGCCGAGGCGGAACGGGGTCATGGTCGGCTCCGCCGCGGCGTTCGCCCCCGTTGTGGGGACGTGAGGGTCGATGATCGTCGTGGCCTCACGCGGCGGTGCCGTGGGCGGCATCCCATTCGCGCAGGGCCTGGGCGTCGCGCGGCGTCACGTCGGGATAGGCCGCATCGGTGCCGACATCCGGGGCGACCCGCCAGGACCGGGCGCATTTGCGCCCCTCCGCCAGGGCCGGGACCACGGCGACGCCGCGAACGTCGTCGAGGCGGAAGGCGTCGGACGGGCCCTCGCCCGACGCGATGCGGATGTCGGAGGTGATGCACACCTGCGCAAAATCGACCCCGTCGAGGGCGGCCAGCAGGTCCGCGTCGGCCACGTACACCGTCGGCGCGGCTTCCAGGCTCGCCCCGATGCGCTTGGCGGCGCGCTCGATCTCCAGGGCGCCGGTGACGACCCGGCGCACGCGGCGCACCTTGTGCCAGCGCGCGGCCAGGGCTTCGTCGCGCCACGCGGACGGTGTTTCCGGCAGGGTCTGAAGATGCACGGAGCCGGTCTCCGAGGGATACCGGTCGAGCCACGCCTCCTCCGCCGTGAAGGCGAGGACGGGGCTGAGCCAGATGGTGCAGCGCCGGAGCGTCTCGTCGATGACCTGCAGGGCGGCGCGCCGGACGGGCGACGAGATCGGGTCGCAGTAGAGCGCGTCCTTGCGCACGTCGAAGTAGAACGCCGAGAGGTCGCCGGTCATGAAGCCGTTGAGCAGGGCCACGACGCGCTTGAGGTCGAAGCTCGCGTAGGCCTCGCGGATCTCGCCATCGAGTTCCGACAGGCGGTGCCGGATCAGACGCTCGAGTTCGGGCAGCTCGGCGTGCGGGATCTCGGGGCCGGGCTCGAAATGCGCGAGAGAGCCGAGCATCCAGCGAAGCGAGTTGCGCAGCTTGCGGTAGGTCTCGGCGAAGGTCTTGATGATCTCGGGGCCGATGCGGAGATCGTCCGTATAGTCGGACGCCGCCACCCACAGGCGCAGGATGTCGGCGCCGGAATCCTTGATGATGTTCTGGGGCGCGACGACGTTGCCCTTTGACTTCGACATCTTCAACCCCTTGGGGTCGAGGACGAACCCGTGGGTGAGAACGATGTCGTAGGGCGCACGGCCGCGCGTGCCCGAGGATTCGAGCAGGGAGGACTGGAACCAGCCGCGATGCTGGTCGGAGCCTTCGAGATACATCACCGTGTCGGCGCCGCCGTCGCGCTTGCGCACCACGCCGGCCAAGCCCGGAAACTGTTCGGGATCGTCGAGCACGAAGGCGTGGGTCGAGCCGGAATCGAACCACACGTCGAGAACGTCCGTGACTTTTTCGTAGTTCGCCGGATCGTGGTCGGGCGCGAGGAAGCGGGCGCCGTCCGCATCGGTGAACCAAGCATCCGCGCCTTCCGCCTCGAAGGCCGCGACGATGCGGGCGTTCACGCGCTCGTCGCGCAGGACCTCATGGGTGCCCTTCTTCACGAACACCGTGATGGGCACGCCCCAGGCGCGCTGGCGCGACACCACCCAATCGGGGCGGTTGCCGACCATGCCGTTGATGCGGTTCTTTCCTTGTGGCGGCACCCACTGGGTGTCGTCGATGGCCTGGAGGGCCGTCTCGCGCAGGGTGCGGTTGCCCAGCGACTCCACCGGCCGGTCCATGGCGATGAACCATTGCGGCGTGTTGCGGAAAATGACCGGCTTCTTCGAGCGCCAGGAATGCGGATAGCTGTGCTTGAGGGTGCCGCGCGCCACCAGGGTGCCGGCCTCCGTCAGAGCCGCGATGACCGCCTTGTTGGCGTCGCCCTTCTCGCCCTTGTGGTTAAGAACGAGTTTTCCCGTGAAACCGGGCGCGTCCCCGGTGAGGGACCCGTCGGCATCCACGGTGTAGGGGATGCGGGTGTCGATGCCGCGCTCGGCGAGCGCCCGGCCATTGGCCATCCAGACCTCGAAGTCCTCGCGGCCATGGCCCGGCGCCGTGTGGACGAAGCCGGTGCCGGCCTCGTCGGTGACATGATCGCCGTCGAGGAGCGGGACGGCGAACTCGTAGCCGGGGATATGGCCGGCGAGGGGATGCGCCAGGGTGAGGCCGGCAAGCTCCGCCGGCGTCACGTCGCGGAGGCGTTCGAAGCTCTCGACGCGCGCGGCGGCGAACACCGAACCCGCGAGGGTGTCGGCCAAGAGATAGGTATCGCCAACCTTGGCCCAGTTCTCGGCCGCCGCCGCGGTGACGCGGTAGAGGCCGTAGGCGACGCGCTTCGAGTAGGCCACGGCGCGGTTGCCCGGCATGGTCCAGGGCGTGGTGGTCCAGATCACCACGCGGGCCGAGGCGAGATCCTCCGCCGCCCCGGCAATGGGCCGGAACGCCGCGAAAATGGTGTCGCTGACCACATCCTCGTACTCGACCTCGGCCTCGGCCAAAGCCGTCTTCTCGACCACGGACCACATCACCGGCTTCGAGCCGCGATAGAGCTGGCCGGTGGTGGCGAAGGTCATCAGTTCGCGGGCGATGGTGGCTTCGGCCGGGAACGTCATGGTGGCGTAGGGATGGTCCCAGTCGCCGGTGACGCCGAGGCGCTTGAACTCGGCGCGCTGGGTGTCGAGCCATTGGCCGGCAAACGCCCGGCATTCCTGGCGGAACTCGAGGACGGGCACGTCGTCCTTGTTCCGGCCCTTGGCGCGGTAGGCTTCCTCGATCTTCCACTCGATGGGCAGGCCGTGGCAGTCCCAGCCCGGCACATAGTTGGCGTCGAAGCCGAGCGCGCCCTGCGCCCGGACGATGCAATCCTTGAGGATCTTGTTGAGGGCCGTGCCGATGTGGATGTTGCCGTTGGCGTAGGGGGGGCCATCGTGCAGCACGAATTTCGGCCGGCCGGCGGCCTGGGCCCGGATCTGCCCGTAGAGGTCCGTCGCCGCCCAGCGCTCCAGCAATACGGGCTCGCGCACGGGCAGGCCGGCCCGCATGGGAAAGTCGGTCTGCGGCAGGAACAGGGTCTTGGAATAGTCGCGGACGGGGGCGCCGGCGGACTCTGTGGGATCGCTCATGGGTCTCTGTCGGTCTGGGCGCTTCAAGCGGGGGCGGTCCGTGGGGACCGGTGGCGGAAGGGGCGATCGATAGCCCTCCCGGCCTCCGCCGAGGCGCGCGCCGCGGCGGCCCTCAGACGGAGGCCGGGCCTGTAATTCGCAGGCGGCCGGGGACTCGCACGGAGTCCGGGCCGCGCGGATCGGCCTCAGCGCACATGCGCCGGCTTCTAGCAGCGCCGGGTGCGCGAGACCAGCGAGCTTTCGCGGGGGATCGTGCCGGGGACCTTTTCCAAGCTCGGCCGTTGACAACACCCGCCGAAAGGCGATCGCATCAACGGAGAGACCCGCCATGAGACAAGCCCTGCTCGCCGCCACCCTCGTCCTGTCCGCCTTTGCCGTCTCCGGCGCCGCCGAGGCCCAGGGACTTCCGGGCGGCGTCCGCCGCGGTGCGGCCGAGGGCGACCGGGTCGCCGGACCCGTGGGCGGCATCGTCGGCGGTGCGGTCGGCGGCGCCGTCGGCACCGTGAACGGGGCACTCGGCATCGATCCTGGCCGGCGCGCCTACCGCACGCGGCTGAAGTCGCGCCGGCACCACCGCCATCACCGCTGAGGCTGCGTCCTGCGGCGGTCCTGCATGAGCAGATAGAGCCCGGAGCCCACGACGATGGACGCACCAACGAGCGTCCATCGGTTCGGCACGTCGCCGAAGACGAGGTAGCCGAGGATCACCGACCACAGGAGCTGGGTGTAGATGAAGGGCGCCAGCACGTTGGCCGGTGCCCGCGCATGGGCCAGCACGAGGAGCCAGTGCCCGAGGGTGCCGAACAGGCCGACCCCGACGAGGAGCGCCCAGGCGAGCCACGTCGCCGGTGCGGTCCAGATCCACGGCAGCAGTGGCGTCATCAGGGCGAGGCCGGCGAGCCCCGAATACACCATGGTGGTCGCCGTCGAATCGTGGGCGGCGAGCTTGCGGGTGGTGAGGATGTAGAGGGCGTAGCACAGCATGTTGCCGAGGCTCAGCAGCACCGCCGGCTGCACCGGCCCGACACCCGGCCGAACGATGACGAGCACGCCGAGAAAGCCGATGCCGATGGCGACGAGGCGCCGGGGCGAGGTCCATTCCCCCAGCACCGGCCCGGCGAGCAGGGCCACCGCCAGGGGCGCGGCGAACTGGATCGACAGGGTCTCGGCGAGTTGCAGATGGCGCAGGGCCAGGAAATTCAGGGCGGTGGAGCCGAACAACAGCAGCGAGCGCAGGATCTGCAGCCGGAGCCGGCTGGTGCGCATCACCCCCGGCGAGGTCACGGGGTTGATGACGAGGGAGATCGCCACGACGCTGACGGCGTAGCGCATGAAGGTGGTGAGCAGGGGATCGACGCCGAGGCGGGCGAGGCTTTTCGCCGATGCGTCGAGGCAGGCGAAGAACGCCAGGGTCCCGCACATCAGCGCGATGCCGACGCGCCGGCGCGCCGCTTCCTGATCCGTCACCCGCGTCTGCCCCGTCCCTGCCTGCGCCCTCCCGTACGCCACCCATCGGCTCGGGATAGGGGCCTTCGGGCACGGCTGGCATGCCATGCCCGAGGACACGATCAGGTCACGACGCTGGGGGCGTCCCGGCCGGTGAGCCGGGCGATGTCCGCGATGGCCTCGGCGGCGGCCACCGCCGAGGCCAGCACCTCGGCAACGGGGCGGTCGAGACGGTCGGGGGCGGCCTCGAATCGCTCGACATAGACCCGAAGGGTCGCCCCCGCAGTGCCGGTGCCCGACAGGCGGTAGACCACGCGCGCGTCCTCGGCGAAACCGATGCGCACGCCCTGCTGGGCCGTTACCGAGCCGTCAACGGGATCGACGTAGCGGAAGTCGTCCGCCGTCGCGACGGTCAGGTCACCGAACGTTTGCCCCGGCAGGGTACTGAGCTTGCCCCGCAAACCCTCCATCAGGGTCTTGGCGGCCTCTGCGTCGATCTCCTCATAATCGTGTCGGGTGTAGTAGTCCCGCCCGAAGCGGGCCCAGTGCGCGTGCACGAGTTCGTGGGCCGGCCGGCCCGTGGCGGCGAGTACGTTGAGCCACAGGAGCACCGCCCAGAGCCCGTCCTTCTCCCGTACGTGGTCGGAGCCGGTGCCGGCGCTCTCCTCGCCGCATAGGGTGATGCGGCCGGCATCCAGCAGGGTGCCGAAGAACTTCCAGCCGGTCGGCGTCTCGTAGGCGGGGATGCCGAGCGACGCTGCCACCCGGTCCACGGCCCGGCTCGTCGGCATGGAGCGGGCGACGCCGGCAAGGCCCGATGCGTAGCCCGGCGCCCGGTGGGCGTGGGCGGCCAGGATCGCGAGGCTGTCGCTCGGGGTCACGAACAGGCCCTGCGCCACGATCATGTTGCGGTCGCCGTCGCCGTCCGAGGCCGCGCCGAAATCCGGCGCATCGGGGCCGAGCATGAGGTCGTAGAGGTCGTCGCAATGCACCGGGTTCGGATCGGGATGATGCCCGCCGAAATCCGGCTGCGGCGTGCCGTTGACCACGGTGCCGGGCGCCGCGCCGAGTTCGCCTTCGAGGATGGCGTGGGCGTAGGGGCCCGTCACCGCGCTCATGGCGTCGAAGCGCATGCGGAAGCCGCCGGCGAACAGGGCGCGGATTGCATCGAAATCAACCAGCGTCCGCATGAGCTCGGCGTAGTCGGCCACGGGATCGAGGATGGACACGACCATGTCGCCGATGCGGGCCTCGCCGACGGCGTCGAGGTCGAGGTCCGGCACCTCGACGATGCGGTACGTGTCGATCGTGAGGGTCCGGGCGAAGATCGCCGCCGTGACGTCCTCCGGCGCCGGCCCGCCGTTGGCGGTGTTGAACTTGATGCCGAAATCGCCGTCCGGCCCGCCGGGATTGTGGCTCGCCGACAGGACGAGGCCGCCAATGGCGCCGTATTTCCGGATGACGCAGGAGGCGGCGGGCGTCGAGAGCAGGCCGCCCTGCCCCACGAGCACCCGGCTAAAGCCGTTGGCCGCCGCCATCTTCAGGGCGGTCTGCACCACCTCGCGATTGAAGAAGCGGCCGTCGCCGCCGATCACCAGGGTGGCACCGGCGCGCTCGGGGATGGCGTCGAAGATCGCCTGGACGAAGTTCTCGACGTAGCGGGGCTGACGGAACACCACGACCTTCTTGCGCAGGCCGGAGGTGCCCGGCTTCTGGTCGGGGAACGGGGTCGTCGCCACGGTGTTCGGCGTCATCGTGCTCATCTCTCCGCGCCGGCCACGGGGCCGGATCGGACGGGAGCTTAGAGCCGAACCGTTCCCGAGTTCAAAGGCCCTGCGGCACCATCGCGCGGGCCCGTCCCCGGCCTGCGGCAAACAGGGGACAACCCGATTCGATCGGGAGCCCGGCGCGGACCGGCGCGTTCCTCCAGCCCAAGGCAAGAACAACAGGGCGGACGCATCCTCGATGGCTAAGCGCAGGACCAGGACGGCCCCCGCCCACCACGATTCCGACGTCGCGCCCCTCGTCCCCACGGGCGCCCTGGCGGTGTCGCTCCTCGACCGCGAGGCCGATGCCCGGCCCCTCGTCCACATCGCCCGGGAACGCCATCGCCTCGGGGCGTTGGCCGGCATCCTGCGGGCCCTGGCGCCCGAGCGCAGCGTCGCGATCTATCCCGAATGGGATTGCCTGCCGTTCGACCGCGCCTCGCCCTCGCGCGGCACCATGGGGGCCCGCACGGGCGTCCTGCGCTGGCTCACCGACGCGAAGAACCTGCCCGACATCGTGCTCACCACCGCGCCGGCCCTGATCCAGCGGGTGCCGCCGCCGGAGACCTGGGCCGACGCCCATCTGGAGATCCGCGTCGGCGACCGCCTCGATCCGCAAGCCTTGACGACGGACCTCCAGCGCCTCGGCTACATCCTCGACGACCGGGTCGACGAGCCCGGCGAGGTGGCCGTGCGGGGACGCACCGTCGACGTGTTCCCGGCCGCCGCCGAGCGCCCATGCCGGATCGAGCACGACGACGCCCGCGTCACCGCCATCCGCTCCTACGATCCCGTGTCGCAACGGTCGCTCGCGGATGCGGCGGTCCTGGTCATCGATCCGGCGACCGAGATCGTCCTGCCCCGCGACACCGGCACGGTCCTGCGCCCGTTCACCGGCCAGGAGCACGGGCTGCCGCGCCTGTACCCGCACCTCGTCACGCCCCTCGATTACGTGCCCGGCGCCCGCCTGGTGATCGAGGCCGGAGCGCAGGACCGCGCCGCCGCGTTCTTCGAGCAGATCGCGGAAGGGCGCGAGGGTGCGGGCCGCGCCGCCCCCCTGCCCTACGACCTCTATCTCACCCCCGGCGAATGGACCGCCCTCCAGAGTGCGCGCCCCGTCGCGACCGCCTCCGCGGCGGATGCCGAGTCCATCGCCCTGCCGACCTTCGTCACGAAGGCGCGGCCCGGCCCGGCCTTCGCCGAAGCGTTGCGCGGCCACGTCGCGGCGGGGGAGCGGGTGCTGCTCACGGGCCCGGCCGAGGCCCTGCCCCGCCTCGTGCGTGCCGCCGAGAAGGCGCTGTCCCGCAAGGCCCGCAAGGCGGCGAGCTGGTCCGATGTGAGTGACGCCCCGGCCGGCGACCTGCTCGTCCTGGCCGCCCCCATCGAGGCCGGGTTCCGCGTGCCCGACCAGGGCATCGCCGTGATCGCGGCGGCCGATCTCTTCGGTAGTCGCGCGATGACCGCGAGCGGCGGGCAGGCCGCGATCCTCCCCATGGGCGAGGTCGACCTGCGTGTGGGCGACGTCGCCGTCGACCGGGACAATGGCCTGTGCGTGTTCGAGGGTCTGGAATCCGTCGGCACGGGCGAGGGCACGGAGGACGCCCTGCGCCTGCGGTTCGCGGGCGACACCGTCCTGATGGTGCCGGTGAGCCAGGCCGACCGCATCTGGCGCTATGGCTCCGAGCCCGACGCCGTGACCCTCGACCGCCTCGACGGCGGCTCGTGGGGGCGCCGGCGCCTCGAAACCGAGGCGACCCTCGCCAAGGCCGCGCGCCAGATGCTGAAGGATGCCGAGGCGCGCGGCGCCGTCACGGCTCCGGTGCTGGCCCCACCCGAGCGCGAGATGGAGCGCTTCGCCGCCGGCTTCGGCTTCAACCTCACGCCCGATCAGGCCAGCGCCGTCGAGGGCGCGCTCGCCGACCTCGCCTCGGGCCGCCCCATGGACCGGCTCGTTTGCGGCGATGTCGGCTTCGGCAAGACCGAGGTGGCCTTGCGCGCCGTGGCGGCCGCCCTGTTTTCCGGCAAGCAGGTCGCCGTCGTGGCCCCCACCACCGTATTGGTGCGCCAGCACGTCCAGACCTTCCAGCGCCGCTTCGCTCGCTTCGGCATCGAGGTCGCCCATCTGTCGCGGCTCGTCTCCCCGGCGGAAGCCAAGCGGGTGAAGGCGGGGCTCGCCTCCGGCGCCATCCGCCTCGTCGTCGGCACGCAGGGTCTGGCCGCCAAGGGCGTCGCCTTCGCCGATCTCGGCCTCATGGTCATCGACGAGGAGCAGCGCTTCGGGGCCAAGCTCAAGCAGAGCCTCCGCCAGGCGGCCGGCGACGGCCACGTGATGACCCTCACGGCGACCCCGATCCCCCGCACCCTGCAATCGGCCCTCGTCGGCCTGCAATCGCTGAGCGTCATCGCGACCCCGCCGAGCGTGCGCCAGCCCATCCGCACCGTGCTCATGCCGTTCGACGACGGCGCCGTGCGGGCCGCGCTGATGCGCGAGCACCGGCGCGGCGGCCAGAGCTTCGTCGTGTGCCCGCGCGTCGAGGACATCGCCCCCATGGCCAGGCGTCTCGCCGCCCTGGTGCCCGAACTCGAGACCCTGGTCGCCCACGGCGACCTCAAGGCCGCCGAGATGGACGACGTCATGGTCCGTTTCGCCGACGGCGAAGGCGACGTGCTGCTCGCCACCAGCATCATCGAGAGCGGCCTCGACGTTCCGCGCGCCAACACGATGCTGGTGTGGGAGGCCGAACGCTTCGGGCTGGCCCAGCTCCATCAGCTCCGCGGCCGGGTCGGGCGCGGGCAGCGGCGCGGGGTGGCCTACCTTCTGAGCCGGCCCGAGAAGCCCCTGACCCCGGCGACGGAGAAGCGCCTGCGCACCCTGGAGGCCCTCGACCGCCTGGGAGCGGGCTTCGCCATCAGCGCCCGAGACCTCGATCTGCGCGGGGCCGGCGACCTCGTCGGCGAGAACCAGGCCGGGCACGTGAAGCTCATCGGACTCGGCCTCTACCAGCATCTGCTCCAGCTCGCCCTGCGGGCCGCCAAAGGCGAAACCGCCGAGGATTGGACGCCCGAGATCCGCCTCGGACTCACCGGCAGCGTGCCGGCCGACTACGTGCCGGAACCCGAGCTGCGCCTAAGCCTCTACACTCGGCTCCTGCGCCTGCGGTCCCTCGAAGAGGTGGAGGCCCTGCGCGGCGAGGTCGAGGACCGGTTCGGCCCCCTGCCCGCGGCGGTGGACGATCTCTTCACCCTCGCCCGGCTGCGGGTCGGCTGCTGTGCCCTCGGGATCGCGCGGCTCAGCGGCGGTCCCCAGGGACTGGCGGCCGACCTCCATGCGGATGCCCCAGCCCTGCTCGTGCCCGTGGCCGAAGACTTGATGCGCAAGGATCGCCGGGTTCTGCTGCGTCGCGGGAGCGAATGCGCAGCCGAGCGCGGTCGCCTCGCCATCGGCTTCCTCGAACGCCTTGGAGAGACGCGTCAGCGCGGTTGAATACCCAACGGTTGCGTCAGCCGGGCGATTGCCTGTGATCCCACCGCCACGGTTGTCGAAAGACGATCGGGGAGGTCTTGCATGGCGGCGGGCCGGGGCTTAGCGGTGCTCGATAAGCCGTTGAAAAACAACAGTTTATCATAATTCTAAACAACACGCTGTGCCCTCCCGCGCGCCCTCAGGCGCACGCGATGACGCGTGCCTGCGCGACGGAGAGTTCGCCATGTCCGCCCTCGTGACACCTGCCCCTATAGCCTTTGTCCCTGCGGCCTCCGCCATCGCCCGCCTTGCCCTCGCGGGTGTCTCGCTCCTCGCCCTCGCTGGCGTGGCCGAGGCCCAACAGAGCGCCGTCACCCTCGAGACCCTGAGCGTCGAGGGCAGCGGCGCCGGCCCCGGTGGCGGCGGCGCGCCCGGGCGGAGCCAGCCCGAGACCGCGCGGGGCCCCGTGCCCGGCTACGTCGCCAGCCGCAGTGCCACGGCGACGAAGACCGACACGCCCCTCATCCGCACGCCGCAATCCATCAGCGTCATCGGCGCGCAACAGATCGAGGCGCAGCGCTCGCAGACGATCTCGGAGGCCGTGCGCTACACGCCGGGCATCTACGCCAACCAGTTCGGTCCCGACACGCGCCTCGACTGGTTCCTCATTCGCGGCTTCTCGGCCACGGAGACCGGCCTGTTCCGCGATGGTTTGCAGCTGTTCCAGACCGCGTTCGCGAATTACCGCATCGATCCGTTCGGCGCCGAGCGCATCGAGGTCCTGCGCGGACCGGCCGCGACCCTGTTCGGCGGCTCGCCCGTCGGCGGCCTCGTCAACATCGTGTCGAAGCGCCCCACGACGGAGCCGTTCCGCTACGTCGAACTCGGCGGCGGCTCGTTCAACCAGCGCTACGCCGCCTTCGACGTCGGCGGCCCGGCCGACAGTTCCGGCCACTGGTTCTACCGCCTGACGGGCAAGCTGCAGAACAGCGACGCCCAGGTCCGGTTCGCACCGGAAGACCGCTACTACATCGCGCCGAGCCTCACCTATAAGCCGGACGGCGCCACCACCTTCACGGTGCTGACGAGCTTCCAGCGCGACGACACCGGGGGGGCGGGCCAGTTCCTGCCCTATCTCGGCACCGTTCGCCCCAACGCCTCGGGCCTGCGCATCGACCGCAAGCTCAACGCCAGCGATCCCCTGATCGACGGATACACCCGCAACCAGGCCAATCTCGGCTACGAGTTCGAGCACCACGTCGACGACGTGTGGACCGTGCGCCAGAACTTCCGGTTCTCGTTCACGGAGGTGCGCGACCAGCGCTACGTCGGCAACGGCTACGCCGACACCGCCCAGACCGAGCTCGCCCGCTACGGCTTCCTCACCACGCCGCGCGCCGGGCTGTTCACCGTCGACAACCAGGCGCAGGCGCGCTTCAGCGACGGGTTCTTCGGCCACACCGTGCTGATGGGCGTCGACTACAAACGCTATAGCCTGTCGGACAATCAGGGATCGACGCCGTTCCCACCGGAATTCCCGGTGCCGTCGCTCAACATCCTGTCGCCGCGCTACTTCCAGTTCAGCTCCACGCCGACCCCCTACCGCGTGGTCAATCAGCAGCTCCAGCAGACCGGCCTCTACCTCCAGGATCAGGTCGCGCTCACCGACCGCCTGACCTTCCTCGTCGGCGGCCGCCAGGATTTCGTCAGCAACGTCGTGCAGGACCGGCTGGTGCTGGCGAACTCCACGGTGCGGGACGAGACCGCCTTCACCGGGCGCCTCGGGCTCATCTACAACTTCGACAACGGGCTCGCGCCCTACGTGACCTACGGAACCTCGTTCAACCCGACGGCGGGCGTCGATGCGAACAACCGGCCGTTCAAGGCAGACCGGGGCGAGCAGATCGAGGTCGGCGCCAAGCTGCAGCCGGTCGGCTGGAATACCTTCTTCACCGTGGCGGCGTTCGACTTGGTGCGCTCCAACGTGCTGACGCCGAACCCGGCCAACGTGTTCACCAATCTGCAAATCGGCGCGGTGCGCTCGCGCGGCTTCGAGGCCTCGGCGACGGCGAACCTCGCCGAGGGGCTCAACCTCATCGCGTCCTACACGATCTACGGCCTACGGACGATCGAGGGGACGAATCTCGACCTCGGCCGAGTCCCGGTGGGCATCCCGGAGAATTTCGCCTCGCTCTGGGCCGACTACACGATCCCGGTCGGCGACTGGAAAGGCTTCGGCTTCGGCGGCGGCGTGAACTATGTCGGGCGCTCCTACGCCGATGTCGCCAACACCCTCACGGTACCCGAATACGTCACTTTCGACGCGGTGGTGCATTACGAGCGCGACGGCTGGCGTGCGGCGGTCAACCTCCAGAATGCCGGCGATAAGCGCTTCGTCTCGTCATGCTCCAGCGCGAACGCCTGCTTCTACGGCACCCAGCGGCGCATCACCGCGAGCCTAGGCTACCGCTGGTAAGGGGCGTCGCACGTCCCCCTCGAACGAGCACAGCCGCGAAGGTGGGCTCGAGTGCCCCACCGGGCAATCCCGAGCCCACCTTCGCGGCTGTCGCATGAGCCGTTCTGGGCGTGGACCGGGCTCACCCCCGGTCCCGCCGCCCCGCAAAAATCATTCGCAGACGCGGACGCGGCGGATGTGCTCGTCGCCGTAGGCGTCGATGTAGCCACGGCGTTCCGTGTGGCAGACCTCTTCCTCGACATAGACCGGGCGCGGCTCGCGGTAGACCGGGCGGCCGGGGTAGTAGCCGTTGTTCTGCGAGGAGGCGATGGCGCCCCCGATGGCGAGACCGCCGAGCACGCCGAGGGCCGCGGCGCCGCCGGGGCCGATGCCGTCGCGGGCCTGCGCCCCGGGCGTCATCGTGACGAGGAGCGTGCCGGCCATGGCCACGCCGAGGAGGGTCCGCTTCATGACGTCGTGTCCTTCGTGATTCTCAAGCATCGGGCGTCAGGGTGAAATCTGGACACCGAACGGTTGATGAATGGTAAGCGCGCGGCGTCCGCCCGGGGGTGATCCCGTGCGGTGTCGCACCGGGGACACGCGGGCGGAGGCATGCAAGCGGGTACAGTCACGCTGGCGGATAGGTGTGCTCGTCGGCGGGGAAGCGCCCGGCGCGGACCTCCTCGGCATAGGCCGCCACGGCGCCCTCGATCTGGGCGCGCAGGGAGCCGAACTGCTTGACGAATTTCGGGACGCGGTCGCTCAGGCCCAGCATGTCCTCCAGCACCAGGATCTGACCGTCGCAGGCCGTGCTGGCGCCGATGCCGATGGTGGCCGCCGTGATGCCGGGCGCCGTGGCGATGGCGCGGGCCACGGGCTCGACGATGCCTTCGAGAACGATGGCGAAGGCGCCGGCCTCGCTGATGGCCCGGGCATCCGCCAGGAGGCGCTGCTCGCCGTCGGCCTCGCGGCCCTGCACCCGGAAGCCCCCCATGGTGTTCACCGATTGGGGGGTGAGGCCGATATGGCCCATGACCGGAATGCCGCGCTCGACCAAGAAGGCCACCGTGTCGGCGAACTTGGCGCCGCCTTCCATCTTGATGGCGCCGGCGCCCGTCTCCTTCAGCACGCGGGCGGCGTTGAGGAAGGCCTGCTCGCGGCTCGCCTCGTAGGAGCCGAACGGCATGTCCACCACCACGAGGGCGCGCGACGTCCCCCGGATCACGGCCTGGGCCTGGACGATCATCATCTCCAGGGTCACCGGCAGGGTCGATTCCATGCCGTGCATCACCATGCCGAGGGAATCGCCGACCAGGATGAAGTCGCAATGCGGATCGAGGATGCCGGCGGTGTGGGCGTGATAGGCTGTGAGCGCGATGATCTTGACGCCCGCCGCCTTGCGCTTGGCGAGATCGACGGCACGGATGCGGCGCGACTGGACAACTTGGGACATCGGACTCCACCGGGCTCACGGCCCCCGCAGGGCGGGCGCAGGGCACCCCTCGCGGGTGCAGGGCACCCGCCAGAAGGAAGCGGGCACAGGTGGAACGAGTCATACACCCGCGCGGCACGAAACGCGCGCTCCCGCGCGAACGAAGCGCAGAGTTTGAAAGGTCTTTGTGATGTAAATTACTTGGACAACACTGAGCCTCACCCGCTGCGGTGACGGGCGATGGCGTCGCCGTCCCGCACTCTTCGGTGGGCGTTCCCTCCCTAGACTTGGGGCGCCGTGCGCGCGCCTTTCTTCCGCCACAACCCGCCCGGTGTCAACTGCGAACAGGGTCCCGGCTTGAAATCCGTCCGTTCGAAGCCATGACCCACGTCCGGAGGCCCTGGACCGCTTCGAGACGGTAGGCCCTCAATCGAGGTCCATGGTCCGCTCGAAGGCGCTGGCGCTCGATTCCTGTCCCTTGGGATCGATGACGAGGATGTCCTTGAAGCCGCGCCGGGCCAGTTCCCAGGTCTTCTCGAGGGCCTGATCGGCGGTGCCGCACGCGAAGGTCGCGCTCCGTCCGAGGTGATCGTTCGCCTTGACCTTGTACAAATCCGGTCTCCCGTGTGCCTGGCGCGCAGCATACGCCAGCCGGCGGCATCGCACGAGCGGCCTGAACGATCCCCCACCGTCGAACGGGCCGAGGCCCTAGCGCTGGGCCTCGCTGCGGCCCCGCGCCGCCCAGGCCGGGTCCTCCTTCACCACGGTCGTCTCGTGTGTCTCCTGCCAGCCCTCGATCCCCGTGGGGAACCAGTGCACGCCGGTGTAGCCGGCCTGGACGAGGCGCTTGCCGGCGTTCCAGCTGCCCCAGCAATCGGGGCGGCAGAAGGTGACGATGGCCTTTGCCTTGTCGCCGCCCGTCAGTTCCGCGACGCGGGCGAGGAACAGGGCTTCGTGCGCGGGGTCGAGGGGGGCGGCCCCGGCGCTGGGCATCCATACGGCGCCGGGGATGCTGCGATGGGCCGGGAGCCACGGCTTGTCGGCGGCCATGCCGGCGGGGCGCCGGTCCGCCAGGGCCACGTCGATCAGCACGGGCTTGGCCTCGGCCACCACCCGGTCGAGGCCGTCGATGTCGAGCACCACCGCGCCCTTCAGGGTCGGCGGCGTGTAGCCCTGCTGCGGCCCGGTGTGGAAGCCCTCGGGCTCGGGCACGTTGACGGGCGAATCGGCCGGGGCCGCCGCCATGGTCCCGAGGGCGAGGAAGGCAGCGGCGGCGAGGCGAGGAAGGAACATCATGCCGGGCCTCCCGCTCAGTTGCTCGGGGCCGGCACGGGGAAGCTGTGCTGCCAGCGACCGTCCTGGTTGTCGGAGGCGACCACCGTCACGGGCGCCTGGCCCTCGGGCAGGAACGCGAAGTTGATCACCGGGTTCGACGCGATGGAGATGTCGCCGTCCAGGGTCAGGATGTTGCGCCCGCCCTGCGAGACCACGACCTTCTGGATGTAGCGCGCCGGAGTGTAGTCGCGGGTCACCTGGTTCATCTGCATGCCGGAAAAGTTCGGATGGCGGATCATCAGCGTCGCCTCCGTGGATTTGGCCCCGGGAGCCCCTTCGGCGAACTTCATCCGCATGTCGCCCATGCCCTTCATCGCCTCCTCGTCGCTCATCCCCATGGGGGCCGAGCAGCCGCCGGAGGCTTTGACGAACTTCGTCGTCTCGAACAGGCCGCCATCCTTGGTCCGCACCACGGCGTGGACGTTGGTGTAGTTGTTCACCCGCACCCGGAGCTTGATCTCGCCCGGATCGGCGGCGGGGCCGAAGGTGATGTTGGCCGCGTAGGGCGACGGGTTGTCGTCGATCACCAGGGACACGCCCGCGACCTTGTCCTTCTCCGGCATGGTCAGGGTGATGGGCACCAGGGCGGCGTCCAACGCCCGGACCGGGGCGTCGACTTTCACCAGGGTGTCGGTGTGCTGCACGGCCTTGTCGCCGAAGATCGAGGTGCGGATCTCGTTCCAGCGCGCTTGACGCTCGGCGTCCGTGTCCGAGGCGCCGGCGGCGAGAACGGGACCGGTCAACAGGGCGGCGGCCGGGAGCGACGCGGCGAGCGACAGGGCGAGGGCGGCGGTGAACGGCTTCATGGCGTGTCTCCTCTTGAGGGTAACATGGGGCGGGATCACTCCCATTCGAGTTCCTTGAAGGCCTGGGTCACGTTGCGGCCGTTGTAGAGGTCGAACAGCGCCCACTTGTCGGCCTCCGACCGGCCGATGGTGGCCACCGCCTTCTCGATGGGCATGTCGCCGGCCAGCGCCTTGCGGGTCTCGTCGCGCAGGGTGGCGAGGTAGCGGGTCAGGTCGGCCAGGGCGGGCGCGAACTCCACCAGGGTCGGGCCGTGGCCCGGCACCGCCTTCGTCGCCCCCATGGCTTTGAGCACCTCCGCCTCCTTCAGCCAGCCGGCGAGGCTGCCGTCGAGGGACGGAATGCGGGTGACGAACAGGAGGTCGGCGGGAAACAGGATGCCGGAGGCCGAATCCCGCATGGAGAGGTCGCAATTGGTGTGCGCCACCCCGTGGGCGTGGAAGGTGAGCCGGCGCCCGCCGAGATCGATCTCGGCGCGATCCGCGACTTCGAGGGTCGGATACACCACTCGCCCGGCCTTCTCGGGCCCCAGAATCTCGACGAGGCGGGTGCGGTAATAGTCGCCGCGCGCATCCAGGGCCGCGCGCAGGGCATGATGGCCGATGAAGACCGGCTTGTCCGCCGCGAACGCCTCGGCCCCGAAGCAATGGTCGGGATGGACGTGGGTGAGCACCACGTGGCTGATGGGCTTGTCCGTGCGGGCTCTGATCTGCCCGCGCAGCCACTGCCCGTCGGCGAGACTCCCGCCGGATTCGGTGACCAGCACGGAGGTCTCGCCGACGATGAAACCGATATTGGCGATGGCGTCGTCGTTGTCGGGCGACGCCTCGGCGTCGGGCCCGCGCCGGATGAAGATGCCGGGGCCGACCTCGTCCAGGGCGAACCCCTCCGCCGAGCGCCCGAGGGTCGGCAGGCAGCACAGGCACAGGCCGCCGAACAGGGCCAGCCCGCCGCGCAGGGCCTGGCGCCGGTTCGACCGAAGGCTTCGCGCAACGGGGCGCGGATCCACGAGGCCATCCTGGGCCGGCATACGGGACGTCCTCCGCTTGTTTTCTTGGCTACCATTTAGTAGGTAGATTTATCCTGCCGTCAACGGCACATTTTCGCGACCTTTCTTTTCCTGCCCGCGGACACGTTCCTCGCGCACTCCCGAAACCGGAATTATTCCTCGTCCCAGTGCCGCGCTGGAATTCGGGCCGCACTGGAATTCGGCTCGCTCAGGAAATTCGGCTCGCCCAGGAGATTTGCCCCGTCCATGAGAGACACGCGCGCGGAACTGCTGCTCCAGGCCGAGCCCCTGATCCGGGGCCGGGGGTATTCTGGCTTCAGCTACGCCGACCTGGCCGCGGTGGTGGGTATCCGCAAGGCGAGCATCCACCACCATTTCCCGACCAAGGCCGATCTCGCCCTCGCCCTGGTGGGGGCCTACGACGCCCGCTACGACGCGGCCCTCGCGGCGATCCTGGCCCAGACGACCGACGGGGTCGCGCGGATCGAGGCCTATGGCCGGCTCTATCTCGGGGGCGTCGAAGATGACCTCGGCTGCCTGTGCGCCGTGCTGGCGGTGGAGCGCGACACCCTGCCGGAGCCCGTCCGCATCGCCGTCACCCGGTTCTTCGACAAGCACATCGCTTGGCTGGAGGCTGTCCTCGCCGACGGGCTCCGCGACGGCGGCGTGCGGGCGGACGTGATCCCCGCCTCATCGGCCCGGCTGGTGGTGGCGACCCTGGAGGGGGCGCTTCTCCTGGAACGCGTGCTCGCCGGCACGACGGGATTCCGGGAAACCCTCGGCGCCCTGTGCGACGCCTTGCGGCCGCCCCGTGCCGGTCGAGTGGCGCGAACCTGACGGATGGCACCCGCTCGAAGCGTTCGAGACGGGTGGGGTCGTGACTGTCCGGCCCCGAGCGAGAGGGGAGGGAAGCAGCAGCCGAGGTCGCCGCACCGACTGCCGACCCTTGTCGGAGGCGCAACGTCAGCCCTCGCCCCTCGCCCCTAGGCCGAAACAGGCAAGGATGACCGCGGTTTCCGTCACGTCACCCGCCGGGTCCGTGCGGTGAGCTTGTTTCCGTCCGGATCGCGAAGGTAAGCGACGAACGCCCCGTTCGGGCGCTCTGCGGGCGGGCTCTCGATCGCGGCACCGCCATGCTCGGTGCCGGCCCGGTGCCACGCGAGAACATGCTCGCGGCTCGCTGCGGCGAGACCGATCGTCCCGCCATTGGCCGCGCTCGCCGGTTTGCCGTCGATGGGTTTCGTGATCATCAGTCGACCCCCCTCATGGGCGTAGATCAGCCTGCGCCTGGCATCCATCTCGCCGGGCTTGCCTCCCAGCGCGGCGAATGTGGCGTCGTAGAAGCGACGGGCCTGCTCCAGATCGTTGCTGCCGATCATGACGTGCGTGAACATACGTTCTCTCCGGGAAGGGGCGGCACGCGAGCGCCGTGCTCGAATGGCCGAGACGAACGTTCGCCGCGTGTCGATGCACCCCTATGGGTCTGCCCAACCAGTACTTCCCAATCCGGGCTGTGTGGAAACCTCGAGGTTGTCACTGGGTGGGGAAGGGTTTTTCCAGCCCCCCGGTTCGCGTGGCCGACCCGCCATCCGCGGTGCATGGAACGTCATCTGAAATGCCCGGATGGGCGCCATGCCGAAGGCCGTTCGACACGTCCGGCCCCAAAACATCTGCTCACGAACCTGATCTCCGGTCGGGAACCATCAGCAGCCCGATGAGGACGAAGGCCGGCACGAGCACGCACCAGAAGGACAAGGCGGCGATCCCGAAGGCCCCCGCCAGTGCGCCCGCCGCGAAGGCCGCCACGGCGGACAGCGTACGCCGCAGGCGGGTGCTGACCTGCTCATCGAGCTTCGCCCCGCACAGGCGGTCGGTCACGTCGATCACGGCCTGCGTGACGTTCACGGTCATCACCGTCGTCGCCGCCAGGTGGCCGATCACGAGACGCCCGATGCCGTTCTGAATGCCCATCGCGGCAACACCGAGCATGCCGACGCCGATCGCCTTCGCGCCATCCGGTGAGCCGAGCGGCGACATGGCCACGCCCGCTATGGCGAAGGCGATCAGGACGGTGGCTTCGAGCGCCAGCAAGGGGCGCAGCGGCGGCGATCCTCTTCTCTCCAGGGCCAAGGCGATCAGGCGCGTCACAGCCACGGCGAGGATGAACATCGGTAGGGCGAGCAGCTTGGCGAGGACGCCCGTCGAGGTGGAGACCAATTCCGCACCGATCAGAACGAAGTTGCCTGTCACATGCGCCGTGAAGAGGCCGGTCAGGGCGATGAAGGCGGCAGCGTCCACGAACCCCGCGGTGAACGCGAGCCCGACCCCAATCAAAGCGTCTTTCCCGGCACGAATGGGCATGGTGCTTCGGTCCCCTCGCCGCTCCGAGCCAACGTCGAACAGCGACCGGTAAATGTCGGCTTCGAAGGAATGCTAGCGAACTTCAGCATGCCTGACACGGGTCGCATGCGGCCTCGGCAGCGGGGTAGCGAGCCTCGGATGTCCGCGACGAACGTCGCCACACGGCGCGTCGACAGTGCGGGCGCCGCCTCCAGTCCCTCCCCCAGGCTACGGACCTCGCACGGCGGGATACCACCCTCGCGCACTCCCTCACCTCCTCGCAGACGATCGCATTCCTGGATTTTAACGCGACGCGGCCCTCCTCGCCGGTGGGGAGCGACCGCGTGTGCCTGTCTCCCTGCGGAGGCGGGCGGAACCCCATCGCCCCCGCTCCACAAGGGAGAAGGAGGAGCCCCCGTACCTCGCTCGGAGCGATCGGCGCTCTCGCCGATGTATGGATCCACCAGCCCGCAGCGAGGAAGCGAAGGCTGGAGTAATGCGCCGGCCGAGCCGGGACGGCCTTCCATCGCAAGGCGATGATACAATATAACACCCCGACACCCGGCCAAAGCCGTCCCCGGAAACCCGAAAAGAGCCGCCATGTCCGAAAGCCCGAACTCCGACAGCCCGAACGCCGGCGCCCAAAAAATCCCCGTGACCGTGCTCACGGGCTATCTCGGGGCCGGCAAGACCACGCTCCTCAACCGCATCCTCACGGAGAACCACGGCAAGCGCTACGCGGTGATCGTCAACGAGTTCGGCGAGATCGGCATCGACAACGACCTCGTCATCGGCGCCGACGAGGAAGTGTTCGAGATGAACAACGGCTGCGTCTGCTGCACCGTGCGCGGCGACCTCATCCGCATCATGGACGGCCTGGTGAAGCGGCGCGGCAAGTTCGACGCGATCATCGTCGAGACCACGGGCCTCGCCGACCCAGCCCCCGTCGCCCAGACCTTCTTCATCGACGAGGATGTCGGCGGCGCCGCCCGCCTCGACGCCGTGGTGACGGTGGCGGACGCCAAATGGCTCGCCGACCGGCTCAAGGACGCCCCCGAGGCCAAGAATCAGATCGCCTTCGCGGACGTGATCCTGTTGAACAAGGCCGATCTCGTCGAGCCGGCCGACCTCGACCGCGTCGAGGGGCTGATCCGGTCGATCAACCCCTACGCCAAGGTTCACCGCACCAGCCGCTGCGACGTGCCCCTCGATCAGGTGCTGGACCGCAACGCCTTCGACCTGTCGCGCATCCTCGACATCGAGCCCGACTTCCTCGAGGAGGGCCACCATCACCATCACGACGACGAGATGCAGTCGGTCTCCGCCCGCATCGACGGCCCGGTGGACCCCGAAAAGTTCATGCCGTGGATCTCGACCCTGACCCAGGTGCAGGGGCCGGACATCCTGCGCTGCAAGGGCATCGTCGCGTTCCCGGAGGAGCCCCAGCGCTTCGTATTCCAGGGCGTCCACCAGATCCTCGACGGCGACCTCCAGGGTCCGTGGAAGGACGGCGAGGCCCGCGTGTCGCGGGTGGTGTTCATCGGGCGCAAGCTCGACCCGGAGGCGATCCGCGCCGGCTTCCTCGACTGCGCCGCCTGAGGCACCATGCGCCGGGCGAGGTCGGAGGGCTCCGGCCCACGCACCGCGGCCGGTTGCCCGACCGGAGGGAGCGCCCGCTGACCCGTCGCCTCGCCCTCGCTTCCCTCCTGACACTGGCGGCGGCGTTGCCGGCCGGCACGCCCGTGCAGGGCGCGCACCGGGACTCGGCGCCGGCCGCGCGGCGGAACGACGGCTTCGCCCACCTGTGCGAGCCGCCGCTCAAGTTCGCGGCCGGCACCTGCGTCGGGGACTGCCCGGCGGGCTATCGCGATACCGGCCTGGGCACCTGTAGCTTCCAGCGCATGGGCGACTGAGCGACCCGGCGACGCTTCGGGAGGGATACGAGCGTGACGCCCATCCGAACCCGGCCCCGATTTGGTCACGGTGAGGCGCCACACGAGCCTCTCGAACCCGATGTCCCACATCGGGACACGTCCGGCGACGCGCCCTCTTCGCGCCGCCTCGCCCCCCGGGGCGGACGCTGGCAGCCCCCGTCGGAGAGGTCCGAGCAATGAAGAAACGTGTTTTGGGCGGGATGCTCCTCGGCCTGCTGGCGGTGCCGGCGACCGTGCAGGCGGCGAGCAACACAGTAGTCGGCGTCGGCACGGGCGCCGTCGCGGGTGCCGTGGTCGGCGGTCCCATCGGGGCCGTGGTCGGCGCGGTGGTGGGCGGCGTCGTCGGCTCCAATTCCGAGCGGGCTCGGCCCCGCCGCGTCCGCCGGGCCAAGGCCGTGCGCACACGGCGCCAGGCGGCGCAGGCCCGGCCCGTGAACGTCGCCGAGCGTGGCGAGGAAGCCCGCCGGCCGATCCCGGCCGCGGCGACCACGGGATCGGTGACGGCCCCGCGCCCGCCCGCCACCACCCAGCCCGCCACCACCTGGCAGAATCCGCGCTGAGCGAACCGCCCGGCGGGGGTGCCGGAGCGGGGGCGGCCCGTGCTATGGGCGGCGCCCCAATCCCATCCGCCCAACGGATCGAGCCCCCATGCGAACCATCGTCTACGCCGACGGCGGATGCGACCCCAATCCCGGCCCCGGCGGCTGGGGCGTGGTGATCCAGGCCGAGACCGGCACCATCGAGCTGTGCGGCGGCGAGCGTTCCACCACCAACAACCGCATGGAATTGACGGCCGCCATCAGCGCGCTCTCCCACTTCCCCGAGGGGGCCGCCCTCGAGATGCGCTGCGACAGCCAGTACGTCATCAAGTCGGTGACGGAATGGATGAAGGGCTGGAAGGCCAAGGGCTGGCGCACGAGCACCGGCCCGGTCAAGAACGTCGATCTCATGCAGACCCTCGACACCCTGGCGGCCCGGCGTGACGTGCGCTGGACCTGGGTGCGCGGCCACACCGGCGAGGCCGGCAACGAGCGGGCGGACCGCCTCGCCGCACAAGGACGTCGGCAGGCCCTGGCGGCCCCCGCCGGATCGGCCGCCGGGACGACCACGACCACGCTTCCGGCCTCGGTTTCGGCCGCGCCGATCCCGAGCCCGCCCGCCCCGGCCCGGCTCACCGGGACGGCGGCGCTGGCCGCCGCCATGGCGGCCCCGCCCCGCACCACGCCGATTCCCGTCGATCTGGCGCTCGGCCTCGACGTCTCCCGCGCCGCCAAGGCCGCCGGCCTCACGGCGCCGGCTTTCGTCGAGGAAGCGATTCGCGTCGCCCTCCATCTCGGCCCCGAGGCCTTCACCCGCGCCCGCGAAGCGGCGAAGGGCGCGAAGCTCCCGTGACCGAAGCGGCGCTGCCGGCGGCCTTCTTCGCGCGGCCGGCGGTGCAGGTCGCGCGCGATCTCGTCGGCTGCGTGTTGCGGGTCGACGGGGTCGGCGGGCCCATCGTGGAGACGGAGGCCTACGACCGGACCGACCCGGCCTCGCACAGCTTCGCCGGCCCGACGCGGCGCAACGCCAGCATGTTCGGCCCCGCCGGTCACGCCTACGTTTACCGCTCCTACGGCCTGCACTGGTGCCTCAACCTCGTCTGCGAACCGGGCAGCGCCGTGCTCCTGCGCGCCCTCGAGCCGCGGTACGATCCGGCGACGATGGCGGCACGGCGCGGCCTCGACGATCCGCGCCGGCTCTGCGCCGGACCGGGCCGTTTGTGCCAGGCGCTCGGCGTGACGGACGCGCAGGACGGCGTTCCACTGGACCGTGCGCCGTTCCACCTCGCCTTCGGCGCGCCGGCCGGCACGGTGGTGGCCTGCGGCCGCATCGGCCTCACCCGCGCCGTCGAGACGCCCTGGCGCTTCCTCGTCGCGGGATCGCGCTTCGTCAGCCGGCCCGTCCGCCCCCGGCCCCGGCAGGGGGACTGACACCGCAGCCCCAACGTCATGCGGGCGCCCACCGGGACCGATTGATACCGGCTGCCGACCCTGCGCATGATCCGCCGCCTCCGGCCAAGATCGGCCCGGTTGACCGCAACTCGACGCCCGTCCGCCTGTCACGCGGAGGTGCGAGGATGGTTCGAGCGCGTGAAAGGATCGACGATCATGGGCAGCGAAGCAGCCACGGCCCTGGCCAGTGCCCAGGCGCGCTCGATCCGCGACGACCTCCTGACGGCTGCGGCCGCCGTCGTGGATCGGCGGGACGGCCCGGGCGGATTCGTGCGCGACCTGTTCGGGCGCACCTCGCCGGAGGATCTGGCGCCCTATACACCGGACGCCCTGGCCGATCTGGCGCTGGCCGCCCGTCAGCATCTGGCCGCGCCCCGCAGGGCCGGCGCCCCGTCGGACCTGCGCCTGTCCGATCTGACCGTCGACCGGGACGGCCGGCCACGTGAACTCACCGTCGTCGAAGTGGTCAACGACAACCGGCCGTTCCTCCTCGACTCGACGCTCGCCGAGTTGACCGAACAGGGGCTGACACCGCACCTCGTCGCCCACCCGATCCTCGGCGTGGAGCGCGACGCGGACGGCGACCTCGTGCGGGTGGTCGGCGAGACCACGGCGGACGCCCACGCGGCCTTCACGCGCGAGAGCTTCATCCATCTCCACCTCGACCGTCTCGATGCCGGCGAGGCCCGCGACCGCCTCGAGGCCGGCCTCACGGCCGTGTTCCGCGATGTCGCCCGCGCGACGGACGATGGAGACGCCATGCTGGCGCGCCTCGCCGCCCTGGCACAGGATTACGCGACGGGACGGACATCCCTGCCGGGGGCTGAAGTCCGGGAGGCGCACGCCTTCCTCGAATGGCTACGCGATGGCCACTTCACGCTGCTGGGCCTGCGCGAGTACGACCTCACCGGCGGCACCCATGCGGTGGTGCCGGAGGCCAACCGGGGCGTCCTGCGCGACCCCGCCGTCGAAGTCCTGCGGCGCGGACGGACGCTCGCCGACGACACGCCCGAGATCCGCGCCTTCCTCGAAGAACCGCAGGCGCTCCTCGTCACCAAGGCGAGCGTGAAGTCGCGGGTCCACCGCGCCGCCCATCTCGACTATGTCGGGGTCAAGCTGTTTTCCCCGGACGGGACCTTGTCCGGCGAAGTCCGCCTCGTCGGCCTGTTCACGGCCGCCGCCTACACCGCCCTGGCACGCGAAGTCCCCTACCTCCGCGAAAAGGTCGCCGCCGTGGTCGCGAAGGCCGGCCTCGACCCGACGAGCCACGCCGGACGCAGCCTGCTCAACGTCCTGGAGACCTATCCCCGCGACGACCTGTTCCAGATCACCGTCGATCGCCTCTACCGCTTCACACTCGCCATCGGCAGCCTCGCGGAAGGGCCGCGCATCCGCGTCCTGTCCCGGCCCGACCGCTTCGGCCGCTTCGTCTCGCTCCTCGTCTACGTGCCGAAGGACCGCTACGATTCACAGGTCCGCCTGCGCGTCGGCGCCTACCTCGCCAGGGAATACGGCGGCCGGCTCTCGGCGGCCTATCCGGACTTCCCCGAAGGCCCGCTCGCCCGGACCCACTACATCATCGGCCTGCCCGAGGACGGCGCGGCCGAGCGCGACCCCGCCACCCTGGAGGCGGGGATCGGCGCCCTGGTGCGAACCTGGAGCGACGACCTGCGTCTCGCCCTCGCGGAGGCGATGCCCGGCCGGCAGGCCCGGGCGCTGGCCGCCCGCTACACAGACGCGTTCTCGGCCGCGTATCGCGAAAACTTCGCGCCCGCCGTCGCCATCGCCGACATCGCCATCCTCGAAGCCCTGAGCGAAGCGCGCCCGCGCGCCGTCGATATCGGCCGGCGCGACACCGACCCGGCTCACCAGATACGCCTCAAGGTGTTTTCGCGGGGGGCATCGCTCTCCCTGTCCGACCGGGTGCCGGCTCTGGAAAATCTCGGCTTCCGGGTGATCAACGAGCGCACCTACCGCGTCCGCACCGGGGACGGGCCGGACGCCGCGCAGGTCTGGCTCCACGACATGCTGCTGGAGCGGGCCACCGGGGCGCCCATCGACCGGGACCGGCTGGAAGCCCCCCTGGAAGCCGCACTCCTCGCCATCGCGGCGGGCGAAGCGGACTCAGACGGCTACAACCGCCTCGTGCTGGAGGGCGACCTCGGCTGGCGCGATGTCGCCCTCCTGCGCGGCCTCGGGCGCTACCTGCGCCAGCTGCGAATCCGCTACGGGCAGGATTACCTCGCCGCGACCCTCAGCCTGCATCCGGCCATCGCCGGCCGGATCGTCGCCCTGTTCCACGCCCGGTTCGATCCGGCGGGACAAGAGGAGGCCGGGAAGGACCGCACGGCACGCGAAGCCGCCATCCGGGCGGAGATCGAGACGGCGCTGGGCGAGGTCACCAGTCTGGACGAAGACCGAATCCTGCGCCGCTTCGTCAATCTGGTCGAAGCCGCCGTACGGACGAACTTCTTCCAACGCCACGACGACGGCGGGATGCGCGAAACCATCGCGTTCAAGTTCGCCTGCGCCAAGGTGAACGGCATGCCCCTGCCACGCCCGTTCTTCGAGATCTTCGTCTACGCGCCGCGCCTGGAGGGCGTGCACCTGCGCTACGGCTACGTGGCCCGCGGCGGCCTGCGCTGGTCCGACCGGCCGGAGGATTTTCGGACCGAGATCCTGGGCTTGGTGAAGGCCCAGCAGGTCAAGAACGCCGTCATCGTGCCGGTGGGCGCCAAGGGCGGCTTCTTCCCCAAGCGCCTGCCGCCGGCCTCCGACCGCGAAGCCTGGCTCGCGGAAGGCACAGAGAGCTACCGCGTCTTCATCCGCACCCTGCTGGAACTCACCGACAACATCGTCGACGATGCGATCCGGCCGCCGGCCGACACGGTGCGCCACGATTCCGACGACGCCTACCTCGTGGTGGCGGCCGACAAGGGCACCGCCACCTTCTCGGACATCGCCAACGCCCTCTCCCTGGAGCGCGGCCACTGGCTCGGCGACGCCTTCGCCTCGGGCGGCAGCCAGGGTTACGACCACAAGCGCATGGGCATCACCGCGCGGGGCGCCTGGGAAGCGGTCAAGCGCCACTTCCGCGAGATGGATGTCGACGTCCAGGCCGACCCGGTCACCGTCGTGGGCGTCGGCGACATGTCGGGCGACGTGTTCGGCAACGGCATGCTGCTGTCGCGGAGCCTCCGGCTCGTCGCGGCCTTCGACCACCGCGACATCTTCCTCGACCCCGCGCCCGATCCGGCCGCGAGCTTCGCCGAGCGCCAGCGTCTGTTCGACCTCGGGCGTTCGAGCTGGCGCGACTACGACACCGGGCTGATCTCGACCGGCGGCGGCGTGTTTTCCCGCAGCCTGAAGACGATCCCCCTCTCGCCGGAGATCCAGGCCGTGCTGGGGTTCGAACGCGCCGAGGCGACGCCGGCCGAGGTGATGCAGGCGATCCTCAAGGCCCCCGTCGACCTCCTGTGGTTCGGCGGCATCGGCACCTATGTCCGCGCCGGCTCCGAGACCGACGAGGAGGCCGGCGACCGGGCCAACGACGCCGTGCGCATCACCGGTTCGGTCCTGCGTGTCAGGGTCGTCGGCGAGGGCGCCAATCTCGGCCTGACCCAGCGCGGGCGGATCGAGGCGGCGCGGGCCGGAATCCGCCTCAACACCGACGCCATCGACAATTCGGCCGGGGTGAACACCTCCGACGTCGAGGTGAACATCAAGATCGCCCTGATGATGCCGGAGCGCGACGGACGCCTCGACGCGGCCGCCCGCAACGCGCTCCTCGTCGGCATGACCGACGAGGTCGCGGCCCTGGTCCTGCGCAACAACGAGCTCCAGACCCTGGCCTTGTCGCTTGCCCTGCGCCGCGGCGTCGGCGAGACCGGCTTCGCGGTTCGCACCCTCCAGTCCCTGGAGGCCGAAGGTCGCCTCGACCGGGCCGTGGAGTTCCTGCCCGACGATGCCGCCATCGCCGAGCGCATGCGCCGGGGCGAGGGTCTGACGCGGCCGGAATACGCCGTGATTCTGGCCTACGCCAAGCTGTCGCTCTACGACGCGATCCTGGCGAGCCCGGTGCCGAACGACCCGTATTTCGACCGCGAACTGCAGCGCTACTTCCCGCAAGCCCTGCGCCGGCAGTTCCCCGACGCGGTAAAGGGCCACCGCCTGCGCCGCGAGATCATCGCCACGGCGCTCTCCAACATCATCGTCAACCGGGGCGGTCCCTCCCTCGTCACCCGCCTCATCGACGAGACCGGGGCCGACGCGGCCACCATCGCCAAGGCCTACGCGGTGACCCGCGACGCCTTCGGCCTGATGGAGCTGAATCTCGCCATCGACGGGCTCGCCGGCGCCGTGCCGGGACAGGCCCAACTCGACCTCTACGCCGATGTGCAGGATCTGCTGACGGGCCGCATCGTCTGGTTCATCCGCAACCTCGACCTCTCGGGCAGCGTCGCCCCCCTGGTGGCACGCTACCGCGAAGGCATCGCCGCCGTGATGGCCGCGCTGCCCGAGATCCTCGGCCCGGAGGCGAAGGGCGCCCTCGACGCCCGGCAGGCGGAACTCGTCGGACACGGCCTACCTCCCGAGGCCGCCCGACGCCTCGCCTCCCTGGCAGCGCTGGCCGCCGGCCCGGACATCGTCCGAGTGGCGGAGGATGGCGGGCAGCCGGTCGCCGGCATCGCGGCGACGCATTTCGCCCTCGCCCGGCATTTCAGCCTCGACGATCTCGTGGCCGCCGCGCGGAAGGTCCCCGTGGACGACACCTTCGACCGGGTCGCCCTGGAGCGGGCGATCTCCGGACTCTCCACCGCCCACCGCCGCCTCACGGCTGAGGTGGTGGCCGATGTCGGAACGGGGCCGGAGGCCGTCGAGGCCTGGAGCGCCGCGCGTGGCCCCGCCCTCACCCGCATCCGCAGGGCCGTCGAAGCCATCGCGGCCTCGGGCCTCACGGTGTCCAAGGCGACGGTGGCATCGAGCCTGCTCGCCGATCTCGCCCGGCCCTGACGGGGCGTTTGGAGCGGCCGGACGTTTCTCGTATCCCACCTCCGATCGTGGGATGAGGAACGGCGTTGGAACAGGCCCTACTGAGATGGATTGGCGACATGCTGTCGATCCGGTCCGAAGTCTTCGCCGTCCTCGGGCTCGGCCTGTCCGTCGTCGTGACCATGCATGTGCTGCTGCGCAAGCGCGAGGTCGGGGGCGCCATCGGCTGGATCGGTCTCGCCTGGCTCTCGCCGATGTTCGGGGCCGGGCTCTACGCCCTGTTCGGCGTCAACCGGGTGACGCGCCGGGCGCACAAGCTGCGCATCCGGCCCACACAAGCCGCCGGGTCCGCCGTCTCGTCCGACGACGATCCAACACCGCCGCCTCTGCCCCAAGCCTTCGGGCCCCTCGACCACGCCGTACGGCTGATCACCCGGCTGCCCCTGCGGCCTGGCAATTCCGTCACCGTGCTGCGCAACGGCGACGCCGCCTATCCGGTCATGCTGGCGGAGATCGCCGCGGCTCGGGCCTCGGTGGCGCTCTCAAGCTACATCTTCCGCGACGACGCGACGGGCCGGGCCTTCTGCGACGCCCTCATCGAGGCGCATGGACGCGGCATCGCCGTTCGGGTGATCATCGACGGCATCGGCGGCGGCTACTTTCCACCCGGCATCACTCGGCGCCTGCAACGGGCCGGCGTGCCGGCGGGCCGATTCATGCACTCGGCCCTGCCTTGGCGCATGCCGTTCCTCAACATGCGGACCCACAAGAAGCTCCTCATCCTCGATGGCCGGACCGCCTTCACCGGCGGCCTCAACATCGCCGACGGCAACCGGGTTTCGCAGGCCCCGCCCCATCCGATCCGCGACACGCATTTCCGTCTCGAAGGGCCGGTGGTCGACCAGCTGGCGGCGGCGTTCGCCAGCGACTGGATCTTCGTGGCGGGCGAGGACCTGACCGGCGAGGCATGGTTCCCACGCCTCGCACCGGCCGGTACCATCCCGGCGCGGGTCGTCACCTCGGGACCGGACGCGGACCTGCGCAAGATCGAGCTCGTGATCCTCCAGGCCGTGGCCTGCGCCACACGCAGCATCCGCCTCTCGACACCCTACTTCCTACCGAACGAGATCCTGACCAGCGCCCTCTGCCTCGCGGCCAACCGGGGCATCCGCGTCGACATCGTCATCCCGAAGGTCAGCGACCACCGCTTCGTGGATTGGGCGACGCGGGCGCATGTCGATCCGCTCTTGCGCAGCGGGGTCCGGATCTGGCTCGACGCACCGCCCTTCGACCATTCGAAGCTCCTCGTCGTCGACGGGACGTGGTGCTTCATCGGCTCGGCCAACTGGGACATGCGCAGCTTTCGCCTCAACTTCGAGGTGAACGTCGAGCTGTACGATCCCGATCTCGCGGAGGCCCTCGACGCCATCATGCGCGCCAAGATGGAGGTCCGCCTGACGCGCGAGCATCTGGCTGCGCGCGCCTTGCCCGTGCGGCTGCGGGATGCGGGCGTCCGATTGGCCCTGCCGTACCTGTGATCCAGCCTGGCTAGGGCCGGCGCGCGCGGCCCCTAAGGGACGCCGAGATCCGCATCGCGAACCGATCGAACGAGCTCCGTGCGGCGTCGCGGTCCGGCCGCCGCGCCTGCAGGGGGGTGGGCGCCAGGTGGACGATGATGGGGCGGTGGTCCGAGGGGCCGCGCGGCAGGACCGCCGAGGCGTGGCAGGTGAGCCCACGCACGAGGCAGCGGTCGAGTCGCAGGGGAACCAGTCGAGCCATCGCATGGGTCGGAAGGCGCGGCCCGACATCCCGGAACCCGGCCAGCATGGGCGGGCCGACGAGGTTGTAGTCGCCAATCACCGCCGCGCAATCCGGTAGGTTCTCGGCAATCCGGCGCAACTGACGCCGGTTCAGCATCTGTCCGTGGGAGAGGTGCACATTGGCGACGCCGAACCCGCCGAGGTCGAGGATCTGGCAGACCCGGTCGAACATCGCCCCCGACGGCAGTTCGACGATGATCGGTGGAGCGATGAACGGCGTCGGGCTCCAAAGAGCCGGTCCATGGATTCGGCCCGGCAGGGGTGCCCAAGCATAATCCCCCCCCAGCCGGTCCTTCAGCCCGGCGATCTCCTTCGTAGCCTCCTGCATGAGCACGAGGTCGGGTTTCTCGCGCTCGATCAGGGTGGCGAGCACGGCGACGTTGGCCCCCGTGCGCCGCAGGAGATTCCAGCTCAGGATCTTACGCAAGCCGGGCCGATCGACCATCGGACTGGGATGGTCGGGGCGGCGCAGGGCGCGCTGCGCGAGGCGACGATCGTTGAGCATGGCGCCTTAACTGGACCGGGGCGTGACTTTGGGAAGGTGGCGCGCCGGTTCGACGGCCACACCGAGGCCTCAGCGTGCCTTGAGCACAGCCCGGCACGCCGCCGGCAGCGCCGCCATGGTCATCGGCGGCCGGGGCTTACCGGGCTTCGTCGATTTCGGTGGGTTCAGCACCGCATCGCTGAACCAGTAGGCGAGCTCCTCGCCGCAGCCGTCGCCGCCGGGCGGTGGGGCCTGGTCGCCGCACTGGTCCTGCCCCGCCGGGCAGGCGAGGCGGATGTGGTAGTGGTAGTTGTGCCCGTACATGGGCCGCACCTTGGACAGCCAGGAACGGTCGCCACCGGCCTCGCGGCACAGGGCCTTCTTGATCGCCGGATTGACGAACAGGCGCGCCACCTCGGGCTGCTGCGCCGTGAGGCGGATGAGCTTTAGGTGCTCGGGCGCCCACACCCCCGGGTCGATGTCGAGGCGGTCGGCCCGGACGACGTTGGTGGCGGAGGTCTCTTCGCGCTCGCGCCGGCTCATGCGGTGGTCCGGCATCGGGGTCAGCCAGATGTCGGCATCGAGACCGAGCTGGTGCGAGGCGTGGCCGGTCAGCATCGGGCCGCCGCGCGGCTGCGACATGTCGCCGACGAGGAGGCCGGGCCAGCCGACCCGCGGCGCCTTGGCGGCCAGCCGCTCCAGGAAGTCCACCAGGGGCGGGGTGCCCCACATGCGATTGCGCGACAGGCGCATCACCTGCCAGGTCGGCCCGTCCACCGCCAGGGCTTCGCCACCCGAGAAACAGCCCTTGGCATAGGAGCCGTACGCATGCGCGGGGCCGGGCGCCGGCGATGTCGCCCGGCCGAACAGGGCCTTGGCGGGGGTGCCGGGCGCGTCGGGATCGGCGAGGGGCGGCAGGGGCTTCGGGTCGAGGGTTCCCCGATCCTGAGCCTGCGCGGCCGTGCCGAGGGCGAGGATCGCGAGGGTCGCGAGGCGGATCGGACGAAGGGACCGGCGAAGGGACAGGGGCTTACGCTCCAGGCACGGGAATGAAGGGTGGGTTCGCGAGGCTAGCCCATCGGCGGCGGCGGCGCGACCGCGTGTGCGCGACAAAACCTTCGGCGCGCCGCGGCACGCGGGCCGGAAACCGACATCCGATCGAGGGGCGGCGCGGGACGTTCACTCGGCGGGCGCGACGGCGATGCGGATCGTATCGGCCTCGGCCCCGCTCACCACGATGGTGATGGGCACGGCGCCGAGCTGGAAGCGAACGCTCTTGGCGAGGACCGCGCAACCCGGTCGCATGGTGTGGGCCACCGGGGACCGCGGGGTCTTGCCATCCTGGCTGACATCGATCCAGGCGCGGTCGGACAAGGTGACCTGATACAGGCCCGGCGTGACCGGAGCTGGAACGGTCAGCACGCCGCCATAGGTCCCGGGCTTCGCTTCGCGGGAGGGCGGAAACGGCGGTGCGACCTCCGCCTGCGGCTTCAGACCGAGCAGGGCGCCCGGCATCCCCACCGGCAGGGTGCCGCCGCTCGCCACCTGCGGCAGGCCGGGCGCCGCGAACCACGCCTGCTCGCGCAGGAGCGCCCAGTCGAAGCCCGTGCAGGCCGCCGAATCGGCCGAGGCGCCGGGTGGTACTTCGGCGGACCGGGCCGGCTCCTGTGCCTCGGCGGTGCCCGCTGCGAGGAGCAGGACGGCGGCGGCGATGCGCATCCGCCTCAAACCGACGCCACGGATAGATTCGTCCGGGTGCCGATCTGCTTCTCCGGAATATCGCATTCACCAAGCCCCATGAATCCCGGCCTCCGCCCGCCGGCCCAGGTCCGGCGTTTCCCACGCGAGACCGCCTGCCCACGCGAGACTGCCGCGAGGGCCGGCACGGCACAAGCCCGCGACCGACGTCAGCCCTCGCCGTCCGTTTCCCGGTCGGTTTCCTCCTCGGAGATCAGCCGGCGCACGCCCCAGGCTCCCAGGGCCGCATTGAGATCGTCGAGCACGAAGTGGCGCGCGCTGTCGCGATCGTAGCCGTCGTCCAGGAGGGCATCGTAGTCGGTGAAGACGTGCCGGCCATAGGCCACGAGGCAGAGCCAAGCGGCCGTCTCCGGAGCCGCCCCGCGCAGACCGGGACTCGCCAGTGCCCGGTCGAGGATCGCGCCGGCCTCGAATTCGGGCAGGCGCGGCGCGAGGCGCAGCAGGGCGGCCGCCACCGCCTCGCGCCGGTTCAAGTGCCGGTCCATGAAGCACTCCAGGAACCAGTCCGTGGGGCGCTCGCCCGGTTCACCACTCGTGGTGCCCGGCGATGGTTCGGTCGGTGAGGGCCATGAGCAGACCCGAGACCACGAAGACCATGTGAATGCCCACCAGCCAGTACAAGTCGCGATCGCTCATCGCCTTCAGGTCCATGAACGCCTTCAGCAGCGAGATCGCCGAGATGGCCACGATGGAGGAGACGAGCTTCAGCTTGAGCCCGGTGAAGTCGATGGTGCCCATCCAGGCGGGCCAGTCCTTGTGGTCCGCATGGTCGATCTTCGAGACGAAGTTCTCGTAGCCGGAGAACATGACGATGATGAGCAGCGAGGCCGTCAGCGAGAGGTCGACCATGGTCGGGACGCCGAGCACCACCTGCGATTCGGTGGCGTCCCACATGTGCAGGACGAAATGGGCAAGCTCCTGGAGGAGCTTGACCAGCAACACCACGATGCCGATGCCGAGGGCCGCGTAGAACGGGGCGAGAAGCCACTGGCTCGCGAACCGCACCCGCTCGAAGATCCGCTCCACCATCCGTGCTCGTCCCCGCCGCGATCGAGCCGGGCATGTGGCATGGGGGTAAGGACCCGGCAAGCCTGCCGCGCCGGCAGCGGATCGCCGGGGGCCGTGGGAAGCGGACCGGGCCAGCACAAGCCCTGGCCCGGCCTTCGCTTGCCCCAACGCGAAAACCCGGGCGCGTGAAACATTTTGTAGTGAAGTGTTCGATAATGATATTGATAGAGGTGACAGTTCGCCCGTTTCGGGACTGGAACGTGCGCCATTGCGAGCGGACGCACGCGTGACACAGGAATCCTCCGTTCTCGTCATCTCGGACCGCCCGGAGCAGGCGGGTCTCCTCGTGCAGGCGATCGACACCGTCGTCGCCTGCCGGCAGATCGCGGCCGGGGCGGGAATGCCGGCGCAACGCCCCCTGCTCGCGGTGGTGGACGTCAGCCGCGATGAGGCGGCGGCCGAGGCCTGGGTCGCCCGCCTGCATGGCCTGCGTATCCCGAGCCTGCAACTCGCCCTCCAGCCCATGACGACGCGCCCGGCCCCGACGCGGTTCCTGCCCACCGACACGCCGCGCAAGACCGTGCTCGCGGCGGTCTTCAGTCTCATGGATGTCGTCCAGACCGCCCGGACACGGGCTTTCGACCGCACGGCCCGCTTCACCGCCAAGGCCGATCTGGCCAATCGCGCCGTGGGCGAGGCCTTCGATGCGGCACGCCGCGGTGAAGCCGTCTCCCCTGCCGCCGTCGATGCCGGCACCGAGGTGATCCTCGAAACGATCTCCGAATGCGGCATCCGGACCTGGCTCGAGGTCATCGGCAGTTACGACCAGCAACTCTACCAGCACTCCCTGAGCGTGGCCGGCTATGCCGCCGCCTTCGCGGGCGGGTTGAAGCTCGCCCGGGCCGACCAGATGCGTCTGGCCCGCGCCGCCCTGCTGCACGATATCGGAAAATCACGGATCCCCCTGGCGATCCTCAACAAGCCCGGCCGGCTCAGCCCCGACGAGATGGCGGTGATGCGCACCCATCCCTCCGTCGGCGCCAATCTCCTGGAAGCGCAGGGGGGGTTCGACGCGAACATGCTCGCCGTGGTGCGACACCACCACGAGATGCTCGACGGCAGCGGGTATCCGGACGGCCTGTCGGCGCACGAGATTCCCGACCTCGTGCGCCTCGTCACCATCTGCGACATCCATTCCGCCCTGACGGAGCGGCGGGCCTACCGCGATCCGCTGCCTCACGAGGAGGCGCACGAGATCATGCGGGACATGGGTCCGAAACTCGACGTCGACCTCCTGCGCGCCTTCCGCAGCGCCGTCGTCGCGCCCCTCGCGAAAGTGCCGGCCACGTGAGGGGCCGCGCCCTCGCGCGGGTTGACCGATCGGACCGCGAGCGCGTACGGAACACGCTGCCGTGGGAGGATCACAGTAAGCCATGAGGCAGAAAGCGTATTCATTCTTCTCGATACGCTCGCGACGTATTCAAAAGCTGTTCGATCCCGGCTATTATACTGCCCAGTACCCTGATGTCAGCGATTACGGCGGTGGCCCGCTGGATCATTATCTCCGGCACGGATTCCGCGAGGGCCGCGACCCGGCGCCGAACTTCTCCACCCTGTACTACAAGGACAGGTACCTCAAGACCGCCGGGATCGAGCGGAACCCCCTCGAAGCCCATGTCGAGTCGGGGGCGGCCCGTGCCGGCCGACAGACCTGGCCGGCAACGCCCGAGGCGTTCCACGCCGTACAGGCCGATGTGGTCCGCCCCTATTTCGACGCGCGGTACTACGGCTCGCTCACGGGTATCGTCGATCCCGAAACGGCCCTCCTCGATTATCTGGCGGTGGGGTGGCGGCGGGGCCTCGACCCGCGCCCGGATTTCGACGGGACCGCCTATCTCCACGCCCACCCGCAGGTCCGCCTGCTGAACGTCAGTCCCTTCTATCATTACGTCTCGACGAATACGGCACCGGCCTTCGGGCAGGCCCATGGCGACCGGACCCCCCTCTCCGACATCGTCGCGGCCATTCGACCGGAGTTCGATGCCGCCCATTACCGGGCGAGCTACGCCGACGTGGCGGCCTCGGGGATAGACCCCGCGACCCACTATGCCAGCCACGGCTGGAAGGAGGGCCGCGATCCGACGGAGCTGTTCTGGACATCGTACTACGTCAGGACCAATCCCGATCTGATCCTCAGCGGCACCAATCCGTTCTTCCACTACCTGCGCTTCGGCCGGGCGGAGGGGCGCAAGCCCAACCCCCTCGGCAACACCAAGTGGCCACCGACCCGGGCACCCAGTGCCGCCGAATGGGATGCGGTCCCGGCCGCCGCCGCCCTCGACGCCGCCCGGGTCGTCGTGGTGGTGCCGGTCTACAAGGGCTACGACGAGACCTTGCGCGCGCTCCACGCGGTGCTGGCGGAGCCGCAGGTGGCGCCCTTCGCTCTCCTCGTGCTCAACGACCGCAGTCCCGATGCGCCCCTGACGGATGCATTGCGGGCGCTCGCCGCGCGGGGGCTGTTCACCTACTACGAGAACCCAACCAACCTCGGCTTCGTCGGCACCATCAACCGCGCCCTCGACATGACGGGCGCGCGGGACGTGATCCTGCTCAACAGCGACACCATCGTGTTCGGCGACTGGATCGACCGCCTGCTCGCCCATGCGGCGCGCGATCCACGGGTCGGCACGATCACGCCGTTTTCCAACAACGCGACGATCTGCAGCTATCCCGATTCCGACCGCAACAACACGGTTGCCCTCGAACTCTCGCCCCGGGCCCTCGACGCAGGGGCGGCGGCCGCCAATGCGGGCCGCTGGGTCGAGGTGCCGACGGGTGTCGGCTTCTGCTTCTACATGCGCGGATCGCTCATCGCGCAGCTCGGCCCCCTCGACGCGGACGCCTTCGGCAAGGGCTACGGCGAAGAGAACGATTACTGCATGCGCGTCCTCAAGGCGGGCGGACGCAACATCCTCGCGGCGGACGTGTTCGTCTACCATTCGGGCAAGGTGTCGTTCTCGGAGGTCTACGATTCCGAGTATACGCAGGGCCAGGCCGCGCTGCTTGCCAAGCACCCCGATTATACCCTGCGCATCGAGCGCTTCGTCGCCACCGATCCGGCCGCCGACGTGCGTCTCAACCTGGATCTCTACCGTCTGGCGCGGGCGGCGGGACCGCGCGCCGCGGTGTTCGTCGTCCACGCCAAGGGTGGGGGCGCCTCGGTCCATGCCGATCACCTCGCCGGGCGCCTCGCCGACGAGGGGGTCCGCGTCGTCACCCTCACGGTGACCGAGGGAGCCTACGTCGAGGTCGGGCTTTTCGGCGCGGAAGGCCCCTACACCCCATCCCTGCGCGCCTTGTCGGTGCACGACGACTACCGCATCCTTGCGCGATTCCTTTCCTGGCTTGGCCCGCTCTTCATTCACGTTCACTCGTTCTACGGCCTCGACGGGACGGCCGTACCCGTCCTGATGGACCTGATCGAGGCCGCCCCCGGGCAGACCGTCGTCACCCTGCACGATTACTCCAGCGTCTGCCTGCGCAACCATCTCGTGACCCGCGAGGGGCTGTATTGCGGATTGCCGGGCGGGCGCCCCTGCGCCGATTGCGATTGCGCCGAAGCCAGACCGGGCCAGGACCGGATGGCACGCTACGGCGCGTTCTACCGAGCGGCCGACCGTCTCCTCGCCCCGTCGCAGGATGTCGCGACCCGCATCGAAGCGATCTTCGGGCCGCTCGCCATCACGGTCGCCCCCCACGAGGAAGATCTGCCCACGCCTGCCCCGCGCGCGGCACCGCGCGGTGGTTCCGTCCGCCGGATCGGGGTGCTCGGCGCCATCGGCGCGCACAAGGGATCGAACGTGATCCATGCCCTGGCCCGCGACGCCAGACGGCGAGGTCTCGCCATCGACTTCACCATCGTCGGCTATTCCGACATTCCGCAGAAGATGGACGCCATCGGCATCGCCGAGACGGGGCGCTACGCGGGCAGCGAGGAAGCCCTGGCCCTTCTCGCCCAGCACGAGATCGACCTGATCCTGATCCCATCGATCTGGCCGGAAACCTACTGCTACACCCTGTCCATCGCCTTGGTCTCGGGACTTCCCGTAGCGGTGTTCGACCTTGGTGCGCCGGCCGACCGCCTGCGCGCCGCGGGCGCCGGCCATTGCCTCGATCCCGCCCTCGCCAACGATCCAGGCCGGCTCAACGATTGCCTGCTGTCCCTCGATCTCTCCGATACTTCGTCGGCAAAAGTGCCGACCAACATCAGATTTGCCAGCTATCGGTCCCTGCTGCGGGACTATTATTCGGTCACCGGGGACGATAAGGCTGCGCCACCGCCGAGGGCGAAGGACATCACCGCATGAAGATCGCCATGATCGGCGCCGGATATGTCGGGCTCGTCTCCGGGGCCTGTTTTGCCGATTTCGGCCATACCGTGTGCTGCGTCGACACCGATCCGGCCAAGATCCTCGCCCTCGAGGCCGGGCGCATCCCGATCTTCGAGCCGGGCCTCGACGCCCTCGTGGCCGACAACGTCCGCCACAACCGGCTGACCTTCGCAACGGATGTCGCGCAGGCCGTGGCCCAGGCAGAGGTGGTGTTCATCGCCGTCGGCACGCCGTCCCGGCGCGGCGACGGTTTCGCCGACCTGTCCTACGTTCACGCCGCCGCCCGCGACATCGCCGGCTCGCTCTCCGGCTACACCGTGGTGGTGACGAAATCGACGGTGCCAGTGGGAACCGGCGACGAGGTCGAACGCATCATCCGCGAAGCTCGGCCCGGCGCCGCGTTCGCCGTTGTCTCCAACCCGGAATTCCTCCGCGAGGGCGCGGCGATCTCGGATTTCAAGCGGCCCGACCGCATCGTCATCGGCGCCGAGGACGAACGCGCGGCATCGGTGATGCGCGAAGTCTACCGGCCGCTCTACCTCAACCAAGCCCCGATCCTCGTCACCGGCCGGCGGACGGCCGAGCTGACGAAATACGCCGCCAACGCGTTCCTCGCCACCAAGATCACCTTCATCAACGAGATCGCGGATCTCTGCGAGCAGGTGGGTGCCAATGTGCAGGAGGTCGCGCGCGGCATCGGTCTCGACAACCGCATCGGCGGCAAATTCCTGCATGCCGGGCCGGGCTACGGCGGCTCGTGCTTCCCGAAGGATACCCTGGCGCTGGTCAAGACCGCGCAGGATTGCGGCACCCCCCTGCGCCTCGTCGAAGCCGTCGTGTCCGTCAACGACCAGCGCAAGCGCGCCATGGCCCGCAAGATCGCGACCGCCTGCGGCGGTTCCGTGCGCGGCAAAACCATCGCGCTCCTCGGGCTGACCTTCAAGCCCAATACCGACGACATGCGCGACGCGCCCTCCCTCGCCATCGTCGCCGGGTTGCAGGATGGCGGCGCCAGGGTCAGGGCCTACGATCCGGAAGGCATGGCGGGCGCCCGCGCGCTGATGCCCGACATCGCCTACGCCGAGGATCCCTACGCTTGCGCGGCCGGAGCGGACGCCCTCGTCATCGTGACGGAGTGGAACGCGTTTCGCGCCCTCGACTGGGCCCTGCTCTCCGAGCGCATGCCCGGCCGCACGGTGGTCGATCTGCGCAACGTCTACCGACCGGACGATGTCGCTCGGCACGGTTTCCGCTACGTCGGGATTGGCGTGCCCGGCGCCGAGGCCGCCACCGGTCCCTGACGGTCTTTCGGACAATACCCCATGTGCGGCATCGCCGGGATCGCCGATCCACGCCTCTCGCCCGGCCGCCTCGCGGATGAAGCCGGCCGCATGGCCGATGCGCTCAGCCATCGTGGGCCGGACGGACGGGGTGTGTGGGGCGAGGGTGGCGTCGCGCTCGGCCATCGGCGCCTCGCCATCCGCGACCTCAGCCCCGCCGGGGCCCAGCCCATGCCCTCGCGCGACGGTCGCTGGGTGCTGACCTACAATGGCGAACTCTACGGAACGCACGACGCGCGTGCCGCGCTGGCCTCGGCCGGACATGCCTTCGCCGGGCAATCCGACACCGAGATCCTCGTCGAACTCATCGCCCGGCACGGCGTTGCCGGAGCGCTCGCCGGGGTCGAGGGCATCTTCGCCTTCGCGGCCTACGACCGGGCGGAGGGCTGCCTCTGGCTCGCCCGCGACCGGATGGGGGTGAAGCCGCTGTTCTACGCGGCCACGGGCGAGCGCCTGCTGTTCGGCTCGACCCTGGCGGCCCTGACGGCCTGCGAGGCTGCGGATTTCACCATCGATCCAGCGGCCGTGTCGAGCCTGCTGCGCCACGGCTACGTGCCGGCACCGGGGTCGATCTATCTCGGCGTCAGCAAGCTCGAACCCGGTCACTTGTTCTCATGGCGTCCCGGGGAGGCGCGCTCCGTCGCTCCCTATTGGAGCTTCGACGCGGTCATCGCGGCCGGTCGCGCCGATCCGTTCGCGGGCTCGGACGCCGACGCCATCGAGACACTCGAAGGCCTCCTCACCGGTGCCGTGCGTCGCCAGATGGCCAGCGACGTGCCGCTCGGTGCCTTCCTGTCGGGGGGCATCGATTCCTCCCTCGTCGCCGCCCTCATGGTCGGCGCCGGAGGGGCGCCCAGAACCTTCGCGGCGGGCTTCACCGACGATCCCCGTTTCGACGAGAGCGGCCACGCGGCGGCCGTCGCCCGCCATCTCGGTACGGACCACACCACCATCCCGGTGCGCGAGGCCGACGCCCTCGCCCTCGTCACCCGCCTGCCGGAGATCTACGACGAGCCCCTGGCCGATCCCTCGGGCCTGCCCACCGCCCTCCTCTGCGCCGCGACCCGGCGAGCGGGCCTCACCGTCGCCCTATCGGGGGATGGCGGCGACGAGCTGTTCGCCGGCTATGACCGCTACGCCCTGGCCACCCGCTTCGCCGATCGCATCGAACCAATTCCGAGGTTCCTGCGGCGAGCGGCGGCCGGGGCCGCCGGGCGGATGCCGCAGGCCGCCCTGGCCCTCGCCGCGCGCGCCCTTCCCCCTCCGTGGGGCGGCCCCGACGCCCCCGACCGCCTGCGCAAGGCCGCCGCACAGCTGCCCGGCGACGGCTTCGCCTTCTATAGCCGGCTTCTCACCCTCAATCCGGACGCCCGCACTCTGGCGAATGGCGTGTCCGGTGTCCCGAGTCCGATGGACTGGCCCGGCGCGGGCTCGCTCCTCGACCGGATGCGCCGCCTCGACACCCTCGCCTACCTGCCCGACGATGTGCTGACCAAGGTCGACCGCGCCAGCATGGCGGCGGGGCTCGAGGCCCGGGTGCCCCTCCTCGACCGTTCGGTGGTCGAATTCGCGTGGCGCCTGCCGCCGCACCTCCTCGTGCGCGATGGCCGCCGCAAATGGCTCTTGCGCGAGGTGCTCGCCCGGCACGTGCCCCGCATCCTTTTCGAGCGGCCGAAGCAGGGCTTCGCTCCGCCGCTGGCCTCCTGGCTGCGCGGCCCCTTGCGGGCCTATGCCGGAGACCTTCTGCTGAGTCCCGACCTCGGCGGCGGACTTCTCGACCGAGCACGGGTGCGCGCCCTGTTCGCGGAGCATCAGACGGGCACCCGCAACCATGCCGTCGGCCTCTGGCCGATCCTCGCCTTCGAGGCGTGGCGGCTGGCGTCGGGCGCGCGCCCGGCCCACAAGGACGGATAGCGGAACGAGCGGGGATCGCCATGGGCGAACGGATCACCATCACGGCCGGGGACGGCACGCAGGCGGTCATCGCCACACACGGCGCCGAGCCGGTCTCCTGGCATGTCGGCGGCACCGAGTACCTCTGGAGCGGCGACCCGGCCCACTGGGATCGCCACGCCCCCTGGCTCTTTCCCGTGGTCGGCGCCTCGACCAACGGGGCGGTGACGGTGGCGGGCCAATCCTACCCCATGGCCCAGCACGGCTTTGCCCGCGATCTGCCCTTCACGGTTCTGGAGCGCACGGACGACAGCGTGACCCTGCGCCTCGAGGAGAGCGCGGCGACGCTCACGCATTATCCGTTCCCGTTTCGCCTGGACATCACCGCCCGGGTCGGCCCCGGCATCCTCGACTTCGAGATCTGGATCGAGAACACCGGCCCGGCACCGATGCCCTACGCACTCGGCTTCCACCCGGCCTTTCCGTGGCCCTTCGCCGGCGGCGAGCGGGCGGCGGACGGTGGCTACCGCGTCGATTTCCAGAATCCCGAGCGCCCCCTGGTGCCGGAGGTCGGCGCGGGCGGCCTGCTCCTGCGCAAGGAGCGGGCGATCCCCCTCAAGGGCGCGACCCTGCCCCTCGCCCCGGACCTGTTCACCGAGGCCCTGGTGCTGCGCGACGCCGCCAGCGAATGGATGCGGTTCAGCGCGCCCGACGGCAGCGCAATCCGTATGGAAGTCTCGGATTTCCCGCATCTCGCCGTGTGGACGAAACCGACCGCGCCGTTCCTGTCCCTCGAATGCTGGACCGGTCATGCCGATTGGGCCGGCTATGCCGGAGAACTGGCGCGCCGCGACTCCCAGCGCCTCCTGTCACCGAAGGGCCGGGCCCGGCACGGCGTCACCCTGACCCGCGAGGCCACCGCATGACCCCGTTCTCCACAGCGGCCTGGGCCGCCAATGCAAGGGCCTACGAGACGATCCGCACCATGCCGTTCAACGCCGAGCTCGCCGCCGGAACCTTGAGCCGGGCCCGGTTCACCCATTACATCGTCCAGGACGCGCATTATCTCACGGGTTTCGGTCGGGCTCTCGCCCTCGCCGCCGCCAAGGCGCCGCATCCCGACCGCATCGTCCAGTTCGCCCGCGCAGCCGAGACCGCCATCGTGGTCGAGCGTGCCCTGCATGGCGGGTTCTTTCGCGATTACGGCATCGAACCCGAGACCTTCGCGGCGACGCCCCTGTCGCCGCCCTGCGATCACTACGTCTCCTACCTGCTCGCCACCGCTTACGCCGAACCCTACGAAGTGGTGCTCGGCGCGCTCCTGCCGTGCTTCTGGATCTATGCCGAGGTCGGCAAGGATATCTTTTCCCGGGCCGGGGCCGACAACCCGTATCGGGCCTGGATCGATACTTATGCGGGCGAGGAGTTCGGCGAGGCGGTGGCCGCGATGATCGCCGCCACCGACGAGGCGGCGGTCGACGCCTCGCCGAAGATCCTGGCCCGCATGCACCACGCCTACGCCCAGGCGACCCGCCTCGAATGGCTGTTCTGGGACGGGGCCTACCGCGAGGCGGTCTGGCCGGTCTGAACCGCCTCGTATCTCAGGCGATGGAGCGCAGCACGCCGCCATCGACCCGCAGGGCGGCACCGCTCGTGGCGCTCGCCGCCGGGCTGCAGACGTAGGCAACCATGTTGGCGACTTCGTCCACCGTGGCGAGGCGGCCGATGAGGGAGGTCGGGCGATGCTCCTTGACGAAAGCACGGCCCAGCGCATCGAGGTCTGCTTCGCCTGAGCCCGGCGCCATCGCCTTCATGAAGTCGGCGACGCCTTCCGACAGGGTCGGGCCGGGCAGGACGCTGTTCACCGTGACACCGGTGCCGGAGACGGTCTCGGCCAAGCCTCGCGAAATCGCGAGCTGGGCCGTCTTCGTCATCCCGTAGTGGACCATTTCCACGGGGATGTTCAGAGCGGATTCGGAGGCGATGAACACCACCCGCCCCCAGCCGCGGGTCACCATGCGGGGGGTATAGGCGCGCGACAGGCGAACGCCACTCATCACGTTGGTGTCGAAGAAGCGCTGCCAATCCTCGTCCGGTATCTCGAAGAACGGCTTCGGCTCGAAGATGCCGGTGTTGTTGACGAGGATGTCCACGTCCGGGAGGCCCGCGACGAGGCGGTTGGCTCCATCCGCCGTCGAAATATCGCCCGGGGCCGCGATGAAGGCGTGGGTTCCGGTCTCGGCCTTCAGACGCGTGATCGCGGCAGCGACGCGGTCCTGGGCCCGCCCGTTGATGGCGACGGTGGCACCGAGTTCCGCGAGGGCCTTGGCGATGGCGTAGCCGATGCCACCGGTCGAGCCGGTGACGAGTGCGCGCTTTCCGGTCAGATCCAAGTTCATGGCAGGTGTCCTTGCTTAGGAGGATGCCGGGTCAACGCACGAAGGTGGCGGTGTGTGCGGGAGTGGGCGTCATCGGCACGGCGGCCATGCACGGATCGGGTACGGGAGTGTTTCACATGAAACACTCTGTTGACCATACGAGCCTCACTCGCTGCGTTGGCGCCTCAGAACGCTCGCGATGGCCCCGAAGGCAGCCAGTCCGGCCGCACACCAGAGGGCCGTCGTCACGGCATCCGCGGCTCCACCATGAAACACGCCGAAGACCACGGCGACACCGGCCGCGCCCAGGGATTGCCCGGTCAAGCGCGCCGTCGATTGCATGCCGCTGGCGCCTCCGCTGCGATCGCGTGGAGCGCTGGTGATGATGATGCGGTTGTTGGGTGACTGGAACAGACCAAAACCGAGACCGCACAGGGTGAGGCGCCAACCGATATCGAGGGCGCTGGGATCGGCCGGCAACAGGGCGACGGCGACGAGGCCGGCGGCCAGGATCGCGAGACCGATCCCTCCCAGCAGGCCGGGTGCGTAGCGATCGGACAGGCGGCCCGACAGCGGCGCCATGATCGCGATCGCGATGGGCCAGGGCGTCATCAGGAAACCCGTCGTGGTCTCCGAGAGGCGCATCACGTCCTGAAAATAGAACGGCAGGGCGACGTAGGCCATCATCTGCGCTCCGAACGCCGCGATGGAGGTCGCCATCGACAGGGCAAAGGCCGGAATGCGCAGGAGGTCGACGGGCAGGAGCGGCGCCGGGAGACGCAGCTGGTGGCGGACGAACACGATTCCGATCGCCAGGGCGGCGGCGATTTCGGCCAGGGCGAGCCAATGCCCGCCCGGCTCACCGAGCCCGTCGACGCCGATGATCAGGAGGCCGAAGGTGAGCGCGTTGAGCACGGCGCTGCGATAATCGAACCGCGCCCCGCTGCGCGGCGTCGCCGGCAGGGTGCGGGCCCCCACCGCCAGGGCGACGAGACCCACCGGCAGGTTGACGAGGAACAGCCACGGCCAGCTCGCCACGGACAGGATGGCGGCGCCGACCGTCGGCCCGGCGGCGGACGCCATCGCCACCACGAGGGCGACGTTGCCGACGCCGCGCCCGATGAGCTTGTGCGGATAGATGAACCGGACCAGCGCGATGTTGACGCTCATGATCCCGGCGGCACCCAGTCCCTGGGCGATTCGGGCGGCGACCAGCAGGGGCAGGGATGGTGCGAAGGCGCAGGCCACGGATGCGAGGGTGAACACCACCAGCCCCGACAGGTAGACCCGGCGATACCCGAGGATGTCGCCGAGGGACGCCAGGGGCAGCAGCGCGGCCGTGACCGCGATCTGGAAGGCGTTCACCACGAAGATCGCCGCCGAAGGGTCGACCTTGAGATCCCGGGCCATCACCGGAAGGGCGACGTTGACGATGGCGCCGTCGAGCACCGCCATGGTCATGGCGAGCCCGATGGCGAGGAGTGCCAGCATGCGCGCGCGCACGGGCAAACCGTCCTGGGTCGGATTCGGGGGAAGCGCCCCGAGGACGGGATTCGGAGCCGGCTCGGTCATGCGCGCACCCGTGACGGTTCCCCATCCGGCGACAAGTGCTCTATGTCACCTCGCAACGATCCCGCCGCGGATGACATTCGTCCCGGTCGCCTCAGAGGTCAGCCGAATGCGCGCGTCCACGTTCCTCGTCGCCTGCGGACTCGCCCTCGGCCTCGCGGGCACGCCCCTGCCTGCGCTTGCCGCCGACGAGCCCCTCGGGATCGCCCTGGAAGGCTTCACCTATCCCTACCCGGTCTTCTACCTCGCCCTGACTCGGGACGGCGAAGCGCAGCGTCTCGCCTACATGGACGTGCCGGCGGGCGGCACGCCCAACGGGCGCACGGTCCTGTTGCTGCACGGGCGCAACTTTCCGTCGAGCTATTGGCAGACCGTGATCGCGGCCCTGACGGCGGCGGGCTACCGCGTGGTGGCACCGGACCAGCTCGGATTCGGCAAGTCGTCGAAGCCGGTCGGCCCGTTCACGTTCGATACCCTGGCGGCCGACACGACGGCGCTCCTCGATGCCCTCGGCCTGCCCCGTGTCGATGTGGTGGCCCACTCCATGGGCGGAATGCTTGCCGTGCGTCTCGCCCGCACCGCGCCCGAACGCGTCAACAGCCTCGTGCTGGAGGCGCCCATCGGCCTGGAAGATTATCGCTTCACCGTTCCGCCGGTGCCGACCGAGCGCCTCCTGCGCATCGAGGCCGATGTGACCGCTGATGTCTATCGCCGCCAACTCATGACGAGCTACAGCCTGTCCCTGCCGGAGGCGGCCATCGAGCCGTTCGTCTCCCTACGCGAGCGGGTGAAGGGCTCGGGCGAATATCCGCGCTGGCTGCGGTCGTTCGTGAATTCCTACCAGATGATCTGGGGCCAACCCGTGGCCCACGAGATTCCATTGGTGCGGGCGCCGACCCTGTTCGTGATGGGCGAGAGGGACCGAAACGCGCCGGGCCGCGCCTTCGCACCGGAACCCCTGCGCGCCAGCATGGGCGACAACGCCGCGCACGCTCAGGCACTCGCGGTGCGGATGCCCGACGGCCGAGCCGAAGTCTTTCCGGGCATCGGGCATCTCGTCCACATGGAAGCCCCGTCGCGCTTCAACGCGACGGTGCTGGACTTCCTCGACGGGCACTGAGCCTCGCCGGGTGCCGACCCTCAGGTCAGCACCACCACGCGGCTGCCGATCTCGACGCGGCCGTAGAGGTCGATCACGTCCTGGTTGATCATGCGGATGCAGCCCGACGACACGCTGCGACCGATGGATTCCGGCTCGAGGGTGCCGTGGATGCGGTAGAGCGTGTCCTTGTTGTCCTGCCACAGGTAATGCGCCCGGGCGCCCAAGGGATTGCGCGAGCCACCGGGAACGCCGAGCCCGCTCTGGAGCTGGCTCACCTGCCGGGCGAGCTTGGGCGTGCGGGCGATCATCTCCTTCGGGGGATACCAGTCCGGCCACATCTGCTTGGAGTTCACCGTCGAGACGCCCGACCACGAGAAGCCCTGCTTGCCGACACCGACGCCGTAGCGTCGGGCGCGGCCGTTGGCCTGGACCAGGGTGAGGTGATGGGCGCGCGGATCGACCACGATGGTGCCGGCGGGCTCGCGGCCCGTATAGGCGATCTCCTGGCGCAGGAAGGCCGGGTTGGCCTTGCGCCAGTTGAAGGCGTTGACCGGGAACGGCTCGTCGGTGATCGCCGCGTAGGCGCGGGCGTAGTCGATGGGACCGTCATCCACGGGGCGGCTGGCCTGGGTCGGCTGCGTCGGCTGGCCCGGCGCCGGACGACGGCGCAGGTCGGGCTCCTCGTAAGCCGGATCGACGGGCTCGCGGCGCGCGGCGCGCGGGTCCACCCCGCGCTCCGAATAGGGCTCGTATCGTCCGCCGCGGCGCCGGTAGAGACGTCCGTCCTCGTCGCGGTAGAGGCGCTCGTCGTCGAAGGGGAGATCCCCATCGATTCCGTCGTCGAAGAACCGCCCACGTCCCTGCGCGAGGGCACCGCCCGGCCCCGCGAGGAGGGCGAGGCTCGTGGCGGCACCCGTGAGAAGGATGCGGCGGGTCGGAGGGGCTGTACGGGACATCGGGTCGCTCGGGCCGTCTTCTTGGGTTTGGGGGAGGCCGGCCGACCGCGAGGCTTTGGCTCGCCCCGGGGTCAGGCCTGACTTCGAAATGCTTGGGCGTGGGCCTAGCAAGACCGGACGCCCACGTCACGCCGTGCAGATGACTTATCAGCTCTGCGTCCCGCGTTCGGGCAAGTTTCGACCGGCGGACGAATACCGTTCTGAGCGCAGTCTTCACCATATCGATGCAAATCGCCGGATCCGGCGATTGCCCAGAGCTTTGCCATTGCCACGAGCTTGGCCGTTGCGACATAGACGTGGGAGGCCATCCCCGACGCGGTCCCTCCGGACCCTCGCGCGACGGGCCGTTTCCCATGATGGATCACTCCCCGTGCCGGCCTTTGCGCGCCTTCCGCTCTCCTTCCTCGCTCTCTTTGGCGTCCTCCTCGGCACCTTGCCGGCCGAGGCGGCTGGGCCGGGCCGAAATGGTCCCCCGGCAGGCCCCGCCCGCCCGGATGGGCCGAGCACCGCATGGACCTCGGCCGAGCCGGAACCCCTGGCCTGCACCCAGGCCCGGCGCAAGCTGTGGCGGGCGGGCGAAGGCTGGACGGTGCGGACCGTCACCACGTGCCGGTGAGCGTGCACCGAAGCCCCTGAGGCTACGCCGGGTTCATCGAACAGCGGCGAGGTGGGGACGACGCCGGGCCCACCCCTCGAATCCGGACGCGCGTGCCGCTACAAGCCTCCCTTCGGTCCGGCGGGCGTAGGCTCGCCATCCTCGATCGGGTGGGCTGACCCGCCCCGGAGTTCGCGCGTGATCCGCGTCCTGCATACGGGCGACTGGCATATCGGGCAGACCCTGCGCGGCTACGGCCGCATGCGCGAGCATGCCCTCGCGTTCGCCCATCTCGAACGGATCGTCGCCGAACGCGAAGTCGATGCCCTCGTGGTGGCCGGCGACGTGTTCGACAGCCAGAATCCGTCGGGCGAATCCCAACGCCTGTTCTACGAGGTCCTCATGCGCCTGAACCGGGCGCGGCCAGGGATGACCATCGTGATCACGGCGGGCAACCACGATGCCGCCGGCCGTTTGGAGGCGCCGCGTCCGCTCCTGGAGGCCATCGGGGTCCACGTGGTCGGCAACGTGCGCCGCCGCGACGGCGTGGTCGACCTGCAGCACCATCTCGTACCCCTGCGGCGCGGCGGCGAGATCGCCGCGCAGGTGCTCGCGGTCTCCTATCCCACGGCGGCCTGCCTGCCCCCGCTCCAGAGGGCGACGGAGGGTGGCGGCTCGCCCATCGTCGGGGCCGTTCGGACCCTCTACGAACACCTGTTCTCGGCGGCCCGCCCCCACCTGTCGGGTCTGCCGCTCGTGGTCACCGGGCATCTGCACGTGGCCGGCGGCCTCGAATCGGAAGGGGCCGAGCGGCGCATCCTCGTGGGCGGCGAGCATGCCGTGCCGGCCGACGTATTCCCGGAGGACGCGCGCTACGTCGCCCTCGGGCACCTGCACAAGGCGCAGCGGATCGGGCGCGACAGCGTTCGCTATTCCGGTTCCCTGATCCCGCTCTCGGCCGCCGAGCAGCCCTATGCCCACGCGGTCACCCTTGTGACCTTGGGCGACGGGCCGGCCCACATCGAACTCATCCCGATCCCGCGCCCCCTGCCCTTCCTGCGCGTGCCGGCCTCGGGAGACATGCGCCTCGGGGACCTCAGCGACCACCTCACCATCCTCGTGCGGGACCTCGGTCTCCCGGCGGATCACCCCTTGGATGAACGGCCCTTCGTTCAAGTTCGCCTTGCGCGGCACGGCCTCGGCGCCGGCTACCGCGCCGAGATCGACCGCATCGCCGACGGCTTCCCCGTTCGCGTGGTCGACGTGCGGGTGGCGCCCCTGCCCGAGGGCCTCGAGACTCAAGCGACGGCGGGCCCGAACCTCGTGCGTCTCGCCGAACGCGACCCGGAGGAACTGTTCCGCCTCGCCTTCGCCCGCACCCGGGGCGAAGCACCCGGCCCGGAACATCTCGCCGTGTTCCACCGCGCCCGGGCCGAGGCGGAAGGCATGGCGACGGCCGGCTGAGACGGGCGTATGAGCGCTTCATCGGCGCTCGCAGGAGACGAGGGGACGCCGAATTGTCTTTCGCGGCACGCCCCGCGCGGTAGCATGCACGGACCGTTTTCGCGTAGGAAGACAGCACAAGGCGCCATCGGCCAGCGCCGAGTGATGCGGGCAATGCCTGATTCGGTCTGCCGCCCGCGAATGAGAGCCCGATGAGTTCGCCCAACGACGAGGCCGCACAGCAGCACGAGGTCGAGGCCCGCCGCAACGCCCTCGCTCAATACGACATCCTCGACACTCCCACCGAGGAGGCCTTCGACGACCTCGTCAAGGCCGCTTCCCTGGCCCTCGGCATGCCGGTCTCGCTGATCGTCCTGCTCGAGGCCGATCGGCAATGGTTCAAGGCCGCCGTCGGCTTCGACGGTCCAGAGCCGCCCCTGGCCCAATCCATCTGCGCCCACGCCGTACGCCAGCGCGACCTCTTCGTCGTTCCCGACACCGCGCGCGATCCGCGAACGGCGGGAAACCCCCTCGTGACCGGCGCGCCCTTCGTGCGGTTCTATGCCGGGATGCCGCTCATCACGGCGGAGGGCGTCGCCATCGGCACCCTGTGCGTCCTCGATACGCAACCGCGCAGCCTCACGGAGGCCCAAGGCTTCCTCCTCACCACCCTGGCGCGCCAGGTGATGGCGCAGCTCGAATTGCGCCGGGCCCTCAAGGAACGCCGCGCGCGGGAGCGTCTCAACGCGGCGATCATCGAGAGCGCCGTCGATTACGGCATCCTCGCCACGGACCTCGACGGCCGCGTCACGAGCTGGAACATCGGAGCGCAGCGCATCCTCGGCTGGAGCGAGGCCGAGATGCGGGGCGTGGCCGCCGATCGCATCTTCGTGCCCGAGGATCGGGCCAGGGACACGCCGGCGCGCGAGATGCGTCTGGCCCGGGAGATGGGCCGGGCCAGCGACGAGCGCTGGCACCTGCGCAAGGACGGTTCGCGCTTCTGGGCCATGGGCGAGATGATGCCGCTCAAGGGCGAGGACGGTGCCCATGAGGGCTACGTCAAGATCCTGCGGGACCGCACCGCGCAGCGCCGGGCCGACGAGGCCCTGCGCCAGCAGACCGCCCTGCTCCAGACCGTGACCGATCATCTCAGCGAAGCGGTGTTCCGCCTCTCGGCCGACGACACCATCACCTTCGCCAACCCGGCCGCCGAGGCGATGCTCGGCTGGCCGGCCGGCACCCTGATCGGGCGCAACCTCCACGCGACCGCCCATCACCACCACGCCGACGGCCGCCCTTTTCCCCGCGGGGATTGCGCCGTGGTGCAGGCCCTGGAGGCGGGCGTGGCCCTGCGCCACCGCGAGACGGTGTTCTTCCGCCGCGACGGCACGCCCCTCGACGTGATCACCTCCAACGCACCGATCGTCGAGGACGGCGTGGTCGGTGGTGCCGTCCTCACCGTCACCGACATCACCGAGCACAAGGCCACCGGCCTGCGCCTGCGCCGCAGCGAGGAGCGCCTCGCACTCGCCCTCGACGCCGCCGGCCTGATCGGCACCTGGGACTGGGATCTCGCCACCGACACGGTCTACGCCGACGCGAATTTCGCACGCATCTACGCCGTCGACGAGGAACGGGCCGCTCGGGGCGCGCCGATCGAGGATTACGTACGCAATTTCCACCCCGACGACCTGCCGGCGTTCCAGGCGGAACTGGACCGGATGCTCGCCGGCACGGGAACCGGGCGGCTCGATACGGCGGGACTTCAGCGTGAGGGACTTGCGAGTGGGAGTGAGGCACTCACGACTGGGGGACTCGCGGCTGGGGGATCCGCGACCGAAGGAGCCGGCGCGCAGGGAGACGACTTCGCCTGCGAGTATCGTATCGTCCAAGCCGATGGCGGGCATCGCTGGCTGCTGGCGCGCGGGCGCCTCGTGCGCGACACCGACGGCACCCCCCTGCGGCTGCCGGGCGCCTCCATCGACATCACCGAGCGCAAGCGCGCCGAGGAGCGCCAATCCGCCTTCGTCGAACTCGGCGACCGCCTCCGCGACGTGCAGGATCCCGTCGCCATCGCGTACACGGCCGCCGAGATCGCCGGGCGGACCCTGGGCCTTGCCCGGGCAGCCTACGGGTCCATCGATCCGACCCAGGAACACCTCGACATCGCCCGGGACTGGAGCCGGCCGGGCGTCGTCGGACGCGAGGGCCGGTATCGCTTTTCCGATTACGGCACCTATCTCGCGGAGCTGCAGGGCGGGCAGGACGTCGTCATCACGGACGTGACGACGGACCCGCGCACGGCGGGGCACACGGACGTGTTGGCCAGCCTCGGCGTCCGAAGCATGATCAACATCCCGCTGATGGAGCGCGGGCGCATGGTGGCGGTGTTCTGCCTGCAGGACGACCGGGTCCGGGCGTGGACCGCGGATCTCGTCGATTTCGCCCGCAACATCGTCGACCGGACCCGCGTGGCACTGGCGCGCCTGCGGGCGGAGGAGGAGCAGGAACTCCTCAACCGCGAACTCAGCCACCGGATGAAGAACCTGCTCGCGATGGTGCAGTCCATCGCCACCCAGACCATGCGCTCGGCCGTCGACGTGGACACGGCCAAGGAGGTGCTGGCCGGCCGCCTCATCGCCCTCGGACAGGCCCACGACCTGCTCATGGGCGGAGCCCTCGGCTCGACCCTCATCGGCCCCGTGGTCCGCGGCGCCCTCAAACTGCACGAGGACCGGCCGGGACGCTTCCGGCTCGACGGTCCCGACCTCGAGATCGGGGCGAAGCCCGCCCTGTCGCTGGCCCTGATGCTGCACGAACTCGCCACCAACGCGGCCAAGTACGGTGCCCTCTCCCGCGAGACCGGCCATGTCGCGATCCGCTGGTCGGTGGAGTATGCGGACGACGCGGACCAGCTCACCTTTTCCTGGCAGGAGATCGGCGGACCGGCCGTGACGCCACCGGCCCGCAAGGGCTTCGGCTCGCGCTTCATCGAGCGGGGTCTGGCCGGGCAGGTCGGCGGCACCATCGCCCTGGCCTACCCGCCCACCGGCGTGACCTGCGGCATCACCGCCCCCCTGGCGGCGTTCCAGGCCGACGGCTGAACGCGGGGCCGCCAGGCCCGGTTATCCTCAGCCCGCAGGACCCGCCGGGGGGACACGCCGCACGCGGCGGCCTAGAACAGGGGCCGTCCATCCCCCGCTTCAGGTGACAGCGTTTGCGTATCCTCGCGATCCGGGGCGAGAACCTCGCGAGCCTCGCGGCTCCCTTCGACATCGATCTCGCGAGCGGCCCCATCGCCGCCACAGGCATCTTCGCCATCACGGGCGAGACCGGCGCGGGCAAGTCGACCATCCTCGACGCCCTGTGCCTCGCGCTCTACGGGCGCTATCCGCGGGTCGCCTCGGGACGGCGGGAGGATACACCGGACCCCAGCGGCGAAGCCGTCAGTTCGAGCGACGGACGCGCCATCCTGCGGCGCGGGGCGGCGCAGGGCTGGGCGGAAGTGGATTTCGTCGGCCAGGACGGCGTCGCCTATCGGGTGCGCTGGGAAACGATCCGCGCCCGGGGCAAGGCGGACGGGCGCCTCCAGGCCGACCGGCGCACCCTGCACCGCCTCGCCGACGGCAGTGCCGTGGAGGGGGGCAAGAAGACCGCCGTGACGGCTGCCGTCGAGGCGTTGACGGACCTCACCTTCGACCAGTTCCGCCGGACCGTGCTCCTGGCGCAGGGCGAGTTCGACGCCTTCCTGCTGGCGGCCGAGGGCGAGCGTGGCGAACTCCTCGAAAAGATCACCGGCACGGGCATTTACACGGAGATCTCGAAGCGGGTTCACGCAGGCGCCGAGGCCGAGCGCGCCGCCCTGAAGATCCTTGAGACCCGCCGCGACGCCGTCGGGCTCCTCGACACCGAAGCGCGGGAACGGATCGGCACAGAGCGTGCCGCCATCGCGAAAACCCTCGCGAACCTGTCGGACCACCAAGCCGCGCTCCGGGCCGCCCTCGACGGCGCCGCCCGCCTCGCCGAGGCCCGGCTTCAGGTCGCCGCCGCGGAAACCCGGCTCAGCGAGGCCCAGGCCGCCGAGGCGGCGGCGGTGGCCGACAGGCGGCAGCTGACGGAGCTCGATGCCGTCGAGTCCTTGCGCACGGTCTCCGATGCCGTCGCCACCACGCGGGCCGAGGTGGAGGCCGCCGACATCGACCTGACGATGACGCGCGCGCGGCTCGCCGAAGCCGAGACCCGTGCCGCGGCGGCGACGGAGGTCCAAGGCCGGGCGCGGATGGCGGACGAAGCGGCCGAGACTTTGTTCAAGGCGTTCGCGCCCGTCTGGACCGAGGCGGCACAGCTCGACGTCGTGATCGTCGAATCGACCCGCGAGGCCGCGCAGGCCGAGACCGGGGCCGAGGCCGCCACCGGTAGGGCGGAGGCCGTCGAGGCCGAACTGTCCGATCTGCGTCAGCGCCACGATGCGGCGGAGGCCGCCCGCGCCGAGGTGGCGGCCCGGCACGACGCGGATCGGGGTGGTGCGTATCTCGCTGGCCGGGCCGAGGAGGTCACGGGCCTGTTCGCGAAGCGCGCCGCCCTGCGGTCACAGCTCGCCACGACGATCTCGGAGCGGGAGCGGGCGAAAGCCGAGGCGGAACGCGGAGCCCGCGTGATCGCCGAAGCCGAAGTGCAGATCCGCGACGCTCGGGAGGCGCGCACCCGGACCCTGGCGCAGCGCGCGGAGCGTTTGGCCGGTCTCGCGGCCCTCGACGAGCCGGCCGCCCGCCGGCGGTCGGCCGTGCTCGACGAGGTTTCGGACGCCCTGCGCGAGGCGCTGCCCCTGGCCCGACGCCATGCCGAAGCGGTCCGAGAGGCGGCGGCGGCGGAGGCCGAGGCCGAGGCGGCCGGGCAGGCGGCGCTGATGGCGGAGACCGAGGGAGCCTCGGCCCAACGGGACGAGGCCGAAGCCATGGGCGGGCGCCGTGAAGTCGCCGCCATGGCCGAGCGCGCCGAGGCCAGCGTGTCGGAGCGGGCGGCCCAGCTGCGCAGTCTCCTCGCCGCAGGCGAACCCTGCCCGGTCTGCGGCGGCATCGACCATCCGCACGCCCATGCGGACGATGCCTTGAGCCGACATGCGGAAACATTGCGCGCCCGCCGTGCCGAACTCGAGGAAGCCCTCGCGCGAGCCGGCGCTGCGCGTGCGCGTGCGGCCGGGGCCGCGGCGGCGGCGGCGGCCCGCCACGCTGAAGCCCTCCGGGCGGGGGCAACCGCGCGGACCAACCTCGACGGCATCGCCAGCGCCTACGAGGTGCTGCGTCCGGCCCTGGTGGCAGGCAGCACCGGCGCCGGAATCGCCCTACCGGTTCCGGTGCGGCTCGCCACGGATGCCCTCACGGCCCTGGCGGCGGCGGCGCGCCAAGCCCGCGAGGCGTCGAGGGGGACGTTGGATGCGGCGGAAAGCCTGCGCGGCGACATCGAGACTCTCGGCCGGGCCGCCGAGGCGGCCGGAGCGTCGATGGAAACGGCGGGGACGTCGGTCACCGAGGCGCGCACCACCGTCCAGGCGGCCGAACTCGCCGCCGAGGGGGCGCGGACCCGTGCCGAGGGCTTGGCGGAACGCATCGAATCCCTCGGGCGCGAGGCCGCCTCGGCCCTCGCAGCGGCCGACTTGACCCTGGCCGACCTCGACTGCGACGGCGCGGCGGCCGTGCGCCGGGTGGCGGCGGCGGTCGCGCAGCACCGGGCTCTCGGCGAACGCCGCCTCGCGCTCGAGGCCGAAGTCCGCACCCTCTCGGAAAAGAAAGCCAGCGCCGTATCGGCCCTCGTCGGCGCCCAGTCGATCCGCGAGACCGCGCGAGCCGCCCTCACCGGCCGGATGGCAGCCCTCGCCGAGGCCCGGGCACGGCGCGCGCCTCTCCTCGATGGCGAGGACACGAGCGTCCATCGCAGCCGGATCAACAACGACCGGCTCGCGGCGCAGAATACCCTCAAGGCCGCGGCGGAGGCCCATGCGTCGGCCCTCGCGGACCTTGCCGGCGCGCGCAGCTCCGCCGAACACGCGACCGCCCGGAGGGAGACCGCCATCGCCCGCCACACGGCGGCCCGCGCCGCCTTCGCCACGGCATGCGGGACGCGGATGCCCGAGGCAGTCGTCGCCCTGCTCACGCAGGACCCTGCGATTCGAGCTGGCCTGCGGCGGGACGCGGATCAACGCGACCGGGACGTCGAGGCCGCCACCACCGCCCTCGCCACCCGCCGCGCCGACCGCGACGCGCATGGCGCGACGCCGGAGATCGATGTCGCCGCGACCCGGGCCGAAGCGGAAGCGGGCGCGGAAGCCATCGCGCAGCACCAGCAGCGCCTCGGCGCCATCGCGGCGGATCTCGCCCGCGACGACGCGGCGCGCGCCCAGGCCGCCGGCCTGGGCGAGGAGATCGGCGCGGCGCGGGCCGTCTTCGAGACCTGGGACGCGGTGAACGACGCCGTCGGCTCCGCGGGCGGCGACAAGTTCCGGCGTTTCGCTCAGGGCGTGACCCTGGAGCACCTCGTCCACCTCGCCAACGCGCAGCTCGCGGCCTTGAGTCCACGCTACCGCCTCGCGCGCGGCACCACGACGGATCTGGCGCTCCATGTCCTCGACCGCGACATGGGTGACCACCTGCGGGCCACCCGCAGCCTGTCGGGCGGCGAGCGCTTCCTCGTCTCCCTCGCCCTGGCGCTCGCCCTGTCGGGCCTGGAGGGTCGGGATTCGTTCGTCGACACCCTGTTCATCGACGAAGGCTTCGGCTCCCTCGATGCCGAGACCCTGGATCTCGCCGTCGATGCCCTCGAAACGCTGCAGGGACGGGGCCGCAAGGTCGGCGTCATCACCCACGTGGCGGCGATGATCGAGCGCATCGCCGTGCAGGTGCGGGTCGAGAAGCGGGGCAACGGCCGCAGTGTCGTGCGGATCGTGGATGGCGGGATGCCCACGAACTAGGCAGCCTGCGGGTTGGACCGCATCGCCAACGCTTCGCGGCCGGTGGTCGGCGCGGCCGCGGCCGCGGCCCTCGCCGTGGACGCTCGACCGCTCGTCTCAAGTCTGGCACGGCCGATGCTTTCTCGTTCCCGTTGCCGTCACGGCGGCAGGCAGGGCAACGGCGCCCCGCGAGGCGGACGGCGCGAGTCCGAATCCCTTGGCATCAGCGACCGCGCGCCGCGCGGACCCGCGAACCTCGAGACGAGCACTCCATGGCCAGTTTCAAAACCGTGATGAAATCCGGTCACCCCCCGACCCTGTTCGCCGCGTTCCTATACTTCGATTTCTGCTTCGCGATCTGGGTCCTGAACGGCGCCATGGGGCCGTTCATCACCGAAACCTACGGGCTCAGCCCGGCCCAGACCGGGTTCATGATCTCGCTGCCGATCCTGGCCGGCGCGATCATGCGTTTTCCGCTGGGCATCCTCGCCCAGTATATCGGCCGCAAGAACGCCGCGGTGACCGAGATGTCGATCATCATGGCGGCGATGGCCTACGGGTTCTTCTTCGTCCACACCTACAACGACGTGCTCGCCATGGGCGTGCTCCTCGGCATCGCCGGCGCCTCGTTCGGTGTCGCCCTGTCGCTGGGGTCGGGCTGGTTCCCCAAGGAACACAAGGGCTTGGCTATGGGCATCGCGGGGGCCGGCAATTCCGGCACCGTGCTCGCCGTGCTGTTCGCGCCGCCGCTGGCCCAGGCCTATGGCTGGCAGACGGTCTACGGGTTTGCCGGCTGCGTCATGGCGATCCCCCTCGTGGTGATGATCCTTTTCGCCAAGGAGCCGCCGGATGCCGAGCACCAGTCGTTCAAGGAGCACATCGCCTGCCTGTTCCAAAAGGACGGCTGGTCGTTCAACCTCATCTACATCATCACCTTCGGCGGCTTCATCGGCCTGTCGAACTTCCTACCGACGTTCTTCTACGAGCAGTTCGGCGTCACCAAGGTCGAGGCCGGGCGCCTGACCATGCTGGCCGCCCTGATGGGCTCGGGTATCCGGGTGGTGGGCGGCTACTACGCCGATCGCATGGGCGGCATCCTCGTCCTGTCCGTGGTGCTGCTCGCCGCCGTCGCGTCGTTCCTGCTGCTGACCGCGACGCCGTCCCTCGTCGTCACCACGCTCCTGTTCATGCTGTGCTTTGCCGCCCTCGGGGCCGGCAACGGCGCCCTGTTCCAGCTCGTGCCCCTGCGCTGGCCGGCCAACACCGCCGTGGCCGGCTCGATGATCGGCGAAGTGGGCGCTCTCGGCGGCGCGATCCTGCCCAACGTCATGGGCCTGTCGAAGCAGTATACCGGCTCGTTCGCCTACGGCTTCGTCGGCTACGCCGCCTTCGCCGCGGTGGTGCTCGGCTGCCTGCTCCTGTGGCAGCGCAAGTGGGTCGGCGCCTGGGTCGGTCCGCGCGGCAAGGTGCTGGAGCCGGCGTCGCCCGAGGCCGCCAAGGCGAGGCGTCTCGATCCCGTCACCGCCTGAAGCAGAGGCGGAAGCACGATTCGGGGGCCTTCGGGCCTCCGTTTTCGTCTCACGATCAGAGGGCCTCGCCCGCCACCAGGGCGAAGGTGAGCACGTCGACCTTGGCCGCTCCGGCGCGCAGGAGCACGCGCGAGGCGGCGTTGGCCGTGGCTCCGGTGGTGGTGACATCGTCGATGAGAAGCACGCGCCGGCCCTGGAGCCTCGGCCGGGCGGCCTCCGGCACCCGGAAGGCACCCTGGAGATTGCGCGCCCGGGCGGCCCGGGAGAGACCGACCTGAGAGCGCGTCGCCTTCACGCGGGCGAGGGCCTGCACTTCGACGGGTAGCCCCGTGAGCGTGGAGAGCCCCTGGGCGAGAAGAGCCGCCTGATTGAAGCGGCGGCGCCAGAGGCGCCAGCGGTGCAGCGGCACCGGCACGAGGCAATCGGCCTCTCGGACGAGTTCGGCGCCGGCACCTGCCATCATCCGGGCGAGCGTCGGCGCAAGATCGAGGCGGTCGTCGTACTTGAGGCGATGGACGAGATCGCGGGCGATACCATCGTAGAGCACCGCCGCCCGGACCCGGCCGAAGACCGGTGGGTCCGCCATGGCGCGGGGCGAGAGCAGCGGCCCTGTCCCGTGATCGACGGCGAAAGGTGTGCCGAGACGCTGGCAATAGGGCCGTTCGATGAGCCTCAGCTGCGACCAGCAAGCGGGGCAAAGGGCGTGAGGCTGGGCTGTGGCGGCTCCGCAACCCGGGCAGATCGGTGGATAGACGAGGCCCAGGGCGATGCCCCGAGCGGCACGCAGGCCAGCGAGGACGCGGCGGAGGACGGCAACCATGCCGTGCAGCCTACGCCGTCCTCCCTTCCAGGGCGACCGCCTTGTGGGCGGTCGCGGCCGGTCTTCAGCGGGCGGGCGGCGGGGTCTGCTGCTGACGGTCGCGCTTGTTCGCCTGATGGCGACCGACGGCGCAACCGGCGGCCGCGCCAAGGACGCCGTGGCCGGCGACATGACCGGCGACACCACCGACGACGGCGCCCTTGAGGCAGCCCTTCGCCTCTGCGCCGGAGGTGCCGACCAGGGCAGCGACGGTCAGAACTGTCCCGAACAGAATGGATCTCATGGCGATACTGCCTTCCGGTGAACGTGTGAGACTGAGAACATCCGGGGCGGCCTCGGCGTTCCGTCGCCGCAAGCGCTGGTCCCCGGGCGGGGGAAGCGCCATGTTCGGGCACATCACCCTGATGCTCGGGATACGATGACGCGACCGCCGCCCCTGTTCGACACCGCCCTCGCCCGGACGCGCCTCGCCCGCGCGCGACGGGCCGGCTACGCCGATTTCCTCCTTGCCCGAACCATCGACGACTTGGACGACCGCCTGGGCGCGGTGCTGCGCCGGTTCGACCGGGCTCTCGATCTCGGATCCCCGACACCGGACGCCGCCCTGCGCTTGCGGACGAGCGGACGATGTCAAACGGTTCTGCGTCTCGCACCCGGTCCGGAGACGGTGCCGGGCGTCGGGCTCTCGATGGGTGATCCCGAGGCTTTGCCGTTCGCGCCGGGCTCGTTCGATCTCGCCGTGTCGCTTCTCGCCCTCCAGCACGTCAACGACCTGCCGGGCGCCCTGGCGCAGTTGCGCCGGACCTTGAAGCCGGACGGGCTGTTCGTCGGCTGCCTCCTCGGTGGGCGCAGCCTCACGGAACTGCGCCAAGCCTTCGGGCAAGCGGAGAGCGAGATCGAAGGTGGGGTCAGCCCCCGGGTGGCGCCCTTCGCCGAGGTGCGCGAGATGGGCAGCCTCCTGCAACGGGCGGGCTTCGCCCTGCCGGTGACCGACGTCGAGACGCTCACGGTGCGCTACAGTGATCCCTTCGCCCTCATGCGGGACCTGCGTGCCATGGGGCTGACCAACGTGCTCACCGAGCGCCGTCGCACCCCCCTGCGTCGGGCCACCCTGATGCGGGCGGCGGCACTCTACGCCGAGCGCTTCTCGGATCCGGACGGGCGCGTGCGCGCCACCTTCGAGATCCTGTGGCTCTCCGGCTGGGCACCGCATGCGAGCCAGCAGGTGCCGCTCAAGCCCGGCAGTGCGCGCACCCGGCTGGCCGAGGCGCTCGGCACCACGGAACACGATCCCATGGGAAGTCCATCATGAAGCAGCCGAGCCCCGAGCATCCCATCACCCTCGCGCCCCATGCCGGACGGGTCCGCGTGCGGGTCGCCGGCGTGACCGTGGCCGAGACCGGGGCCGCCCTGGTCCTGACCGAGGCCTCCTATCCGCCTGTGCTGTACATCCCGCGCGGCGACGCGATCTGGAGCCATTTCGTGCCGAGTTCTCGCCGGAGCCATTGCCCGTACAAGGGCGACGCCAGCTATTTCGGCCTGTCCGTCGATGGCACCGAACGGCCCGACGCCGTGTGGAGCTACGAGGCCCCGTATCCGGCGGTCGCGGCAATCCGCGATCACCTCGCCTTCTATCCCGACCGGGTCGATGCCATCGAAGTCGTGCCGTAAGGGCCGGCGGCTCCGAGCAAATCCGGGTGATCCCTTCGGGATTGCGGATTCGGGCTTCGCTCAAGCGCCGCGCGGGCTTCGTGATCCTGCGGCCGCTTCGATCAAGCGGCCGCAGGATCACTCGCGCACCATCACTCGTGCACCTGCGACCAGAACGCGGCCTTGCGGCCATGGGTCTTGCGCAGGGCGGCGCGATACGCCGCGTGGTCCGGCACCAGGGCGCCGGGGTCGAGGCGGGCGTCGAGGGCGTCCAGGGTCGCGAGGTGGCGCGCGCCGTGCCCGTAGGCGGCCGAGCGCCCGCGCTCCAGGATATCGTCGACGAGGAGGCGGTAGAGCCGAGCGGCGGCCAGGGGCTCGCTGGCCTCCAGGGCCTCGGCCGCCGGCACCAGGATTTCGTAGCGGCCCCCGTCCCAGGTGTGCGCGGCCACGAGGCGCGCAGCCCGGTCGGGTTTGGGCCAATGGGTGAAGAAGTGCAGGGCGCGGTAGGGGTCGGGATGGGCGGCGGCGTGGGCGAAGGCGCGCTCCAGGGCCTCCTCGTCCTCGAAATCCGGCAGCTTGGCGAGGTGCGCCCTGAGCATCCCGGCATCCAAACTGCGCTCGAACTGCCCCCAGCGCAGGCCTTGCGCCTCCGCGCCCCGCCCGAGGGCGTCGAGGATGCGGATTTCGAGTTCGATCCGGGCGCGGTCGGGCGCTTCCGGGTCGAATTGGCCGGTGACGATCTGCTCGCGGGTGACGACGACGAGACCGCGCTTCTGTGGGCGACGCACCCAGTCGAGGGCCTCGTCGAGGCGCCCGGCCCCGAGGAGGCGTTCGGCGATCTCCGTCCGATCAGGGCGCTCGGGCGCGACTTCGCGTTCCAGAGCGACGAAGGCATCGACGTCGCTGCGCCGGTCGGCCAGCATCTGGCGCAGGCGTAAGGTCCGGCCGCGCGCCACCTGCTGTCCCCAGGCCTGGGCGCCTTTCGCCTTGGCCGGGCGCGGCGGCACGGCTTCGGCCAGACCCGCGTCGAGCCGGGCGCAGGCGGTCTCGGGCAGCCCCGGGATCAGGCCATGGAGCAGATCCTCGACAAGGCCGTAGCCGTCCGCCTCCAGCATCGGCACGAGGCGCAGGGCGAAGGCCGCCGCTTCGGCGGGATCGAGGCTCTTGCCCAGGGCGGCCGCCGCCTCGGCTGCGCGGTCGAAGACGCCGTGGACCTGCCCGTTCGAATCGTCGACCCGCTCCAGCACGCCGGGCGCGGCGGCGAGGAAGCGCACCAGCCGGTCGAGGCCGGCCCGCGCGTCGAGGGGGGCGAGTTCGGTCACCATAGTGGTCAGCGTGGCGTCGAGGTCGGCCGCGAAGGCGCGGCGCTTCTGCCAGTCGATATAGCCGGCGGCCCGCTCCAGGGCGGTGAGGCGCCGGTCGATGAGGGCCGCCACCGCTTCGGGTCCCTGGAGCGCGGCCACGGCCGCCGTGACCAGCTTCTTGAAGGCCGGGTTGCGCCCGGTCTCGTCGAGGACGAGGCGGATCAGCCGGTCCAGGCCGAGCTCGGTCAGGGTCTCGGGACTGGGCGCGGTCTTTCGCGCGGCGCGCTTGGGTTTGGCCGCCGGCTTTACGGCCGACTCGGGCGCCGCCTGCTTCGTCGCCGCCTTGCGCGCCATACTCGCATCGCCCTCCCGGTCAGGCCCGCACGATGTCGCGGGATGCCTGTGACATCAAGGCCCCGGGGACCCTTCAGGGTCCCGGGGTCCCTTTCAGGGTCCCGGAGCCCCTTTCAGGGGCCCAGGAGATCGACGAGGAACGGGATCAGCGGCGCGTCGGCGGGCGGCATCGGCTGGTCCTTCAGGTCGCGCGGGCGCACCCATTTCAGGGCCTGCCCCTCCATGGAGCGCGGGATCCCGTCCCAGCGCCGGCAGACGTAGAGGGGCATGAGGAGGTGGAAATCGGGATAGGCGTGGCTGGCGAAGGTGAGCGGCGCGAGGCAGGCCTCCTTCACGGCGATGCCGAGTTCCTCGTGCAGTTCGCGGATCAGGGTCTCCTCCGGACGTTCGCCGGGATCGACCTTGCCGCCGGGGAACTCCCACAGGCCGGCGAGCTGCTTGCCCGGCGGGCGCTGGGCCAGGAGCACCCGGCCGTCCGTATCGACGAGGGCCACGGCGACGACGAGGAGGATGCGCAACGGCGTGGGTGCGGGGGCGCTCATGGCGCGATGGCGAAGGTGGCCGACACGTCGGCCGCCGTCTCGATGGTGCCGGCGACGAGGGGCACGGGGGCGCCCCGGCCTTTGGAGCGCACCGCCATCGGGGCGGGCATCGGGGCATAGGGGGACGAACCGGCCTCGGCCGGCGAGCGGATGGCGACGACGCGCCCGAGGGTGACACCGGCGGCTTCGGCCAGACGCGTCGCCTGCATGGTCGCGTCCTTCATGGCGGCGACCCGCACGGCCGCCTCGGCGGCGTCGGGATCGCGCAGGCCAAAGCTGACGCCCTCGATCCGGTTGGCCCCGGTCTCGAGGGCGCGGCGCATGAGATCGCCGAGGCGGCCCATGTCGGCGAGCCGCAGGCGGATGGTGTTGGCGGCGCGGTAGCCGTCGGCCCGCTCGCTGACGCTGCCGTCGGGCTGGCGCACGCTCCGGGTCACGGGCTGGAGGGTCACCGCCGTGGTGCCGATATCGGCCTCCGGCACCTTGAAGGTTTCGGCGAGCGCGATGAGCCCCTTGGCGGCGGAACTCGCTGCATCGAGGGCGACGGCTGGCGTCGCGCCCTTGGCCTCGACGCCGATCTCCACGGAGGCGAAGTCCGGCGCGGTCTCGGCCCTTGCCCGCCCGACGACATGGATGCGACCGTCCTTCAGGGTGGGCGCCTCCTCGGCGCCCGCAGGGGCGATCCAGGCAACGGCGAGGGCGGCGAGCGCCAAGGTGCCGACGCGGGCGCTCACGAGCGGTAATCTCCGTTGATGGCGATGTAGCCCTGCGTCAGATCGCAGGTCCACACACGGGCCGTACCGTCGCCGAGGCCGAGTTCGACCCGGATCTCGATGTCGGATTCGCGCATCACGGCGCTCGCCGCATCCTCGCTGTAATCCGGGTCGCGGGCGCCCTCGCGGGCGACCCGGACATCGCCGAACCAGATGGCGAGGCGGTCGCGGTCGGCGGGCTCGCCGGCCTTGCCCACCGCCATGACGACCCGGCCCCAATTGGCGTCCTCGCCGGCCACCGCCGTCTTCACCAGGGGCGAGTTGGCGATGGATAGGGCGATGCGATGGGCCGAGGCGTCGCTGGTGGCGCCTTCCACCCGCACGGTGACGAACTTGCGCGCGCCCTCGCCGTCCTTGGCCACGAGCTGGGCCAATTCCACCAGGAGATCGTCGAGCTTGTCCCGGAAGTCGGCGAGGCGCGGGTCGGCCGCGTCGGTGATGGCAGCGTTGCCCGCAGCACCCGTCGCGAACAGCATCAGGGTGTCGGAGGTGGAGGTGTCGCCGTCCACCGTCACGCAGTTGAAGCTTTTCACGGTTCCAGCGGTGAGCAGCGCCTGCAGCACCACTTGCGGCAGGGCGGCGTCGGTGAAGGCGAAGCTCAGCATCGTCGCCATGTCGGGGGCGATCATGCCGGCGCCCTTGGCGATGCCGTTGAGGGTCACCGTCGTGCCGTCGATGCTGGCTTGGCGCGTGGCGAGCTTCGGGAACGTATCGGTGGTCATGATCGCCTGGGCCGCCGCGCTCCAGGCGGCGGCACCGCCCTCCGTGCGGGTGGCGCAATCGGCGAGCACGCCCTCGAACTTCGTGGCGTCGAGGGGCTCGCCGATGACGCCCGTCGAGGCGATGAACACCGCCTCGGAGGCGCAGTCCGCCGCGCGCGCCGCGATGGCGGCGGTCAGCTCCACGGCCTCGCGGCCCCGTGCGCCCGTGAAGGCGTTGGCGTTGCCGGAATTCACCACGAGGGCGCGTGCGCCTTGGCTCCCCAGGGCGTGCCGGCACCAATCCACGGGGGCGGAGGGGCAGCGCGAGCGGGTGAACACGCCGGCGGCCTCAGTCCCCTCGGAAAGAGCGACGTAGAGCACGTCCGTGCGTCCGGAATAGCGGATGCCGGCCTGCGCCGTGGCGAGACCGACGCCCGCGATGGCCGGGAGATCCGGCTGATGCTTGGGCGCCAGCGGCGAGACGGGAACGGTCTTGGCGGATGCCATCGGGGTCGGTCTCCGGCTGTCGGCCGCTTCGAGCGCGGGTGATCCCGGGCGTCGAATCGAGCGGCCGGGCGGTGTTGCCCCGACGGGGCTCTCGCCGTCAACGGCGTACCTGGGGGAACGAGTCGACCGGCTGGCGGATTGCCTCATCGGTGACCAGCTGGAAAGCGCGAGTTGGGCTTGTGTCGCCGGCCCGGCGTGGCTTAGCATGTTGCAATGCAACCCATTCGAGGTGTCGATCACGGTATGGCCAGGCGCGCATGGGGAGTCTCGACCATGGAACAGGCCGCCTCGTCCGGTGGCGCCTACGGCGTCCAAGTCCTGATAGCGGGGCGCCAGAAGCATTGGCGCGATGACGTTGCTGCTCAGATCCGCCGTGCCGGCTACGCAACCACGACGGTGGATTGCGGTGTGGACGCCATGACCGTTCTGGCACTCGGCCTGCCGGTGGATGTCCTCGTCACGGATCTCAGCCTCACGGGTGAACTCGGCTGCGTGCAGCTCGCCCTGGAGGCGCGCGCCCTGCGCCCCGACCTGCGCATCGTCTTCGCCAGCGATGCCCCGCATGTCGATATGGAAACGACCGGTCTCGATACGGATGATCTCTACGTGGTCGCTGCCGAACGCACCGATGCGGTCGCCATCACCGTGCGCGAGGCCCTGGCGGCCCGGACCTGAGTCGGTCGGCCCCACCTCCACGATCTCGTGACGATCGACGGTCGCGTCCAAGCGGCCTCGTCTTCAAGCCGCGATCTTGCCGAGGGCCATGGCCTGTTCATCCGCGGACAGGTGACGCAGGGTCGGTCCCGAAGTCCAGACCAGCATCGGCACAATGCGCCGCCCCGGAAAGATCTGGGCGAGAAGCGCGGCATAGAGGGCGATCTGGCGGGTTTCGGCCTCCGGCAAGGGTGCATCCTCGGCCGGGGCACGACCGGTCTTGAAATCGGCCACCACCACCGCATCGGGACCAATGGCGAGGCGGTCGACCCGGCCGAAGACCGGGCGCTCGACCCCGTGCACCACGACGCGCCCGGACAGGGTCACCTCCGCCCGCGCACCGTGGGCGAAGAGCGGTTCCAGATCGGGATGATCGAAGAGCCGCATCGTGGCGGTGACGATCGCTTTGCGCGTCGCATCGTCGAGGGTCGGCGCACGCGCATGCACGAACCGGGTCGCGGCGGCCCGGCGTTTGCGTGGATCGAGACGCGGCAGATGCTCGATCAGCGAGTGGATGAGTACGCCCCGGCGCCGCGCTTGCGCATCGCCGAGACGCCGTCCGGGCTCACGCCTCGGATCGGCTGCCGCAAGGGCTCCGGACGGGCTCACGGGGGGAGGAGCCTCGGCCTCGTCGGGGACGGGGGTTTCGAGCCAGGAGGGTACGGACTCGGCCTGGGGCCCTACGATCGCGACCGCCGCCGGGGATACAGCGGTGCTGCCTTCGTGCCAGACGGTGACGGGGCCGTAAGGCCGTTCCAGTGTGGTGCCTGGTCCGATATCCGCCTCGACGCCCCGCCGGATCATCTCGCACCAGGGGGTCTCGGTCCCGGAATCATGGCCGCGATAGGGCGCGACGACGAGGCGGTCCGCCGCCCGGGTCATGGCGACGTAGAGAAGGCGATGATGCTCTTCGCGGGCCCGGGCCTGGAGGCCGGCCCGGGCCGCGCCGATGGGTTCGCTGTCGTAGGTCTTGGCGCTCGACCACACCGGCGGCAGGCCCCCCGCGAGGGTGAGAAGCGGGGGATCGTTGCGGCCCAGCGGCTCGCTGCCGTCGATGATCACCACCAAGGGTGCTTCCAGGCCCTTGGCGCCGTGAACGGTCATCACCCGGACCTCGTCGCGTCCCGATTCGAGGTCGCGCTTCACGGTGTGTCCGGCCTCTCCCCGCCCCGGCACCGTGGCGTAGCGGGCGAGGAACCCGCCGAGCGACGCCGCCTCGCCGGCCTGCTCCGCCTGGGCGGCGGTCGTAAGGAACACATCGATGGCGTCGCCCGCCTCGCCGCCCAGCCGCGAGACCAGGGCGCGGCGCCCCCCATGGGCACCGAGGATGGCGGCGTAGAAGCCGAACGGGCCTTCGCAGCCGGCCAGGCGAATCCACAGGCGCAAGGCGTCCTGCCCCCGAATCGCCGCGGGGTCGCCGGCGGCGGCATGGCGGGCCAGCGCGTCCTCCAGGGTCTCGGATTCGGCGCGCCGCGCGGCGATCCGCACGAGATCCTCGTCGTCGAAGCCGACCAGAGGTGTCTTGAGGGCGCCCGCCAGCGTCAGGTCGTCGGCGGGCAGCAGTCCGGCGCGGCCCACCGCCACGAGGTCGTTGACGGCGATGTGGGCGGCGATGTCGAGGCGATCCTGGCCGGCCACGGGCACGCCCAGCGCCTTCATGGCGCGGATCACCTCCTCGAAGGCGACGGAGCGCTTGCGCACGAGGATGAGGATGTCGCCGGGACGCCAAACCCGCCCGGTCTCGTCGCCCGCGGTGGTCCATGTCGCGGCCGCCCGCGCAACGCGACGCGCGGTGACCACCGCCGGAGCGCTGGCTTCGGGCGCATCGACGGGCGCGGCCCAGGCATCGGGCTCGACCTCGGGCTGTGGTTCGGCGACCGGCCAGAGTTCCAGGGCGCCGGGCGCGGTGGCCCGTGCCGTCGAGTGGACGGTGCCCACGGCCGCGTCCTCGAAGGACAGCCCGTCATAATGCTCGGGGATCTTGAAGGTGGCGTCGACGGCTCCGAGGACGCCGCGCGTCGAGCGGAACGACAGGGTGAGATGCACGTCCTCGAAGGGTAGGTCGGCCGCCGCCGCCGCCTTGATCCATTCCTTGCGGGTGGTCTCGAACTCACGGGGCTCGGCGCCCTGGAAGCTGTAGATCGACTGTTTGGGATCGCCCACGGCGAAACGCGTCCGCACCACGTCGCGGGCGCCTTCGCCGGCGGCGAACTCGGCGGTGATCCGGCGCAGGATCTCCCACTGAAGCGGATTGGTGTCCTGGGCCTCGTCGACGAGGACGTGATCGACACCGCGATCGAGCTTGTACAGCACCCAGGCGGAATCGACCCGGGCCAGGAGGTCGAGGGTCTTGTGGATCAGGTCGTCGAAATCGAGGGCCCCGAGGCGCGCCTTCTCGGCCTCGACCCGGCGGTGGATCTCGACCGCCAGGGTGAACAGCGCGCGCGTGCGCTCCAGCGCGCGCGCGCTGCGCAGGGCATCGTCGAGGGGGGCGATCCGGTCGCGCTCCTCGATGAGAGCCTGTCGAACCTCCTCCGGCACCGCCTTGGTGCCCAGGCTCCGGTCGGCCTTCGGACTGCCGTCCTTGGTGAAAAATACGGCGCGGTACGCACCGAGCCGCTCGGATCCCTCCGCCGCCTCGGCTTCGCGGAGCTTGTCGGCCAGTCCCTCGTCCGTGGACTTGCCAGTGCGCAGGCGGGCGGCGAAGTCCGTCAGATCGCCGAGGCCGCCCGCGAGAATGCGGGCTTCGACATCCACCACGGTCTCGCCCGCCTTCAGGTCGAGGGCACCGGCGAGCGCCGAGAACGACCGTTCGAGCCCACCGCGTTCGGCGAGCACGCCGCGTGCACGCATGGCGGTGCGGAGGGTGCGGCGGAGGGTGTCGCCCGTCGCCTCGGCACTGACGATGGCCCATGCGGCCGAAAGGGCGTGGTCCGCGCGCGCCGAGATCGCCGCGGCGTAGACCGCATCCACCGCCGCCGCGAAGGCCGCATCCGCGTGATCGTCGTCCAAGACCTCGAAGCGGGCCGGTACGTTGGCCTCGAACGGGAACATGTGCAGCAGGCGCTCGCACAGGGCGTGCAGGGTTTCAATCTTGAGGCCGCCCGGCGTCTCCACGGCGCGGGCGAACAGGCGGCGTGCCACCTGCAGCGTCTCGCGCGAGGGTGGCGCGCCGGTGAGCGCCGTCAGCTCACGGGTCAGGGTGGCCGCATCGAGGGTGACCCAGCGGCCGAGCACCCGGAACACCCGGATCGACATGTTGGCGGCCGCCGCCTTGGTGAATGTGAGGCACAGGATGCGCGCCGGAGGAGCGCCGTCGAGCAGCAGGCGCACCACCCGGTCGGTGAGCACCTTGGTCTTGCCCGCCCCCGCATTGGCCGAGACCCAGGCCGACGCCCGCGGATCGGCGGCACGGCGCTGCGACGCCTGGGTGAGATCGTCGACGACGAAGGATCTTTGCGAATGCGCCGTCATCAGGCTTCCTCTTCCCCACCGAGCGACCATTCGAGCACCCGAGCGAGATGGTCGTAATCGCCGTAGGACTTGGCGAATTTCGGGTAGGGGCGCGAGGTGTAGGCCGCCTCGCCGGTGAGGAAGCGGGCGAGGAGACCGCGCAGGCGGCCCTCGTGCTCGGCCACGATGGCGGCGACCTCGCGGTCCTCGCCCTTCGGGGGCTTCACGGGGAGCGGCTCGAACGGTTTGCGCCCGCCGGACGCGTACACGTAGAGGAGGTCCGGCGTGACGGGCGTCCGGGGCAGCCCGTCGAAGGCGCCGTGCATGAGCATGGCCGCCTCCAGGGTGAGCTGGGGCGAGAACCCGGCGAAGACCTCCTTGTTGCTCGGCGGCTGGCCGGTCTTGTAGTCGACGATGCAGGCGGTGCCGTCGCGGCCGAGTTCGATCCGGTCGGCGCGGGCACGCAGGGTGAAGGTCTCGTTGCCCAGCGGAATCAGCCACTTGCCCGAGACCTCGCCGTGCACCCGGGTGAGGCCGCCCCGGCGCGCGGTCTCCCAATCGAGGAACCGCGTCGAGAGCCGCTCGTAGCGCGGCCACCATTCGGCATAGAGCGCCGGATAGGTCTTGGAGATCGTCGCGAACTCATCCTCGGCGATGGCTCCGAGCCGATCACGGGCGATGTCGGGCTCGGGCAAGGCCTCCGGATACGCCTGCGCGAACTTTCCCAAGATCTCGTGGACCAGGGTACCGCGCTCGCTCGCACCGGGCTGCGCCGCCACGGGTTCCAGGGGGTCGAGGCCGAGCACGTGCCGCGCGAAGATGACGTAGGGGTCGCGTACCAGGGTCTCGATCTCGGTGACGCTGAGGGTCCGGGGGAAGAGGGCCGGGTCCGGCCGTGGCTTGGGCTGTCCGAGGCGCGGTACGGGACCGCCGCCGCGGTCGAGGTGGGCAGCGTAGGCCGTGAACCGCCTGCCGCCCGCAACCGCCCGTTCCCAGCCCGCGTCCCCGACGAAGGCTGCCAGGCGCTGGAGGAAGCGCGACGGCACCGTCGGCGCGCCCTCGCGCTTGGCCGCCCGGGTGATGACGGCGTCGCGATGGCCCAAAGCCTGGACGAAGTCGTGGGCGCTCTGGCCGATGCGGCGCTCGGGCGGATTGAGGCCGACACGCTCGCGCATGGGCCGGTTGAGGAAGGCGTCGGTGACCGTCTTCATCGGCCACACACCCTCGTCGAGGCCACCGAGCACGATGCGGTCGACGCTCATGAGGCGGGCCTCCAGGAGGCCGAGGATGCGCAGGCGTGGGTGTGGACGTCCGTCGCCGCAGGCCACCGGCCGCTCGCCGGCCAGTGCGGTGAAGAACGCCGGATAATCGGTGAAGTGGCCCGGCATGTCGCCGGGCTCCGCCATTCCAAGATCGTCGAACAGGGTGTCCAGGACGTCGAGGGACGCATCATCGAGGGGCTCGGGCGCCCCGTCGGGCGGCTGGGCCAACAGTGCCTCGACGGTGACACGGTGACAGGCGGCGTAGGCGACGAGGTTGCCGACGCCCTCGTGGTCGGTCGGTAGGAAGCCCGCGAAGGCGGCCTCCAGGCGGGTGAGGATGTCCGACGCCAGGTCCCAGTCCTGATCGACGAGGCGGCGCTTGGCCCGGGCGCGGCGTTCGGTGGCGCTCCGCTGATCGGCGACCGCGCGGTGCAGGCCGGCGAAGCCCGGCGCGGGGGCGGGGCCGCGCAGGGCACCGATTTCCAACGCGGCGGCGGCCCGCACCACGTCGCCCCGGGGCAGGCCGAGCCGGACGAAGGGATGGGCCAGGAGGGTGATGATCCGGCGCGGGCATAGATCGGCGGCGCACTCGGCGGCGAGGCGCGCGAGGCGCCCGGCCCGGCTGCACGACAGGGCTTCGCCGGCGGAATCCTCGGCGACGATACCCCAGCGGGCGAGCTCGGCCGCGACCCGGACGGCGAGGTTCCGATCGGGCGTGACGAGGGCGGCGGTGGCGCCGGGCGTCTCGAGGGTTTCCCGCAGGGCGATGGCGATGCTCAGGGCCTCCTCGCGCTCGTCGTTGGTCTCGATCAAGACGAGGCCCGCCATGCCGGCCTCGCCCAGCGCCAGGCGTGCGTCCGCGTCGAGGTCGGCCCACGCCTCCGTGGTCTCGGCCGGGCGCAGGGCCTGCGAGAGGAGCGCCGCGCGGGCGCGCGCCGCCGTGCCGGGCTCGCCCAGGACCACGACCGCAGTGCGGGGCATGTCGAGGCCGGTGGGACCGAGGAGCCGATGCAGGATCGCTTGCGGATGGCCGTGGGCGATGGTCTTCGAGAACCCCGCGCCGGTCTCGATGGCGTCCCACCCGGCCGCGTCGAGGTCGGTGTCGAGGCCCGGCAGCACCACGGCGCCGCGAGGCAGGCCGGCCACCGCCGCGATGAGCCGGGTGGTCGCCGGGACCGAGCCGGTGGACCCGGCGATGATCACCGGGTCGGACGGGCGGTCGCGGCGCAGGCGATCGGCCTCGGCGACGACGAGCCTGCGCGAACGCGCCACGGGGTCGCTCATGTGCCGATCGGCCAGGATCTTCGGCCAGTGCTCGGCGGCGATCTTCACGAAATTCAGGGTCAGGCCGAAATAGCGCGAGTACTCGACCTCGACGGCGCCGGCGATCTCCTCCCAGGGCAGCCCCTCGACGGTGAGCGCATCCATCAACCGTTCGAGATCGGCCGCAAGCGCCACGGCGTCGGAGGGTGAGGACGGCACCAGGAAGGGCACGTCGTCGTCCATGGGCAGGAGGGTGCGATCCACGGCCTCCGCCCATTGCTGAACGAGGCGGGCGAGGATCAGCCTGCGCTCCAGGGCCGGCATGGCGGGCGCGAGCACATCCGGTCCATTCTCGAGGAGCGGCGTGGTGGCGAGATCGAGTTCGGCCTCGTCGGCCTCTCCGAGCGGGATCAACCGGGGCAGGAGGGCGGCCTGCCCCAGGCGCTGGGCCAGAAGCGCCGAGAGTGCCTTCGTCGCCCGGCGCGTCGGCAGGTAGAGAGTCACGGCGGCGAGCGCGAAGGGGTCGTCGCCGAGATCGCCCACCAGCCGCCCCGACAGCAGGGCGTCGGCAAGCGTCGGCAGGAACGGCGCACCGGGCGGAATCGTGAAGACGTGGGACGGCGCGGCCGATTCGTCGTCGTGCACGGGGGTCAGGTCATTCACCGTCGATCTTCACGCCGCGGGCTCGTTCGCTCCGCGTTCCAACCGGTTGGAACGCTCAGCAAACCGTCGGTCACCATAGACCCGGGGCCGGCCCTTGCAATGCGGCGGCGTGAAGCCCGCTACGGCACCGGCGCGCTGGCCTTCACCCGGGCTTCGGCCGCGACGATGGCCTCGGGTGTGCCGACATGGAGCCATTGGCCATCGAGGCGCAGACCGTAGAGGCGGCCGGCCGCGATGGCGCGATCGAACAGGAGGTTGAGGGAGAAGGCGCCGTCGGGCGTGTCCGCGAACAAGCCGGGCTTCAGGATCGCGACGCCGGCATAGATGAAGGGCGCAACCTCGCGCTCGGCCCGCCGCTCGAGGCGACCGCCCGAACCCATGGCGAAATCGCCCGCCCCCTCGTAGCCGAGGCTGGTGGCCGTGGGGGCGACGAGGAGAAGGATGTCCATGGTCTGCGGCGACCACGCGGCGACGAGGCGGCCGAGGTTCGAGTCAGGCCCTTCGAGCCAGAATGAATCCGCGTTGAAGACCACGAACGGATCGCCGCCGAGCAGCGGCAGGGCCTTCTTCACGCCGCCGCCTGTTTCCAGCAACCGGTCGCGCTCGTCGGAGACGACGATCTCGGGCGCGGTCCGGCGCTTGCCGACATGCCCCTCGATGAGGTCGGCGAGGTAGTGGACGTTGACCACGGCCTGGGTGATCCCGCCTTCCGCCGCGCGGTCGAGGGCATGGTCGAGGAGGGCGCGCCCGGCCACTTCGACGAGGGGTTTGGGCACCGTCGCGGTGATCGGGCGCATGCGCTTGCCGAGGCCTGCGGCCAGGACGAAGGCGCGGGTGATGGGAGGCGTTTCGGACATTCCAGCGGGGTCTCGCATGGCGCGTCTGGGCGCGGGAGGAATGGAAGAGGACGATCCGGTCCCCCGGGGTCAAGGTGGCAGTCGGACCGTGCCGTCGGCCAGGGGAAGCAGATCGGGGTTCCAGGCCACCTCCCAGAGCGCCCCGTCGGGATCGGCGAAATAGCCCGAATAGCCGCCCCAGAACGTGTCCTGAGCCGGCTTCACCAACCTGGCGCCGGCACGCACGGCATGCGCCAGCACCGCGTCGGCGTCGTCCCGACTCGCAGTGTTGTGGGCGAGCGCAAAGCCACGAAAGCCGCTGCCGTCCGGCGGTACGCCGGCATCCTCGGCCAGGGCCGCGCGGGGGTAGAGGGACAGGACGAGGCCGCCGAGCTGGAAGAAGGCGACGCCCTCCGACGCGTAGGCCGAGCGCGTCCAGCCCAACGCTTCGTAGAAGTTCACCGCGCGGGCGAGATCCGCGACGCCGAGGGTGACGAGGGTGAGGCGCGGGTCCATCGGCTCAGGCCTCCTCGGGCGCCGGCTCCGGTGCGGCCTTCGGTACGAGATCGGGCAGGTGCTCGATGTGCCAGAGGCGCAAGCGGGTCAGGGCCGGGTGGGCGAGGTTGCGGGTAAGGTAGCCTTCGATCCGCGGCAGGTGGGCGAGATAGCCCGGCTTGCCGTCGCGGCGGTCGAGGCGGGCGAAGATGCCGAGGATCTTGGTGGCGCGCTGCGCCGCCAGCACCGCGTAGGCGCGGGCGAAGCCCTGCATATCGAAGTCCGGCTCGCGATTGCGGCGCTCGCGGACGTAGAGGCCGAGCAGGCGCAGTTCGAACTCGGCGGTGGCGTCGACCCGAGCGTCCTGGAGCAGGGAGGCGAGATCGTAGGCCGGGTGACCGAGCACGGCATCTTGGAAATCGATGAGGCCGATGCGCTCCAGACCTTCACGCTGGGGCAGCCAGATCAGATTCGGGGAGTGATAATCACGCAGGGTCCAGGTCGGCCGCTCAGGGATGACGCTGCCCAGGACCTCCGCCCAGAGCGCGACGAATTCCGAGCGGGCCGGGCCGGGCAGGTCCGCGCCCCGGATCGCCGGGCAGTACCAGTCGGGCAGCAATTCGGTCTCGAACACCAGGGCTTCGAGGTCGTAGGGCGGCAGGACGTGGTCGATCCCGTCCGCCACCGGCAGCACGCCGGGCAGTTCCGTGGCATGGAGTTTGGCAAGGAGCCGGACGGCTTCGGCGTAGCGCTCGGGGCGTGGGCCGCTCGCATCCGTGACCGGCTCGGAGCCGAGATCCTCGATGATGAGGAGGCCCTCGGCGAGATCCTCGCCGTAGATGCGCGGGGCCGAAAAACCGAGGGCCCGCAATCCGCGATCGACGCCCACGAATGCGTGGACGCTCTCGGCGAGCTTGACGATGGCGCTGTAGGGTTTGCCGTTGCGCACGGGGGGGCCGTCGCTGCGAGGCGGCGACACCATCAGCACCGCGCGGCTCCCGTCGGGCTTCATCAGCCGCTCGTAGGCGCGCGACGAGGCATCTCCCTGCATCGGGGTGCGCACGGCCTCGTCCCAGCCGCTGCGCACGAGCAGGATGCGCAGGGCCCGCGCCCGCTTCAGCCGGGCGGCCATGCCGCCTGAGCCGTCGATCCGGGCAAAGCGCGCGCCGTCGCCGAACTCGGCCCGCAGGGAGAGATCCACGGTGAGGATCGGTCCCTCACGGTGGCCGAGGCGCTCGGGCCATTCCACCAGGGTGATGGCCGTCTCGGTCATCTCGTCGAAGCCGAGTTCGACGAGTTCGTCGGGGCTGCGCAGGCGGTAGAGGTCGGCATGGACGATCTGGCGTCCGCCCGCAGCCTCGTAGGGCTGGATCAGGGTGAAGGTCGGGCTCGGCACGTCGAGGTCGGGCGTACCGGCGAGCTCGCGAATGAGGGCGCGTGCCAGGGTGGTCTTGCCGCCCCCGAGCCCCCCGGACAGGGCGACGAGGTCGCCGGGCTCCAGCAGTTCGGCCAGGAAGCGGCCGAGATCCTCGGTGGCGCCCTCGTCGGGAAGCATGATCTCCCAGGCCGATCTCGCCTCACGCTGAAGCGTGTCCGCACCGTCCTCGTTCAACACCCAACTCCTACCGTGGCCGCGATCCGTCGCGGGGCCGCACGACGTCCAACATCATAGACGCGCATCCTTAACCAAAACCCCGGGACGGCCGAAGGGTCCCGTGGAAGGCTTACGAATCGGATGGGCCCGCTACTCGGCGGCCGCCCGGCGGGTCGTGCCGGTGGCGATCGGGAAGGTACAGGTGACGCGGGTGCCGACGCCCGGGGCGGATTCGAGGGCGACGCGTCCGCCGTGCAGCTCCACGAACGAGCGCACGATGGACAGTCCGAGGCCGACGCCGCGGTGACGCGTCCCCAGGGTGTTGCTCTCGAACCGGTCGAACACCCGGGCGGCGACCTCCTCGGGGATCCCCCGACCGTGATCGACGACGGCCAGGGTCAGCTCGGTGGCGCTGCGGCGGACCTCGACGCGGACGGGCTGGCCCGGCGCGGAGAAACCGACCGCGTTGGACAGCAGGTTGAACAGGATCTGGCGCACGCGCTTGCCGTCGGCGACGAAGCTGCCGATGTCCTCGGGTACGTCGAGGTCGAGGACGATGGCGGCCTCGGCGAGGCGATCCTCGAGACCGCGCACGGCCGCCTCGACGGTGGCGCGGACATCGACCACCTCGCGCGACAACTCCAGGGAGCCGGCATCGATGGAGGCGAGATCGAGGATGTCGTTGATCATCACCAGAAGCGCGCCCGAGGAGCGCATGATGTGGCCGGAATACTCGCGCTGGCGCTCGTTGAGGGCGCCCACCGTCTCGTCGCCGAGAAGCTGGGTGAAGCCGATGATGTTGGTGAGCGGGGAGCGCAGCTCGTAGGAGACGTGGTTCACGAAGGTGTCGCGCAGTTGCGAGGTGCGCTCCAGGGCGTCGTTCTTGTCGGTCAACGCCCGCTCGACGTTCACGCTCGCGGTGACGTCGATGAGGGTGAGCAGGGTGGCGCCCTCGGGCAGGGGCTGGGCGGCGCAATCGAGGACGGTGCCGTCCACCACTTCCAGGCGACAGGTCAGGCCGGAGCGGCTCTCCAGGCCCGTGATGGCACCGCGGATGTCGAGCCAGGGCTCCTCGTCGGGCGAGAGGGCGCGGCAGGCCTCGATCACCGCATCGACGCGGGGGCGCTCGGACAGGGTCGCGGCGTCGAGGCGCCACAGGGTGGCGAAGGCGCGGTTGGCGAAGGTGAGGCGGCCGTCGGCGCCGAACACCGCCACAGGCTCCTTCAGGGTGTCGAGGGTCTCGGCCTGGACCCGCATGAGCGCGTTGTAGCGCGATTCGAGCTTCATGTTCTCCGAGACGTCGTCGAACAGGTAGGTCAGGCCGCCCTGCGGATTGGGATCGGCGACAACGCGCAGGGACCGGCCGTCGGGCAGGTACCACCACGCCTCGCTGGCCTCCACGGCGCGGTAGGCGGCGAGCACGTCGGCCTTCCACGACTTGAAATCGGCCTGCTCGGGCAGTTTTCGCGACGCGCGCAGGCGGTCGAGGATCTCGCCGTCGAGGGGCCGGGCCTCGAGGAAGGCCTGGTCGAGGTCCCAGAGCTGGCGGTAGGCGGCGTTGTGGAAGATCAGGCGCTGGCGGGCGTCGAACATCGCCACCGCCGTGGGCAGCTGGTCGAGGGTGCGGACGTTGGCGTCCATCTGGCGCTGGAGGTCGGCGCGCACGCTCTCCAGTTCGGACACGTCGACGGCGATGCCGACGCGCCCGGCCTCCACCGCGCTCTCCGTCACGTCGAGGATGCGCAGGCCGCCGGCGACCACGGCGGAGAGGCGCAGGGCGGGGCGGGCGCCGGTGGGGGTCCGGGCTCCGTCGTCGCGGGCGATGAGGTCGCGGGCCTGCCGGTCGAGGAGCTCGAGGCCGAGCGCCGCCTCGCGGCTGTCCGCTTCCACGGCCGCCACGTAGGCGGTGTTGACCCAGGCCAGCGCCCCGTCGCGGTTGCGCCGCCACAGGGGCTGGGGAATCGCGTCGAGGAGGCCGCCCAGCGCCGAGAGGCCGCGCCGCGCCTCCTCGAGGGTGAGGCGCAAGTCTATGAGTTCACGGCGTTCTTCCGTGGTCTCGCGCAACCGCAGGAGGGCGCGGCCGGCGAGCGCCTGACCCTGCGCCTCGACGAAGCGGCCGTCCTGGGTGCGCAGGCTGAGGCGAAAGCCGGTGCCGCGGGCGCGCAGGCCCTCGATGGCGGCGGCGAGGTCGCGGGCGTCGGAGGGCTGGAGCCAGGTGCCGAACTGGAGCAGGTACGCCGGATCGTCGGCCGCGACGCGCCGTCCGTCGAGGGCGAGGCCGGTGTCGCCCTCGACGAGTCCGGGGCCGCGCCCGGTCCAGGTGACGATGACCTGGCGCTCGGAATTCAGCAGCATTTCGGCGCGATCGTGGGCGCCGCGCAGGTGGGTGAGTTCGTGGGTGAGCTCGGCCTCCCGGGCGCTCCAGCGGGCGCGCTCGCGCATGTGGAGCAGGGCGAGGATGGTGGAGAACACCGTCAGCCCGATGAGGATCGCGAGGCCGGCGGCGTTGTGGGTATGCGGTCCGAGGCCGCTCGTCCAGGCGGACGGGTCCGTTCCGGGACCGGCGGCCTGCGCCGTTCCACCGGCGGTTGCGACGACGACAGCACCGGCGCACACCACGGCGCGCGCCGTTCGATCGACCCTCATGATCCGGTCCGCCCCCAAGAATCCCTGACGCGCCGCGCATCGCGACCGCTTCCCCGCCGGCCCCGAAGGGCGTCGGCGGATCACCCCACCTGAGGAATCGACCCCACACTAGCGCGAGGCGGAATCCTCCCGGAAGAGGGTTAAGCCGGACTTATCCGGTTTCGGGCACGCGGGCCGCCGAGGCCGCAGAAAAGTCACAGTACGGTCAAGCTCGGGCGGCCGGGCGCGGAGGGGCGGGCATGAAAAAAGCCCGGCGGAAAGCCGGGCTTTTTCACGAAACCGCGAGGGATGGGGGCGCCCCCGCACGGGGGCGCCGTCCGACTCAGTAGCGGTAGTGGTCGGGCTTGAACGGGCCGGTCTCGGCGACGCCGATATAGGCGGCCTGCTCGGGGCTGAGCTTCGAGAGCTTCACGCCGATCTTCTCGAGGTGGAGGAGCGCCACCTTCTCGTCGAGGGCTTTCGGCAGGGTGTAGACCTGCTTGTCGTACTTGCCCGGGTTGGTCCAGAGCTCGATCTGGGCGAGCGTCTGGTTGGTGAACGAGGCCGACATCACGAAGGACGGGTGGCCGGTGGCGTTGCCGAGGTTCACCAGGCGGCCCTCCGACAGGAGGATGATGCGGTGGCCGTCCGCGAAGGTGATCTCGTCCACCTGCGGCTTGATGTTGGACCACTTGAGGTTCTTGAGACCCGCGACCTGGATCTCGTTGTCGAAGTGGCCGATGTTGCAGACGATGGCCCGGTCCTTCATCGCCCGCATGTGGTCGAGGGTGATGATGTCCTTGTTGCCCGTCGCCGTCACGAAGATGTCGGCGCGGGGCGCGGCGTCTTCCATGGTGACGACCTCGTAGCCTTCCATGGCGGCCTGGAGGGCGCAGATCGGATCGACCTCCGACACCAGCACGCGACAGCCGGCGTGACGGAGCGACGAGGCCGAGCCCTTGCCGACGTCGCCGAAGCCCGCGACCATGGCGACCTTGCCGGCCATCATCACGTCGGTGCCGCGGCGGATGCCGTCCACCAGCGACTCGCGGCAGCCGTAGAGATTGTCGAACTTCGACTTGGTGACGGCGTCGTTCACGTTGATGGCCGGGAAGAGCAGCTTGCCCTCCTTGGCGAGGTTGTAGAGGCGGTGCACGCCCGTGGTGGTCTCTTCCGAGACGCCCTTGATCGAATCGGCGAGGCCGGCGAACCAGCCCTTGGGCTTCTCGGCGAGCTTCTTCTTCAGCAGGGCGAAGAAGATCTCTTCCTCTTCCGATTCGGGCTTGTCGAGGAAGGCGGTGTCGCCGTTCTCGGCGCGCAGGCCGAGGTGCACGAACATGGTGGCGTCGCCGCCGTCGTCGAGGATCATGTTCGGCATGCCGCCGCCGTGCCAGTCGAACAGCTTCGACGTGTAGTCCCAGTACTCCTCCAGGGTCTCGCCCTTGATGGCGAAGACCGGGATGCCGGCGGCCGCGATGGCGGCGGCGGCGTGGTCCTGGGTCGAGTAGATGTTGCACGAGACCCAGCGGATGTCGGCGCCGAGCGCCGCCAGGGTCTCGATGAGCACGGCCGTCTGGATCGTCATATGGAGCGAGCCGGCGATCTTGGCGCCCTTCAGGGGCTGGCTCGCGCCGTACTCCTCGCGCGTCGCCATGAGGCCGGGCATCTCGGTCTCGGCGATGGAGATCTCCTTGCGACCGTACTCGGCCAGCGCGATGTCCTTGACGATGTAATCCTGGGCCATGGGGGTTCCGTCTCTCTGCTGCGTGTTGGCGGGGGCTATAGCAGGGGACGGGATGCGAGGCAATCAAGACATAAAGATGTCTTTATGCGAGGCATTCCAAGGTGGCGGTGTCGGGGCCGCGCGTGGTCGGCGCGCCGCATCCCCTTCCGCCCGGGCTGCGCCCGCCGATCCGGCGCGGGCCAGCACCGCTCCACCCGGCGATCGGTCTGTGCCGTCTTTCAGGGACGCCGACGCCAGCTTCGGGACGGGCCTGTCCGTCCGCTCCACGACCAATTCGGGCGGATTCTTGTCGGTCCGCTCTCGAGAGGCTGTGTCGCAGGAACGGGCGTTCGCTCAGGGAACGCGAGGGGGCTACTTCACGCACCGATCGGTTAGTGTGCCGAACGCAGATGCCCTTTTTGCAAGGAGATGAAGCCGTCTCCGGCTCGGCCCGATGGTTGTCCGATCTCATTGCGCGCCCGTGGCGACGAGCCAGTCCACGAATGCCGTGAGGGTCGACGTCTTGTCCGCGTCGTTCGGGACGAGGGCCACGTAGCCGGGGCGCGGGACGACGATCTCCGGGAACGGGGCGACGAGCCGTCCGGTCGCCAGGTCGCCGGACAGGACGGGCAGGGGCCCGAGGCCGTAGCCGAGCCCGTCCGCCGTCGCCTGCAGGGCGACGAAATAATGGTCGAACGTCCGGCGGCTGCCCGTATCGGGGGAGAGGCCGGCGGCGGCGAGCCAGTCGCTCCAGTCACCCGGACGCGTCTCGCTCGTCAGCAGCGTGGCGCCTTCGAGGTCGTGCGGTGTGCGCAGGGGGCGGGCCGCGAGCAGGGTGGGGCTCGCCACCAGGGTGTTGGCCTCCCGCAGGAAGGGGACCGCACGGTAGGCGCCCCAGGGATGGTGCGCTCCCGTTCCGAGGCGCGGCTCGCGCCGGACCGCGAGGTCGAAGCCGCCGCGCAGGGCGTTGTGCAGGGTCGTGGTCGTCGTGACGACCACCTCCGCCTCCGGCCGCGCCGCGTGGAAGCCGTCCAGGCGCGGGATCAGCCAACGCATGGCGAAGGTCGTGGGCGTGTTCACCCGCAGGGTCCGCGGCGCGAGGGGCCGGCCGCAGATCTCGGCCGCCGCGTCGAGCCTGTCGAAGGTGAGGCTGACCGCTTCCGCGAAGGCCCGGGCCGCGGGCGTCGGGACGCTTCTGCGCCCGACCCGCACGAACAGACGCTGGCCGAACCATGCCTCGAGCACGGCGACCTGACGGCTGACGGCCCCGTGGGTCAGCCCGAGTTCGGCCGCCGCGGCGGCGTGGCTGCCGGCCCGGGCGGCGACCTCGAAGACGCGCAGCGCATGGAGGGGTGGAAGACGGCGCATCGGACCTCCGGGCTCGCATCCGTGAGCTTAGCGCACGGGTCGCGTGAGTCGAACGGTCCTCATCGCCGGATCCTCACGGGTGTAGCCGTTACGTCGGCGGCGGCGGGCGGCCGTGGAAGGATGAGCGATGACGACCACGGCGGAACCGGACGGGCGGGCCACGGGCGCGACGGATGGGGCGGGCGACACCCGCGCGCCCCGGCGGACGCGCACCCTCGCGACGATCGGCGTCAACCACGCCCTGCACGACGGCTACACGGACCTGATCTACGTGCTGCTGCCGGTCTGGCAGGTGGAGTTCGGCCTCGGCTACGTCGACCTTGCGCTGGTGCGCTCGCTCTATGTCGGCGCGCTGGCCGGCCTGCAGATGCCCGCCACGGCCCTGGCTCGGACGCTCGGGGCGCGCGCGGTTCTGGTTCTTGGCACGTTGCTGGGTGCGGGCGGCTACGCGCTGGCCGGCGCCTCGGGCGGTGTCACCGGCCTTTGCGTCGCCCTGGCGCTCTCCGGCGCGGGCAGCAGCACCCAGCATCCCCTCGCCTCGGCGGTGATCGCCCGGACCTATGGGACGGGGGCGAGGGGGCCACTCGGCACCTACAACTTCGCCGGCGATCTCGGAAAGGCGGCGCTGCCCGCACTCGCCGGGCTTCTCCTCACCCACCTCGACTGGCGCCTCGTGCTCTGGCTCGCCGCCGGCCTCGGGGTCGTCGTCGCATTCGGGGTCGCCACCCTGCTGCCCCGCGAGCCCGTCCCGCGCGGGGAAGCGCCGGCGCGCCCGCACGCGGCCGTGCCCGGCACCGGCTCGACGGACCGGACCGGCTTCGGGCTCCTCGTCGCCGTCGGCATGCTCGACAATGCCGCCCGCCCGGCTTTTCTCCTCTACCTGCCGTTCCTGCTGCAGGAGAAGGGGGCGGTCCTGGCGACGGTGGGCGTCGCGTTTGGCCTCGCGGCCGTCGGCGGTGCGCTGGGCAAGGCGATCTTCGGCCGGCTCGGGGAGCGCTTCGGGGTGACGCGCTGCGTGATCCTCTCCGAGGCGGGCACGGCGGTGGCGATCCTGCTGGTCGTCGCGCTCCCGCTCGCCCCAACCCTCGCGGTGCTGCCCCTCCTCGGCCTGATGCTGAACGGAACGTCCTCCGTGCTCTACGGCACCGTGCCGGAACTCGCGCCGCACGGTCGCGTCGAGCGCGCCTTCGCGGTCTTCTACACCTGGACGCTCGGCGGCAGCGCGGTCGCGACGCCCCTGCTCTACGGCCCGCTGGGCGATGCGGTCGGACCGCGCTGGGCCGCCGTCGCGGCCGCGGTCACGGCCTTCGCCGTCGTCCCGATCATGCTCGTTCTGTCGCCGCACCTCGCGCGGAAACCATGAACTCCGTTCAAAACCCCGATGCCACCGATGGCGACCGCTCGGATGCCTCTGACGCACCTGACGCCGCACGAACTGCACCCGTGATGCCGATCACCGGCGGCCGTGGCATCGGGACCGCGACCGTGCGTCTTGCGGCACGGCGCGGCTACGACGTCGCCTTCAGCTACCTGTCGAACGACGCGGCGGCTGAGGACCTGAGCGCTGCGATCGAGATGGAGCGTCGAGGCGCGATCGCCGTACGAGCCGACAGCGCCGATCCCGCCGAGGTCTCGCGGATGTTCGACCGCGTCGACCGCCGGTTCGGTGGGCTTGATGTCCTCGTCGACAATTCCGCCATGATCGCACGACCATCTCGCTTCGAAGACCTGGACCATGAGCGCCTGCGGCGCGTCTTCTCGGTGAATGCAATCGGCCCGATCCTCTGCGCGCAGCAAGCCGTGAAGCGCATGTCGCATCGCCATGGCGGGCGTGGGGGCGCGGTGGTCAATGTCTCCTCGGCCTCCGCTCGCCTCGGCAGTCCCAGCGAGTCCGTGGACTACGCGTCCTCAAAGGGCGCAGTCGAGACCATGGCGATCGTCTTCGCAAAGGAGGTCGTGCGCGATGGCATTCGGAGGAACTGCGTGCGGCCCGGCCACATCTACACCAAGATGCACGCGAGTGGCGGCGAAGCCGGGCGCGTGGATCGCGTGAAGGACAGCATTCCAATGGGAGGGGGTGGCGAGCCCGAGGAGGTCGCGCGAGCGATCCTCTGGCTGGCCGGCCCAGAGGCCTCGTTCGTCACCGGTACCTTCCTCGACGTGACGGGCGGCAAGTAAGCGCGACCGCTTGTGGAGCGCCGCGATCCATGGCGGACAGGCGGTGTCTCGCTCAGCGTCCGCTCCCGGGCGTCGGGTCAGATAACCCGAACGACTGGGTCGGGTCGGGACCCGTCCGTCCACTCTGCGACCGGTCGGGTGGAAAGCGGACCTACCGCTTACCGGGACGATCTGTGAGAAGGCGGTATGGTCACGTTCTTCGCTTACGCGGGCGCAGCGCTCGCTGAAATCGCCGGGTGCTTCGCCTTCTGGGCTTGGCTGCGCCTCGACAAGTCGGTGTGGTGGATCGCGCCGGGAATGGTCTCGCTCGGGCTGTTCGCCTACTTGCTGACACTGGTCGATAGCGAGGCGGCCGGGCGCACTTACGCCGCCTACGGCGGCGTCTACATCGCAGCCTCGATCTTGTGGCTCTGGCTTGCCGAGGGACATCAGCCCGACCGCTGGGACTTGAGCGGCGGGGCTATCTGCGTCGCAGGCATGGCCGTGATCCTCTTCGGCCCAAGGGGATGAGCGTTCCGTACGCCAGAGTCCGCCGAGGTTGGATCGTCGTCGGCTGGCTTTCGGGACGCTCATGAGCGTGTGCGCTGATCGATCAATCCGAGGCGGGGTACGACCGTCCTGGGAGCAAGGATGGCACCAGGGGCGACAACCGCGTTCGCGCCGATGCGGCACCCATCTCCGACGAGCGCGCCGAACTTCAGCGTGTCCGATTCTATCGTCTTGCCGCTATAGTTGATCCGGAGGCGAGGGTCGGCCAAATCGTTCCGGTAATTCGCGATAATCGAGCCGGCTTCGAGATTGATATCACTGCCGAGAATGCTGTCCCCCAACGAAGTTGAAATGAGCGAGCTTCGACCCTCGGAACATGAGGGTCGTCTTGAGTTCAGCTCCGGGCCCCACGATGCAGTCGCTGTCGATCCAGCATCCGCCCCTGATCAAGCATGCCGCTGCAACAAGGCAATTTGGCCCGACGATCAGGGGCCCTTCATCACGGCACCGGTCTCGACCGTGGTCGTGCGATGAACGGCGATGTCGCCCTCGATCTCGTAATCCGCGTCGAGTGTCGCCAGAATTCCTGTGACCAAACCTGCCGCGTTGGCCACGATATCCCACGCCTCTCCCGTCGCCCGCTCGCCAAGGGGCGAACTACGCCAGGATGCGATATGCGCATCAACAATGTTCATTCGGCACGCACGCGTTTTCCTTACAGCTCCGTGGTCCTTACAGCTCAGAGAGTGCCGTACCGTCTACGGCGTGCCAGCCTCGGTCAATCGTTCGCCACGAGTTCGGATGGCAGGCTCCGGGCGATGCGACGGCATTGTTGAACGTCCGGGTTGGGTCCAAGGCCGTGTCAAATTCCGGAGGTGAGGGCTTTTGCGGTTGGGTGACGTCCCGGTCTGGCGAGCAGGGGGTGTTCATCGCGTCGAACGGGTTCCTACGGTCGGGAAACGGCCGGTTTTGGTTCGAGCTCCCCTGGACGGCTTCCCGGCCTATTCGGCGGACGATCGAAGCCCGCGCTCAGGTGGGGGATCGTCCGCCGAGAGTTTGCGGCTTCCCAGAATGTTGAGACCGCGCGTCAGATTTTAGGCCAGGACCTGAAGCGCCATAGCACGTCTTCATGCTCCCACCGCGTCACCCGCCGCTCCTTGCCCGTCGTGCAGGACGCCTTCTTCGGGCAGGCAGCGCGTGCATTCGTCCAGTACCGATGCAGCGTCAGGCCATTCTCCACCGTGATGCAGCGGTGGGACAGCCGAACGCTGGCGAGGGATGCGATGCCGAACTCCGGGGAACCCGGCATCCGCGCCATCAATCGAGCGTGAGGACGATCTTGCCGATCTGCTCGTTGGATTCGAGGAATTGGGTCGCCTCCCGGATCCGGTCGAACGGGAAGGTCCGCGACACCAGCGGATCGAGCTTGCCGCTTTCCAGTCCCTCCAGGATGAAGGCCTTCGCACGGGCAAGCGCCGCGTCGTCGCCGACGATCTCGGTGTAGAGGTATCCCTTCAGGGTCAGGCTCTTGCCGAGCACGGAGAACTGCGGGAACGGACCCTCGTCCGGGCTCAGGGCGCCGTACTCCAAGAGAATGCCGCCCACGGCCATGACTTCGGCAAACTGCGCGATGGCAGGGCCACCGATCGGATCGAACACTACGCGGGCCCCCTTGCCCCCGGTGATGTCCTTCACGCGCGCCGCCAGGTCGCCCCCGTCCGTGGCGATCACATGGTGCGCGCCGGCATCGAGCAGCGCCTGCGCCTTGGCGTTCGTGCGGGTGGTCGCGATCACCGTCGCCCCGACGCTGCGGGCGATCTGGAACGCCGCGATGCCGACGCTGCTCGACGCCGCCGATACGATGACGACATCGCCGGCGGTGAGTTTCGCCTGATCGATGAGAGCGCCCCAGGCGGTGACGTACTGCATCCAGGACGCGGCGGCCTGCTCGAACGACAGGGCGGCCGGATGCTTCACGACGGAACGCGCGGGAATGTTGATGACCTCGCCGTAGGTGGGCCAACGCGACATATCGAGGGTCGGGATGACGCTGACGGCATCGCCCTCGGCGAACCCGGACACGTCGCGGCCCGTCGCCTTGACCGTACCGGCGGCTTCGTAGCCGAGCTGCGAGGGGAAGTTCGCTTCCTGCAGGTAGGCGCCCTTGCGGAACATCACCTCCGCACGGTTGAGGCCGATTGCGCGAACCGCAATCTGCACCTCATCGGCGGCAGGCCCGGGAACCTCGATGTCCTCGATTCGCAGCACATCTGCGGAACCGTATTCGTGAAAGCGTACAACGCGGGTCATGGGTCGTTTCCTTATCTTGCGTGCACCGGTCAGATGTCAGAGGCAGATCGCACGCGCGACGCGAACGCCGAACTCGGCGTCCGGATTGGTCCGGCCGTCGCCGACGCGCTCCTGGACCACCGCCACCACGAGGTCGCGCCGCTTGGGCAGGCGGGCCCTTTCGGCTGCCGCGAGTGCGCCTGGCATCTCGTCACGCGTCAGATCCGTGCAGTAGCCCGGCGCCCCGGGTTGCTGGCGCCACGACTCCGCCAGGGACCCCGCGTCGAAGGCGTCGAAGCCGGTCTCCTCAACGAGACGCAGGCCGACGCGGCGGTCTTCCTCGCGGTCGGCCGCGACCGGGATGGCGATGCGTCCCGGCGTTCCGGAGGGTGAACCCTTCTCGGCCAGCGAGCCCGAACCGATGGCGTTCCAGGCCTTGACGATGGGCCGTCCGAGTTGCTCGGAGACCCACAGGCTCTCGACCTGGCCCGCCTCTATGGCGTCGATGGCCCCGTCGCGCATCGGGTAGTAGTTCGAGGTGTCGATGACGACGGTCTTGTCGGGTATCGCCCGGATCAGAGGGGTGATCTTCCGGATACCGGTCGGCGGGATGGAGAGGATGACGACGTCGACATCCGCGACGGCATCCTGTGCCGTGACGGCGCGGGCGCCCGACGAAAGTATGTCGGCCCCGATGGTCTCGGGACCGCGTGAGTTGGCCACCTTCACATCGTGCCCGGCCGCGCTGAGCTTCGTGACCAGGGACTTGCCGATATGTCCGATACCGATGATGCCGATCTTCATGCCCTGTTCCCTGAACGCGTCGGTTGCGATGCAGCAGGAACTATGGGTAGGTAGAGAGATCAGCAAGAACCTACCAAAAGGTGGGTAGCCCACCTGGAGGTTAGTATGAATGCGGGGCGCGATTGGTTCTGCGAGGACCCGAAGCAGCAGCTCGTGTGGGCGGCGGCGACCAGCGAGACCCTGCGGGTGCTGGAGGGCAAGTGGAAGATCGTCATCATCGTCCAGCTCTTTGCCGCAAAGGTGCCGCTACGGTTCTCGGAGCTGGAGAAGCGGATCGAGGGCGTGAACCAGAAGATGCTGATCCAGCAGCTCAAGGAGTTGGAGAAGGACGGCATCGTCACCCGGACGGTCTACCCTCAGGTGCCGCCGAAGGTCGAGTATGCTCTCAGCGCAATGGGGGTTGCGCTCGGGCCATCCATCGAGGCGCTGATCGACTGGGCTTTCGCCCGCCGGGAGGCGATGGGCCTCGCGTCCGCAGACGTCGCCGGCTGATGCATTCGGGTTGGAGGCGGAACGTCCGGTTCCGGGCGAAGGGCCAGGGTCCGGCTCCCACCCCCGAGCCGAAGTTGCCCGATGGCAGCTTTCGGGAACACCCATGGCAATCCAGGGTCTGGACTCGATCAGCACCAGAAAGCGATGACGGCAGCGAGTGCGATGGCCGAGGCGTAGTTTCGGGCCAGCTTGTCGTAGCGGGTGGCGATGCGACGGAAGTCCTCGAAGCGGTTGAAGGTCGCTTCAATCCGCCAGCGTTCGCGGTAGCGGCGTTTGTCGTGGCGGATCTTCCGCTTGCGGCCGCGCTTGCCGGGGATGATCGGCGTGATGCCTTTTTCCCGTAGGCTGGCCCGGAGCCAGTCGGCATCGTAGCACTTGTCGGCGGCCAGACGACGGATCCGACCGGGAGCCTCGGCGAGCACGGCTGGGGCGGCGGTGACGTCGCTGGCGTTGCCCGGCGTCAGCAGGAGGACGCCGGGGCGGCCGAGGACATCGGTGAGAACGTGGATCTTTGTCGTCTGGCCCCCGCGTGACGGGCCGATGACTTGCACACGAGCCCCCCTTTACCGCCATGCGCCGAGCGGTGGGCCTTGACGTCGGTGCTGTCGATGGCGGCCGCCTCGCCCGCCCATCCGCTCTTGGCCAGCGCCCTCGACATCGCCCGCCAGAAGCCGCGACGGGACCAGCGATCGAAGCGGTTGTAGACGGTCGTGCGTGGACCATAAGCGTCTGGGCAGTCGCGCCAGCGGCAGCCTGAGGTGAGCACGTGGAGGATGCCGGAACCGAAGGACCGCGCAGCGAGATGACTTGCCGATCATCGTTCCGCTCTGGCCCGGGCTGGTTCGTGGCCATGGACGGCTCCATCACCGCCCACTGCTCGTCGGAAAGCCAGAACAGGTCTGCCATCGCCGCCTCCATGCTGCAAACAGCGTCTCAGAATCACGAAACGAGAGCGCTCGCACCACCTTAGTTCGGTTCACACCCTAATAAACCTTAAGTTAAGACAGCAAATGATTCAACGATCCAACGAATTAACACCACAATTGTAGGGGTAGATCTACGATCTGCTCACGGGCCAGTAAAGTCAACAGCGTTCACTGCCAGCCACGAAAGGCACAAAGATGAACTCAGAATATCTTGAAAAATCTTATGGAAAAAACTTCTATCAAATAATAGATGGAGATACAAATTCTCAAAAATTACCAAAATTATGGCAGAGCTTGGCAAATAACGACAAAAATACCCGGTTAAAAAATCCTAACAGTTTATTTGTCGATATATTCAGACACATGCCCAAAACACAAGCCCATCTCAGAGAGACGACAATCGACGCCTATGTTATTTTTATTGAAAAAATAGGCAATATTCTTGTCGCCGACCGGGCTATGAATGGTAAAATATTTTCATATCGGAGTTTTGAGCCGCATGCGGGCAGCAAATTTGGCGGGAGCGTTGGTGATTTCTATTCTAAACTGAATGGTTTTTCTGACTTTCTTTCGATGGGCGGACTCATGCCACAGTCAGAGATTTTGCCGCTCGGAGAAGACGAATATGAATATTGGACCGCTCCTTCTTCGGAAGTCGCAGAAAAATACAAGAATTCGTCTTATGAGCTTATATTTAACAGTGGCGGCAAAGGAAAGGGGTATGTGAATGTCGATAGTACATTTAATAATAATCCCCTCGCTTTAATACTTTGGCTTGACGACACTGAGCCGTTGGAGGAAATGGAATTTTGGGACACTTACGATAACTGGACTTTTATAGGAATGCAAGCAGATTAAAATTTCTAAATAGTAATTCAGCGAGGTTTAAAATGATTGAGTGGCTATCTCTGCCCCAAATTTTGCTGAGTTTTAGGACTCGTTTGATAACGATGTCTTACGATTATTGAACGGCAAAAATGTTCGAACATAATCTCTTTAATATACCTAGAAACGGATCAAGCACCTCATGTTATCTCCCACCATCGAGGTAAAAGTGCCCATGCCGAGTGATCCCGTATTATCTAAAGATGTCATCGTGAAGCTCGACGAACTTCTTCAGCAATCGGGAGAGGCTGAACGTGGAGGAGATTTAAATCAATCACTTACACAAGGCCAAGTTGCCTGGGATATTCTACCTGAGCCCAAAGCGTCTTGGGATTTTTATCCACAGATTATTGCGCGAGGTATGTTACGCAAATTTACAGCGAAGCGTGATATCGATCAGGTTAAGGCTTGGCTGCAACTCACTTACGAGGCATATGCAGATAGTGAGCACAACAACCATTTTGTGAATATGCTGGAAGGAAGCGTTTGGCGTTCACTTGGCGACGATAATAATGCCTACACTATTTTTGAAAAGATCTATAATCGCGAGGGTCGAAATGGGTTTAGAGGTGAAAATATCAATCACCTTGAATGGTTCTTAAAACAAAGAGCGCAGCGCCGTGGATAGTCTGTTGCCTGACGCAATCTTTAAAGACGTGGAAGATTTGTCCGAGTGCGGCAATACGCACATGCAGGCCGGTCTCTATGATGCTGCTGTGGTCGTTTGGCAACAAGCGCTTCGCCTGCTGCCTCCACCTCAAGCGCAATGGGATGCTGCCTTGTGGCTGCACGCGTCTATTGGAGACGCTTTTCGCGCGAAAGGTGAGATCGCGGCAGCGCTCGACAGTTTTCAGAACGCCGCACGGTGCGCTGATGGCGCAGTCAATCCGTTTGTCTTGTTTAGTATCGGGGCTTGTAATGTAGATTCAGGCCATGAAGATGTTGCTGTCGACCCCTTTTTGCGAGCCTATATGCTGGAAGGCGAGGGGATTTTCGAGGGCCAAGATCCAGAATATATCAAAGTGCTACAGAAAAGAAACCTCATCGACTATTGACACTTTAATTTAGAGGCACACCGATCGGAGCTCATTCCGGACATCTATGAAACGATCGCGGTGAGCAGGTGTCCGGGTGAGCACGTCTTCGGACGTGTGCCCCTCGCCCTCGGCGCCGGTGCCGGTCTGGGGCAAGGCGGACGACGAGGAGTACTGCTCGCGTTCCGCTCGCCCTGCTTGGGTGTGCTGTAACCGAGGGCCGAGTGGATGCGCTGCCGATTGTCGTAGCCTTCGATGGAGGCGAACAGGTCGCGTCGGGCCTCGTCCCGGGTCGCCCATCGGCGCTGGTGGACGAGTTCGACCTTGAGGGTGTGGAAGAAGCTCTCCATCGGGGCGTTGTCGCAACAGCAGCCCGTTCGGCTCATGGAGGGTGTCGCCCGCGTGTCGGCGAGCTGGTTTCGGTAGGCTTCTGCCGCGTATTGGCTGCCGCGATCCGAGTGACAGATGAGGCCGACCCCCGGTCGCTGCCGTTGGGTGGCCATCGTCAAGGCGGCCGATGTCAGCTCGGTCCGCATATGATCGCGCATGGACCAACCAACGCTCTTGCGGGTGGCGAGATCGAGTATGGCGGCCAGGTGGAGCCAGCCCTCGCCGGTGGGCAGATCGGTGATGTCCGCCAGCCAGACCGTGTTGGGCAGGGCAGCCGAGAAGAGCTGCTTGAGGAGGTCGGGTGCGACCGGCAGATCGTGACGGCTGTCGGTCGTGCAGGGCCGGAACCGACGCCCAGCCAGGGCCCGGATGCCTTGGCGGCGCATGAGGCGCTCCACGCGTCCGCGACTGGCTGTTCGGCCCTCCGCGCGCAAGGCCGCGTGCACCCGAGGTGAGCCGTAGCGCCTNAGGCCCGGATGCCTTGGCGGCGCATGAGGCGCTCCACGCGTCCGCGACTGGCTGTTCGGCCCTCCGCGCGCAAGGCCGCGTGCACCCGAGGTGAGCCGTAGCGCCTGAGATGCCCGGCATGGATACGCTGGACGTCGGCCAAGAGCTGACGGTTCGACGCTGACCGGGCACTCTCGGGGCGTAATCGCCAGCCGTAATAGCTGCTCGGGGGGACTTCGAGCACGCGGCACATGAGACGCACCGGCCAGGTGCTCGCATGCTGCTCGATGAAGGCAAACGTCACTTGGGCATCTGCGCGAAGCTGCCGATCGCATTTTTTAGGACGTCGCGCTCCATGCGCGTCCGGTCGAGTTCACGCCGCAGACGGGCGATCTCAGCGGCTTGGTCGGAGGGGGACGCCACCGGGCTCGTAGGCGCGGCTCCCGGTGACCCTGCTATCCGCGGTGGTGGGGAGCCACCCATCAGCGCCGAGCGCCACGGCACCAGCATTGAGGGTTGGATCCAGAGCTCGGCTGCGATCTGCATCTGCGGCCGGCCGCTGCTGTCCAGCAGGGCCACCGCCTCGCGTTTGAACTCGGGGGTGAACTCGCGTCTCGTCTTGGCCCTCAAACACCTTCCCGGCCCGCAAGGAGCGTATCAAAGGTGTCCGTGAAAGCGGGGGAGGATCAGTGCACCGCTCCCGACATCGGCCAACGCGTTGCCGGTGGGACGCCCGGCTCGTCGGGAGCATGGCCCGACATGGATCGAGCGCCGCGATCCGGCCGGATCACGACGCGCGACGGCGGTCCGCATTCGGCAGGATTACGGCGGGACGCGATGCCCCCGCCGACCCTCCGGGTAGCCGCTCAACCCTTAGGCGAAGAAATCGTAGCTGAACCCACTCACCCCGACCAGCAGCAGGCTGCCACCATCCTCGAACACGACCTGGGTTCCGGCCGACGTCGCGATGGCGTTGAAGGCCTGGCCGGCGAAATCGAGCCGGTCGCCTTCCGCAGCGTTGAAATCCAGGATCGTATTGGCGTTGTCGCCCGCAAAGGTCACGAACCGATCCGCGCCCGATCCACCCGTCAGGATGTCGTCGCCCTTGCCGCCGATGAGGATATCGTTGCCTTCGTTGCCGAAGATGCGGTCGGCTCCGCCATTGCCGTAGATCGTGTCGTTGCCGAGACCGCCGAAGATCACGTCGGCGGTGTCTTCGGGATTGACGAAACCGGTGCCGCCGAAGATCAGATCGTCGCCGGCATTGCCGTAGATCGTGTCGCTTCCCTCGCCGCCGACGATCACATCGGCCTCGTCCGTGACGTCGCCGGGGCCGGTCCCGCCGTAGAGGGTGTCGTCCCCGACGCCGCCGAAGATCAGGTCGCGCCCGGCCCCACCGTAGACGGTGTCGTTTCCGCCGTTCGCGAAGATCGAGTCGTTTCCGGCGCCGCCGTCGATGATATCCGCTGCGTCGGTCGGGTCGGCCTGTCCATCGCCGCCGTAGATCACGTCGTTGCCATCCTGGCCCGAAATCAAGTCCGACCCCTGGCCGCCGTAGAGCTGATCGTCTCCCGGTCCGCCCTCGATGGTATCGTCACCGGTTCGGCCGAAGAGTTGATCGTTGCCGGGTCCGCCGTAGATCTTGTCGTTGCCCGATCCACCGTCGAGCGTATCGTCGCCCGGGCCGCCGTTGAGGATGTCGTCGCCCCCGAGACCGAGCAGGGACCCGACCGTCCCCGTGACGACGGACAGCACGTCGGACCCTTCGCCTCCGGTGAGGAGCCCCACATCGGCGACGGCCGACACGACGCCGTTGGGGCCCAGCAGAGCGAGTTTCCCATCGACGTTCAGGAGTTGGCCGACGCCGATCGAGGCGGCGACATCGGCCACGGGGGTTTTCAGCGCTCCGGCGAGGCCAAGCGAGTCGAGCAGTGAAGGGTAAGCCATTGTCTTTCTCCAGCGACGCGAGAACATAACGCGCAGGAGTAGAAATGTTCAACTAGTCTAATCAGGGATCAGCTTTGCTTCGTTAGGAGTTCATTGCCGAATGCATAAAATTCGACTGAATTGAATCATCACTGCCCGAGAACCGCTCCTGTTTGTAGGGATATCGCCCGCGCCGAGACTGGGACGCACGGCCGAGTTCGGCGCTCGGGCGCCCCGGAACATCGCGCTGAGCGCGACTGAACGGGGCCGTTCACTGCTTTCCCCGGCGAGGGGAGGCGCCCAGGGGCGGAGCTTTTCCCCAAGATCACGGCACGGCACAGACCCGGCCGGGTCGGTTTTTCGGATCTGTTGCTGGATTGTTGCTTCGATCCGCGCCGGGATCGTGCCAACTTTGCGGCGAGGTCACCGAGATCCGCGCCCGATCAGTTGTTGGGTCTCGGACCCGAGCCCGTCCGGCCAAAAGCCGGGCGGGCTTTTCGCCGTCAGCCCCCGAAGTAGAGCGTCAGGTCGTGATCGTTCGTGATCCGCGACGACGGCGTGATGTCGATGGTGCCGTACAAGTTATCGATCGCCGGGAGATCGTTGCCGAGCGCCCTGAACGCATCGACGATCGCGAAGTACTGGGTCTTGAGCGTCTTCGAGGCAGGATTCAGGTTCGTGACACAGACCAAGCCCGTCGGAGGACAGTCGACGTAGACGAGGCGAAGGTCGGGCCGGTACGTCTGCAGGATGGGAATGATCTTCCAGACATCCCCGGTCCAATGATAGGGGAAGCGGGTGTTCACCCCGAGCTGGGCGGACACCTTGGCGTTCCGCTCCGCCATTTCCGCATTGAGGGGCAGGCAATCGTGCAGGACGATCAACGTCCGATCCGACGCGATGGCTTCGGCGTTGTAGAAATCCCGCAGCAGGTACTCGAAGGTATGCATGCCGTCGAGGAAAATGAGATCGGGCGGACCGCCGGCCATGGCTGCGTAATCGTACTCGGCAAAGAAGGTGTCGCTCGGCACCTGGACCAGGGTCACGATCGTCTTGCCATGCGAAACATTGAAGGTGATGTCGAACGACGGGTCGACGCCGATGGCCGTTCGGGTGTGGATCTGGGACATGAGGTGTCCCTGACTGACGCCGACTTCGAGATAGCGCTTGCTGTCGCGGGCACGGCTCACATGAGCCATGAACTCCATATAGTGCAGCCCCGGATGGCTCTCGGGCAGATGGCGTGTCGGTTCAGGCGTGCTCATGCGTTCTCCCGTTGCTCGTGATGTGTCCCGCCTCGGTTTACTCGCATCCGCCCTCTCGTCACCCGTTCGGACGGTGGCGGACGTGAACCCGCCACGCGGCCGGGGGCATCCGCCACGTCGCACGCCATGGGCGATGACTGCCACGAGCAAGCGTTCGGCGCGCAAGGTCGGGGATGAACATTTGAACGCTGCATGGCGTTGCTTCATTCCATGATAGGAGCAGCCATGAAGACGTTCATGCTTTCGACCTGTGTCCTGGCGCTGTCGTCCCTCGTCCTGGTGCAGATGGGCACGAGCGCGGACGCACGGTCTCGCCCGAAGAAACGTGGGATCGGGGTGGTCACCGCGCCCAACAGCACCGGCAACCGCCCGACCCGGACCATCTCCCGCGGGGCGACGGCCGCCGATACGATCACGAACAATTCGGCAGCGGGCGGCAACGCCGGCCGGCCCGAGCAGGCGGTGCCGAACAGCAGCGCGGGCGGAAGCAATCGCTGATCCGTCGCGACGGACGCGGCGAACGATCCCCGGTCCCGACATCCGCGCCCGGCGCCGCCTCCGGCCGGCCGCCCCTAGCGGAGCAGGTAGAGCGACACGCCGACCACCGTCGGGATGAGGAGGGCGACCCCGACGAAGGCCGGCATCACCCAGGCGTTCCGGCCGTGCGGCTGCGCCGAGTCGCGCACGCGCGGCGCGGCCGCCTCGGCCTTGCGCGCCAGGGCGACGCGTTCGGCCGAGGGCGGGTTTCCGGCGGCCTCATCGTCGGTGCCGAGCTGCGACAGGCCGGGATCGTAATGGGACACCTTGTCGCCGGTTCGTCCGCTGTCGATGTCGGCCTTCAGCATCGCCGTCGTCGGTTCTCGCGAATCCGGCGGCGTTTCGACGGCGATGTTGCCGGGTGCCGGCGGGTCTTCGGATCGCAGGACCATGGGTCGTCTCCTCACGTCGTCTCGGGATCGTCTGCTCGCGCTGTTGCAGAACCGACCTGTCGCAGGACAACGCGGGACGGCGTCGGCCGTTACGCCGCGGCCTGCGCTTTCCGACGCACCGTCGGGTTGCCCTCGGCACCGCGTCGGCGCGGCTCCGGGGGATGCCGGGCCCCGGTGCGAGCCCTACCGCGCGAGACTCGACGGGGCCTGCCACGCGACGCCCGCATGTTCACGCACGTCGCCATCCTTCGCACCCGTGTCCGCGTCGCTCGTCCAGTCGCTCGGCTCCACCACGTCGACCACCTCGTCGTCCGGGTAGGCGGCGGCCAGGAACAGTCTGGCCTCGCCCTCGGCGGATGCGCGGACGGTCACCAGGGGCCTGTCGCCCTCGGGCGAGCGGATGTTGGCGATGAAGAGCTTCGACATGTCCCATTCCCTCCGGCGGGCGGTGCGGCGCGCCGAAGGGACAACGCGCGCCGATCCCGGAGGGCGGCGGGGCGCGGGAGAATCTTGGCATTCAGGAGAATTCTGGGGCGCGGGAGAGGTGCAGGGCTCGGGCGCCCGGCCGGCCTCACGGCGTCCCGGGGGCGTCCCACTGCCGGCGGATCGCGGCGCCGAGGGCGGCGTAGCCCGGCGGCGCGAGGTGCACCGTGTCGGGTGCGAAGGCCGGGCATGGGTCCTCGTCGCAGCGCAGGGCGAGCTCCGCGCCGTCGACGATCACGGCGTTGCCCCGCTCGGCCAGGAGCGTCGCCCATTCGGCGTTGAGGCGCAGGCGCTCGGCATCGCGAAACGCGGATTTTCGGCCGCGCGGGAGAATGCCGACCACCACGAGCCGGGGCTTGCCCCACACGGCGTCGAGGCGCTCCAGCACCCGGCGGAGCCCCTCCCGGATCGCGCAGACCTTGTCGCCATAGCCGAGGTTGTTGGTTCCGAGCATGAGGAACACCGTGCGGGGTGCGAGCGCCGCGTAGCGGGCGTCCTCCAGGCGCCACAGCACGTTCTGCGTCCGGTCGCTGCCAACGCCGAGGTTCAGCACATCGGCCCCGAAGGTGTCCCGGACCGACGCGTCGGGCCAGAGCTGCGTGAGGCTGTCCCCGAGGAGGACGACCTCCACGCCCCGTCGCTGCGAGGCCGCGGCCGCGATCGTCTCGGCGCGCCGATAGGCCAGGGCGCTCTGCGGCGGCACCGGAAACGTCGTCACGGTCGTGTCGGCGCTGTCGCAGGCCGCCTCGTCGGCCCGCGCCGGCGCGCCGGCGAGGAGGCCGAGGGCCACCAGGGCGCCGGCGCGGAGCCTCCGCCTCACGCGGCACCGCCCACGTCGTCGGGACGAACCGCGAGGCGCAGGAAGCTCACGGCGCTGGCGACACCCGCGAAGGCGCCGCCGAGCCCGAGGGCGAGGGCCGGCCCGTGCGCTTCCGCAAGGGTGAAGCACGCCGCCACCAGGGCCGCCCCCAGGGTCTGGCCGAGGAGGCGGGAGGTGGCGACGATGCCGCTGGCACCGCCCGACCGGGCGGCCGGGGCGCTCGTCATCAGGGCGCGCAGGTTCGGCGCCTGGAAGAAGCCGAAGCCGGCGCCGCAGAGCGCCATCCGCCAACTGATCTCGAACACGGTCGGGTTCGCCGGCAGGGCCGCGAGCAGCCCCATGCCGAGGGCGAGGACGGCGAGTCCGAGGCCACCGAGCAGGCCCGGCGGGTAGCGGTCCGAGAGGCGTCCGGCCACGGGAGCCAGCACTGCGACGAGCACGGGCCAGGGCGTCATCAGGAACCCGGTCTCGACCTGACTGCGTCCGAGGGTGTGCTGGAACAGGAACGGAAGGGAGACGAAGGCGAGGCCCTGGGCCGCGAACGAGCACAAAGCCGTCATCGCCGAGAGGGCGAAGAGCGGACGCCCGAGGAGGTCGGCGGCCAGCATGGGGGCCGGATGCCCTGCCTGCCGGCGCAGGAGCAGGGCGAAGCAGGCGAAGGCACCCGCGACCTCCGCCCCGATGTGCCAGAGCGGCGCCTCGTGGGCGGCCTCGCCGAGCCCGAGGATGAGAAGCGCGAAGGCGGCGGCGTTCAGGAACGCGCCGGGAATGTCGAATCGATTGCCGGAGCGGCCGGTCTCCGGAAGGGCGGTCCAGGCCAGCGCCAGGGCGCCGAGGCCGATGGGCACGTTGATGGCGAACAGCCACGGCCACGGCGCCGTCACGAGGATCAGGGAGGCCACGGTGGGGCCGACGGCGAAGCCGATTCCGACCACGAAGGCGTTGAGCCCGACGCCCCGCCCGAGCTGGTTCGCCGGGTAGATGAAGCGGATGAGGGCGATGTTGACGGCCATCAGGGCGCTCGCGCCGATCCCCTGGAACACCCGCGCGGCGACGAGGGTCGGCAGCGACCAGGCCAGGGCGCAGACGAGGGAGGCCGCGGTGAACAGCACGAAGCCGCCGATGTAGATCCGCTGCTGCCCGATGATCTCGCCGAGCGCCGCGATGGGCAGCAGGGTCGCCACCACGGCGAGCTGATAGGCGTTGACGATCCATACCGAGTCGCCCGCATCGACGCCGAGGCTGGCCGCGATGGTCGGCAGGGCCGTGTTGGCGATGGCGGTGTCGAGGGTGGCGAGGCCGACGCCCGTGAGCACCGCCACCATCGCCCGGCCGCGCTGGCCCGGCGGGAGGCCGTCCCGGACGGGCGGGGCCGGCATCGGGATCGATGGAAGCATGGGGCTGGACTCGCGGCGGCGACGGGATGCTGCATGCGTCCGCCGCCCAGGCTTGGCAAGGTCTTCGACCGGCGCCACGGCCGAGTCTTCGACCAGATCCCCCGAAGGCAGGCGGTGCGAGGACAGGCGGTGCCGGACGGCACGATGACGCCGCACGCCTCTGCCGTAGGTTCCAGGGACATCCTAGATCAGGGATCTCGCGCTTTCCCCCACCATGAGACCTCCGTGCTCCGCATCGCCCTCCTCGTCTTCGCCGTCGTGTTCCTCGCGCCGATCGCGGTCTCGGCCGCCCTCTACTACCTCAGGAACGACATCGCGGACTGGCGCTCGGCCGACCGCTCGAGCGCGGGCCTGCTGCCGCCCGCCGCGCGGAACCCGCAGGCCGTCGTGCGGGTGTTCTCGGCCCGCACCGTGAGCTGGCGCGGCATCGTCGCGAGCCACAGCTGGATCGTCGTGAAGGGGGCGGGCGACCGCGCCTACCAGCGGTTCGACTACACGGCCTGGGGCATGCCGATCTGGATCGACCGCTTCGTGCCGGACGGGCGCTGGTTCGGCAGCGCCCCGGAGGTGATCTTCGCCGCCGACGGGGAGGAAGCGGAGCGGATGCTGCCGCGCATCCGGGCCACCATCGCCACTTACCGCTACGCCAAGGTCGGCGACTACCGGCTGTGGCCCGGGCCGAACTCGAACACCTTCGTGGCGGCGGTGATGAGTTCGGTGCCGGAAATGCGGGCGAGCCTGCCGGCCACCGCCATCGGGAAGGACTTCCCCTATGACGGCCGCTGGTTCGGCACGACGCCCTCGGGCACCGGAATCCGGATCAATCTCGGCGGCTATCTCGGGCTGACGCTCGGCTGGGTCGAAGGGCTGGAGGTCAACATCCTCGGTGCCGTCGCGGGTCTCGATCTGCGCCGTCCCGGCCTGAAGCTGCCCGGACTCGGCCGCGTCGGGGTCTGATACTGTCTTCGGATGATCCATTCGGAGACAGTCTCAAGCAGCCCGCGCGGCGCCTGAGCGAAGCCCAAATCCGCATCGCGAAGCGATCAACCGGATTTGGTCTGACCGGCCGGCACCGGACCGCGTCTCCCGCGGGCAGCCGGTCGACAACCGCGGCGGTCGGCTGGCATGAAGCGCCGTCCCGAAGCGCCGTCTTGAAGCGCCGTCCTGCCGGCCGGCTTCCGCCACCCCGCCCGTCCGAGCCCCCCATGCACGCCACCGACATCGACAGCCTGTGGTTTCACGACAACCCCGAGCGGCAGTTCCGGCTTCGCCGCCAGACGCCCGCCGAGATCCGGCAATGGCCCGTGCCGCCCGATGCGACGCAGACCGCATGGTGCGTCATCCGCCGGGAAGACGGGGCCCTCGAAGCGTTCGGCCTGGCCGAAGGGGACACCTGGGACGACGCGGACGACGAGTTGGCCCCGTTCTTCGCCAAGCTCCGGGGCGACAGGCCCTGAACCCCGGGCGGACGGGCGTGCGAACACCGACTCGTGCCCGCCCCTGCCGGGAGTCCGACCACTAACTCTTTTCGGCCGCCAGAACGTGCGCCACCAGGGCGTTGGCGTGGCCATGGCCCATCCCATGCTCGGTCTTCAGCAGGGCGACGAGGGCCATATGCTTTGCCGGAAGATGCCGGCGCACCAGCGCCTGCCACTCCGCGATGGGACGTCCGTACGTCTTCTCGATGGACGGGAAGTAGGAAGCCGGACCCTTGATCGCCGTGTCGCTCACTGCCGCTCGTGCTCCGGTTCGTCGAGACCGGGCATCAGTTTCGCCGCGGCCTCACGGAATCGCAAGATCGGGCGAGATCGCGAGACCGGCGTTCCGGTCCGGCGGCGGGCCTCTGCGAAAAGGCGGCTCACCGCCGGCGCATCGTCCCGCGCCGGCCCGTGCGAACCCGCTCAGTTGTCGACGGTCAGCGAGGCCTTCGAGACCGGCATCGCCGCCGGCGCCGCATCGGCGACTTGTGCGGCAGCGGCGCGCTGCCCGGCGGTGGTGTGGGCCGGTGCGGCCCCGAACCGGTCTTTGGCGATCTGCCCCAGAACCATCACGAACAAGAGGGCCATCAGCGCGTTCGCGGCGATTCGGGCCGGACGCGCGGCGTTGCGCACGGAGAGCAGCAGGGCATCCGTCGCGTCGGAGGCCGGGCCGGGCAACGGGCCGGGACGGTCGGAAATCGGGAGCAGCCACGGCTCGCTCGGCAGCGCGGAGGCGCCTCCCATCTCGTGGGCGCCGGGCAGGTTTTGGAACAGTCCGGTCGACATTCCATCCTCCTGTGGAGTTGCGGGGCAGGCCAGTCTGGCGGGCCGTTCGTTCATGATCCGTTAATCAGGAACACTGTGTTCATTTTGCGTTCAGGAAGGCGGGACGGCAAGGGCCTGTCGCGCGGGACCTGCCACGCGGGGCCTGCCGTACGGGGCCTGCGTCGAGGCGGCGCGACCCTTTGGCAGGGGCGGGTTCCGTCGGGGTTCGGAGCGCTACTTGAGGCGTTCATCCAGGATCATGCCGTGCCCCAACCCAAAGCCGACCCGACGCGCCTGCTGATCGTGTTCTACTCGCGATCCGGCTCCGTCGAAACACTGGCGGTCGCCGCTGCGGAGACCGCCCGGGCATCCGGCGCCACCGTGCGGCTCCGTCGGGCCCGCGAGATCGTCGACCATGCCACGATGGAAAAGGTCGACGGCTGGGCCGAGAGCGCGACGCGGCAGAACGCGCTCTACGAAGCGCCGACGCACGAAGACGCGGAATGGGCCGACGCCATCCTGTTCGGCACGCCGTGCTATTTCGGCGCCATGGCGACGGAGCTGAAGGCGTTCTTCGATCGGCTCGGACCTCAGTGGAAGCGCGGAGCCCTGGCGGGAAAGGTCGGCGGCGCCTTCGCGACGGCGTCCTGGCCGCATGGCGGGTCCGAGGTGGTCACGCTCTCGCTCTACGCGCCGATGGCCCATCTCGGCATGGTCATCCTGCCCACGGGCTACACCGACGCGGCGATGCTGGAAGCGGGCTCGCCCTACGGCGCCTCGTCCATCGTCGGCGCCGAGAACCGTGATCCGCGCCCGGAGGACCTTGACGCCATCCGGCACCAGAGCCGACGCACGGTGGCGATCGCCCGGGCGCTCGTGGCCGCCGGCGAGATGCCGAGCCGTCGCGACTGACGGGCCGAAGCCGATTCAGATGAAGTGCCGAAACACGACCTGTGCCGAGGCCTCGCCCGCCGGCTCGCGCGTCTCGGCGGGGCCGCTCCGGCCGGCGCCGGAGAGACCCGTTGGCGCGACGAGGGCGAGGAGCGTCATCAGCCAGCGGACGGGACGGGCGACGGGCATGGGAGCCTCACGGGCTGGATCGGGATCGGAGCGTCGCCTTCGATAGGGCTTGCGCATGGCAGGGATGTTTCCTGCAGCGATACGTCCTGCGCCGATGTTTCATGCCCCCGATCCGTTCGTTTCGCGGTGCCCGAACGCACCCGATGCGGCGCGTCCTCGCCCCTCGGGCCGGCGCCGGGGCCTCCTCAGCGCTTGGCGACTTTGGTCGCTTTGGTCGCCTTGGCGGCAGGCTTCGGAGCGGCGGCGTCCTCGGCATCGCGGGCCAGCCGCTCGGCTTTCAGGCGCACGATCTGGTCGTCGCGGGCCGTCTCCCGCGCCTTCACCTCTTCCCAGACCTGTCCGGCCGTGTCGGCCCGCTCCGCGGCCCGTGCGGCCCTGGTCTCGGCGCGATCCTGGCTGCCGCTCTTGTCCTGTGTCATTGGCGATCCTCCAAATGGTGCGCCCCTCGGGGTCCGTGTCGCGTTCGCGGAACCTGGGGGTCCCGCGAGGGTCACGGACGGGGGGCGGGGGTCGGGGTCTGCGGCGTGGGTGCGGGCACCGGCTGCTGCGGGTTCGTCGGTGCGGCCTGATCGTCCGACAGGGTCTGGTTCGCTTTGGTCTGCAGCTGATCGGCCGTCTGCTGGTTGATGAGTCCATACGAGACCGCGGCCGCGAGCGCGACCGCGATGATCGCACCGATGATCGTCTTGGAGAGCTTGCTCTGCATGGTTTCACCTTGTCCGGGCCGTGGTCCGGGCCGTGTCACGGAGGGTGACCTGCGCCGATCGCGGACGGTCGGTTTCGAGGAGGGGGCGAGACGTCGGTCGCGATCCGGATGGAGCGCCGGGACACCAAGCCTCCGGCGCGACGAAGTTCTGACGACACGGGATCCTTACGAGAAAAAGCCCCGCCGCGGCGTGCGCGGCAGGGCCTTCGAAGTCACGGATCGCGCCGTTTCAGTAGCCCCGGCCGTAGTAACCCGGTCCGCCGCGATCGTAGGCGCCAGCAGCTGCCGCGCCCGCCGCGACGCCCGCGATCCCGAGGCCGACGGCCGCTCCGGTCGACAGGCCGCGCCGGTCCCGGCGATCGCCCCGTCGGTCGTAGCCGCGATCCCGATCGTAGCCCCGGTCGATTCCGCGCCCGTAGCCGCGGCCATAACCGCCATCGCGGTCACCGCCGTATCCGTAACCTTGTGCCTGAGCACCGGGCGCGCCAAGAGCTCCGAGAGAGAGCGTAACGGCGGAAATGAGAGCGAGCTTACGCATCGATGTCTCCTTCGCTGTTGCGTTGGGGAGCCAACGTGACGCGATGCGAAGTGTTCCGATTTCCGGGCATGTTCGAATGTTGGGCCGGGAAGCGCCCGGAAGGAGCTGCGCTTCACCCCAGGCGCAGGTCGGGGCCGTCGTCGCGGGGCGTCCCATCGTAGCCTTCCATCCAGGCCGCCCGTTCCTCGCTGTCGCGCGGGTAGGGACAGGCATCCTTCGGACGGCCGTGGATCCGGGCCTGGGCGCCTTCTTCGATGGGATCGGGGCGTGAATGACGGGTCTGGGCCATGGCGACGACTCCGTGTTCGAAACACATCGCTTCAACGGCTCCGCGCGGGGCAGGATCCCGCGGCATAACGGGCCCTCCGGTCGGCGGCGCCCGTCAGGGCCGTTCCCGCTCCCGGTCGCCCGACCGGGCACGGTGTCTGCTGGCCGCCCCACGGTTCTGGAGCTGCGCCCGACCACGTCGGGTCGGGCGCAGCTCCAGGCTCTTGTCTCGCCGCCCTCCTATCCTCCGGACCGGTATCCACTTCGGCAGAAGGCGCTCTAGCGCGGCTTGAACTCCACGGACGACCGCTTCGCGATCTCGGTGCGCACATGCTCACGGAACAGGCGCACGCGTGCGGGCAACTCCCGCCCCGCCAGGCTCACCGCCCGCAAGGCTCCCCCGGTGGTCGCCCACGGTTCGAGCACCCGCACCAGCCGCCCCGCCGCGACGCTCCGTGAGGCGATGAAGCTCGGGAGGTGCCCAATGCCCGCCCCCGCAAGGGTCAAGCGAAGCGCGGTCGCGAAATCGCTCACCCGAATGGCCGGCCGGAGGCCGACCTGCTCCATGCGCCCCCCGCCGTCGTCCAGCAGGATGCCCATCACGCCGGCTCGCTCGCGCGCCAGGATCACGTCGTGGTCCGCCAGGGCCGCCGGGTTCGCGAGGGGCGGCTTCGAAGCGAGGTAGGCGGGCGCCGCATAGAGCCCCAGCCAGACGTCCAGGATCTGGGTGGCCCGGTAGCCGGTTTCCTCCACGTCCCCCAGGCGCAGGGCGAGGTCGATCCGGTTGGCCGCCAGATCCAGGCGCGTGTCGGTGTTCAGCATCTCGACGGTGATCTGCGGGTACGCCATCCGGAAGCTGGCGACGATCTCGGGCATCACCTCGATGCCGAAATCGACGGAGGTGGTGATCCGCAGGTGCCCTGCCGGCACCGTCGATGCGCCACGGGCGGTCTCCGCCGCCTCGTCGAGGAGCGCCAGGCATTCCTGGGCCTTGGCGTAGAAGGCGAGACCTTCCGCCGTCGGTGAGACCGCGCGGGGGTGGCGGGCCATCAGGGTGGCGCCCAGGGCCGCCTCCAGTCGCGAGAGCCGTCGGCTGACGCTGCCCTTGGTCTCCCGGAGGCTCGCCGCCGCCGCCGTGACCGTGCCGAGATCGATGACGGCACAGAACGCCCGCAGATCGTCGAGATTGCCGCCGAAGGTTTCCGATTTCGCAACCATGTAGTGCCGGATAGCAGGCTCTACGGGACCGGCCAACGGGACTATCCGGACCTTCGTCGGGTCGCGGCGCCCTCCCGACCCCCTCGCGCGCGCCGCGACCGCCCACTCACGTTTCGGAGACGATCATGAAACTCCTCCTCGCTTCCGGCCTCGCCCTCGCCGTCGCCCTCGGGGGCGGCGCGTCGGCCCAGACGCCGCCGACCCGGGACCCCGCCCAGATCCAGGCCGGCACCTACGCCGTCGATCCCGGCCACACCCAGGTCGGCTGGCGCGTGTCCCACATGGGCTTCTCGAACTATGCCGGCGGCTTCTCGGACGTCTCCGGCACCCTCGATCTCCAGCCCAAGAACCCGGCCGCCTCGAAGCTCGCCATCAAGATCCCCGTCGCCTCGGTGACGACGACCAGCGACAAGCTCACCGGAGAACTCAAGGGCGACCAGTGGCTTGACGCGGGCAAGTTCCCCGAGATGACCTTCGTCTCGACCAAGGTGACGCCCGACGGCAAGGACAAGGCCAAGGTCCTGGGCAACCTGACCCTTCACGGCGTGACCAAGCCCGTGACCCTGGACGTGACCCTCGTCGGCGCCGGCGTGAACCCCCTCAACAAGAAGGTCACGGTCGGCTTCGAGGCGGCCGGGACGCTCAAGCGCTCCGAGTTCGGCGTGAAGACCTACGTCCCGCTGATCGGCGACGACCTGCACCTCACCATCGCGGGCGCCTTCGAGCGCCAGGACTGAGCCCGAGGGAGGAGGAGGGCCATGGGACCCGGCCCGCCCGCGCGGCGCTACACCGTCGTGGCCATCCTGCTGCACTGGACGAGCGCCTTCTGCGTGCTCGCCCTCATCGGCATCGGCCTGGTCATGACCCATGCTGGGCTGGCGCCGATGCGCCAGTTCCAGCTCTACCAGTGGCACAAGTCCGTCGGGATCACGGTCCTGGCCCTGACGACGCTCCGTCTCGCGTGGCGCGCCTTCCATCGGCCGCCCCGGCACCCGGTCGGAATGCCGGCTCCCGCACGCCGGGCGGCCGGGGCGGTGCACGGCCTGCTCTATCTCCTGCTCGTCGGCCTGCCCTTGACCGGCTGGGCGATCGTGTCGCTCTCGCCGTTCCAGATCCCCACGGTGCTGTACGGCCTCGTGCCCTGGCCACACCTGCCCCTGGCGGCGTTCCTCACGGATGCAGCCGCGGCCGAGGAGGTCGCGAAGCGGGTTCACGCCTGCTGGGCGTGGCTGCTCACGGCGCTGCTCGCGCTGCACGTGGCGGCCGCACTGCGTCACCACCTCATCCTTCGCGACGACAGCCTGCGCCGCATGCTGCCCGCTGGCCGCCCCCCGACATCCTCCGAGCACACGGAAGCGATCCGATGACCACGCCTGCCTTCCGCTTCCGCGTCGCCCACGCGCGGTTGGCGCTCCGGAGAGCCCCCTTGCTGGGCACACTCTTGGGCACTCTGTTGGGGGCCGCCTCGCCGGCCGCCGCCGCCGAATGGGTGATCGATCCGGCTAGGAGCGCGATCCGGTTCTCGGGCGTCCAGGTCGGCGCCCCGTTCTCGGGACGCTTCGAGCGCTTCGACGCGAAGGTGACGTTCGATCCCGCCAAGCCGGAGGCCGGGCACGCCACGGTCCTCATCGATCTGGCGAGCGCGCGCACAGGAGACGTCCAGCGCGACACGGCCCTGCCGCAGCAGGACTGGTTCGACGTGAAGGCGGCGCGCCAGGCGCGCTTCGAGGCCACGGGCTTCGTCGACAAGGGCGGCGGCGACTACGAGGCGGTCGGAACCTTGACCATCCGGGGCACGAGCCGCCCGCTCACGCTTCCGTTCCGGCTTGCGCTCGCGGGGGACCAAGCCCGCGCCACCGGGCATGTCGGCCTCGTCCGCACGGCATTCGGCGTCGGGCAGGGTGCGTGGGCGTCGGGACAATGGGTGGCCCTGGAGGTCGGGGTCGACGTGGACCTCGTCGCCACGTCCAAGGCCGGTCCCTGATCCGGGACTTCAACCCTGGGACTTCCACCCCGGACTCCCGCCCCCGGGGCCGCTCTCCCGAGCATGGAACGTGGCGTTCCGGACGCCCTTATCCATTCGCCTCGGCCGCGTCGCGGTCCGGATCGACCGGTTCAGGCGGGGCCGGACCCTTCGACGTCATCGTAGAGGCGCCGCGCCTCCCGAACGCGTCGGTGGCTGACCTCGGCCCAATCCACCGGCATGTCCATGGGAACGAGGAAGGAGCGACCCAGCTCGGCCAAGCGATACTCAAAGCTCGGAGGGCTGGTCGAGTACACGTGGCGCGTGATGAACCCATCGCGTTCCAGGTGACGCAGGCATTGCCTATACGAGCGTCCTCCGGGCCGATACGTCGCCCCTTGGTCTCGCGGAGGAGCACCGCGCGACCGAAGGCGCGTCGGGCGTGCCGCACGTGCTGCTGCGCAACGGATGGTACACCGAGAACTATGCGGCCTCGATTCCGCCCGCGCTGACGCCTCGATCCCGGCCGCGCTGGCGCATGGGGTCTTCCTGGGCGCCGCCGGGGAAGGCCGGGTCGCCTCGGCGGTACGCGCGGATTACGCCGCGGCGGCCAGCGCCGTGCTGGCGTCGGAGACCGCTCAGAGCGGCCGCATCTACGAGTTGGCCGGAGACGAGGCCTACACGCTGGCGGACTTCGCGGACCTCGTAGCGCAGGTGTCGGGCGAGCCGGTCGGCTACCGGACCCTGTCGGATGGGGAGTTCGCGGCCGCCCTGATCGGTGCGGGGCTCCCCGAAGCGTTCGCCGGCCTCCTGGCGGACTCCGATGCGGGAGCACCAAAAAGGGGGCCTGTTCGATGCAGGCCATCAGCTGAGCGGTCTCATCGGGCGCCCGACCACCTCACCCGCTTCGGTCATCGCCACCGCCCTCGCGGGATGATCCGCCGGTGCCACCCTCTTGCCGGGCGACCTTCTGCCGGGCGACGGGAGCGCCTGTCCGGTGGTCGAGGCCCGTGTCCGGGGAGCGGACAAGCGCGTTCGGCCCCTGCGGATCACGGACGGAGGCCAGGTCAACCGCCGCAGGACACGCGCCTCATGCGTCGGACGCCATCCAGGCGCGTGTCTCGTCGAGGATCTCGTCCGAGAGCGCGGGATCGTCGACCGCACGCGCAAGGATCAGGGCGCCGATCAGGGCCGCGTAGGTGCCGATGGCCTCGCGGCGGCGGTCGGCGGCGTCGGGGACCGCCTCGGTCAGGCGGTCGATCTGTGCGCGGATGCCCGTCGTCATGGCGGCCCGCGCTGCCGCCGGCCGGTGACGAACGTCGGCGGCCAGGGCCGCCATCGGGCACCCGTCCGCCGCGTCGTCCCGATGCGCGGGCGAGAGATACGTCGCCACGAACGCCGGCAGGTCCCCGCCCCTGCCCGCGACCTCGGTCGCCGCCTGCGCGATGGCCTGCGCCATCAGGTCCTCCTTCGAGGCGAAGTGTCCGTAGAAGCCGCCATGGGTGAGGCCCGCGGCCTTCATCACCTCGGCGACGCCGACGGCGTCATACCCCTTGTCGCGATAAAGACGGCTCGCCGCCGCCAGGATGCGGCGGCGGTTCTCCCGCATCTGCTCCTGCGTGACACGCATCTCGAAAATTCCCCATCGACCCCGTTGACACTCATATGATCGCGATCATATTTGAGATCAATCATGATGATCATCATGATTGCTCATCAGACACGCAGGGGCGAATCCCATGGCCACCCAGAGTTCGGTTCTCATCACCGGCGCCTCGACCGGCATCGGCGCGACCTATGCCGACCGCTTCGCCCGGCGCGGCCACGGCCTCGTGCTGGTCGCCCGCGACAAGGCACGGATGGACGAGCTCGCCGACCGTCTCCGCCGTGACTACGGCGTCGCCGTCGACGTGCTTCCGGCCGACCTCACGGCGCCGGACCAGATCCGGGCCGTCGAGACGCGGCTGCGCGACGACGACGGCATCGGCATCCTCGTCAACAATGCCGGCGCCAACGTCGGCGGTGGCTTCGTCGAGCAGGCCACCGACGACGTCGAGCGCCTCGTGACCCTCAACACGACGGCGCTGGTCCGGCTCGCCAGCGCGGTGGCACCCCGCTTCGCCGGGGCCGGCGCGGGCGCCATCGTCAACATCGGCTCCGTGGTCGGGCTGGTCCCGGAATTCGGCATGTCGGTCTACGGCGCGACCAAGGCCTTCGTCCTGTTCCTGTCCCAGGGCCTGAGCCACGAGCTGTCCCCCAAGGGCGTGTACGTGCAGGCCGTGCTGCCATCGGCCACCCGCACGGAGCTGTGGAGCCGGTCGGGGGTCGATCCCGCCGCGCTGCCGCCGATGATGGAGGTCGGCGACCTCGTCGACGCCGCCCTCGCGGGGTTCGACCGCCGCGAGTCCGTGACGATCCCGCCGCTTCACGACGCCGGGCAGTGGGACGCCTTCCAGGCCGCCCGGCTGGCGATGATCCCGGGATTCGCGCAGGTTCACCCGGCGCCGCGCTACGCGTCCGCCGCGTGATCCCCGCGTGATTCGGAAGCGGCCGCGAGAAACCGATGGCGTGGTCGGAGCTCATAAGGTGGCGGCATGTGCTCTGTGCACAACAGGCATGGGCATTCCCCCGAGGCCCGCCTTGCCGTTGCTGGGGAGCCCCGGCCGGTTACGGGGCCGTTTCCGATAGAAATACAAGACGTTGCGGCGGCGCGGCGCCGTCATCTTTAGAGCTCATCTAAAGTACTGAGATGCTTGCATAATTTCCGATTGACTGCTTTCTCCGACCGATCGAGATTCCGCGATGTCGCGATGATCGAGGAGTGATTGGAGCGGGGGCCAAGCATGCAGTCGACATCGATCGAGGCGCTGCATCGGAGCGAAGGCGTCAGGCTTCGGCGCTTCCTGATGCGTCTGCTCGGCAGCGCCGACGCCGCCGCCGACGCCCACCAGGAAACCTACCTGCGGATGCTGGGCGCGCTGTCCCGCACGCCGATCGAACACCCCTCGGCCTTCCTCTTCCAGGTCGCCAACAACGTCGCCCTGCGGATGCGCAACCGGCAGCGCCTCGAAGGCACCCTGTTCCGCACCATGACGGACACGGACCTCGCGGAGATCGCGGACGGGTATGCCCTGCCGGAACGCCAGGTGATCGCACGGCAGGAGCTCAGACGGCTGGCCGCCGCCATCGACGCGCTGCCGCCGCGATGCCGCGAGGTGTTCCTCCTCGTCCGGTTCGAGAACCTCTCGAACGGCGACGTCGCCGCCCGCCTGGGCATCAGCCGGAACATGGTCGAGAAGCACCTCATCAAGGCGCTCCTGCACTGTCGCCGGTGCTGCCACGATTGGGTGTGAGGCCTGTCTCCTGTTCGTGGCGCGGCTCTTGTTCGTGGGGCGACGTCAGGATCTTGCCGGTTCGTTGATCTGAGGGTGTAGGAGCATGGGGCTGGGCCGTCCGGGCTCGGTGATTCCGGATGGAGCATGGCTGTGGCCAGCGGCGACGACACCGACGCGCATGCGGCGGAGGGGGACGATCCGGTCTACGAGGCTGCCGCCGGCTGGGTCGCGCGCCTCGCCTCGCCCGACGCCACGGACCGGGACCGGAACGCCTTCGCGGCCTGGTGCGCGGCCGATCCGGCCCATGAAGCGGCCTATGCCGAGCTGGACGCCCTGTGGCGCAAGCTCGGCCGTGTGCCCGATCCACGGCATCGCCGCCCGCCCACCAAGACGCTGACCGGGGTCGCCGTCGCCCTCGTCCTCACCACCGCCCTGGCCTTCCAGCTCGGCCTCGTCGACTGGCTCCGCGCCGACCTCTGGAGCGGGGTGGGCGACATCGTCCACGCGACCCTGGCCGACGGCAGCCGAATCGACCTCAACACCGACACGGCGGTCGCCCTGCACTTCGGCGCCACGGAGCGCGGGGTCGCGCTGCTGCGCGGCGAGGCCTTCTTCGAGGTCGTGTCCGATCCCCAGCGCCCGTTCGTCGTGCGCGGCAACGGCCTGAGCGTCCGCGCCGTCGGCACCCGCTTCTTCGTCCGGGCCGACGGCGCCGGCGGCGAGACGGGCGGCGTCGAGATGGGCGTCGTCGAGGGCAGCGTCGACGTCGCGACCTCGGGGCGGCCCGTGCGGGTCTCGGCGGGCGAGGCGGTCCGACGCACGGAGGGCGCCTCCCTCGCCGTCACGGGCGCGGACCTGGCCCGGACGACGGCGTGGCGGGAGGGCCGCCTGCGCTTCTCCGGCGAGCGGCTCTCCGTCGTCCTCGCCGAGCTCGACCGCTACCGCCACGGTCGCATCGTGCTCCTCGATGCGGCCGCCGGCGAGCGGCGCGTCACCGGCGCCTTCGACCCGCGCGACACCGACGAGGCGCTGGACTCGATCGCCGCGACGATGGGCGTGGGAATCACCCGCCTGTCGCCCTTCCTCGTCCTCGTCGGATCGCCCGTTCGAAAATTCTGAAGGAAAGTTCGTTCCCGGACGTCAGGAGATCGCGGCTCCGTTGATCTCAATCGGTGGGGACAGGCTGCCGCGAGGCGCCCGTCTCCGTCTGAGCGAGGGACGGACAGAGAATGGCGACGCGCGGGCGTGGTGTTGCGGGTGAGCGGTTGGCCGGATCGGCCCTGGCCGGCGTGTCGATGCTGGTGATGGTGCCGGCGGCCGTCCAGGCCCAGGACGGGCGCCGGGCGCAGCCGGATCGGGCGCGGACGGCGAGCATCCTCGCACTGGCCTCCGAGGCTTCGGCCCCGCAGGCGGTGGAGCGGGTCGCCCTGACGATCCCGAAGGGACCCCTCGAAGCCGCCCTCGTCGCCTTCACCGAACAGGCCAAGGTGAAGCTCGTCTACGCCACGGACCTGACCGCACGGCTGACCACGGGCGGCCTCGAGGACGTGGTCGAGCCCCTCGACGGCCTCGGCCGCATCCTGAAGGGCACCGGCCTGACGTTCCGCGCGGCGGGTCCCTCCACCATCACCCTGGTCAATCCGCGCTACGTTCAGCTCGGCGGCGAAGCGGCGGGCTCCGTGGCCCTCGAGGAGCTGCACGTGGCGGGGCAGCCCCAGGCGCCCGGGGCGCCCAGGGGCCTGCCGCCCCGGTCCGGAACCGTCGGCCAGCCGCCCGTTCCCTATGCGGGCGGTCAGGTCGGCAGCGGAACGCGGGTCGGACTCCTCGGCAACCGCTCCGTCCAGAAGACGCCCTTCAACGTCACCGGATACACCGAGAAGCTGATCAACGATCAGCAGGCGCGCTCCGTCGCCGACGTCGTCCTGAACAACCCGTCCGTCCGCAGCGACGCGCCGCCCTACAGCGAGCGCGACTCGTACTTCATCCGCGGCTTCTCGGTGACCAACCTCGACACCGCCTTCGACGGGCTGTTCTACATCGCCAACCCGCGCCGCAGCTTCACCGAGGGTCTGGAGCGCGTCGAGGTCCTGCTCGGTCCGACGGCGCTCCTCAGCGGCGGCACCGGCCGCGTCGGCGGCACGATCAACCTCGTGCCGAAGCGCGCGTACGACGAGCCGCTGACGCGGGTGACCACGAGCTACTTCAGCGACGCGCAGTTCGGGACGCATCTCGACCTCGGGCGCCGCTTCGGCACCTTCAAGGAATGGGGCATGCGCTTCAACGGCGCCTACCGCAACGGCGACACGCCGCTGGACAAGAACGCCATCGAGGTCGGCGTCGCGGCCCTCGGCATCGACTACCGCAACGACCGGTTCCGCGCGTCGTTCGACTTCAATCACTCGACGCAGAACATCACCGCGCCGACCTCGCTGTTCAACGCGGTGGCGCCCGGCATCCCCGTGCCGCGGGCGCCGAACGCCCGCCGCAACACCGCGAACGCGTTCGAGTACAACGACAGCCGCTACAACATGGCCGCCGGCCGGGTCGAGTACGACGTGCTGCCCGAGACGACGATCTACGCGGCCGGCGGCCTCAGCCGCTACAACGAGGACTTCCTGACCTCGAACTATCGGGTCACGAGCCCGACCGGGCTGGCGACGAACTCCCTCGCGATCCAGCCCCTGGAACTGCAGGGCTTCACCGGCGAGGTGGGCGTTCGCACCAACTTCCAGACGGGTTTCATCAATCACCAGTTCAGCGTCGCGGCCGTCGAGGCCGTCAACAAGAACTTCTCGCGCGGCTTCGTGCCCTTCGCCCTGCCGGCCTACCCGATCAACATCTACAACCCCGTCGACCTGCCGTTCGGCTCGGTTCCGACCATCGCCTTCCCCCGCTCCGACCGGCAGCCGATCTTCTCGGAGCTCTACGCCCGCAGCGTCGCCATCGCCGACACCCTGTCGCTCGGCGACGACCGCGTCCTGCTGACCCTGGGCGGACGGTTCCAGGAGATCGACCTGCGCAGCTACGTCACCCGTCCGGGCCCGACCCAGGGCACGCCGGCGACGGGGTACCGCGAGGGCCGGTTCAGCCCCGCCATCGCCCTGGTGGTCCGGCCGTTCGAGAACCTGTCGTTCTACGGAAACTACATCGAGTCCCTCGATGCCGGGCCGTCCGCCCCGGTGACGGCGATCAATTCCAACGCGGTCTTCGCCCCCGTGGTCAGCCGGCAGAAGGAGGTCGGCGCGAAGTATGATCTCGGCGCCGTCTCGGTCACGACCTCGCTGTTCGAGATCGAGCAGCCGAGCGCGTTCACCGATCCGGCCACGCGGCTGTTCTCCGTCAGCGGCCTGCAGCGCAACCGGGGCATCGAGTTCAACGTGTTCGGCGAACTCGTCCCGGGCGTGCGGCTGCTGGGCGGCCTGACCCTCATCGACGCCAAGCTCGTCAACACCGTGGGCCGCCAGTTCGACGGACGGGCCGTGCCCGGCGTGCCCGACACGGCGTTCAACCTCTACGGCGAGGTCGACCTGCCGCCGTGGCTGGCGCCCGGCCTGACCCTGACCGGACGGGCGATCTACACGAGCAGCATGTTCTACGATCAGGGCAACACCCAGTCGGTGCCGGACTGGACGCGGTTCGATGCCGGCCTGCGCTACGCCTTCGAGGGCGTGAACGGCAAGCCCGTGGTGATGCGGGCCACCGTCCAGAACCTGCTCAACGATTCGTACTGGGCCTCCGCCGCGCGCGGCTTCCTGGCCGTCGGCGCGCCCCGGACGTTCATCCTGTCCGCAACCGTCGATTTCTGATTTGACCCCGGTGCGCCAGGCCGCCGGCTCCGGGACGCGGGCCACGGACGAGGCCCCCATCCTCGTCCCTGGTCCCGTACTCGACGTCGGTCCCGTCCTCGGGACCGCCATGCCGGAGCGCGCGCCATGAAGGGACGTTTCCGCCAGTCCATGGCGTGGCTGCACACCTGGTCCGGCCTCGTGGTCGGCTGGGTGCTGTTCGCCGTCTGCCTCACCGGGACCGCGAGCTATTACCGGGCCGACATCTCCCGCTGGATGCGGCCCGAACTCGGCCTCGCCGCGCCGATGTCGGGCCCGGACCTCGCCGCCGCCGCCGAGCGGGCGGTGACCTATCTCGCCACGCACGCCCCCAAGGCTCGGACCTGGTTCATCGGCATGCCGCAGCCGGAGAAACCGGTGCTCGACCTGTTCTGGCGTGCGGGCCCGGGCGAGCCGCCGGGCCATGTCCACCTCGACCCCGCGACCGGAGCCGAGGCGGCGGTCCGCGACACCGAGGGCGGCGACTTCCTCTATCGCTTCCACTTCGAACTGCACATGGCGCCGTTCTGGGGACGCTGGATCGTCGGCATCTGCGCGATGATCATGCTGGTGGCCCTGGTCTCCGGCATCGTCGTCCACCGGCGCATCTTCGCGGATATCTTCACGTTCCGGCGGGACAAGGCACCGCGTCGCAGCTTCCTCGACGCCCACAACGTCGGCGGCGTCCTCGCGCTGCCGTTCCACCTGATGATCACCTATACGGGGGTCGTCACCCTGGCGACGTTCTACATGCCCTGGGGCGTGACGGCGGCGTATCGCTCAAACACCCAATCCTTCTTCGCCGAGGCCGCCTGGATCCCGACGCCGCGCCGGCCGGCGAACCGGCCCGCCGTGCTGGCCCCCGTGGGGCCCCTCGTCGCGCGCGCCGTCGCGATGGTGGCGGAGCCCCTGGAGCGCCTGACCCTGGTGAACCGGGGCGACGCCAACGCGACCGTGGTCGCCGTGTTCGCCGAGCCCCGCGGCATCGCCCGCGACCATCCGCAGGTCGCCTTCGACGGCGTGAGCGGCGCGCTGCTCGAGGTGCGGGGCGTCGACCTCAAGCCCGCCGCCAAGACCTTCACGACGCTGACCGGCCTGCACGAGGCGCATTTCGCCGCGCCCGCCCTGCGGCTGCTGTTCTTCCTGTGCGGACTCATGGCCTGCGCCACCGTCGCGACCGGGATCGTGCTGTGGTCCCTCGCGCGCCTGCCGCGACCGGGCGAGCGGCCCTTCGCCGGCCTGCGTCTGGTCCAGGCCCTCAACGTCGGGAGCGTCGCGGGCCTGCCGGCGGCGGTGGCGGTGTATTTCCTCGCCAACCGGCTCCTGCCCGCGGACCTCCCCGGCCGGGCCGAGTGGGAGATCCGCGCCTTCTTCGCGGCCTGGATCGTCGCCGCCCTGGTGCCCCTCGCGCGTCCCGGGCGCCGGGCTTGGTGCGAGGGGCTGGCGGCGGTCGCGGTCCTCTGCCTCGCCGTGGCGGCCGCCGACCTCCTCACCGTGCCCCAGCATCCCCTGAGGCGCTTCGGAGGCGACCCCCTGTTCGTCTGGTTCGACGGGACGATGATCCTCGCCTCGGCCCTGTTCGCCGTCGCGGCCCGCAAGGTCGCCCGCTACGCGGCGCCGGAGCGCCGGCATCGCACGGCCTCCGCGTCGCCCCCCGCCTTTCGAGCCCCCGTCCCGACGCACGGTCCCTGAACGGCGGCCTGGGCGGGTCGAGCGCCCAATACCCACAAGTGTAGACCAAGAACAATTCCAATGAAAAAGCTGACATTTCGGCTTTTGCGGCAGACCTATTGACCGTGATACCGAATATGCGCGACACGATGCGCATATCATCCAGACCATGGAACCTAATCGTCCAGTCTGTGATTATGAGAACGAACGTTAATAGCTCCTCTTGCGACGCAAGCGCGATCGAATCAGGGCATCGCGCCGACATCGACTGATCGAATACGAAGGACCTGGCATGCAGTGCCGGTCCTTTGCCGCACAGTCGGCATTCCAGGGCTCGAACGAGGTTCGGTCGTCATGCCACCATCGTCCCAGCACGTTGCCGAAGCGGCAGCCTTCCGCAGCTTCGCCAACGGCTACCTGCGCGAGATCGACCCCGGCATCCGGGTCCGTCACGCCCGCTCCGACGGGCCGCCCGCCGCGTGCGTGGAGTGGAACCTGGGCCGCCGGCGCATCGCGATCCGCGCCGAGATCCGGTCGCCGTCCCTGTGCGGCGCCCAGGGCTTCGGCATCCTCTGGACCCGCCACCTCCACGAGCCGCGCTGGCGCCGCGTCGCCCCGATGCAGGCGCTCCAGGATTTGCTCGCGGAAGCCTACGCCCGCGTCGATGCGGGCCGGGACGAGTCCGCCCGGGCGCACGAACTGGAACTCCTGGGACGCGTCCTCGACAGCTATCGCGAGACGGCGCGCCAACTCGACCTCGCCCGGGAGCCGGCCGGCGAGAGTGCGACGACGGACACGAGCTTCATCGGGGCCGAACGCTCCCTCGTCTACGGCCACTGGCTGCATCCGACGCCCAAGAGCCGGCAGGGCCTCTCCACCTGGCAGGCGCGGGTCTATGCGCCCGAGGAGGCCGGCGGCTTCCAGCTCGCCGTGTTCGCCGTCGAGGCCGGACGGGTCCGCCACGATTCGGCCGCCCCCCGCTCCGCGCCGGAGATCGCCCTCGAACTCCTCGGCGCCGATGCCGGGCGGCTGCCCCTGCGCGCCGGGGAGATCGCCCTCCCCATGCATCCGCTCCAGGCCGACGCGCTGAAGCTGGACCCGGACATCGCCGCCCTCATGGAGGCGGGCCGGGTGCGGTGCCTCGGTGCGTTCGGCCCCCGCTATACCGCCACCTCGTCCGTACGGACGGTCTACGCCCCCGACAGCCCGTGGATGGCCAAGTTCTCGCTGCCCGTCACCCTCACCAACTCCCTGCGGGTGAACCGCTTCGCCGAGCTCGAGGCCGGCGTCGCCATGGCCCGGCTCCTGGCGCGCAACGGGTTCGGAACGCGCCATCCCACCTTCCGGATCGTGTCCGACCCGGCCTATCTCACCTTGCACTGCCCCGGCCGCGACGAGAGCGGGTTCGAGACGGTGCTGCGCGAGAATCCTTTTCGTGATGGGGCCGAGCGCGGCGTCGCGACCCTGGCGGCGCTCGCGGCCGAGCCCCTGCCCGGCCGCCCCTCGCGCCTCGACGCCCTGCTGCGCCGCCTCGCCCCCGGGGGCGCCGACGAACGGGCGCGGACCGCGCGGGCCTGGTTCGGCCTCTACCTGGACTGCATGCTCGAGCCCGTCGTCGCCCTCTACGACCGCCACGGCATCGCCCTCGAGGCGCACCAGCAGAACGCCCTCCTCGACGTCGCCGCCGGCTGGCCGCGCCGGGGGTACTACCGCGACAACCAGGGCTTCTACCTGTCCGAGGACGCACGGCCCCGGCTCCTGCGCCAGGCACCGGAGACGGCCGCCATCGCCGCCCTCTACTTCCCGGACGACGAGATCCGCCGGCGCCTCGCCTACTATCTCGTGGTCAACCAGATCTTCTCGGTCATCGCCCGCATGGGGCATGACGGCACGATCCGCGAAAGCGTTCTCCTCGACGATCTCGCCCGCCGGCTGGAGGCGATGGCGCGCCGCATGACCGGCGCCGGACGGGCCTTCGCCCGCTCGGTGCTGGACGGGCCGACGCTCTGCACCAAGGCGAACCTGCGGGTCCGCCTGGCGGACCGCGACGAACTCGCCTCGGGCGACGGAACCGGCAACTACATCGACATGCCGAACCCCCTGCGGGCGCGGGCGGCGGCGTACTGCGAGGCGGGCCGTGCCCTTGCCTCCTGAGCCTCACCCGTCCCGCGAACCGCCGGAGGGGCGCGTCCTGCGCCAGCTCGCCGAGGCGGTGCTGTTCGAGGGCCTCGCGGATCTCAGCCCCCCGCGCCGCGACGCCCCCGGGCGGCTGGCGTGGCGCCTCGGCGCGCGCCGGTTCCGCGCCGACGGGGTCCTCGGCCCGTTCGGCCGTCCGCGCCTCGTCCCCGCGACCCTGGAAACGGCCGGGCCGGACGGCGCCTGGCGCGCCGCCGACCTGTCCTCCCTGGTGGACGCCCTCCCGGCCGCCCCGGAGCCTCGGATGCGCCTGCTGGCGGAACTCGGCCAGACCATCGAGCTCTGCCGCTGGAACGCCGAGACCCTTCGCGCTCCGGACCGCCGCACCCTGCCCTTCGCCGCCCTCGACGCGGCGCTCTGGGAAGGCCATCCGTACCATCCCTGTTTCAAGACGCGCACGGGCTTCACCCTCGACGACCACCGCCGCTACGGGCCGGAGGGCGCCGCGCCGTTCCGCCTCGAATGGCTGGGCGTCCGCCGGGACGCCGTCGCCCTCCGGTTCCCGGGCACGGAGGCCGACTTCCGGCGCGCCGAACTCGGCGTCGACCTGGACCGGCTGGAGCGCCGCCTGCACGCGGCCGGGCATTCCTTCGCCACCCACGCCGTCCTGCCCGTGCATCCCTGGCAGATGCGCCACCTCGAAGCCGGGGCCTTGCGGCCCTGGCTGGCGGAGGGCCGCGCCGTGGCGCTGGGGGCCGCCGGCGCGCGCTACGGCGCCAGCCAATCCCTGCGCACCCTGCACAACCTCGACGATCCGCACGCCGCCAGCGTGAAGCTCGCCCTCAGCGTCGTCAGCACGTCGAGCCTTCGGGCCCTCGATCCGCATTTCGTGCTGACGGGGCCCGCCCTGTCGGACTGGCTGGCGGCGATCGTCGCCGGGGACCCGCTCCTGCGCGGCCCCTATCGGGTGGACGTCCTGCGCGAGTACGCGGCCGCCCTGGCGGACCGGGACGGCCCGCTGGCGGGACAGGTCGCCGCCCTGTGGCGCGAGAGTCCGCGGCTCGCGCCCGGCGAGGCGGCGGTGCCGTTCAACGCCCTGATGGCCTGCGAGCCGGACGGGACCGCCTTCGTCGCCCCCTGGCTCCTGCGCCACGGCCTCCGGGCCTGGCTCGACCGCCTGGTGGAGGTCGCGGTCCTGCCCGTCTGGCACCTCCTGGTGGCGCACGGCATCGCCGTGGAGGCGCACGGCCAGAACATGATCCTCGTGCATCGCGACGGGTGGCCCGAACGGGTGATCCTGCGCGACTTCCACGAAAGCACCGAGTACGGCGTCGACTTCGTGGCCGACCCCGCCCGCGTGCCGGATTTCGGCGCCATCGATCCCGCCCATGCGGGTCCGGCGGACGACCGCTTCCACGCCATGCGCGCGGCCCCGGTCCTGGCCGAACTCGTCACCGACAGCCTGTTCGTCTTCAGCCTCTGCGAGGTCACCCACCTCCTGGGCCGGCGGCACGGGCTCGACGAGGCGGACTTCTGGCGCGGCCTCGGCCTTCGCCTGCGCCGCCACGCCGTCGCGCACGGCCTGGAAGCCCGCCTCGCCCGCCTGCAGGTCGACGCCCCCCGGCTGCGGGTCGAGGCCCTGCTGTCGCGAAAGCTCGGCCTCGACCCGGCACGGTGCTGCCGCCGCGTGCCCAACGCCCTGCTGTCTGCCCCTCAAGATTCCCCGGGAGAGGTCATGATCGAGATCGACGGACGCCGCATCGGCGCGGACGAGATGGAGGCCGCGATCCGGCGCGTCGAGGCGCGGGCCGGCCTGACCGGCGGCGACGGCGAGCGCGTCGCCGCGCGGTTCGGCGACACGCCCACGTGCCTCGCCTTCATCCTCGCCGCGCGCCGCCGTGGCGCGACCCTGCTGCCGATCCATCCGGCCCTGCCCGATGCGGGCGCGCGGCGGCTCGCCGAACGGGCCGGCTGCCACCGCCTGTTCCTCGACAATCTGGACGGCGAGGTTCTGGCGGGCGCCCCGCCCCCGGTTCCGGGCGAGGGCCAGCTCCTGCAGATGAGCTCCGGCACGACGGGCGAGCCCAAATGCATCGCCCGCGCCTGGAGCGCCGTGGAACGCGAGATCGAGAGCTACGTCGCGGCCTTCCCGGAGCCCGACGGGATGACGCCCGTCGTCGCCTGCCCGATCACCCATTCGTACGGGCTGATCTGCGGGCTGCTCGTCGGCCTGCGCCGCGGCCGGGTGCCGGTGATCCTCGACACCACCAACCCGAAATACCTCCTGCGGCGCCTGCGCGAGATCGAGAGGCCGCTGCTCTACACAGCGCCCGCCCTGCTGCACACGCTGAGCCGGCTCCTCCCGGAGGGCGAGCGCATCCACGCGGCCATGACCTCCGGCACCCTCCTGCCGGGGCCGTGGTTCGGCGCCATCCGTGCCCGGGTCGAGCACCTCTTCCAGCAATACGGCTGCTCGGAGACCGGCTGCATCGCGGTGAACCCCGACCTGCGCCGAGCCGACGTCATCGGCCGCCCCCTGCCCCATCACCGCGTCCGGGCGGGCGAGGACGCGGACCATCCGGCGGAGATCGTCGTCGAGGGCGAGGGCGGCGCCGTCCGCACGGCCGATCTCGGGTATCTGGGGCCCGACGGCATGCTGGTCTTCGTGTCCCGCCTCGACGACACCATCAACGTGTCGGGGTTGAACGTCTATCCGGGCGAGGTCGAGGACGTGGTGATGGCCATGCCGGGCGTCACCGACGCCGTGGCCTTCGCCCGACCCGACCCCTTCGCGGGCGAGCGGGTGACGCTGCTGTTCAGCGCCGAGGCGCCCGTGCCGCCCCGCGACCTCCAGGATTGGTGCCGGCGCTGGCTCGCCGGCCATCAGGTGCCGGGCCAGGCGGTGCAGGTGAGCGCGATCCCGCGCCAGGCCAATGGCAAGATCTCCCGCCGGGAGGTGGCCGAGCGCTACCGCAGCGGCGGCCTCGCGGAGGCCCGGGCATGACCCGCGACCATATCGTCGAAGCCATCGGCGCCATCCTGCGCGAGGAGATGGACCATCCCCACCTCGACCGCTTCGGGCCGCAGGCGCGGTTGAACGAAGACCTCTACCTCGATTCCGTCCAGCTGCTTCAGCTCATCCTGTCCCTCGAGATGCGCTGCGGGCTGTCCATCCCCGAGGCGGCGATGAACCGGCAGGACGTCTCGACGGTGGCCGATCTCGCCGCGCGCCTCGCCCCGGGCGCGCCGGCTGAGGCGCCCCCGGACCCCGCCGCGCCGCCGGAGGCGCCGGAGGGCGTCCACGGCGAGCTGCCCGACGACCTCAAGATCCACTGCTTCGTCAGCTGCGTCTGCGACGGGCTGAAGGCGCGCGGCATCGACCACCGGCCGTTCTACTTCCTGATCTGGGACGCCGAGTTCGCCATCACGGAGGATGTCCGGCTCGCTTACCACTCGGACGCCATGGACCACGAGTCGTTCCGCTACTGGTTCGAGCGGCTCTACGGCGTGCCGCTCTTCTCCTGGTACGACCATGCGGCCTCCAAGGACGCCAACGTCGCCACCCTCGTCGACCTCCTCGAACGGCGGGCGCCGGACGAATGCGTCATGGTGATGCTCGACATGTTCCACCTGCCGGAGCGGGAGAACAAGTTCAACCAGAACCCCTTCCCGCACTACCTCCTGCTGGCGCTCACCGAGGACCCCGCGCTGTGGCGGGTGCGCGACCCCGACTTCCGCTGGGAGGGCGTCATCGCGCGCGAGACGCTCCTGAACGCCATCCGCCAGCCGAGCGTCGCGGGCGGCTACCGGTTCGATCCCGCCCGCGCGCATCCGCCGGCGGACGCGGACCTGGCGGCCTTCTTCGCGGCCTGCTTCCGCCCCGACGCCAACCCGTTGATCGACGCGGTGCGCGCCATCGTCTCGGCCCATGCCGAGGCGCGCGGCGGCCTCGCCCTCGCGGATGTCGGCATGGCCCTGCGCGAACTCCCGGTCATCACCATCCGCAAATGGGCCTACGAGCACGGCTTCGCCTTCTTCTGGCGCGCCCTGCGCTGGCCGGATGCCGAATTCCAGCGCATCTGCGACGCGATCGAGGCGCTGGTGAACGGCCTGACGGCCCTGCACTACGACGTCCTGAAGCTCGCCCGGACCGGGGACGCGGCCCTCGTCCCCGGCGTGCTGGCCGCGCTCGACGCCCTCGACACCGCGGAATTCGCGATCAAGCGGCAGCTCGCGGCGGCCTACGACGCATGGCGGGACACCCGCCCCCAGGACTGGGCCGCCCCCTCTCACGGAAGGCTCCCCTCGCGCGAAAGGTCCTCGCGCGAAAGGCTCCCCGTACGCGAAGGGCTTCCCGCATGAGGCTCTCCCTCTGCACCATCACCTTCCGCCACCACCTGCTCTCCATGGGCGAGATCGCCCGCTTCGCCCGGGGCAGCGGCTTCGACGGCATCGAGCTGTGGGGGGTCCATGCCCGCAACCTCGGCCCCGGGGACCATGCCGAATGGCTCGCCGCCTACGACCTGCGCGTGCCCATGCTGAGCGACTACCTGCCCCTCGACGCGAGCCCGGAGGTGTTGATCGCACGCATGTCCGACCTCTGCGGCCTGGCGCGGAACTGGGGGGCGCCGCGGCTGCGCACCTTCGCGGGGACGAAGGGCAGCGCCGCGACCTCGGCGGACGAGCGCTCGCAGATCGCGAGCCGCCTGCGGCTGGCGGCCGCCTATCTCGCCGACCACGGCCTGAAGCTGCTCGTCGAGACGCATCCCGGCACCCTGGCCGACACCACGGCGTCCCTCGTGCGCCTGCTCGAGGAGATCGATCACCCGGCCCTCAAGGTGAACTTCGACACGCTCCATGTCTGGGAAGGCGGCGACGACCCCTACCGCGCGCACGACACGCTCGCGGAGCACATCGACTACTATCACCTCAAGAATATCCGCGACCGGTCGGACCTCCCGGTCTTTGAGCCGGCCAACGTCTACGCCGCGGCCGGGCGGCGCGACGGGATGACCGGCCTGTTCGAGGGCGCGCTGGACTACGAACCTTTCCTGGAAACGCTGCCGGCGCATGCCGAGGCCTCCCTCGAATGGTTCGGCGGCGCCTGCTTCACGGTTCTGCCGGCCGACCTGTCGCGGGTCCGAGACGTCACCGCCGACCGCACCGACGAACCGGCGTTCCGCCTGCACGTCGCCGAGTGATCCAACCGCGCGTGATCCAGCCGCGCGTGATCCGGGGCATGGCCCCGTGCGACGCCACCCGCCCTTCCGGCGAGCCGACCTCCACCTCAGGAAAGCAACAGCCCATGCCCGAGAGCAGCGCCGTCGTCAGGACGCCCCATGCGAGCCGCTACCTGCAGCAACTCTGCAAGCACTGGTCCCACAAGTTCGAGACGGAGTTCGACGCCACCCGCGCCCGGATCGTCCTGCCCCTCGGCGAGACGCGGCTCAGTGCCGATGCCGAGACCCTGACGATCGTGCTCGCGGCCGAGGACGCGGCCAGGCTCCCCGATTTTCGCGACGTCGTCGTGCGTCACGTCGAGCGCTTCGCGTTCCGGGAAACGCTGCGCTTCGAATGGTCGTCGTGAGGTCGAAGGCTCGGCGCCGATCCGGGGTGGGCGTTCCCCGGGCAGGACGTGTCGCGAGACGGGATGGATGAGGATGACGGGCGGGATGACGGAAATGAGACACGCCGGGCGCAGCGCGGATGTCGGCATCCGCGCCATGCGCGACACCGACATGCCGGGTCTGTTCGAGATCTACAATCAGCCGGCCTTCCGCCTTGGAACGCTCGCGCTGCCCTACGAATCGTACGAGACGGTCAAGGCCTGGGCGGAGCCGCGGTCTCCGCGGGACCTCCATCTCGTCGCGGATCTGTCGGATCGCGTCGTTGGCGCGGCGGCGCTGCGTCCGTTCTACGGGCGGCGGGCGCATGCGGCGGAGTTCTGGATCGCCGTCCATGCCGATTTCGCCGGGAACGGGATCGGCTCCCGCCTGCTCGCCGCGATCATCGACACCTCGGAGCAGTGGCTCAACGTGACCCGGATCGAAATGACCGTGTTCACCGACAACGCGCCGGCGATCGCCCTCTACAAGAAGTTCGGGTTCGTGATCGAGGGGACGCACCGGGCGGCGAGCTTTCGCGATGGCGTGCTCGTCGACGCCTACTGCATGGCCCGCCTGCGGCCCTCCCCCGCGGCCGGATGAGCCGACCGTCGCGGGACGCGGCAGCGGCCGAACGGAGCGGCCGATCCCGCCGCGACAGCAAGCGCATCCCCGCGGTCGCGCGCGAACCCGATCGCCACGAGCGCAAGCCTCCGGATACAAGCCTTCAGACGCAAGCCTCCGGACAGATGGAGCATCGAGGACGGAACCGAGCGGGCATTCTGCCGAAGGCCCGGGATACGAGCCTGGCGCACGCCGTGACGCGTCAAGCCGTACGTCGGGCTTGCTCGCGTTCCATATCCGGGTTGGAGGCTTTGGTCGGCAACGCGGCCTCATGGGCTCGCTCGCTGCTCGATGTTGTTGGCGCGCCCGAAAGGATTCGAACCTCTGACCCCCAGATTCGTAGTCTGGTGCTCTATCCAGCTGAGCTACGGGCGCGTGCCGGGCCGGTGGGTCTCAGAGGAGACGTGCCGGCCGCGAGCCGGTGTTTAGAAGCTCCCTTTCCGGCTGGCAACCCCTTCCGGACAAGTTTTGCGGGCGAAGGATGCGGCGGCGGCAGGCGGGGTGAATCCGGGCCGGAAGGGCTGGCTGGCCACACCCCGCGGGACGGGCGGAAGGTCCCCAAGGGACGGGCGGAAGGTCCCTGCGGGACAGGCGGAAAGCCCCCTGCGGGACGGCCAGCCCTACGGGACGGCCGCGAGGGCGGGGGCCGGGCGGATGGGTGCGCCGCGGCCGAGCCGGGGCGGGAGGACGATCTGTTGGCGCTCGCGGGCGATGAAGCTCGTCGGCATGACGGCCTGCATCTCGGCCTCCATGCGGCGCAGGGTGTCGTCCGTGTGGCACGGATGGAGGTGGATGATCGCCAGGGCCTCGACGCCGGCGGCGCGGGCGAGCTCCATGCCCTTCTGCCAGGTGGAATGGCCCCAGCCCCGGCAGACCGGGTACTCGCCCTCGGTGAACATGCCGTCGTAGACCATGAGGTCGGCCCCGCGCACGAACTCGAGGAGCGCCGGGTCGGGCCAGGGATCGGAATGCTCGATGTCGCTGATGATGCACAGGCGCCGGCCGGCATGATCGAAGCGGTAGCCCACCGACCCTTGCGGATGGTTGAGCAGGATGGTGTCGACCCGCGCGCCGTCGGCGAAGGCCAGGGTCTCGCCGGCGCGGAAGCCGTGATGCGCGAAGCGGCACGGCAGCACGTCGAGGCTCACGGGAAACAGCGGCGGGGCGAACAGCCGGTCGAGGGCGGCGGCGGCACTCTGTCCGTCGAGGTTGCCGCACCAGGTGTTGATGGTGCGGCCGGCGTCGAGCACCACGGGCTTGAAGAACGGCAACCCGGCCGTGTGATCGAGGTGGAGGTGGCTGAACAGGAGGTCGATGTCGCCCGAGAGGCCGTCCCGGTGGTGCCGGCCGCAGGCGTTCAGGCCCGAGCCCGCGTCGAGGAGGAACAGCCGCTCGCCGTAGCGGATCTCCATGCACGGCGTGCTGCCGCCGAACTCGACGTAGTCCGGCCCGCTGACCGGGGTGGAACCGCGCACGCCCCAGAAGCGTAGGGAGAGGCCCTCGTCCGATCGAACGAGGCCGTCGTCGGGCTGGGTGAACCCGTTCTGCGCGTGCGACCCGTTCGAGCGTGTCATGGTTCGCTTACCAATTGCCCCGATCCGCCTCGGGCCCGAGGGCCGCCTTCGACCTGCGAGACCGTAGGGTCGCCGGTGGTCGCGGCCGAGAGTGTGCCAGGATTGAAGTGGAACGAGTCTGAGGTAAGCAGCCCCTCGGACTACCGATGTGCGGGTTCGCACATGGTCGGGCGCCGGTTTCAGCGCCGGGCGAGATACGCCGGACCGGCCGAAGATCCTGAGGTTGTCGAAGATCCTGAGGTGGTCGAAGAACCGGGGCCGGCCCAATGTCCGGGCGGGGCGAGCCCGGCGGTGTCCCGGTCCATCGCATTCAGGCGCGCGAGGCCCTCGGGCGGCGGCAAGGTGCCGGCAAGGCTGGCCCGCACCAAGCGCGGCAGGGCGTCCGCATAGGCGGTGAGCAGCGGCCCGAACCGCGCCGTCGCGGCCGGCCGCGACAGGTTGGCCGTGCGGGCAAAGGCCATGCGCAGCTCCGGCCCGGCCCAGCGCGACCACACGGCCTCGGCGACGACCACGCGGGGGCGGGCCGGGATCGTCACCACTTCCAAGCCCGCATAGGCCAGGGCCTCGGGCCGGCTGACCTCGCCCAGCGACCCGCCCCGCGCGGCGTGCGCCGCCCAGAACGCGTGCTGCCCGCCATCGGAATAAGTCGTGCGCACGGCCGCACTCCCATCCTCCACCGCCTGGGCGATGCGGCCCTCCTCGTCGGCCCGGTGGGCGGCGACGCGGGCCTCGCGGACGGGGTCCCGGTCCGGTGCGAAACTGTAGCGGCCGGCGACCACGCTCACGGCGGGCTCCTCGCCCAGGGCCTCGAACCGGTCGGAGCCGACCTTGAGCTGGCGCCAGAAGTCGATGTTCGGGTCGGTGCGGTGCCGGGCCATGTTCTGGGCCGTCATCCGGAACGGGTAGGACTGGAACTGGAACGCCGCCTGCCCCCCCGCGAAGGCCTCGCGGGCGATGGCGTAGATCTCGCCCACCACGGCGTCCGTCATGGCGAAGCAGCCCATGGACGAACACACGCCGTGGACCATCACGGCCGAGCCGGTGGAGCCGTGGGCGCGGTCGTAGGCGTTGGGGTAGCCGACGTCGAAGGAGAGGTAGTAGCTCGAATTCGGGTTCATCTGGCGCTGGGGCACCGTGTAGAACCCCTCCGGGGTCTGGCGGTCGCCGGTCTTGCGCTTGGGGCCGAGCTGGCCCGACCAGCGGCAGATGGGAAAGGTCTTCACGTGGACGAAGCGGCCGGACCCGGCCCGCTTCCACACCTCGATCTCGCTCTCCTTCTTGTAGGCGCGAAACAGCACGGGCGCCTGGGCGGTGGTGCCGCGCGCCTGCATCAGCGCCAGGGTGGCGGCGGGGATCGGCGCGAAGGCCTTGCCGGTGGCGGCGAGGGCGGGCGCAGCGAGGCTCATCGCGAAAAGCGCGGCCCAGAGGAACGGTCGAAGGGATAAGACCATGCGCGGCCCGAGGATGGAGCGACCCGTCCGGCGCGGATGCCGTGCGATCAATCTCCCTTGCGTATCGCATCCCATTGCGGCCGCAAGTGGGGGATTTTTTCCCGGTACTCCCTACCCCGCCACCACGGTGTTCCGTTCCACCCGCAGCACGGTATCGAACGGCGCCGCCCCATCGAGCACGCCGGCGTCCGGCAGGCACACGATGAGGCCGCGGCCGGCGCGGGCGGCGCGCAGGGCCGCGAGGCGGGGGCGGATCTCCTCGGGCTTGCGGTCCTCCAGCGCGATGGCCACCACGGCGATGTCGGGGCGGCGCACGAGGCAGCGGGCGAGGTCGATGGCGATGCGCTCGCGCGGGCCGATGGCGTTCTCGCCGAGACTCGCGCCGCCGCCGCCCATCCCGGGCTCGACCCGGCTGTCGAGGCCGAGGCGGTAGACCGTCGGCTCCAGGCCCTCGTCGGCGAGCACCCGGCGCACCAGGGCGCGCACCCGCGCCTCGGCCCCGGCCTCCTCGCCGTTGATGCGGCCGAACAGGATGTTCTCCTCCAGGCTGGCGGCGGCCGTGAGGGTGGCGGGATCGTAGAACTCGACGCTGTCGCGGAGCGAGGGCGGCATCAGCCGGGCGAAGGAATGGCGCGCGGCGACGATGCGGGCCTCGAAGGCGGCGTCGACGAGGCCGAGGCGGTGACGGGTCTCGCTGTAGCGCAGCGCCAGGCCGATGAGGCGCTTGCGGTCGCGCTGGCCCGCCGGCCCGCGCCGCCAGCCCTTGGCCTCGGGCATGCGCGCGACGAGATCCTCGAAGAACCCGCGCTCGGAGGCCGGAAACAGCGAGAACGCGTCGAACAGCGGATGGTCGTCGGGCAAGTCCGAAAAGATCTCGCCGAGGCTGCGGGCCACCTGCAGGCCGACCTCGGCCAGGGGCCGGACGAGGTCCTCGGCCTCCAGCACGGCGCGCAGGTACGGATGGGCGGCGATGCGCTCGGGCGCGAAGGCCGGTCCCACGGCCTCGCCGAACAGGATGTTCTCACCGACCGTGGCCTGGTGGTTGTAGCGGGCGGGGTCGAACGGCTCCACGAGGCGGCCGGCCTTGTCGGCGGCGAGCGCCGCCCGCACGGCGTCGCGGGCGACCACCACCGCACGGGCGACGGCGGGCTCGGCCCGCGGATCGACGGTGCCCTCGAGACCGCGGTCGTAGACGATGGCGTCGAGGCCCGTGAGGGCGAGGATCGCCCGCAGGTCGTCGGGCTCGCCCTCGGCGGCGTGGAGCGGCGCCGCGCCGTACAGGATGTTCTGGCGCAGCGACCCCTCGACCAGGATGGCCTCGGCGCCCGCGAGCGCGATGCGCCGGGCGCGCTCCTCGGGCGCGAAGGCGCGCAGGTCCGTCCCCCCGTAGGTGACGGCCCCGGCCGTGGGTTCGAGCTGGCCCGCGAGCAGGGCGGCGAGCGCCCGCCCGCCGCCGCCGCGCTCGCCCAGGATCGCGACGTGGCCCGGCATCGCGACGGTGAGATCGACGGCGGCGAGGCGCTCGCCCGTCACCGGATCGTAGGCGCCGACCCCCTGGGCGCTCAGGGCGCCGCCCTCGGGAAAGGCGGCGACGCGGGCCGGACGCGGCGGGGTGCGGGCCTCGAGGGCCGGCAGGGCCTGGGCGATGCCCCGGAAGGTCGCGAGCAGGTCGCGGTGGACCGTGTGCAGGTGGAGGGCGACGGCGAGCGCCACCACCGCGAGGGCGAAGCCGCCGCCCGCCGCCACCAGGGCGCCGGGCGCGACGGGCGCCCCGTCGCGCCACAGGGCGACGGCGACCACGATGGCGGGCAGGAGGATGCCCAGCGCCATGGAGGGCGCGCGGGCGGAGGCGAGGGCCGATTCCGAGCGCTCCAGATGGGTCCGGGCGGCCTGCCCCTTGGCGGCGAGGCGGGCGCGCTCGAAGGCGGCAGCGCCGTGGGCCCGCACGGCCGGCATGCGGCGGATCAGGTCGGCGAGCGCCCGCTCGAAGGTGGCGCCGGAGCGCAGGCGCAGGGCCGTGCGCGCCCGCATCCGCCGTTGGATCAGCGCGCGGGCGAGGCCGGCGGCCAGCAGCCCCACGGCGACCGTGGGCACGAGGCGGGGCGCGGCGAGCCAGGCGAGGCCCAGCGCCAGGAGGGCGGTGCCCAGCGCCATGGCGGGCACGAGAAGGCCGAGGCCGAACAGGGTGTCGATGCGGGCGAGGAGATCGCCCACGGACTGCGCCACCGCGCGGGCGTCGTCGCGGGCGGCGGGGGGGGCGCGCAGGATCGCCTCGGTGACGCGGGCGTTGAGGCGCTCCACCGTGCGGCTCTGGGCGACGAAGCACAGGCGGGCGACGCCCCAGCCGAGGGCCGCCGAGGCCAGGGCCGCGCCCGAGAGCAGCACGAGGGCGAGGCGCACCCGCTCGGCCGGCGCCAGGGGCCAGCCCGCGAAGAGCACGAAGGCCCCCTCCCCCGGCGGGCGCCACGGCAACAGCGCCGCCACGCGCAGGAACGCGTCGGCGTGGTCGGGCGCCGCCACCAGGACGCCGACGAGGTCGCGCAGGCACAGGAGGGCGAGGAGGGCGAGGGGGCCGCCGAGCCCCAGGGTGAGGGCGATGGCGGCCCCGTGTTCCGCCGGCGCGGATCGCCAGGTGAAGACGATCGGCTCGCGGTCCATCGGCATCCTTCGCGTCCCGCCCCGCGCGCCGGAGCCTCGGCGCCGGCTTAGAGGATCGGGACGATGGGTGAAAGCGCGGGGGCGCACGTCGCGGCGCAGCCCCGGCGGGCGAACGGCACGTCGACGGTCTGACCGCCCCTGCTGCGGCGCCCCGGCCAAGGATCGCCCAGGGGTTTCGGGGCACATCCGGTCGCGAGGGGATGGCCGGAACGGGTTCGCATCGCGATCCCCCATGGTTCGCCGCGCGGCCCGGAGGCGGATGATCTAGGCGAAGACAAACTTTATCTGCTAACTTTCGTGGAAGACTTGAGAAAGGCGGGTTGTTTTTAATTATTACAATTCTTGTTTGTTGAATTATTGTCACATCTCGACCATCACGGATTAAAGTCCGGAACCTTTTGTGCCTCACCCGCTTGCGGCCTCCCCGGTGCGGGTGCTCAACGGCGGCGTTGACGGAGCGCCGGGGCGTCCGCCGCAGGTCGGAGGGGGGACGCGATGCCGAAGGTCTACGGGGATGGATGGCTGCGGGTCGCGACCGTTCTCGGCGGCCTGACGCCGCTCTGTGTGGCCGGCGCCGTCGCGCAGCCCGCCGGCGTGCCGGAGGAGGTGGCCCTGTCGGAGCTGTCCGTGGCCGGCTCCGGGCTCGGCACGGGCGAGCGCGCCACCGGCCCGGTGGTGGGCTACCGCGCCACCCGGTCGGCCACGGCGACCCGGACCGACACCCCCTTACGCGACACGCCCCAATCCGTGCAGGTGGTGCCGCGCGAGGTCCTGGAGGACCGCCAGGACGTCCGGCTGTCGGATGCGCTCGCCAACGTCAGCAACGTGCAGCCCGGCGGCACCCTCCAGGGCCGCTCGGACACCTTCCTCATCCGCGGCTTCCGCACCCAGACCTACGCCGTCGACGGCGTGCTGCTGAACCAGGCCAACAACTTCCTCTCGACCCAGCGCGACCTCGCCGACGTCGAGCGCATCGAGGTGCTGAAAGGCCCGGCCTCGGTCCTCTACGGGCGCGGCGACCCCGGCGGCCTCGTCAACATCGTCACGCGTCGCCCCACCCTGGCGCCGTCCGGCGACCTCACCGTGCAGGGCGGCAGCTACGGCTTCGCGCGGCTCCAGGGCTCGGTCTCGGGGGCGCTGCCCGGGACGGAGGGCTTCGCCGGCCGGGTCAGCTTCGCCGCGCAGGACGACCCGACCTTCCGCAACTACGGCGACGACCGGAGCAATTCGCGCTTCTTCGTCGCCCCGGCCTTCACCTGGACGCCCACCGCCGACACCCGCGTCGAGTTCCTGGCCGAGATCACCCGGCAGGATACGCAGTACGACGAGGGCTTGATCGCCCGCAACGGCCGAGTGCCGCTGGACGACATCGCCCGCTTCTACGGCACCACGAATTCCCGCTACGCCGGGGCTTCGAACTTCGCGACCCTGCGCGTGGAGCACGACCTCACTCCGGACGTGACCCTGCGCCAGATCGTCAACGTCCAGTCGGGCTCCTTCGACGTGTTCGCGGCCCGCGCCACGGCGGTGAACCCCGCCGGCACCCTGGTCACGCGGCGGGGCTCCCTCGTCAATTCGGACTTCGCGTCCATCGACACCCAGTCCGAGGTCGTGGCGAAGTTCGACATCCTCGGCCTGCGCCACACCTTCCTGGCCGGCTTCGAATACACCAACGGCTACCGCCGGCCGATCTCGCAGCAGACCGCCGCCACGACGACCACGAGCTTCCTCAACCCGGTGCCGCGCATCGCCTACGGGGCATTCACGTTCCAGAGCGACCTGAAGCAGCGCAACGACCTCTACGGGGTCTACCTGCAGGACCAGATCGACCTCGGCGCCGGCCTGCAGCTGCTGCTGGGCACGCGCATGGATTTCGGCAGCCAGTTCTTCTTCAGCCGCACGCCGACCTCGCGCACGGTGCCGCCCGAGCAGGAGCTGTTCGGATTCTCGCCGCGCGTCGGCCTCGTCTACCGCCCCGTCGAGCCGCTCACCCTGTACGCGAGCTACACGAACTCGTTCAAACCGCAGACCGACAACGTGCTCGGCGCCACCAATCCGCCGCCCGAAACGGGCGTGCAATACGAGGTCGGCGCCCGCTACGACCTCGTTCCGTCCCTCCTCACGATCAGTGCCGCCGCCTTCCGCATCGAGCGCCAGAACGTGTCCGCCGCCGATCCGAACAACGCCACCTTCTCGGTGATCACCGGCGCCCAGCGCTCGGAGGGCGTGGAATTCGACATCGCCGGCGAGATCCTGCCGGGCTGGAAAATCATCGGCGGCCTGGGCTACCTCGACGCCAGAATCGCCCGGGACACCACCTTCGCGGTGGGCAACCGCCTCGTCGGCGTGCCCGAGTTCAGCGCCAGCCTGTGGTCGACCTATCAGATCCCCGACGGCCCATGGCGCGGCCTCGGCGTCGGCTTCGGCGCGACCCATGTGGGGGCCCGGTTCGGCGACCTCAACAACAGCTACAAGGTTGGCGCCTATACGCGCCTCGACGCGGCTTTGTTCTACGATTACGAGCGCTACCGCTTCGCCATCAACGCCCGCAACCTCACGGACGCGCGCTACATCGAGCAGCCGTTCAACCAGTTCAACAACCAGCCGGGCTCCCCCCTGACGGTGCTGGCGACCATCACGGCGCGGATGTGAGACGGGGCGCTATCCCGGGTGGGCGGCGGCCCAGCGGGCATTCTGGGTGCGGCCGCCGTAGCCGTATGCGTCGCCGTCGACCGCATGCACGAACGCGTAGCATTCCGCGTGCAACGGGCCGATCAACCTCTCCATGCCGGCGAAGGCCGCCTGGACGAACGCGGTGGTCTCGGCCTTCGTGTTGGTCCCGGCCGTGATCTTGATGTCGAGCCAGAACGCCGACAGCCCCGCCTCCGTCGGGCGCCGTCCGGCGATGAACCACCCCTGCGGATCGGCCTCCTCCACCAGCACGGCGGTGACGTCCGGGTCCTTGCCGAGCCGCTCGGCGCCGAGGCGGGTCGCCAGCCGGGCGATCTCGGACCTCAGGTTCTCGCGCGGCGATGCGGTGACGTAGCGGACGGTGATCATGGGCATGGGAGCCTCCTTGGGCTTCGGGGTGCAGAGGAGACTTTGGCCCTGTTCGCGTCGGCGCAGAACGCTATGATGCGCACGCTTCATCATAGCGGTTCGATATCATGCTCGACCTCGTTTCCGTCCGCCTGTTCATCCTCGCGGTGGAGTTCGGCAACCTGACCCGGGCGGCGGAAGCGGCCGGGACGGTGCAGCCGGTGGTCAGCACGCGCCTCAAGGCGCTCGAGGCGGCCCTCGGCCGCAAGCTGCTCGACCGCACGCCCCGCTTCGTTCGGCCGACGGAGGACGGCGTGGCCTTCCTGGCCAAGGCACGGGCGCTGATGGCGGCCCACGACAGCGCCGCGTGCTTCGACGACGCGCCGACCATGCGGTTCGCCATCGGGGCGAGCGACCACGCCCTCGGAACCGGCCTGGAACACGTGATCCGCCACGTCCGTGCCGCCCTCCCGTCGCGCAGCGCCCTCGAGCTGCGCAGCGGGACCTCCCTGCAGGTCCGCGCGGCGTTCGACGACGGCGACCTCGACGCGGTGATCGTCCGGCGGGAGGCGGGCGGCGCGGAGGGGGAGGTGCTCGGGCTGGACCCCCTGGGCTGGCGATGCGGGGACGACGACGCCCTCGCGCAGGACCGCGCCGTCCCCCTGATCACCCTCGGGCCGGCCTGCGGGGTGAGGGCCGTCGCCGTCCGGCGTCTCGACGCGGCCAACCGCCCGTGGCGGGAGGCCTTCATCGGGGGCAGCTGCAGCGCGCTCCTGGCCGCCGTGCGCGCGGGGCTCGGCGTCGCCCCCATGGGGGCCGTCGCCTCGGGGCGCATGGGCGACGTCGGACCGCGCCTCGGCCTTCCCGACCTGCCGCCCTCCGAGATCGTGATGCTGGCACGCACCGGCTCCCCGACGGCCGCCGCCGCGGCCCGCGCCCTCGACGCCGCCGTCCGGACCCTGCTGCGGGAGGCGTGACGGGCGGGACTCCGCCGAAGCGGGTGCCCCCTAACCCGGCATGGCCAGCACCACCGGCCCGTCGCGGGTGGCGGCGACGGTGTGTTCGTCCCGCTCAATCCAGAGCTTGCGGATGCCCGCGGCTCCACATGCGCCAGCGGATGAGGCCCACCATGACGGCGCCGACAAGTGCACCGAGAAGCGAGAAGCCCATCGTCGTGGCCTCCCATCGCAGGCAGAAGACGGCCGATCCGTCCTCATGACTGATCATGCGACCGACCCCGGCTGCCACTCCGGCAAGGGCGAGCCACGCCGCATCGCCGGCGATCTTCCTGGCCAGAGCGGCCCGGTCCGTTGCAGCCATCCCGCCGCCTCTCATCGCCCCGTCGCTCAAGCGTAGCACTGGAATCTGAACGGTCGCGCACCGGCCGGTCGCGCTTCAGCACGCCACCTTGCCGGCGCCCATACACGCCGCGACGCAAGCGTGGTCCAACCCCACGTAACCTTCCCCGCGTAACCTTCGCCTTACCGGCGGAGAAAGGTCCGAAAATCCTCGAACGTCAGGAGCGGGGGTGGCGGCACGGGCGGTGAAACCGTTCTCGGAGGCGACGGAGCCTTTTGGGCGTGCCACGCAATGCACGCGTTGCAGGCCGACACGACCCACATCGCGCCCCTTCGGACGACGACCAGCGTGTTGTCGTCGTCCCCTTCGAAGAGAAACCCAGGCTCTGTCGGAACTCCCCACAAAGAGGAGAAGAGGTCGCCGACGATCATTGCAGGCCCAACCTGAAGTATGAGCTCCGGCACCATGCCGGCGGCTTCGTCGCGGGCCAGCACGGTCATGCAGCGTCCGAGTCGGCAATCGGCCTCGACGCGCAGGAGGACGACCTCGGGATGCGATGCCGCGTCCTCGATCGTCCGCAGGTGCGCAACCGACTCATCGGCGTCGTGGGGCCGAAGTGTCCGCACCAGGGCCTCGGCGCGCACTTTGAGCTGCTCCGGCAATGGGGATTCCAGAGGGCGCATGGTCCACTGGGCTCGAGCCGCACCGCCGAGTCCGGCGACCATCAGCAGGGCGAGCCCGCAGCCGAACAGGCGCATCCGCATACCAACCCCTTCAACGCAGCCTTGGCCACAGTTCCCCTCCCCGCGCGGGAGAAAGGCGGTCTCCGCCCTCGGCTCGCTCAGCCCGGCACGGTCAGCACCACCGGCCCGTTGCGGGTGGCGACGACGGTGTGTTCGTACTGCACCGTGAGGGCGCGGGGGCGGCTGTAGAGGGTCCAGGGGTCGTCGCCGTCCTCCGCGAAATCGGCGCCCAGGGACAGGAACGGCTCGACGGTGAACACCAGCCCCTCGCCCATGATCCGGCGCTCGGAGGCGTCGGGCCAGGTGGCGATCTCCTTCGGCTCCTCGTGCAGGGACAGGCCGACGCCGTGGCTCGCGAGGTTGCGCACCAGGGTGTAGCCGTTCTTCTTCGCGAAGGCGCCGACCGCCTGCCCGATGCCCGAAAGCGGCTTGCCCGTGCCGACCTGGCGCAGGCCGGCCCACAGCGCCCGGCGCCCGTCCCGGCACAGGCGTTCGACGGCGCGGGTCACCGGCGGCACGGCGAACGACGCGCCGGTGTCGGAGAAGGTGCCGTCCTTCTCCGCCGAGACGTCGATGTTGACGAGATCCCCCGGCGCGATCCGGCGCGCCCCCGGGATGCCGTGGGCGATCTCCTCGTTGATGCTGATGCAGGTCGCCCCGGGAAAGCCGTAGGCGAGCTCGGGCGCCGGCCGCGCGCCCGCGCCGGCGAGGAACGCCCGCCCGATCCCGTCGAGTTCGGCCGTGGTCATGCCGGGCTCGATGGCCCGGCCCATGGCCTCCAGGGTGTTGGCGACGATGCGGCCGATCCGCTTCAGCGCCTCCAGCTCGTCGTCGCTCGACACCGTCATGCAGCTTCCTCATCGCGGAGCCGGACGCGGCTCGGGGCAGGACGGTTCTGCCAGCTTCGGGGGTGCGGGCCAAGAAATCCAAAGGCCGCGCCTGCACTCTTTGGTTTTGCGATGGCCCGGAGCGGTGGCGGGCCCTCCGGCATCGCCCCCTTGGAATAACCCAACTGATGGGTTATCAGGAAGCCTATGGCGGGGACGATCTTCTGGCACGGTGCGATCCAAGTCTTCATCGCAGCCGAAGATCACCCACCGCCGCACATTCATGCACACCACGCCAGCGAGGGATGGACCGCGCGGTTCAGGTTCTCGTTCCTGTCCGACATCACGGGGCTCTACAGATTTCGGCGCCGACAGCGCCGACCGGGCGTCGCGACTCTGAACGCGGTGGCCGACGCCATCATGGATCATCTGCCCGCCTGTCGGGAGGCCTGGTGGAACACGCACGGATCCCGGCATGGAATCGGCCTCGTGAACCAGCGTGTCGAATTCCGCCCCACCCCGGATGGCGACGGCGTGCGGGCCAGGGTGGCGCGCAAGGCCGATCCCCACGCCGCCAGCATCACGACGGCGGCTTACGATGTCCGGACGGGACGGGTCACCCTGAGCCTCGCGGATGGACGAACGCTTTCGCTCACGGCGGGCCAGCACATCGAGGAGGCCGCGGAATGGTAAAGCAGGACGACGCGTGGACCCTTCCGCGCCGAAAGCCGATCACCAAGGCGATCTTGGATCGGGCCACCGCCACCGAAACGGCGCGTGCGAGCCACGAACATCAGGCCCGGGCGGCGTGGTTCGATCCACACCACGACGCGGTGCTGATGATCCTGACGGATGGGCGCGCCTTCGGCGCCCAGCGCAGCCTCATCCCGTCCCTGTGCGAGGCTTCGCCGGAGCAGCTCCATGGATTGCGCGCCACGGAGGATGGCGCGTTCCTCGCCGTTGCGGCGCTCGATCTGCACATCAACGTCGATGGCCTCGTGACACGCCTGATCGAGCAATCCCCCGTCACGATCCGCCAGGCGGGAGCCCGTCTGGCGGGGCAGGCCGTCTCCGCCGCCAAGGCGACGGCTGCGGCCCGGAACGGCCGGCTCGGCGGCCGGCCGCGCAGGGATGCGAAGGCCGGTTGACGCCCCCTCGGGCGTTTCCCGCAGGAGCGACGGCCCCAAATGCGAAATCCGGCTTCCCCGGGCCACGGGCGGACCAATATAGGTTAGACCGCGCAACCGGTTCCGCCGGCCGTCCGTTTCCGCCTGCCTGGGTCCGCCCGCTCCGCCCCGCCGCCCGTCCCGACCGGAACTCCCCGAAATCCCATGTGCGAACTGCTCGGCATGAGCGCGAACGTGCCCACCGACATCCGGTTCTCCTTCGCCGCCCTGGCGCGGCGCGGCGGCGAGACCGGCCCGCATGCCGACGGCTGGGGCATCTCGTTCTACGAGGGACGGGGCGCGCGCGCCTTCCACGAGCCGGAGCCGAGCGCGCAATCGGAGCTGGCTCGGCTCCTGCGCCGAACCCCGATCAAGAGCCGCATCGTCATCGCCCACGTGCGCAAGGCCAATCGCGGCCGGGTCAACCTCGAGAACACCCACCCGTTCAGCCGGGAATTGTGGGGCCGGCGCTGGACCTTCGCGCATAACGGCCAGTTGAGGGGTGTGAAGAAGTGGCCGCTGACGTGGTTCAAGCCCGTGGGCTCCACGGACAGCGAGCACGCCTTCTGTTGGATGCTCGACCAGTTGCAGCAGCGCTGGCCCGACCTTCCGAGCCCGGCCCGCCTCGACCGGGCTGTGACGGATCTGTGCGCCGAACTCCACGGATTGGGCGTGTTCAACATGCTGCTCTCGGACAGCCGCACCCTCTACGCCCATTGCGGCAAGCGCCTGTGCTACCTCACCCGCTGCGCCCCCTTCGGCACCGCCACCCTGGTGGACGAGGATTGGCGCGTCGATTTCGCGCAAGAGACCGGCACGGACGACGTGGTGACGGTGATCGCCACCAAGGCGCTGACCCGCGACGAGTGCTGGACCGACGTCGAGCGCGGCCACGTGCTCTCGCTCCGCGACGGCGCCGTCCGCATCCTGAAGCCCGACGGCCGGGCCTCGGCACGGGTGCCCTCCCCCTGCGGCTGCTGAGCGACTCTTTTACAGGACCAGCCCTTGGCCGGTCCCAACGGCGGATGGCGCGCCGAAGAGGTGTTCGAGCGCGGTGCGTAGGGCCCGCCGCGCTCCCTCTCCTTTCGGGCGGGGCAATTGCTCCCTTCGGTCAGGGCGATTGCATATGCCGTTTGGGACCGTTTGAAGTCCCGCCCCGCTTTGTCATCCCGAGGCCGCGGAGCGGAACCCGGACCCCAGAGACACGGGTTTGGCCAAGTCTTGCTCTGCCGGCGGCTCTGGATTGCACGCCTCCGGCGCGAATCTGGATTCCGGGTTCGCCTGCGGCGCCCCGGAATGACGCAGATGGTCGAATGCGATCGCCCTGCCTGGACGGAGAGGAAACCCACGCTGCCCGCGCAAGGCATCGGACCGCGGGGCTGTTGATGTGGACGATGGCGCAACCCTGACGGTTGCGGGCCGGGATGCGTGGCCGGGCGGGATGCGCTACAACGCGTCCACACGACGGGCGTCGCGCGTGTTGTCTTCCACGCGCCGGACGCTCTCCCCCGCGATCGACCAGAATACGACGAGCCATGACCCGCGACGCGATCGACACTGCCGCCGACCTCGACACCGCCGAGGATGCCCGCCCGAACCTGTCGTCCAACATCCGGACGCATCTCGGCGAGCACCTGCGCACGGTCTACGACCGCCTTCCCACGGACGAGCAGCCGACCCGCTTCGCCGAACTCATCGAGAAGCTCGAAGCCGCCCTGAAGGCGCGCGGCGAGGCCATCGAGCCCGAGTTCCGCAACGGATTGCTCGCCGCCGTGCCGTCGTTGCGCGCCTTCGCCCTGTCGCTGACGAGCAACCCGGCCCGCTCCGACGACCTCGTGCAGGACACCCTGCTCAAGGGCTGGCAGCACCGCGCCCGGTTCCAGCCGGGCACGAACCTCAACGCGTGGCTGTTCACCATCCTGCGCAACATCTTCTACTCGGACCACCGCAAGCGCGTCCGTGAGGTCGAGGACCAGGACGGCTCCTACGCCGCGCGGCTGGCCACGGCCCCGCACCAGGGCGACCGCCTCGACGTGGAGGACCTGCAGACGGCGCTGGGCAAGCTCCCGCCCGACCAGCGCGAGGCCCTGGTGCTGGTGGGTGCCGAAGGCGTCTCCTACGAGGAGGCCGCCGCCATCATGGGCTGCAAGGTCGGCACGGTGAAGAGCCGCGTCAGCCGTGCCCGCGGGCGCCTCGCCGAACTCCTCGGCTATGACGAGGAAGACCTGTCGTCGGACCGGCTGATCCAGTCGGCGATGCCGAAGGACTGACGCGCCGCCCGGATCGAAGGGCGGCCCGGGGCGGAGAACCGCCCCGTGGTCGCCCGCGCTTTGCCGTTCCCAGGTTTGCCGTTCCGGGAACGCCCGCAACGGCCGACGGTCGGACGCGCCCGTCACTTCCCCAGCGGCACGCCCTTGGTGGTGAAACGCGGCGCGCCCGGGTGGCGCCCGGGTCGCGGCTGGCCTTGCCCCTTGCCGCCCACCTTGCCCAAACCCGTTCCCGGCGGCTGCGCGAGCGGGATGAGCTGGTCCGGCCGCGGCCCGATGAGATCGGCGCGGCCCATGGCCCGCAGCGCCTCGCGCAGCAGGGGCCAGTTCTCGGGGTCGTGGTAGCGCAGGAACGCCTTGTGCAGGCGGCGCTGCCGCATCCCCTTGATCGCGTCGACGGGCTCGCTGCCACCGCGCCGCACACCCTGCAGGGGATTGATCTCGGTGTGATACATGGTCGTGGCCGTCGCCATGGGCGAGGGCAGGAACGTCTGCACCTGATCGGCGCGGTAGTCGTTCTTCTTCAGCCAGACGGCGAGGTTCATCATGTCCGCGTCGGTGGTGCCGGGATGCGCCGCGATGAAGTACGGGATCAGGTAGTATTTCTTGCCGGCCTTCTTGGCGGCGGCGTCGAACATCTCCTTGAAGCGGTCGTAGGTGCCGATGCCCGGCTTCATCATCAGGTCGAGGGGCCCGCGCTCGGTGTGCTCGGGCGCGATCTTGAGACGGCCCCCGACGTGGTGGGTCACGAGTTCCTCGACGTATTCGGGGCTCCGGACCGCCAGATCGTAGCGCACGCCGGAGGCGACCATCACCTTCTTGACGCCCTCCACCTCGCGGACCTTGCGGTAGAGGCGGATCAGGTCGTCGTGCGAGGTGTTCAGGTTCGGGCAGATGTCCGGAAACACGCAGGACGGCAGGCGGCACGCCGCCTCGATCTTCGGGTCCTTGCAGGCCATCCGGTACATGTTGGCCGTGGGTCCGCCGACATCCGAGATCACGCCCGTGAAACCCGGGGTCTTGTCGCGGATCAGCTCGATCTCGCGCAGGATCGAGCCCTCCGAGCGGTTCTGGATGACGCGGCCCTCGTGCTCGGTGATGGAGCAGAAGGTGCAGCCGCCAAAGCACCCGCGCATGATCGTCACCGAGAACTTGATCATGTCCCAGGCGGGGATCTTCGCGTCGCCGTAGGCGGGATGGGGCGCGCGGGCGTAGGGGAGGTCGTAGACCGAATCCATCTCCTCGCTGGTGAGCGGGATCGGCGGCGGGTTCAGCCACAGGTCGCGGTCGCCGTGGCGCTGGACCAGGGGGCGGGCGTTGCCGGGATTGGCCTCCCGGTGCAGCACCCGCGAGGCGCGGGCATAGGCCTCCTTGCAGTCCTTGACCTCGTCGTAGGCGGGGAGCCGGATCACGGTCTCGCCGGGGCGGCGCATGGCGGCCTCGTCGGCCGAATCGAGATCGTCGGCGGGCAGCTCGGTGTAGTGCTCGGGCACCCGGCGGAACAGGGCGACGCCCCGGACGGAATCGAGCTCGTGCGGCTTCGCGCCGGCGGCCATGCGGTTCGCCACCTCGACCACGGCGCGCTCGGCATTGCCGTAGAGGAGGAGATCGGCCTTGGCGTCCGCCAGGATCGAGCGGCGCACCTTGTCGGACCAGTAATCGTAGTGGGCGATGCGGCGGAGCGACGCCTCGATGCCGCCGAGGATGATCGGCACGTCCTTGTAGGCCTCGCGGCAGCGCTGCGTGTAGACGATGGTCGAGCGGTCCGGGCGGGCGCCGCCTTCCCCGCCCGCCGTGTAGGCATCGTCGCTGCGCAGGCGCCGATCCGCCGTGTAGCGGTTCACCATCGAATCGAGATTGCCGCCGGTGACGCCGAAGAACAGCGTCGGCCGGCCCAACACCTTGAACGGCTCCGCCGATTGCCAGTCGGGCTGCGCGATGATGCCGACCCGGAAGCCCTGCGCTTCGAGCAGGCGGCCGATGATAGCCATGCCGAAGCTCGGATGATCGACATAGGCGTCGCCCGTCACCAGAACGATGTCGCAGGCATCCCACCCGAGCCTGTCCATCTCGGCCCGGCTCATGGGCAGGAACGGCGCCGCGCGTCCGGGGCGCGGCGGCTTGCAGGCGAGGGGCGCCACGGATCGGCTCGCGGACGCCTGCAGGGGGGATGCCTGCAGGGGGGAAGTTTCGAGGTGGGAAGCTGGGAGGTCCATGGGATCCGTGCATAGACCGCCGAGGCCGCGAGCTCAACGAAGCGCGCGGGGCGCCGCGCCTTTCACCCGGCGGGACCGGCGACCGTGACGGATCGCGCCGGCCGGTCCCAGAACCGGTGCGGCGGATCCGAGATCAGTTCCGCGCGCCCTGGGAGGCGCCGATGCCGCCCAGCCCGATGCCGGTGTTGGCGCTGCGGCCGGACCCGCCGCCCATGTTCCCCATGCCGCCGTAGAGGCTGCTGACGCCCTGCCCGCGCAGGATACCGGTGGGATCGCGCCGGGTGTTGCGACGCGGACCCTCGATGACCTGCTCGGGCGCCTGGTAGGTCGGCGCTTGGCTGAGGGCGTTCCAGGTCCGCGATTGTGCGGTGGCGCCGCTGGTCCCGACGATGAGGAGCGGCGCGGCGATGAGGAGGGCGGCAAGACGCATGTGATGCTCTTCTGTGCGAGTGGACTATAAAATAATCAACGTCCCACCCAGACGGCCTAATCCGCAGGCTTAACTGCTCATAGAGTAAGCATCGTGCCTTCCCACACATCACCGACACGGACATCGTCGCGGCTCGGGATGATCGCCCCGGGTCTCCCACGGAAGGAGACTGGATTTCACCGCATCCCTTTCGGGGGGTCGCACGTTGAGGCCCCGAACCCACGGTGCTTCACGGCGTCGCGGGACAGCCTTTCGGGAGACCCGACCATGAATCTCAAGACTCTTCTCGCCGCTTCGGTGCTTGCCCTCAGCCTGCCCATGGCCGTCCAGGCCCAGGGCCTCGTGCGTGGGGCCGAGCGCGGCGCCCAGGACGGCGCCGATGCGGCCGGCCCCCTCGGGGCCATCGTGGGCGGCGCCGTCGGCGCGGCCACGGGCACGGTGGGCGGCATCCTCGGCGTCGACGACCGTCCGCGCTTCCGCCAGTACGTTACCCGCGAGCGCCGCTCGTCCTACGCCTATGACGGAGATGTCCGCGTCGGTACCGTGCTGCCGAGCGCCGGCGTGACCTATTACGACGTGCCGGACGAGTACAACGCCCGCGACTCGCGCTACACCATCGTCAACGACCGCCCGGTCCTGGTCGACCGCAGCCGCCGGATCGTCGAAGTCATCGACTAGGCTTGAACCGTCCTCTGACCTGATCGTTCGGCCTGGCCGGATTTGAGAAAGCCCCCGGCGACGGGGGCTTTTTTGTCGAGGGGCGGACCGTCATTTGTGAGCACCGACGCAACACTTGCCCGGGCCCGACCGTTGTGCAGTCTTGAACCGACGGGAGACTTCCAGCCGTGAGCGACCACCCCCACGATGCCGCCCTGCCGGAGCCGGTGCGCGATCACCTCGGCCAGCAACTGCGCTCGGTCTTCACCACGGACGAGGCGGTGCCGGAATACCTCGGCGACCCGGTGACGCCCCAGGCGTTCGGCCCTCAGCTCAAGCGCCTGGAAGTGCGGCTGAAGACCCACGAGGAGGGCACCGGCGCCGTCGAGCACGCCCTCGACGGGCTCGTGGAGGACCTGACGGGCAAGCCTCCCCAGCCGTGAGGCTGGCGCAGCCGTGAGGCTGGCGCAGCCGTGAGGCTGGTGCAGCCCTGAGTCCGGCGCGGCCCTAGACGGCCGGCTTCGTCGCCAGGAGGTCGCGGATCTCCGTGAGGATCTTCACGTCGGCCGGCACTTCGGGGGTGGGCTTCGCCTCCTCCTTGCTGACGAGGCGGTTCATCGCCCGGATCACGAGGAACAGCACGAAGGCGACGATCATGAAGTTGATCGCCACCGTGAGGAACTGTCCGTAGCCGATCACCGCGCCCTGCTTCTTGGCGTCGGCGTAGGCCGCGCCCTTCTGCACGCTCGACGACAGGGCGATGTAGTAGTTCGAGAAATCGAGGCCGCCCGTGATGGCGCCGATCATCGGCATGAACACGTCCTGCACCGCCGAGGTGACGATGGCGCCGAACGCCGCGCCGATGATCACGCCGACCGCGAGATCGACCACGTTGCCGCGCAGGGCGAATTTTTTGAACTCTTCGAGCATCTCAGTCTCCGCGCCTGATTCTTCGCGCGAAGACTACGGGATGCCGGTGCAGGGCGACAGGCGGGCGCCTCAGCTGTCCACGGCGCGATCGCGCTCGGAGCCGCCCGGATCGCGGTCGTCCGGCGCGGGCGCTGGCAGGGAGGCGGCGGCCCGCGCCTCGGCCTTGGCCCGCCGGCGGTACTGCGCCGCCCCGATGGGCAGGGTGACGAGGTAGCCGAGCGCCAGCGCCACCATGGCCTCGAACGGGAACGAGATCAGCAGCCCGAAGGCCGCGACCCCCACGAGGAAGATCGGCAGCACCGCTTCCCGCGGCACGCGCTTGCCGACCGTCTTGCCCGAGAAGGTCGGCACCGTGGAGACCACGAGGAGCGCGATGCACAGCATGTAGCCGAGCACCACCGGGGCGGCCCAGCGCTCCAGGGGCAGGCCGAGGAAGTGCAGGTAGAGCGGCAGCAGCACCGTCAGTGCGCCCGCCGGCGCCGGCATGCCGACGAAGAAATCCTTCTTCCAGGCCGGGCGGTTGGGATCGTCCAGCATGGCGTTGAAGCGGGCGAGCCGCAGGGCCATGGCGATGGCGAAGATGAGGGCGACGATCCAGCCGACCGACTTCAGCTCCTTCAAGGCGAAGCCGTAGAGGATCAGCGCCGGGGCGCAGCCGAAATTGACGAAGTCGGCCAGCGAATCGAGCTCGGCCCCGAAGCGCGAGGTCCCTTTGAGCATCCGCGCCACCCGCCCGTCGATGCCGTCGAGGAAGGCGGCGGCCACGATGGCGATGACGGCGGGCTCGAACTTCCCCTCGAAGGCGAGGCGGATGGCGGTGAGCCCGAGGCAGAGCGCCATCAGGGTGATCATGTTGGGCGCGATCATCCGGAACGGCACCGGCTTGAACCGGCGCGGCCGGGGCTCGTTGGCGTCGGGCGCGAAGGGCGGGAACAGATCGTCCATGCTCATCCCTCAGATGCGGCGGAAAGCGCGCTCGGGGCCGCCGGCGAGATCGGCCAGCACGGTCTCGCCCGCCACCGCCTTCTGGCCGAGCCCGACGAGCACGCGGGTGCCGACGGGCAGGTAGACGTCGACCCGCGAGCCGAAGCGGATGAGGCCGAAGCGCTCGCCGACGTTCAGCGTATCGCCGGCATGGACCCAGCCGACGATGCGGCGCGCCACGAGGCCGGCGATCTGCACCACGCCGATGCGCAAGGGCGCGCCCGCGTGCGTCGTCTCCAGCACGAGGCCGTTGCGCTCGTTGTCGTCACTGGCCTTGTCGAGTTCGGCGTTGAGAAAGAGCCCGGGCGTGTAGTGGATCTGCCCGATCTTGCCCGTCATCGGCACGCGGTTCACGTGGCAGTCGAACACGTTCATGAACACCGAGACGCGCAGCATCGGCTCCTGCGGCAGGTCGAGCTCGGGCGGCGGCAGCACGGTGGCGATGAGGTTCACCCGCCCATCGGCCGGCGACACCACCAGCCCGTCGCCCACCGGGGTGACGCGCTCGGGATCGCGAAAGAAGTAGCAGACCCAGAGGGTGAGGATGAGGAAGATCCACCCGAGGAACTGGGCGAAGTACCCGCCGATCACCGTCAGCACGATGCCGATGAGGATGAACGGATAGCCCTCCTTGTGGATCGGCACGAGGGTTCGGCGAATCGTCTCGAGGAGGTCGGACATGCGGTCTTTCAGATCGTGGCCCGGCACGGGCGCGAACGGGAATCCGGACCCCGCGCGATGGCAGGGTGTGGGGGGCGCGTCAACCTTTGGGATGCCAAGCTGATCGCTCACCCCTACCCTCAGTGTTGCTAAAAAGCGACGGTTGTGGAGTCCGTTGATGCTCGGTATGACGCGCCACGTAGAAAGGGATGCGCATGGCGAGCGAGCGGATCACGGAAGAAATAGTTCGCAACAAGCTGCGCGAACTGGGTTACCACGCGCCCGGAACGACAATCTGTGTCCAAGAGCAACAATCGACCATTGAGGCCATTCGGAAAGCCCTAGCACAAGCTAGCAAATCGGGCGGGTCAGGCGTCGGCGCGCCTGAGTTCATTATTACGGACCCAGGCACCAGTGATTTTGTCCTTATAATCGAATGCAAAGCAAGCACGAAGGATCACGAATCAGCAGCATGTAACGCAGCATTCTCTGGAAAAATAGAACCTGAGGCGCCTGATGCCTACGTTAAGCGTGCCGTTCGATACGCAGCGGACGGGGCACTTCATTATGCTAGAGCCTTGTCCCGAGAACACAACGTCATTGCCGTTGCGGTAAGCGGTCAGACGAGTTCTGCGCTGACCATTTCGACCTACCTTCACTCACGCGGGGCGACCACGCCGAAACGGCTCTCGGCCAAGACGGGAGCTAGTATCACTACTCTCATTTCTTGGTCGGATTATATCGAGCACGCAACCTTCGATCCGACGGTCCAAGCAGTTCGTCTCACTGACCTGATGGCTTTTTCGCGCGAGCTGCATGACTTCATGCGTGATGATGTGAAGGCGAGCGAGAACGAAAAACCGCTATTCGTCAGTGGCACGCTGATAGCACTACGTAACAAAGCATTTTCACGCTCGTACAACGACTACTCGCTGGAGGATTTACCTAGTGAATGGCTGCGCGTCATTAATTTCGAAATGGATCGCGCCGACATACCAGGCTCGAAAAAATCTAGCGCTACAACCCCTTACGCCCTCATCGCCGGTCATCCCGAACTTGCAAAACCGCATAAGAAATATCCAAAAGGGGTACTTAACGAGCTCATCAAACGCCTTAACGAGAAAGTTGATCCTTTTATAAGCTATTTCCACGATTTCGATGTAGTCGGACAATTTTATGGAGAATTTCTTAAGTATACAGGCGGAGATAAAAAAGCACTAGGGATTGTACTCACGCCACGCCACATCACAGAGCTATTTTCTCTGCTGGCTAATGTAAATAGAACAAGCCGTGTTTTAGATATATGCGCCGGAACTGGTGGATTTCTAATATCGGCAATGCATCAAATGTTTAAGGGCGCGCTGACGAAGGACGACAAGGAAGACATCAAGCAAAATGGACTCGTTGGCGTTGAGCAGCAACCAAATATGTTTGCATTGGCGGTAAGCAACATGATATTAAGAGGGGATGGAAAAGCCAATCTTTATCAGTCGTCGTGCTTTGATCCTTTTATAACAGATAAGATCAAAGAGCATAATTGCACGGTAGGGCTTCTAAATCCTCCTTATTCTCAGGCTGACGAGGACTCGCATGAGCTTTACTTTATCAGTCATATGCTTGATTGCTTGGAGCGGAATGGGACAGGTATAGCGATAGTTCCAATGGGATGTGCAATCGCGCCACATAAAGCGCGGGCTGAACTTTTGAAATATCATACTCTCGAAGCCGTCATGTCCCTACCAGACGAACTTTTTTATCCGGTTGGAACAATCGCCTGCATTATGATTTTTACAGCTAAAATCCCACATCAAGTAAGCAACAAGAAGACCTGGTTTGGCTATTGGAAAGATGACGGATTTATCAAAACCAAACATCGCGGAAGAGTTGATCAGGGCAATGATTGGGCGCGCCGCCGCGACCATTGGGTAAATTCTTATCGCAATCGTGAAGTCAGAGCGGGTGAAAGTGTCAGCCGATACGTGACGTCCGATGATGAATGGTGCGCAGAAGCATACATGGAAACGGACTACTCAACGCTGCGTCAATCCGATTTTGAACGTGTTGTCCGCAACTATGCTATCTACAAGCTGATGAGCGCAACCGCGCCCGGATCGGATGAGGCGGTCGATGACGACAGTCAGTGATCTGTTTGATGTGCGATACGGGCACTCATTGGAGCTGAATCGCCTTATTATAGCTCATCGTGAGAGCGGTATAGCATTCGTCTCGCGCAAGATGGGGGGCAATGGAATATCCGCATACGTTCTCCCAGTTCCTGGTGTTTTGCCTGCACCAGCCGGGGAATTGACATGCGCCCTCGGCGGCAACGGCGTCCTCTCCACATTCATACAAGAACAACCATTCTACACAGGGCGCGATGTAGCTCGATTAATTCCACGCGTTCCATTGAGTAAAAAGCAACTTTTGTTCTACTGTTATTGCATAAAGTCTAATCGCTACCGTTATTCCTACGGCCGACAAGCAAACAGAACATTGAAAGATATTGTTGTCCCCGCCATCGCAGACATTCCTATATATATCGAAGCCGCAGACGAGAACGCGTTCGACAATCGCAGCGAGTCGCTTTCAAATAAAACAACGCCAAATCTTAACATTTTTTCTTGGAAAAAAATGCAAGTTCAGGATTTATTTGATTTACGAAAAGGCAAGCGCATTACGAAAAGCAATATGAATCCTGGTGTAACACCGTTTATATCCGCACTCGATAATAACAATGGTCTTCGTCAATATATCCAGGGCACCCCGCTACATCCTGGCGGTCTAATTACGGTGAATTACAACGGCAACGGCGTAGCAGAGGCTTTTTTTCAACCCCATTCATTCATCGCATCCGATGATGTCAACGTACTCTACCCCCGTTTCGAGGGGCTGAGCGCTCTCTCAGCGCTATTTTTGTGCGCAGTAATTCGACTTGAGAAATATCGATTTAACTATGGGCGGAAATGGAATTTGGATCGCATGAAAGAGTCGATCATACGCGTGCCATTGAACGCAGGCGGCTTACCAGACATTCGATTTATGGAACAATACATGTCAACATTGCCGTACTCGTCAAATGTCGAGCATACTTCTGCCTTTATTCAAGAGGCCGCAAACGTCTAAGAGCGCCCCGCCAAACTTCCGAACCCCGCCGTCCCCCCCCCTGAGCGCCACCGCGCAGCGGGAGTTTTGTGGGGGAAGCTTTAGATTGCTCCCCCTCTGATCGCGATTGGTTCTTGCCGGACTGTTACGGTGTATCAAGAGGATGTCCCTTCCCTACTCTGCCGGCTCCACCGCCCGCACCATCTCCACACGTCCCCGCTCCGCCTCCGCCCCCTGCAACACCGCCAACGCTGCATCGGCCTCCCGCTGCCGGCTCCACAGGGACGCATAAACCCCACCCGCGTCCAGCAACCCCTGGTGCGCCCCGCGCTCCACGATCCCCCCCTTGTCGAGCACCAAAATCTCGTCGGCGTTGACCACCGTCGAGAGGCGGTGGGCGATGACGAGGGTGGTGCGGTTCTGCGAGATGGTGTCGAGGGCGTCCTGGATCTCGCGTTCGGTGAAGCTGTCGAGGGCCGAGGTCGCCTCGTCGAGGACGAGGATCGGCGGGCCCTTCAGGATGGTGCGCGCGATGGCGACGCGCTGCTTCTCGCCGCCCGAGAGCTTCAGGCCGCGCTCGCCGACCGGCGTGTCGTAGCCCTCCGGCAGGGCGGAAACGAAGCGGTCGATCTGGGCCAGCGACGCGGCCTCGCGCACCTGGGCGTCCGTGGCGTCCCAGCAGCCGTAGCGGATGTTGTACCCGATGGTGTCGTTGAACAGCACCGTGTCCTGCGGGACCATGCCGAGGGCGGCGCGCAGCGACCCCTGCGTGACCCCGGCGATGTCCTGGCCGTCGACGAGGATGCGCCCGCCCTGCGGCTCGTAGAACCGGAACAGCAGCCGCGACAGGGTCGACTTGCCGGCGCCCGAGGGGCCGACGATGGCGACCGTCTTGCCCGCCGGCACCGTGAAGGAGACGCCGCGGAGGATCGGCCGGGCGGGATCGTAGGCGAAGCGCACGTCCCGGAACTCCACCGTGCCGCCCCGGGCCCGCAGGGCCGTCGCGTCGGGCCGGTCGGCGATCTCGGGGTTGCGGTGCAGGATGAGGAACATGTCGTCGATGTCGATCAGCGCCTGTTTGATCTCGCGGTAGATCATGCCCATGAAGTTCAAGGGCATCGACAGCTGGATCAGCATGGTGTTGACGAGGACGAACCCGCCGAGCGTGGTGCGCCCGGCCATGATGTCCCGCGCCGCCAACCACATCACCACGGTCATGCCGATGGTGAAGATTACCGCCTGGCCGGCGTTGAGGACGGCGAGCGACACGTAGGTCTGCGTCGAGGCCTTTTCGTACTTGGCCATGGAGGCGTCGTAGCGCTCCGCCTCGCGGCGTTCCGCGCCGAAGTACTTCACCGTCTCGAAGTTGAGGAGCGAATCCACCGCCTTGGTGTTGGCGTCGGTGTCGGAGTTGTTCATCCGGCGGCGGATCTCGATGCGCCACTGCGTCGCCTTCCAGGTGAAGCCGAGATAGGCCGCCACCATGACGAACACGACGGCCGAGTAGACCCAGTCGAACTCGTAGGCGAGCACGCCGATGACGAGGACGAACTCGACGATGGTGGGCACCAACGTGAGCACCATCAGGCGCGACAGCTCCTCGATGCCGCCGCGGCCGCGCTCCAGCACCCGGGTCAGGCCGCCGGTCTTGCGCTCGAGGTGGAAGCGCAGGGAGAGCCGGTGCATGTGCTCGAAGGTCTGCAGGGCGAGACGCCGCACGGCGTGCATCGCCACCTTGGCGAACAGCCCGTCGCGCACCTGCGTCAGCCCCGCCATCGCCACCCGCGACAGGCCGTAGAGTCCGATGAGCACCATGGGGGCGGCGAACACGCCCGTCGGAATCGCGGCCCCGGGTTTCGGGTCGGTCAGGGCCACCAGGGCGTCGGTGGCCCACTTGAAGGTGAACGGCGTCACCATGGTGACGAACTTCGCCACGATCAGCAGGCCGAACGCGAGGAACACCCGCCGCTGCAGGTCGGGCCGGCCGTACGGCCACAGGTAGGGCCACAGCCGGCGATAGGTGGCGACGAGGCCGGGGCGCGCGGGCGGTGCGCCGTCCGGCGCTTGCGCGGGATCGGGTGTCATGCCGTTTCGATTCTCGGTGAAGGCTGAATTTGGAACGGATATAAGCCGGTCCGCTCCCGATGACAGCCGCGCCTCGGCGCAAGGCCGCCCCGCGCCGGTGCGTGGGGACCGTGCGCCGTGACACCCTCGTGGATGCGCCGTTCCAAAAAGCGGGTTTTCGGGGGATGGCCCGTTCCACGCGGCAGGGCGTGGAACGGGCTCAGCCGCGCCGTTCAGTGCCCGCCACCGCCGCCGTTCCGTCGCTCGGCAGCACGAAGATCTGGCCCGGATAGATCCGGTCCGGGTTGCGGATCTGCGGCTGGTTGGCGTCGTAGATCACCGTGTAGCGGGTGCCGCGCCCGTAGATGCGCCGGCTGATCTGCCACAGGCTGTCGCCCCGCACGATCCGCGCCGTGCCGACCTCCGGCACGAACACCGTCCGGGGCGGCTCCAGCGCTGGCACCGGCTCCGGAATGGTGCCGGGCTTGAGGTCCGGCGCCGCCGGGGTCGGGGTCGCCGCAAGGGGGGGCGCGGCCTCGCCCGACGGTCGGGCCGAGGCCGGGCTAAGCGGTTGTTCCAGAACGGCGATTCGCGCCGGCGGTGCGGCTGCTTCGGGCGTGGCCGCGGGGGTCTTCGCGGTGGGTCTGGGCACGGCCGGCTTCACGGCCGGCACGGAGAACGCCACCTCGGAGCGGGTCTTCACCTTGCCCGAGACGGGGTCCACCTGATCGACCCGGATGGTGTAGGCGCCCGGCTGGACGCCCCGCCCGATGGTGAAGGCGACGCGCCCGTCCGCCCCGGCGCTGCCCGGCGCCACCAGGGTGTCGTTGAGGTAGAGCCGCAGAGTCGCGCCGGGCTGGGCCTGGCTCGTGACGTAGAGCCGCCCGCCCTCCTCCGCCTCGACGCTGACGATCTTGACCGGGCTCGCGGCGCCCGCCCGCTCCGTCTCCGGGGGCCTGCTTTCCGGCGCCTTGCCCTCGGCCACCTTGCCCTCGACCACCTTGCCGGCCTCGGGTTTCGCCCCCGCCCTCGCGGTGTCGGACCCGGTCTTGGGCCCCGTCCTGGCCCCGTCCCGCGCTCCTGCGGCGACGGCGGCCGGGGGCGGCGCTACAGGCTCGGGGTGGGACAGAACCACCGTCGGCCTGTCGGGAGACGTCAACGCGATCAAGGGCTTGGTGTCGCGCTTCGGTGCGACGACCACGGCGACGGAGTCGCGCGAAACCACGGATCGGCCATCGGCCCCCGTGGACCGCAGGGTGATCTCACTGCTGCCGGGGGACAGGGCAGGCGGCACGATGGCGAACTGGCCGGACGGGTCGACGAGCGCACGGGCAATGGGCTGATTGTCGCGCAGCAGCTCGACGGTGGTGTTGGGCGCAGCCCGCCCGGCGATGACGGCCTCGCCCGACGGCTCGACGCGGATGATGTCGAAGGTCGGCGCCGACGCCTCGGTGCCGGTCGCCGCCGGAGTGTCCCGCGATGCCTGGGCGGGCGTCCGCTCCGGCAGCCGGTCCGACCGGGGCTTTCCCGGCACCGGCAGCGCTCCCTCCCCGGAGCCCGCGAGCGGATCGGTGACGAGGGGTACGGCCCGGCCCTCGGGCGTGCCGAATCCGTGCTTGAACAACTCGCTCGCGCCGTAGAGGGTGACGACGAGGGTGAAGCCGCCCAGAAGCCCCACGCAGGCGAGGAAGATGCTCCGTCGCAACTCCGCCTTCATGACGCACCACTCCCTCTTCCATCGTCCGGGCGGCGAAACCGCGATCGACCCTGACCTGCCCCGGCGACAAATCGGCACTTGACGGCGACATATTAACGAACATGACCGGAACACCAAATCCCGACGGCCTTTTCAAGGCCGGATCTCCCGTAAAATCAGCACTTTGGCCCGTGGACGGCATGCGCCCGCGCGGCCGGACCCGGAGGGGAAGCGGCACATGGCACCGGTGAGGACGGTCTGCGTCTATTGCGGCTCCGGGTTCGGCGGCGACCCGGCCTTTACCGCGGCGGCCGAGGCCCTCGGCAAGGCCCTGGCGCAGGCCGGCCTCGGCCTCGTCTACGGCGGCGGCAATGTCGGCCTCATGGGTACGGTGGCGCGCGCCGTACTCGAGAACGGGGGCCATGTCACCGGCATCATCCCGAGCTTCCTGAAATCCCGGGAGCGCATGCTCGACGAGATCCAGGAGACCATCGTCGTCGAGGACATGCACACCCGCAAGCGTCTGATGTTCGAGCGTTCCGACGCGTTCGTGGCCCTGCCGGGCGGCATCGGCACCCTGGAGGAGTTGGTGGAGCAGCTCACCTGGGCGCAGCTCGGCCAGCACAACAAGCCGATCCTGCTGCTCTCCGTGGCGGACTTCTGGACGCCGCTCCTGACGCTCCTCGACCACATGCGAGCCCAGGGATTCATCCGGGAGGGGCTCGACCTCAGCTATCTCGTCGCCAGCGAAGCCGGCGACGTGATCGGGATCCTGCGCGACGCGGCGGCCGCTTCGCCGCCCGCCCCACAGGCCGAGGCGTTCGTCACCGAACGGCTCTGAATCGCCCTCAATCCGCGTCGGTCGACATCGGCTGGGAATGCAAAGGTCTTCGACAGGTCGCCCGCGACCTCCTTCTCGACCCGGTCCACCAGGACGATCCGCCGATTGAGTCCGCGGAGCGTATCGAGGATGCCGGCCGCCGCGAGCCGGATCAGCGGCCCGGCATCGGCGACCACGATCGGCTGGCGATCGGCGGGGGCGATCATGGGGTCACGCTCCAGACGGTGCCGTCCTTGCCGTCCTTCACGGTGACGCCCATGGCCAGAAGCGCATCGCGGACACGATCGGAGGCGGCCCAGTCCTTGGCGGCGCGGGCCGCGCGGCGCACTTCGATCAGGGCCTCGACCTCGAGTACGTCCAGCCCGGCGGCCCGGATGCTGCCCTGGTCGCGGGCCGACTTGGTCTGCGTGAGCAGACCCATCAGGTTGGCGCCCGCCTTGAGACCGGCGGGATCGTCGAGGCGGTGGAGTTCCGCGAGTGCCGAAGCGGTGTTGAGATCGTCGGTCAGGGGTTCGAGCAGCCCGTCCGGAATCACCGGAGAGGCGGCACTATCGCCGACGATCCCGTACCAGCGCTCCAAGGTCCGGGCCGCTTCCTCCAACCCCCGCACCGTCCAATCGATGGGCTGGCGATAGTGCGTCTTGAGCATGGCGAGCCGGGCCACCTCGCCGGGCCAGTCCTTCAGCACGTCGCGGATGGTAATGAAGTTGCCGAGGGACTTCGACATCTTCTCACCCTCCACCTGCAGGAAACCGTTGTGGAGCCAGACGTTGGCCATCACGTCGGTGGAGAAGCAGCAGCGCGATTGGGCGACCTCGTTCTCGTGATGCGGGAAGATGAGGTCGATGCCGCCGGCATGGATGTCGAAGGTTTTTCCCAGGTGCTTCCACGACATGGCGGAGCACTCGATGTGCCAGCCGGGACGGCCGGGCGCGGGCAGGCCGCACGGAGAGGGCCAGGACGGCTCGCCGGGTTTCGAAGGCTTCCACAGGACGAAGTCGAGGGGCGAGCGCTTGTAGGGGGCGACCTCGACGCGGGCGCCGGCCTCCATCTCGTCGAGGGGCCGCTTCGACAGGCCGCCGTAATCGGGCATCGAGGGCACGTCGAACAGCACGTGGCCATCCGCAACGTAGGCGTGACCGGCCGCCACCAGCCCTTCGATGATGGCGATCATCTCGGCGATGTGATCGGTGGCGCGCGGCTCGACGAAACGCGGACGCTCGCCCGCCACGTTCACGTCCTCGGGCATCAGCACGCCGAGGGCACGGATGTCGTCGTGAAAGGCCGCGAGCGTCCCATCCGTGAGGTCACGGATGGTGATGCCGCGCTCGGCCGCGCGGGCGTTGATCTTGTCGTCCACGTCGGTGACGTTGCGCGCGTAGGTGACGTGCGCCGGGCCGTAGAGGTGGCGCAGGAGCCGGAACAACAGGTCGAAGACGATGATCGGGCGGGCGTTGCCGATATGGGCCGCGTCGTAGACCGTCGGACCGCAGGCATACATCCGGACATGGCTCGGATCAATCGGCGCGAACGCAGCTTTCTGCCGGGTCAGCGTGTTGTAGAGCCGCAACATCGGGGCCATGAAACCGTCCCTCGTCCCTCGAGCGGATCGCACAGCTCGACCGCCCCTAGCGCCTTGGTTCTTCGCCGCTTCCCGGCGTCGGTACCCCGTGGCGACCGACACGTCCAACGGCGGGGGTGCCGCGCTGCAGCCGGCGCCTGTTGCACGAAGGCGACGGTGCCGTCGGCCGTCCTGGGCTACCCCGAACCCATGAGCAATTCGAGAACAGCGCCGCTCCGCCGCCTATCGAAAGCGATCCAGGGCGGAAAGGGTTTGTTTACCTGGACCCTTGAGATTTCCCCCAACCCGAATCCCTCCATCGAGGTTCTGCCCATGCGCCGCCCGGCCGCCGAAATCGGCACCCTCCTCGCCCTCGCCTTGATGATTTCCTCCACCGCGCTCGCGGGCGGAGACGGCGAGACTCCCACCAAAGCGGTGTCTCAGGTGGAGAAGACGTTCCTGATCCCGGCCGGCGAGGGCTACGGCGTCGGCGATTGCCTGAGCAATGGCGAGAGCAGCTGCGGACAGGTGGTGGCCAACGCCTGGTGCGAAGCACAGGGATTCGCCTCCGCCGGTTCCTTCGGCGTCGCGGCGCAGGACGAGTACACCGGGGCGATTCCCACCCCTCCCGTGATCAAGCAGGCCGAGCGTCCGATCCGCATCACCTGCCAGGATTGAGCGACCGGATCGGATCAGCGCCGGCCATCGGATTTCAGGATCCGTGGCCGCACCGAGCGTGTTTGGAAGCTTATTTCTTCATGGCATCGGCGCATCGCGGCGGCGGCTCCGTGCCCCACGGCATGAGCGGCACGGCCGAGGTTGAGTTCTTGGGCGAGCCCTGGATCACCTTATCCGAATAGACCATGTAGATCAGCGTGTTGCGCTTGGCGTCGCATCCGCGCACGATCTGCATCGACTTGAAGATCAGCGAGCGGCGTTCGCTGAACACCACCTCGCCCTGACCGAGCTTGTCCTTGAACTGCACGGGACCGACCTGACGGCAGGCGAGCGAGATGTCCGAGACGTCCTCGGCCAGCCCCAGGGTGCCCTTGATGCCGCCTTTCTCGGGCTGGGTGTACCAGCACGCCACACCGGCCACGGCCGGATCGTCGATGCCGTAGACCACGAGCTTGTCGTTCGGTGTAAGGGGCCGCCAGACCGTCGATTTGTCGAAGATCCGATCGGCATCCTCCGCCTTGGCGGACACCGCGCCGGCGAGCGCTCCTGCCACGACGGCAGCAGCGGCCATTCCCCCTGTGAGACCCCGAAGCCACATCATCCTGCATTCCCCCCCAACTCGGCTGGGGCGCATGTGGGAAGGCTGTCGCCCCCGCGCGAGGGCGAGTACAAAACTTCCGCTTCGCCGCCGCTCCGATTCCCGTCGGCGGCAAGGTTCCACTCCCGATCCTGTCAGGCCATGCCGCTGATCCTTCCGCAGATCCGCACGCTCGTCCGGGCGCTCGCCATGACCCTCGTCGCCCTCGGGACGGTGGGGACGGCACAGGTGCAAGCCTCCGACGCCTGCCTGCGCTACCGTTCGGAGCTCGCCAACCTGAGCGACGGAGCGAACACGGCGCGCGCGCTCCAGAACGAGATCGGGCGGCTGAATGCCTATTATCGCACCTTGAATTGCGAGGGCGGCCGGTTCCTGTTCTTCGATTCGCGACCGCCGCAATGCGGAGCCGTGGAGCAGCGCATCCGCGCGCTCAATGCGGGTTACGGCGCCGAGAACGGTGAAGTCACGGCCGCGCGCCGCCGGCAGCTCACGGCGGCCGTGGCTTCCGCCTGCACGGATACGGCGAGCCGCGTGGCGCTCAACGCATTGGATGGAACGCCGCGCGAGCAACGCGCCCGGGGCGGAGCCCAGGTTGTCTGCGTCCGCACCTGCGACGGCGCCTATTTCCCCATGGCCAACCTGCCCGACGGGCGCGAAGGCGCCGACGACCTGTGCCAGGCCCTATGCCCCGGCGCCGAGGCCGTGGCCTACTCGATGCCGCACGGCGACGACGCCCTGAAACACGCCGCGACGCTGCGGGGCGCGAAGGCCTACGTCTCGCTCGCCAACGCCTTCAAGTTCCGCACGACCTTCACCCCGAACTGCTCGTGCAAGCGCGAGGGCCAGAGCTGGGCGCAATCGCTCGTGAAGGCCGAGAGCATGCTGGTGCGGCACAAGGGCGACATCTTCGTCACACCCATGCAGGCCGAGGCCCTGTCGCGGCCAAAGGTTCGTCTGACCCTGGTCGGGCGGGCCGACAAGACGGCGGCGGGCTTGGCGGCCGACGCAGCCACCCGCACGGGCCTCGTAACCAACGAGACCGGTGCTCCGACGGAACCCGCGGCCCCAGTCGCCGGCGAGGAGCGCCAAGCCGTCCGGATCATCGCACCGAACCTGTTCCCGGGGCAGGGGCAGGGCCGCGTGACGACGCCCTGACGCAGGCTGCCGGTGGCCCTGGCGGGTTCGCGGTATCGTTCCGAACGGGAACCATCCTGGCCCCACTCTGTTCCGAAGGCCTCATCCACAGCCGTGAGTGCCTTCGATGCGGATCATCCGCCTGCTCCTTCTCACCGGTACGATCCTGCCGATTCTGGCGCTGTCCGGCCCTTCCTGGGCGGATCCGGCGGGGATGGGAAAGATGCAGGTCGCGCAAGGCGGACCCGACAGTGAGGGACAGCGTGGCGGCCCATCCCCGAGCCGGGAACGGTCCGAACCCCGTGGAGAGCGCCAAGACAGGCCGGAGCGGCCAGACCGTCAGGAGAGACCGGCGCCGCGCCAGGAGCGGCCCGAGCCGCGTCAGGAGAGGCCTGAGCGCCCTGCCCCGCGTGAGGACCGGACCCCGGCCGAGCGCCCGGCACCTCGACAGGAGCGGCCCGACCGCCAGGACAGGCCTGACCGGCAGGAGAGACCCGAAAGACAAGAGCGGCCCGACCCGCAGGAGCGGCCGGCCCGTCCGGAACGTCAGGAGCGGCCCGACCGGCAGGGGCGCCCCGATCGACAGGAAAGCCCTGAGCGACAGGACCGTCGCACGGATCAACGCGGACCGACCGAGCGCCCCACTTCGCCGGCACAACGCGATCGTACACCTGACCCGACACGGCCGTCGGAGCAGGCCCCGGTCCGGGGCGCGGAGCCAGAACGCCGGACACCCGGTGCCGAGCTAGTCCGTCCAGACGCGCCCGGACGACGTGGACAGGACACCGGTCCGGCCGGTCCGGCCGAACGGCAGCCGTCGCTGAATCCGGCCCAGCCGACCGCTCCGACGCAGCCCGCACGGCCTGGGCAGCCGGCCACACCACCCGCGGCTGCACCGGGGGCGCCTCAGCCGGTTTCACCTTCTCCGCAGGTCGCACCACAGGGCGCTCCCCAGACGGCGCCTCAAGTCGCGCCCAATGCCAGGCCGGGCGTTCCCGGACGTCCCTTCACGCCTCCCGGTGCGCCGGGTGCCGAGGGTCGAGACGAGCCGACCGGTACCGGGCGTTCGAACGAACGCGGGCAGGATACGGCGCCGGATCGGATTGCCCCCCGTGGCCCGCGCGATCCGGATGCGGCCCGGGACCAGAGCAATCCCCGTGACCGTAGCGACCAGCCGGGGCTGCGCGACGACGGTTTGCGCGGAGGCGACCGCCGGAGCGGTGTCGATGATGATCGCCAGGATCGCGAGCGACGCGACGCGTTCGAGCGCGGCGGTCCGCGCCAGGGCTTCAACGCGCCGGGTCGCCCCGGCTACATTCCGGGTGGCTTCCGCGATGACGATGAGACCCGCGACTTCGACCGTGTCCGCCGGGACCGACGTGAATTTCAGGAGGATGGCCGGACCTACATCCGCGAGCCCGGTCGCATCATCGTGCGCGATCGCGACCGCACCTTCATCCGCCACGATGAGAACGAGCGGTTCCGCGATCTGGGCCGCGGCGGCTACCGCAGCGAGCGCCGCGGCGGCGACACCGTCACCTATCTCGATCGACCGGACGGCGCACAGATCGTCACCATCGTCGACGACGACGGCCGTCTCGTGCGGCGCTCACGCCGGTTCCGCGATGGTCGAGAGGTCGTGATCATCGACAACAGCTTCAGCGGTCCGCGACGCCCGATCTACGAGGATGTCGTCGATCTGCCTCCGCCCGATATCCGCATTCCGCGCGAGCGCTACGTCGTGGATTACGAGGGAGCCGACGAGCGCAGTGTCTATGAAGCCCTCTCGGCCCCGCCGGTCGTGCCCCTGGACCGGCGCTATACCCTCGATCAGGTACGCTACAGTCCGCAGTTGCGGGCCCGTATGCGCAGCGTGGACATCGACACCATCACCTTCGAGACGGGCTCGTTCACCGTGACGCCGGATCAGGCGTCGCGCCTCGCGACCATCGCGGCGGCGATGAACCAGGCCATCCGGGCCAATCCGCAGGAAGTTTTCCTCGTGGAGGGCTACACCGACGCGGTGGGCTCCGATGTCGACAACCTGTCCTTGTCGGATCGGCGGGCGCAGTCGGTGGCGACGGTCCTGACTCAGAACTTCCAGGTTCCGCCCGAAAACCTCACGACCCAGGGCTACGGCGAACAGGCGCTCAAGGTGAACACACAGGGGCCGTCCCGCGAGAACCGCCGGGTCACCGTGCGGCGGATCACCCCGCTGATCCAGCAGCAGGCCGGCGGCGGCACGCCGCCGCGGTGACGATCCGACGGGCCGTGTCATCCCTGGCACGGCCCGTCTCTCCCCGACCTTCGCCTTCACGGAAGTGCGCGTGTACTGTTCCTCCCCCACATGCCGGGCATCGTCCGGCGCGGTCGTCTTCGGATAGCGTCGGCTCCGTTCGTCGCGCCGCAGCACCGCAGACCATCGCCTCCCATAGGAGCCGACATGGACGAGGCAACGCCTCGCTTGATCGAGGCCGGTACGCCGGCTTTCCGGCGCACCACCCTGGCGCTCGCGGCAGCGGGGTTCTCCACCTTCGCGGTGCTCTACGGCGTGCAACCGCTGCTGCCGGTCTTTGCCGATCAATTTCACGTCTCGCCGGCCGAGAGCAGCCTGGCCCTGTCGCTTCCCTGCGCCACCCTCGCCCTCGCGCTGCTCGTGGTGAGTCCCCTCTCCGAGGTGTGGGGACGCAAGCCCGTCATGGTCGCGTCCCTGTTTGCGTCGGCGATCCTCACCATCGTCGCGGTCATGGTGCCGAGTTGGCACGGCTTCCTCGCTCTCCGTGCCCTGACGGGGTTGGCCGCGAGCGGTCTGCCGGCCGTGGCCATGGCTTATTTGAGCGAAGAGATGCACGGACGCGCCATCGGCCTATCCATGGGCCTTCTCATCGGAGGCAATGCCCTCGGGGGAATGATCGGCCGGCTGGTCGCCGGCATCATCGCCGATCATGCGTCGTGGCGCTGGGGGCTCGGCACCATCGGCGTTTTGGCTCTGGTCGCGGCGATCGCGTTTCTCATGAGCCTGCCGGACTCGCGGCGTTTTCGAGCCAACCGGATGCGGTGGCGCGAAGTGCCCGGCACCTTCGGCCAGCATTTCCGCGATCCCGGCCTGCCATGGCTGTTCGCCGAGGCGTTCCTGCTCATGGGCGGATTCGTGAGCGTCTACAATTACATCGGCTTTCGGCTGCTCGACCCGCCGTTCGACCTGAGCCAGACCGCCATCGGGGCGATCTTCGTCGTCTACCTGTTCGGAACCTTCTCCTCGGCAGCGACCGGTGAGATCGCAAGCCGACTCGGCCGACGCAAGGTCCTCTGGCTCGCCATCCTGCTGGGCCTGGCCGGCATCGCCCTGACCCTTTCGGACCGCCTCTGGCTCATCATCTTGGGCATCGTCGTCGTCACGGTGAGCTTCTTCGGCGCCCATTCCGTCGCCAGCAGCTGGATCGGCCGCCGGGCCCTCCGGGACCGCGCCCAGGCTTCTTCGATCTACCTATGCCTCTACTACCTCGGCTCGTCGGTGCTCGGCACGGCAGGGGGCTGGTTCTTCGCGCATTCGGGCTGGGTCGGCGTGGTCGCGTTTTTCGCAGCCCTCTACGGACTGGCGCTCGTCATCGCGCTGCATCTGTCGCGCCTTCCGCCGTTGGTCCCGACGGAAACCTGAGCGAGGCGGGCTCGCGGGCAGCGAGACCGCCGCGTCGCTTTCAGATGTGGATCGCGCGCTTGGCGACTGCCAAGGCGGCCTCCTTGACGGCTTCCGTCAGGGTCGGATGGGCGTGACAGGTGCGAGCGACATCCTCGGCGGAGGCGCCGAATTCCATCGCCACAGCGACTTCTGCGATGAGATTGCCCGCATCCGCACCGACGATATGCACGCCGAGCACCCGGTCGGTGGTGGCGTCGGCCAGGATCTTCACGAAGCCGTCCGTGGTATGGTTCACCTTGGCGCGGCCGTTGGCGGTGAAGGGGAATTTCCCGGTGTTGTAGGCGATGCCGTCCTTCTTCAACTCTTCCTCGGTCTTTCCGACCGAAGCGACCTCCGGATAGGTGTAGACCACGTTCGGGATCACGCCGTAATTCACGTGGCCCGACTGGCCGGCCAGGAGCTCGGCCACGGCGACCCCTTCGTCCTCCGCCTTGTGGGCCAGCATCGGCCCGCTGATCACGTCGCCGATGGCATAGATGCCCGTGACGTTGGTGGCGTAGTGGCTGTCCGTCTGGATGCGGCCCTTGTTGTCGAGGCCGACCCCCACCGTCTCCAGGCCGAGGCCTTCGGTGTAGGGTACGCGGCCGATAGCCACGAGCACCACGTCGGCCTGAAGCGTTTCGGCCTCGCCGCCGGCGGCGGGCTCCACCGTGACGGTGGCGGCGCCATCCGCCACTTCGACGCCCGTGACCTTGGACGAGAGTTTGAACTGTACGCCCTGCTTGCCGAGGATGCGCTGGAACTGCTTGCCGACCTCGCCATCCATGCCCGGCAGGATACGGTCGAGATACTCGACCACCGTGACCTCGGAGCCGAGGCGGCGCCAGACCGAGCCGAGCTCGAGGCCGATGACGCCGGCCCCGATGATGAGAAGCTTGCCCGGCACCTTCTCCAGGGCAAGCGCGCCGGTGGAGGAGACGACGATGGTTTCGTCGATGGTGACCCCGGGGAGCTTGGTGACGTCCGAACCCGTCGCGATGACGACGTTCTTCGTCTCGAGAAGCTGGTTGCCGCCATCCTCGGACAACACCTCGACGCGGCCCGCACCCGCTAGGCGCGCGGTGCCCCGATACGCGTCGATGCCGTTCTTCTTCAGCAGGAACTCGACGCCCTTGGTGTTGCCGTCGACGCCGTCCTGCTTGAACGTCATCATCTTGGCGAGGTCGAGCTGCGGCGCGCTGACGATCACGCCCATGTCGGCGAAGTGCTTGCCCGCCTCCTCGAAGGCCTCCGAAGCATGGAGCAGGGCCTTCGATGGGATGCAGCCGACGTTGAGGCAGGTGCCGCCATGGGTTGCCCGCTTCTCCACCACGGCGGTCTTGAGGCCGAGCTGAGCCGCCCGAATGGCGCAGACATAGCCGCCGGGACCGGTGCCGATGACGACGAGATCGTAGGACATGGGATTCTGACTCGCTGAAGTGGGCGGCGGGTCATGCCCCACCATCGGATACGAAGCGCGCGGAAGCGTCCGGCCGCGTGGATCGCGGCCGGCGGACGGTTAGCTGCCGGGCCTTAGAGGTCGAGCACGAGGCGTGCCGGATCCTCAAGCGCCTCCTTGACGCGCACGAGGAAGGTCACGGCTTCCTTCCCGTCGACGATGCGGTGATCGTAGGACAGGGCGAGGTACATCATCGGCCGGGCTTCGATCTTCCCGTTCCGGACCACCGGTCGCTCTTCAATGCGATGCATGCCGAGGATGCCCGATTGTGGCGCGTTGAGGATCGGGGTCGACATCAGCGAGCCGTAGATGCCCCCGTTGGTGATGGTGAAGGTGCCGCCCTGCATCTCTTCGATGGAGAGCTTGCCGTCGCGGGCCTTCTTGCCGAAGCCGGAAATGGTCTTCTCGATGCCCGCGATGGAGAGGTCGTCGGCGTTGCGCACCACCGGCACGACGAGGCCCTTATCGGTGCCGACCGCGATGCCGATGTGGTAATAGTTCTTGTAGACGAGGTCCTGCCCGTCGATCTCGGCATTGACCGCCGGTACGTCTTTGAGCGCGCCGATCACCGCCTTGGTGAAGAAGCCCATGAAGCCGAGCTTGGTGCCGTGCTTCTTCTCGAAGATGTCCTTGTACTGGCTGCGCATGGCCATCACGGCGGACATGTCGACGTCGTTGAACGTCGTCAGCATCGCGGCCGTGTCCTGCGCGTCCTTGAGACGGCGGGCGATGGTCTGGCGCAGCTTGGTCATGCGCACGCGCTCTTCGCGGGCCGCATCGTCGGGCTTCGACGGGACGCGCGGGGCGGTGGGCTTGGCCTCCCGGGCGGGGGCCGCCGCCGGTGCTGACGGCCCCTTCGCCTTGGCCTCCAGCATATCACCCTTGGTCACGCGGCCATCCTTGCCCGAGCCGTTCAGGGTCGCGGGATCGATGCCGGATTCCCGGGCCATCTTGGAGACCGCCGGGCCGTTGTCGCCGGATTCGCGAGCCTGGGCCGGGGCACCGTCACCGTGATTGCCGTAACCGGCCGACGAACTCTCGGCCGGGGCCTCGGCGGGCTTCTGCTCGCCCTTGTCCTCGGCGGGCGCCTCGGAGCGGGTCTCGGCCTTCTGCTCGGTCTTCTTCGGAGCCGCTGCCTTGGCACCGCCGGTGGCCTCGACGATGGAGCCCAGCAGGGCGCCCGGCTCCACGGTCTCGCCGTCCTTGACCAGGATCTCGCCGAGTTCACCGGCCGCCGGTGCGTTGACTTCGAGGGTGACCTTGTCGGTCTCGAGTTCCACCAGGGGCTCGTCGGCGGCAACCGTATCGCCCGGCTTCTTGAACCAGCGGCCGATGGTGGCCTCGCTGACGGATTCGCCGAGCGTCGGGACGAGGATGTCGGTTGCCATGGTGTTTGTCCGTCCGGGTGGTGTCACGGCGCCGTTGGCGGGCGCCCTCAGATCAGGAAGGGCTGCGAGGGACCGGCGTCAGACCGCCAGCGCCTCGTTGAGGAAGGCTTGGAGCTGCGCCTGATGCTTCGAAAGCAGGCCCACCGCCGTGGAGGCCGAAGCAGGCCGACCGACGTAGCGCGCGCGCTTCACCGAGGACTGGGCCTGGCCGAGCACCCATTCGAGGTAGGGCTCGACGAAGGCCCAGGGGCCCATGTTCTTGGGCTCCTCCTGGCACCACACCACCTCGGCATTGCGGAACCGGGACATCTCGCCGGCCAACGCCTTGAGGGGGAACGGATAGAGTTGCTCGACCCGCAGGATGTAGACGTCGTTCAAGCCGCGCTTCTCGCGCTCGTCGTAGAGGTCGTAATAGACCTTGCCCGAGCACAGAACGACACGACGGATCTTGTCGTCCTTGACGAGCTTGGTGGCGTCGTCCTCGCGCTCGGCATCGTCCCACAGCACGCGGTGGAAGCTCGATCCCTCCGCCATCATGTCGATGCCGGACACGGCCCGCTTGTGACGCAGGAGCGATTTCGGCGTCATCAGGATCAGCGGCTTGCGGAACTCGCGATTGAGCTGGCGCCGCAGGATGTGGAAGTAGTTCGACGGCGTGGTGCAGTTGGCCACCTGCATGTTGTCCTCGGCGCACATCTGCAGGAAGCGTTCCAGACGCGCCGAGGAATGCTCCGGCCCCTGGCCCTCGTAGCCGTGCGGCAGCAGCAGGGTCAGGCCGGACATGCGCAGCCACTTGCGCTCGCCGCTCGAAATGAACTGGTCGATGACCACCTGCGCACCGTTGGCGAAGTCGCCGAACTGCGCTTCCCACAGCACCAGGGCATTGGGCTCGGCCGCCGAGTAGCCGTACTCGAAGCCGAGCACCGCCTCTTCGGACAGCATCGAGTTGATAACCTCAAGGCTGGCCTGCCCCTCGCGGATGGAGTTGAGCGAGGTGTAGCGCTGCTCGTTCTCCTGATCGATCACCACGGCGTGGCGCTGGGAGAAGGTGCCGCGCTCGACATCCTGGCCCGAGAGGCGGACCCGGTGCCCCTCCAGAAGCAGCGATCCGAAGGCGAGTGCCTCCGCGGTCGCCCAATCGATGCCTTGGCCGGTCTCCACCGCCTTTGCGCGGTTGTCGAAGAAACGCTGGATGGTGCGGTGGAGGTGGAAGCCGGGTGGCGGCGTGGTGATGCGCTGGGCGATCTCGCGCAGGATCTCCGTCGGTACGCCGGTCTTGCCCCGGCGCGGATCGTCGACATCCTCACGCACGGCCTTGAAGCCGGACCAGCGTCCATCGAGCCAATCGGCCTTGTTGGCCTTGTAGTTGCTGGCGACTTCGAGCTCACCATCGAGGATCGCGCGGAACTCCGCCTTGCGACCGTCGAGCTGCTCCTGGGAGAGGACGCCCTCGGTGACGAGCTTCTTGCCGTAGGTCTCCAGCGCCGTCGGGTGCTTGCGGATGCGCTGGTACATCTTCGGCTGGGTGAAGGCCGGCTCGTCGCCCTCGTTGTGGCCGAAGCGCCGATAGCACAGCATGTCGATGACGACGGGCTTGCCGAACTTCTGCCGGTACTCGATGGCGATCTTGGCCGCGAACGTCACGGCTTCGGGGTCGTCGCCGTTGCAATGGAAGATCGGGGCCTCGACCATCTTCGCGACATCCGACGGATAGGGCGAAGACCGCGAGAAGCGCGGATCGGTGGTGAAGCCGATCTGGTTGTTGATGATGAAGTGGATCGACCCACCCGTACGGTGCCCCTTCAGGCCCGACAGGCCCAGGCACTCGGCGACCACACCCTGTCCGGCGAAGGCGGCGTCGCCGTGGATGAGCAGCGGAACGACGCTGGTGCGGTGGACATGCGGGTTGGCGCGCTGGTCCTGCTTGGCGCGGACCTTCCCGAGCACCACCGGATCAACGATCTCGAGGTGGGACGGGTTGGCGGTGAGCGACAGGTGGACGTTGTTGCCGTCGAAGGCGCGGTCCGAGGATGCACCGAGATGGTACTTCACATCGCCTGAGCCCTCGACCTCGGCCGGATTGGCGGAGCCGCCCTTGAACTCGTTGAAGATCGCCCGGAAGGGCTTGGCCATCACGTTGGAGAGCACGTTGAGGCGGCCGCGATGGGCCATGCCCAGCACGATCTCGTGGGCGCCGAGCGCCCCGCCGCGCTTGATGATCTGCTCCAGCGCAGGGATCATGGCCTCGGAGCCGTCGAGGCCGAAGCGCTTGGTACCGGTGTACTTCAAGTCGAGGAACTTCTCGAAGCCTTCGGCCTCGATGAGCTTGTTGAGGATCGCGCGCTTGCCCTCGGGGGTGAAGGTGATCTCCTTGCCCTTGCCCTCGATGCGCTCCTGAATCCAGGCCTTCTCCTCCGGATTGGAGATGTGCATGAACTCGACGCCAAGCGTCTGGCAGTAGGTGCGCTCGAGGATCTCGACGATCTCGCGAACCGTCGAGAATTCGAGGCCGAGCACGTTGTCGAGGAAGATCGGACGGTCCCAGTCCTTCTCCTCGAAGCCGTAATGCTGCGGGTGCAGTTCCTCGTGGTCCCCGCGCGGGGCGAGACCGAGGGGGTCGAGCTTCGCATGCAGGTGGCCGCGCATGCGGTAGGCGCGGATCAGCATGATCGCGCGGACCGAATCCTTGGTCGCCTGCTCGACCGAGATGCCGGGAGCGGAGGCGACGACGACGCCCTTGACGGGCTCCTTGGCGGTGTCGCTCTTGGCGCGAATCTTATCGCCCATCGCCTTCTCGACGGTGGACCAGTTGCCGTCGAGGGCCGAGACGATCTCGCCGTTGGCGTGGACCGGCCAGTTCGGCTTTTGCCACGAGGCGCCGGCGGCATTCTTCTCGGCGGCGCCCTTGTCCTCGTTGAGGGAGCGGAAGAAGTCCTGCCACGCGGGATCCACCGAATTCGGATCGCGGGCATGAGCGGCCTGCAGTTCCTCGATGTAGGCGGCGTTACCGCCGTAGAGGAACGAGGTTTCGAGCGCGTCCTGGCGTGCCATCGTTCAGGTCATCCTACCGCTTGGCTCAAGGCCACCCCATCCGGGGCGACCGCCGCCCGATCCGGCGCCGGGCGCCGGGGATCGGATTTGGAAAGTCGGACGCAGGGTGAGCCGCGCCCGTCGGATCTCATATGGGTGCCCGAGCCTGAATGCGGCGCAACACAGGCCCGCGCACCGCAAGCGTCAGCCCTTGAGGACTTCGACGAGGGTGCTGCCAAGGCGGGCCGGCGAGGGCGAAACCCGGATGCCGGCCGCCTCCATGGCGGCGATCTTGTCCTCGGCGCCGCCCTTGCCACCCGAGATGATCGCGCCCGCATGGCCCATGCGGCGGCCCGGGGGCGCCGTGCGGCCGGCGATGAAGCCGACCATGGGCTTCCTGCGGCCGCGCTTGGCCTCGTCGGCGATGAATTGCGCCGCTTCCTCCTCCGCCGAGCCGCCGATCTCGCCGATCATCACGATGGACTCGGTCCTGTCGTCGGCGAGGAACAGTTCGAGCATGGAGATGAACTCCGTGCCCTTCACCGGGTCGCCGCCGATGCCCACGGCCGTGGTCTGGCCCAGCCCCGCGTTGGTGGTCTGGAACACCGCCTCGTAAGTCAGCGTGCCCGAGCGGGAGACGATCCCCACCGAACCCGGCTTGAAGATGTTGGCCGGCATGATGCCGATCTTGCATTCGCCGGCGGTGACGATACCGGGGCAATTCGGGCCGACGAGGCGGGACTTCGAGCCTTCCAGGGCGCGCTTGACGCGCACCATGTCGAGCACGGGAATTCCTTCCGTGATGCAGACGATGAGCGGGATCTCGGCCTGGATCGCCTCGCAGATCGCGTCGGCCGCGCCAGGCGGCGGCACGTAGACGACCGAAGCGTCGGCGCCGGTGGCCTCGCGCGCCTCCGCCACCGTGTCGAAGACCGGCAGGTTGAGGTGCTTCGAGCCGCCCTTACCGGGGCTGGTGCCGCCGACCATCTTGGTGCCGTAGGCGATGGCCTGCTCGGAATGGAAGGTCCCGTTCTTGCCGGTGAAGCCCTGGCAGATGACCTTGGTGTTCGCGTCGATCAGGATGGACATGGGTACTCTCAGCCCTTCTTCACGGCGGCGACGATTTTTTGTGCAGCGTCGTCGAGATCGTCCGCCGGGATCACGTTGAGGCCGGAATTCCGGATGATCTCCTTGCCCTTCTCGACGTTGGTCCCTTCCAGGCGCACCACCAGGGGCACTTCGAGGCCGACCGCCTTCACCGCCGCGATCACGCCGTTGGCGATCACGTCGCACTTCATGATCCCGCCGAAGATGTTGACGAGGATGCCCTTCACCTGCGGATCGGCGGTGATGATCTTGAACGCCGCCGTGACCTTTTCTTCACTCGCGCCGCCGCCGACATCGAGGAAGTTCGCCGGCTCCTCGCCGTAGAGCTTGATGATGTCGAGGGTCGCCATGGCGAGGCCGGCGCCGTTGACCATGCAGCCGATGGTGCCGTCGAGGGCGATGTAGGCGAGATCGTACTTGGAGGCTTCGATCTCCTTGGCGTCCTCCTCGGTCTCATCGCGCAGCGCAACGATGTCGGGGTGGCGGTAGAGGGCGTTCGAATCGAAGGAGATCTTGGCGTCGAGGCACTTGAGATGGCCGTCGCCGGTGAGCACCAGGGGGTTGATCTCCAGCATGCTCATGTCCTTGGCGGTGAACGCCTCGTAGAGCTTGGTGGTGAGGTCGCCCGCTTCCTTGGCCTGGGTCCCGGACAGGCCGAGCGTCTTGGCGACGAGGCGGCCGTGGTGGGGCATCACGCCGGTGGCCGGATCGACCGAGAAGGTGACGATCTTCTCCGGGGTGTCGTGCGCCACCGTCTCGATGTCCATGCCGCCCTCGGTGGAGACGACGAACGCGACCTTGCCGGTCTCGCGGTCCACCAGCATCGAGAGGTAGAATTCCGCCTCGATCTGGGCACCCTCCTCGATGTAGAGGCGGTTGACCTGCTTGCCGGCCTCTCCGGTCTGGATCGTGACCAGGGTCTGGCCGAGCATCTCGCCCGCGAACTGCTTCACCTCGTCGAGGGACTTGGTGACGCGCACGCCACCCTTGGCGCCGGCGGGCGCGCCCTTGAACGAGCCTTTGCCGCGGCCGCCCGCGTGGATCTGCGATTTCACCACCCAGACCGGGCCGCCGAGTTCGCGTGCCGCCGCCTCGGCCTCTTCGGCCTTGAAGATCGGCACGCCGCGCGAGACGGGCAGGCCGAACTCCTTGAGAACCGCTTTGGCCTGGTATTCGTGGATGTTCATGCCAAACTCCTCCCTCGTCCCGGCCGGACCGGGCCTCCCGGTTTCCTTATAGCTCGGCTTGAGCGGGCCGCTCGCACGACCCGCCGCCGAATCTTATGCGTTGTTAGGCGAGCGCCGGATTGATGCCCTTGCACGCCTCGATGAGGCCCTTCACGGCCCCGACCGACTTATCGAACATCGCCTTCTCGTCGTCGTTGAACGTAACTTCGAGGATGCGCTCGACGCCGTTCGCGCCGATGACGATGGGGACGCCGACATACATGCCGTTGATGCCGTACTCGCCGTTGAGATAGGCGGCGCAGGGCAAGACACGGCGCTTGTCGCGCAGGTAGCTCTCGGCCATGGCGATGGCGGACGCGGCGGGCGCGTAGAAAGCCGAGCCGGTCTTCAGCAGGTTGACGATCTCGCCGCCGCCCTTGCGGGTGCGCTCGACCATGGCGTCGAGCTTCTCCTGGGTCGTCCAGCCGAGCTTGACCAGGTCGGTCAGCGGCACGCCGGCGACGGTGGAGTAGCGCACCAGCGGCACCATGTCGTCGCCATGCCCGCCGAGCACGAAGGCGGTGACGTCTTCGACGGAGACCTTGAATTCGTCGGCGAGGAAGTGGCGGAAGCGGGCGGAGTCGAGAACGCCGGCCATGCCCACGACCTTGTGGGTCGGAAGGCCCGAGAACTTCTGGAGCGCCCACACCATGGCATCCAGGGGATTGGTGATGCAGATCACGAAGGCGTCGGGCGCGTGCTGCTTGATGCCGTTGCCGACGGCTTCCATCACCTTGAGATTGATGCCGATGAGGTCGTCGCGGCTCATGCCGGGCTTACGCGGTACGCCGGCGGTGACGATCACCACGTCGGCCCCGGCGATGCCGGCATAATCGCTGGCGCCCGAGTAGGCCGCATCGAAGCCGTCGACGGGGGCGGATTCGGCGATGTCGAGGGCCTTGCCCTGAGGCACGCCGTCGACGATGTCGAACAGGACGACGTCGCCGAGTTCCTTCAACCCGGCCAGATGCGCGAGGGTGCCACCGATCTGTCCGGCGCCGATGAGCGCGATCTTGCTGCGTGCCATAGGTAAAACGAGCCTCCGGTGATCGGGATAAGTGGGCGGTGTTCCGCTTGTGTGACGGGGTCCGACCTGCGGCGGCAGGATCGCACCGCCAAGCCTTCGTGTGGGTTCTGTGCGCTGCGGCGGTGTGTGGCGGAAAAGGCCCAGAGCTTCAACCGATGCTGGATCGGCATTGCAGGGTTCGGGCCACACGTTCCCGACAATGCAGTTCGGGAGCATCGGCGAAAACACAGATGTTCGAAGGCGTTAGGAGTTCGAAGTCCCGCACCGTGCGGGAAGATTCCTTCGGTGACAGGAAAAACGTTCTGTCACGGAGGCTCAGAGCGCACCCGTTCGAAGGACCCGCTGAATGGCGAGAATCACGGCGCCGAGACGCGCCTCGATCAGGTCGGCCGGCAGATCCGCATCGTGTTGGATCGCCAGGGGATGGGTGAAGCGGTAGCTCGCGTCGAAGATGTAGGCGATGGCCCGCTCCCGATCCCGTGCCACGAAGGCACCCGTGGCCATGCCTTCCTCCACCACCCGCTCCACGAGCCCGCGCAGACGAACCCGATGGCGCCGGGCGATGGGGCGCGCGCCGACAGCCGCATCGAGATGGACGGAGAACAGGTTCGGCTCGTTGGCCAGGGTCAGGCGCTGGGCCGAGGCCAGCGCGGAGAGCAGCCGCTCGATCTTGTCGTCGGCGGGATCGGGCGCGTCGGCGATGCGGGCGAGTTCCGCCTCGACGTCGCGCAGCCAGCGGCCCGCGACGGCGTCGAGCAGCGCGTCCTTCGAGGGGAAGTAGCGGTAGACGTTGGCATGGGTCATCCCGGCCTCCGCCGCCACGGCCACCACCGTCACCCGCTTCGGGCCGAGGCGACGCAGATGCTCGGTGGCGACAGCCAGGAGGCGCGCATCGACGGCGATCGGTGCCGTACGCGGCACGGAGCGACCGGCTCGGCTGGCCGAGGAGCGATCGGAGGATGGCTTCCGGGGCACGTCGTCGAGGAGGCCGTCCTCGAGAGCGTCACCTGCGGCAAGACCTTTCCCAAACACGAAGGGCGGGCCGGGAGGCTGCATCGTTCGGGAACACCGACCACGGTTCGAGAGGGAGCGGGGGCCCCTCACCAAATCGCCAGCGTCGCTCACCACGACGTGCACATTCGCGAGCCCCGATGTCTCGCAGGTGCGAGACACTGGCCAAGCCCTTTAACGGGTCAGAACTTATTCTTCCAGGCCCTCAATGCAGTAAAGACGTGTACGGACTCGGTTCCGGGTGCAAGATCGACCGCATGGGCCAAGGCGGGCTCTCCTGCCCGCAGGAACGGGTTGGTCGCCCGCTCCTCTCCCAGGGTTGTGGGAATCAGGAAGCGGCCTTCGGCTTTGGCACGTTCGGCCTCCACCATCCGCGCCGTCAGCTTCGCGTTGTCGGGATCGGCGGCCCGCGCGAATCCGGCGTTGGACAGGACATAATCGTGCCCGCTGTAGACCTGCGTGTCATCGGGCAGGCGGGCGAAGCGAGCGAGCGAGCGCCACAGGACGCTGGGCTCCGCCTCCATCACCCGGCCGCAGCCCAGGGTGAACAGGGTATCGCCGGCGAACACCAGGCCGGCCGCCTCGAACCAGTACGTGACGTGGTCGGCGCAATGCCCGGGCGTCTCCCAGACCTCGGCCGACAGCGCCCCGACCCGCACCACATCGCCCTCGGATACGGCGACGTCCACCTCCGGCACGGCTGCGCCTGCCTTGGCCGGAGCCGTCACCCGGGCGCCCGTGCGCCGCTTCACCTCGGCGATCCCCTCGATGTGATCCGCGTGCCGGTGGGTCACGAGGATGTCGGTCAGGGTCCAGCCCGCCTCATCGAGGGCGGCGAGCACGGGGCCCGCTTCCGGCACGTCGATGGCTGCACAGGCGCCCGTCTCGGGGTCATGCAGGAGCACGCCGATGTTGTCGCTGCGGCACAGGAAGGTCCGGATGTCCGGTCGGGGAGCGGGCATGGCATTGTCCTCGGCTGAGGTGTCCGATGTCGGCGGGGAACCGGGCCGGGTGCGGTCCGGTTCCGGCCGGGATGCCCGGCCGGCCTTCGCGGATCGGGCTCGGCGCATTCAGCTTGGCGGATTGAGCTTGGCGGGGTTGCCGGAGTCGCCTCAGGACCCCATTGATGCGGGTGCGCGCTGCCGTTCCCTCAAATCAAGCACACCGGCCGCGCCGGACCCTCGCCCATGCGCCTCGACGTCACCGACCTGCGCGCCTTCTACGCCAGCCCCTTGGGCGGGGTGACGCACCGCATCGTCGCCCGCGCGATCCATGGCTTTCTCGGCTCGGTCTCGGGCCTGCGGGTGCTCGGGCTCGGCTACGCCACGCCCTATCTCGGGCCCGTCCACGTCATCGCCGAGCGGACGCTCGCCTTCATGCCGGCGACCCAAGGCGTGGTGAACTGGCCCGGCAGCGGGCGCTCGTGCTCGGCACTGGCCGACCCGACGATGATGCCCCTGCCCGAAGCCGCCGTCGACCGGGTGATCCTGGTTCACGCCCTCGAATCCGTCGAGAGTCCCACCGAGTTGCTCCAGGACGTCTGGCGGGTGCTGACGCCGGGGGGGCGGATGATCCTGGTGGTCCCCAACCGCCGCGGTGTCTGGGCCCGGCGCGACGCGACGCCCTTCGGCCACGGCCAACCCTACAGCCGCTCGCAGCTCGCGCGGCTGATGCGAACGACGCAGTTCTCCCCCGAAGGTTGGGCGGAGGCCCTGTACATGCCGCCGGTGCAGAGCCGCGTCTGGCTGCGCACGGCCGGGGCCTGGGAGCGCCTCGGCACTGGCCTGTCGCTGCCCTTTGCCGGCCTGCACGTGGTGGACGCGACCAAGCAGCTGTATCGACCCGTCGCCGTCCGGCGGGTCCGGCGGGCGACCCGCCTCGCCCCGGCCCGCGCCCTGGTGCCGGCCCCCTCCCCCGGTTGATCCATGCTGTCCATCTTCGCTCCCGAGGCGACGCTGCAGAGCTTCGTGCTGGCCCTGTCGAGCCTGTTCTCCATCGTGAACCCCATTGGGTCGGCGCTGATCTTCGCCCAGGTCACCGCACAGAACTCCCATGCCGACCGGGTGGAACTCTCGAAGCGCATCGGGTTCTACGCGGCGCTGATCATGCTCTCGGCGCTCTGGGCAGGCGCGCCGATCCTCAACTTCTTCGGAGTCTCCCTGGCAGCGCTCCGCATTGCCGGCGGCCTCGTGGTGGCGGCTTCGGCCTGGACCCTGCTGACGGCTCCGGAGGCGCGCGAAGCCCGCAAGCACGCCGAGGCGAAGGGCAGCACGCCCGACAACCTCGCCGAACTCGCGTTCTTTCCCCTCACCCTGCCGTTCACCACCGGCCCCGGCACCATCGCGGTGGCCATCGCATTGGGTTCCAATCGTCCGGAGGCGGGGCCGGACCGCATCGGCTTCTATCTCGGCATGTCGCTCGCCGCCCTCGCCATCGCGGTGATCGTACGGTTCGTCTACGGCTCGGCCGACCGGGTGGTGACGCTGATCGGCCCCGTCGGCGCTCGGGTACTCGGGCGGCTCTTCGCCTTCCTGCTTCTCTGCGTGGGCACGCAGATCACCGTGAACGGCGTCACGGACGTGCTGGGGCCTCTGTTGCCGCCCCGCTGAGGCCGAGGCCGGCCCGCCCCGGCGGCCTTCGCCTTGGCAGGTCTGGGCGCCTTGGCAGGTCTGGCCCGAGGCTGTACCGCAGGGCTCCAATCGTTCGGGAAGGACACGGGGATGCGGCTCGTGGTGGTCGGCGCCGGTGGGCGCATGGGGCGGATGCTGATCCGCGCGGTGGCGGAAGCCGAGGACTGCACCCTCTCGGGGGCCATCGAACGCGAGGGTGCCCCTGTGCTCGGCCAGGATGCCGGGGTGCTCGCCGGTCTGGCGCCCCTCGGCGTCGCCGTCACCGACGATCCCCTGCCGGTCTTCGCCGCCGCCGAGGGTGTTCTCGACTTCACGACGCCCACCGCCACCACCTTTTTCGCCGAACTCGCCGCGCAGGCCCGAATCGTCCACGTGGTCGGCACCACCGGCATGGAGGAGGCGGATCTCGCCAAGCTCGCGGCGGCGGCCCACCATGCCCGCATCGTGAGGTCGGGCAACATGTCCCTCGGCGTCAACCTCCTCGCCGGCCTCGTGCGCAAGGTCGCCGCGGCCTTGGGCGAGGAATTCGACATCGAGATCGTCGAGATGCATCATCGCATGAAGGTCGACGCGCCCTCCGGCACCGCCCTGTTGCTGGGCGAGGCGGCGGCGGAGGGACGCGGGGTGGCGCTGGCCGACGCGCGTGTCTCGACCCGAGACGGGCATACGGGGGCCCGCCGGCCGGGCGACATCGGCTTCGCGACCCTGCGCGGCGGCACGGTCGTGGGCGACCACAGCGTCGTCTTCGCTGGCGCGGGCGAGCGCCTGACCCTGAGCCACCACGCCGAGGATCGGGCGATCTTCGCCCGCGGCGCAGTGCGTGCAGCGCAATGGGCCTTCGACCGGCCGCCGGGCCTCTATGGCATGGCCGACGTCCTCGGGCTCTGATAAGGCCCCGTCGTCATTGCGCGTTCAGCTTGCGGCGCGCACACACCGCCCGGCCCAGCCCGATGCTGCGCTGCAAGAGAATCAGATTCAGGGGATCGATCCGCGATGGAGCGCCTGCTTGTCCTCGCTCGCCACGGCCAGAGCGAATGGAACCTCAAGAAGCTGTTCACGGGCTGGCGCGATCCGGAGCTGACGGAGCTCGGCATCTCCGAAGCGCGCACGGCCGGGCGCTGGCTCGGGCAGCAGGGCCACCGGTTCGATGTCGCCTTCACCTCCAACCTGCGCCGCGCCCAGCGCACCTGCGCACTGATGCTGGAGGAGATGGGCCAGCCCGACGTGGAGACGATCCGCGCCGAGGCCCTCAACGAACGGGATTACGGCGACCTGTCGGGCTTGAACAAGGACGACGCCCGCGAGCGCTGGGGCGACGCCCAGGTGCACCAGTGGCGCCGCTCCTACGACATCCCGCCGCCCGGCGGCGAGAGCCTGAAGGACACCGCAGCCCGCGTGCTGCCGTACTACATCCAGACCATCCTACCCCGCGTCATGGCCGGTGAACGCGTTCTGGTGGCGGCCCACGGCAACTCCCTGCGCGCCCTCGTGATGGTGCTCGACGGCCTGACCACCAAGACCATCGCCAGCCTCGAGATCGCCACGGGCATTCCGCTGGTCTACCAGCTCAAGGCCGACACCACGGTGGAGAGCAAGTCGGTGCTGGAACGCGACATCGACCACGACGAGTGATGGGGCTGCCGGCGGAGCTCCGGCCCGTCGAACTCCTGCCGGGACTGATCCACTACCCCGGCTACCTCGACGGACCGGCGCGGAGCCGGCTGGCGGCTGACCTCGCCGCCCGCCTCGCGGACGCTCCCCCCTACCGGCCCCGGATGCCGCGCACCGGCCGGCCCTTCTCCGTGACCATGAGCAATTGCGGCGCCCTCGGCTGGGTCTCGGACCGGTCCGGATACCGCTATCAGGCCCACCATCCCGAAACGGGCAAACCGTGGCCGGCGATCCCGGACCTCGCTTTGCGCGCCTGGGACGACCTGTCGGGTTATCCGGCCCTGCCCGAGGCGTGCCTCGTCAACCTCTACGACGCCGACGCGCGCATGGGCCTGCATCAGGACCGCGACGAGGCGGCCCTCGACGCGCCGGTCCTGTCCCTGTCGCTCGGTGCCTCCGCCCTGTTCCGCTACGGCGGCCCGAACCGGAGCGACCCGACGCGCTCGGTCCGCCTGCACGCGGGCGACGCCCTGATCATGGGCGGGGCCGCGCGTCTCATCCACCACGGCATCGACCGCATCCTGCCACCCGCGCCGGATCTCCTGGACTCCGCCGAACCCGGCCCGGGCTTCCTCCCTCAGGACGGGCGATGCAATCTCACCTTGCGCCGCGTGACGCGGCCCGGAGATGCGCCGACGGCTTGACACGGACAGGACTGGGGCCGACCCATCGGGATTGATCGGTCCGGTTTACGGACGACAGAATGCCCGGCGCGACGAGACCGGGCACCCCGCGGAGAAACAGCTCGATGCGTCTGCGTAGCCTCGCCCGTCCGGCCACGATCCTGGCCCTCCTCCTCGGCCTGACGCAGGCGGGCCTGGCAGCCGATCCGATCTTCCCCGCGAGTTCACGTTTCGGCTTCGAGCCACCGCCGGACATGGTGTCCTCGAAGCGGTTCTCCGGCTTCGAGCGGGTGGAGGGCGGTGCCACGGTTTCGGTGGTCGAGTTGCCGCCCAACGCCTTCGCGGAACTGGAACAGAGCTTCACCGACGCGAACCTGAAGCAGCAGGGCTTCATCGTGTCCAACCGCCAGGCGATCAAGGTCGCGGGCGACGTCGATGCGGTGCTGTTCACCGGCGAGCAGCCGGCGGCCGACCCGAGCACCGGACCGGCGATCAAGAAGTGGATGCTGCTCGTCGGCGATCCCACGGTGACGGGCATCATCATCGCCCAGACCACACCGGACGCCGAGACCGACGAGAGCATGGTGTCGATGCTCACGGGCGTCCGAATCCGCCCCGAACTCACCCTGGACCAGCAGGTCGCAGCCCTGCCGTTCCGGATCGGCGACCCGGCGGGATTTCGGCCCGTGCGGGTGCTCGCCGGCAATTCCGTGCTGATGACCCAGGGCCCCAAGGACCAGATGGCCGCCCTCGAACAGCCGATCCTGGTCCTCGCCCAGGCCGTGCAGCCCCCGCCCCAGGCCGAGCAGCGCGAGGCCTTCGCCCGCACGGCCCTGGCCTCCAACCAGACCATGAAGGACTTCATCGTCGAGCGGTCGCAGAGCTACCGTCAGAAGGGCGTCGATTGGCACGAGATCGTGGCGCGGGCCACGGATACGCCGTCCGGCATCCCCGTGGTGGTCTCGCAGACCATCCGCTTCGCCCCGGACGGGTATCTCCGGGCCGTCGGCGTGGTGCGGGCCGACCACCGCGAGGGCGTCCTCGCCCGCTTCCGCGAAGTCGTCGACAGCGTGCAGATCAAGTAGGCGTTCGAGGGTCGTAAAAAAGGCGACGGCGCCCTCGGCACCGTCGCCCTGTCGGTCGAGCCCCGTCGTGAGGCGCGTGTCAGGCCGCGTCGGCCGGGTTGGCGGCAACGGGCTTCGGACCGCCCTTGGCGACGCCGACAAGGGCCGGGCGCAGGGTGCGGTCGCCGATCACGTAGCCGGACTGCATCACCTGAACCACGGTGCCGCTCGGCACCTCGGCGTCGGGAACCTCGAACATGGCCTGATGGCGGTTCGGGTCGAAGCGCTGTCCCTTCGGATCGATGCTCTTCACGCCGTGACGCTCCAGGGTCTTGCCGAGGTCGCGCTCGGTCAGCTCGATCCCGTCGAGGAGCGCCTTGAACGCACCGGTGGCCCCGGTGCGCTCGGCCTCGGGCACGCTCTCCAGGGCACGCCGGATGTTGTCGGCGGCGTTGAGCATGTCGCGCGCGAAATTGGTGACGGCGTAGGTCCGTGCATCGGCGACCTCGCGCTCGGTCCGCCGGCGCAGATTCTCCATCTCGGCGAGCGTCCGAAGGACGCGGTCCTTGAACTCGTCGCGCTCGGCCACGAGGGTGGCCAGCGCCGCCGCCTCAGGGGCGCCCTCCGGCGTCGCTTCGGTCTGCGTGGTCTCGACCGTGGGGTCGTTCTCCATGTCGTTCGCCATCGTCACTTTTCGTCGGATCGGGGTTGCCGGGGATTGGCGCTGATATCAGGCGCGCGCGCCACGAAATCAACCGTGCAGCGTGCGGGGGATCCCGTTCCCGGGCCCAGGCCTTACGCTTCGCGCGGCGGCGGGGATTCGAGGAGGGCGTCGAGACCCTCGGCCCGCATGGCGGCGACGTCGCTGGCGAACACCTCCATCACGGCGGAGCGGATCGCCACCTGCCGATCGGGCTGGGTCACCCGCGTGCCGGTGAGGTCGGTGACGTAGAACACGTCCACGGCGCGCTCGCCGAAGGTCGCCACATGGGCCGAGGTGATGTTGAGGCTCAGCCGCCCCAGCGCCGCCGTCAGTTCGTAGAGCAGGCCCGGCCGATCGAGGCCGGTGATCTCGATGACCGTCTCGCGGCTCGACAGGGCATTGTCGATGGACATGTCCGGTGGCACCAGGAACGTCGGCGTACGCTTGTCCGGGGGATGCCGGTCGGCGACGAGGTCGGCGATGCGGATCTCGCCACGCAGCGCCCGCTCGATGGCCGTCGTGATGCGCTTGGCCCGGCGCAACTCGTCCTCATCCCGCTCGAACGCCCGCGACAGCAGGATCGAATCGAGGGCGAAGCCGTCCGTGGTGGTGAAGATCTGTGCATCGACGATGTTGCCGCCCAGCGCCGCGCAGGCCCCGGTGACGATGGCCAGCAGCCGCGGATGGTCGGGCGAGTAGATCGTCAGCTCGGTGATGCCGCGCACGGGGTCGGTCTCGTCCGCGGTGGCGACGGTTCGGCCTTCCTCCATCAGGGTCTCGAGGAAACCCGCATGCTTGAACTGGCGCGTCGCATCGACCTTGAGCCAGTAGGCCTGGTTGTGGCGGCCCGCATAGGCATCGAAGGCCTCGGACCCCCAGTCGGCGAGCTGCTCGCGCAGACCCATCTGGATCATGCGGACCCGGTCCGTGCGGGCGATCTCGGAATGGCCGCCGGAAAGCACCACCTCGGTCTCGTCGTAGAGGGTACGCAGCAGGGTGCCCTTCCACGCGGTCCACACGCCCGGCCCCACGGCACGGATGTCGGCCACGGTCAGGATCATCAGGAGCTTCAGCCGCTCCAGGGTCTGCACGATCCCGGCGAACTTCTCGATGGTCTTCGGGTCCGAGAGGTCGCGGCTCTGGGCCGTCATGGACATGAGCAGGTGATGCTCCACCAGCCAAGCCACCGTCTCGGTCTCGGCGGGCTTCAACCCGAAGCGCGGCCCGAGTTTCTCGGCGATGGCCGCACCCGCAATGGAATGGTCCTCTGGGCGGCCCTTGGCGATGTCGTGCAGGAGGACGGCCACGAACAAGGCCCGCCGGTTGGAGATCGAGTCGATCAGGCGCGAGGCCAGCGGATGGTCCTCTTCCGTGCGGCCGGATTCGATGGCGGTGAGGACGCCGAGGGCGCGCAGCAGGTGCTCGTCCACGGTGAAGTGGTGGTACATGTTGAACTGCATCATCGCGACGATGCGGCCGAAATCCGGGATGAAGCGGCCGAGCACGCCGGCCTCGTTCATCAACCGCAGGATGGTCTCGGGCGAATTCTTCGAAGTCAGGATGTCGAGGAACAGCCGGTTGGCCTCCTCGTCGGCCCGCAGGGAATGGCCGATGAGGCGCAAGCTCCGGTTGGCCGCACGGGTCGCATCCGGGTGGATCGGCAGGTTGTGGCGGTCGGCGAGCCAGAACAGCCGGATCAGGTTCACCGGATCCTTCACGAAGGCATCGGCGTCGCGCAGGTTGATGCGGCCGTTGTCGTCCACGAAATCCTCCGCCTCGATGGCGGTGGCACGGAAGCGGTCGCGGAAACGTCCGATCCAGCGGTCGAGGACCGGCGTCCGCTTGGCGTGGCGCGCCTCGAGAGCGGCGCACACGATGGCGGTGAGGTCGCCCACATCCTTGGCGATCAGGAAATAGGCCTTCATGAAGCGCTCGACGCCGGACAGGCCGCCGCGTGGCTCGTAGCCGAAGCGCTCGGCGACCTTCGGCTGCAATCCGAACGACAGGCGTTCCTCCGAGCGGCCGGTGATGAAGTGCATGTGGCAGCGCACGCGCCACAGCAATTCCTCGCAGCGCTCGAACACCCGGTACTCCTCCGGGGTGAACAGGCCGGCGGGCACGAGCTCGCTCTGATCGCGAACCCGGTAGGTGTATTTCGCGATCCAGAACAGGGTGTTGAGGTCGCGTAGGCCGCCCTTGCCGTCCTTGACGTTGGGCTCGACGAGGTAGCGCGAGGCGCCCGCCTTGGTGACCCGCGCGTCGCGCTCGCGCAGCTTCGCCTCGACGAATTCGGGCGCCGTCCACATCACGAGTTCGGTATCGAACCGGGTCACGAGTTCCTCGTAGAGCCCCCGGGTGCCGAACAGGAACCGCGCCTCCAGCAACGAAGTGCGGATGGTCATGTCGGCGCGGCCCTCGCGCAGGCACTCCTCCACCGAGCGCGTGGCATGGCCGACCTTCAATTTGAGGTCCCACAACACGTAGAGCATCGCCTCGACAACGCTCTCGGACCAGGCCGTCTGCTTGTAGGGCAGCAGGAACAGGAGATCGATGTCGGAGCCCGGCGCCATGGTGCCCCGGCCGTAGCCGCCCGTGGCCACCACCGCGAGCTGCTCGCCCGTCGAGGGGTTGTCGTTCGGATAAAGCCGCCAGACCACGGCGTCGTGGATTGCGCGGATCACCGCGTCCGTGAGGTTGCTCAGGCGCTGGGCACAGGCGAGGCCGTCGCGCTCCTCGATGAGGCGGGCCTCGGCATCGGCGCGCCCGAGGTCCATCACGCGCCGCAATTCGGGCACGAGGACGGCCCGCAGCCGCGTCGCCTCCCGGGCGTCGCGGTCGAGCGTCTCGAGAACATCGGCGAGGGCGGCAACGGCGTCGAACATAGTCAATCCCGTTAGCACGTTGGCCGATCGGCGCCAGGGGCCTCGCGGAGGCCGGGCGTGGGGCGCGGGATCGCCCAGCATCGGGCGCGGGGCTGTTCCGAGCCGGAAACCGGGTCCCATCGGGCGAATGCGCGGCCAAACCGCGCCGATCGCCGCGTGCGGAACCGCGCGTTCCCTCGATCTGGCCGCCATCGCACGAAGGCGTTAGGTTCGGGACCAACACTCATAAAACACACGAGGAAACGCCCATGGACTCGTCGGCCCTGCGCTCGCTCCAGGCTCCGCTGAAGGATCAGTACCGCACCGACGCCGACTCCGCTTTGGTGACCCTGCGCGCCCGGGGCAGCCTCGACGACACATCCATCGCCTGCAAGGTCGAGACCGGACGCGCGCTGGCGGTGGCCGGCCTGCACCCGGCCACGGGGGGGTCCGGCGCCGAACTCTGCTCGGGCGACATGCTACTGGAGGCCCTCGTCGCCTGCGCGGGCGTCACCCTCAAGGCGGTGGCGACCGCCCTGGAGATCGAGCTGCGCGCCGGCACCGTGAGCGCCGAGGGCGATCTCGACTTCCGCGGGACACTCGGCGTCGACAAGGGAGCCCCCGTGGGCTTCCGGGCGATCCGCCTGAGCTTCGCCCTCGACACCGACGCGCCCCAGGACAAACTCGACCAGCTCCTGAAGCTGACGGAGCGCTACTGCGTCGTGTTCCAGACCCTGAACCACAAGCCGGACCTGTCCGTCTCGAACACGCGAGGCTGAGTCCCGAAGGGGAGATCTGCGAAGGGGAGATCTGCGTTTCGGGCGCGCCGGCCCTATCTCCCCTTCACATGATGATTTTCGAGTGGATCGTCGGCGTCCTGTTCGGCGCCGTCCTGTTGGCCGCCCTCGCCCGGCGCGTGGGCGCGCCGTATCCGGTGTTCCTGGCGCTCGGCGGCATCGCCCTGGCCTTCATCCCGGCGGTACCGAACCTCGTCCTCGACCCGGAACTGGCGCTCGCCCTGTTCCTCGCCCCCGTCCTGCTGGACGCCGGCTACGCCACCTCGCTCCGGGACCTGCGCACCCATTGGCGCCCCATCGCCGGCCTGGCGCTCGGCGCCGTGGTGGCCTCGACGCTGGCCGTGGCGTTCGTGGCGAAGCTCCTCCTTCCCGACATGCCCATCGCGGCCGCCATCGTGCTCGGCGCCATCGTCGCCCCGCCCGATGCCGTGGCGGCGCTGTCGGTGCTGCGCCACGTCGAACTGCCGCACCGCCTCACCACGATCCTGCGCGGCGAGAGCCTGCTCAACGACGCCGGCTCCCTGCTGATCTACCGCCTCGGCGTCACCGCGGCCGTCACCGGGACATTCTCCATCGCCGAGATCGGCCCGGCCTTCCTCATCGGCATCCTCGGCAGCGTCGTCGTCGGCCCGATCCTGGCCTACGCCTACACCCGGGCCATGCGGCCGGTCACCGACGCGCCGAGCGTCATCGTCCTGCAATTCGTCGCCGCCTTCGGCATCTGGATCGGGGCCGAGCACATCCACCTGTCGGGGGTGCTGACCGTAGTCACCTTCGCCATCACGGCGGCGCGCCTCACGGCCGGGCGCACGCCGCCGCGCACCCGCATCGTCTCCTACGCCGTGTGGGACACGGCGGTGTTCGTCCTCAACGTGCTCGCCTTCGTGCTCATCGGCCTGCAGATCGGCCCGATCCTCGAGCGCCTGCCCCGGGAGCAGCAGATCTCCTACGCGCTCGTGGGCGGGGCGGTGTTCCTCACCGTGGTGGTGGTCCGCATCGTCTGGGTGCTGTCGGCCAACCACTTTTCACGATTGGGGGCCGAGGGCGAAACCAGTGATGACCGCGGCCCGGGCGCCGCGACGGCGGTGGCCTGGGCCGGCATGCGCGGTATCGTCACCATCGCGACGGCGCTGGCGCTTCCCGAGGGTGATCCGGGGTTTCCCTACCGCGACCTCATCGTGCTCACGGCCTTCTGCGTCATCATCGGCACCCTCACGGTCCAGGGCCTGACCCTGCGCCCGCTGCTGGGACGCCTCGGCCTCAAGGACGACGATCCGGTGGGCCGCGAGATCGGGTACGGCCGCACCCAGGCCTACGGCGCGGCGCTCCACAGCCTCGAGGGCGAGACCGGCGCCCATGTGGACGCCCTGCGGGAGGAGTTCCGCGCGGCCCTCGACCAGGCCGGCAGGCAAGAGGACGGGTTCGCCTCCGAGACCCTGCCGGCCGACGCCGCACGGCGCAGTACCATCGAGGCCGCCCGCGACCGGGTGCTCGCCCTGCGCCGCTCGGGCGAGATCGGCGACGACGCCTATTACGTCCTGGAGGAGGAGTTCGACTGGGCCGAGCTCAACGCGACGCCGCGCGCCGAGCGGTGAGGTTCAGGCGGAGAGCACCGTGCTCACGCGGGCTTCGATGGCGTCCCACACGGACACCGCCAGATCGGGGCCGCCCAGGCGCTTGATCGCCCGGATGCCGGTGGGAGACGTGACGTTGATCTCGGTGAGGTTGCCGTCGATCACGTCGATGCCGACGAGGATCAGGCCGCGCCGCCGCAACTCGGGACCGATGGCGGCGCAGATCTCCAGTTCACGCGGTGTCAGGTCGGAGGCCGCCGCTGCCCCGCCCCGCACCATGTTGGAGCGGATGTCGTTGAGGGCCGGCACCCGGTTGATGGCGCCCAGGGGTTCGCCGTCGACGAGGATGATGCGCTTGTCCCCCTCGGTGATGCGCGGCAGGAAGCGCTGCACCACCCATTGTTCGCGGAACGTCACCGAGAACAGATCGAACATCGAGCCGAAATTCGCGTCCTCCGGCAGCACCCGGAACACCGCCGCGCCGCCGTGGCCATGGAGCGGCTTCATCACGATGGCGCCGTGCTCGGCCCGGAACGCCTCGATCTCCGCCTTGTCGCGGGTGATGAGGGTCGGCGGCATCAGGGCGGGAAAATCGAGGACGAACAGCTTTTCGGGCGCGTTGCGCACTTCGGCCGGGTTGTTCACCACCAGGGTCGAGGCCGGCAGCCGCTCCAGCATGTGGGTCGCGGTAATGTAGGCCATGTCGAAGGGCGGGTCCTGGCGCATGAGCACCACGTCCACCTCCGACAGGTCCATGCGCTCGGGGACACCAAGGGTGGCGTGCGCACCCTCGACGTCCTGCACCGTCAGGGTTTCCACCCGTGCGGTCACCCGACCGCCCTGGAGGGACAGCCGGTCGGGTGTGTAGTGCAGGAGCCGGTGCCCTCGCGCCTGCGCTTCGAGCAGCAGGGCGAAGGTGGTGTCACCAGCGATACGAATTGCCCGGATGGAATCCATCTGGACCGCGACGGTCAGGGCCATGGCTCTCGAACTCCGGATCTCGAAAAGGGTGGAGAGCCGCCCCCGGACGCTACTTCTTGCCGCCGGTGCGCTTGTCGTAGTCGCCGATGGCGGCCTTGCACTCGGGCGACAGGCGGGCGCGGTTGCGATCCATGCAGGTCTCTGCGTCCTTGCTGTTGGGATCGACACCGGCGCAGAGGCGGAAATAGTCGTTCGCGCAGCCGAGCTGCAATCCCTGATCCTCGCGCTGGGCCTGGGCCGGACCGGCCGCCAGTACCATCAGGGCGAGCGGCGCGATCTTCAGGGCCGTCGAGAGGCTCAAGGGTCGTGACGTAACCACACGCATCCTGCGGTGTCCTTCGTTCGGGGAAAGATTGAAAGGGGCATATCGGGCCGCCCCGGCGCTTAGCAAGCGCGCGAAAGCCCACGCTTGTTCCCGTGCCTCGCGACATGGTCGGACGGCCGCAGTTGATGGCCCGGACAAAAAACCCCGCTCGCGCGAGCGAGCGGGGCCGAGTTCAAGGGAGGGATTGCCCGCCATGGGCGGCAAGGCTCATGCAAGCCATGCGCCACCCAATTTCCAAGCCATGCGGCATCCGAGCCACACCGGACGCCCGTGATGGAAAGGCGGCGTCGGTCGAGCCGTTCGACCGCTCTCGCCCCCGCCTTGGCAACAATCCGTTAACCACCCCGTGATGATCTCGGCCCACGAGAACGCCGATCGGACGACCCCGCAGGGTGTCTCCTCCTTCGGTCGAGACGGCACGGGGAGCCCGTGGCGCGCAAGAGCAACGGGACGGGATCGCAGCCGATGAACTTCGACAGGTCATCTTATACGGGGGGTCCCGAGCGTCCGACGGCCACCGTCGTGACCTTCCCGCGTGACGGACGCCGCCGCTTCCGGCGCAGCGCCGACGCGGCGCAGGACCCGCGCGGGGCGATTCTGCTGTTCACCGGTATCCGCTACGAGCGCATGACCGAGGCCAGCACCCCGATCGGACCCGAGACTCCGGCCCCCCGCCTGCGTCGGCGCTCCTGAGGCGCGGCCTCGCGAGTCCCCGGCGACAGGACCCGACGATGGCGATGGCGATGGCGGCCGATCCTCTCTCCCGTCGCATCGCGACGATCACGGCGATCCTCGTGATCGTCACCGGCTGCACCCAACAAGGCGATTTCGGTCGCCCGAAGCCGGGAGCCTGGAACAGCCTGATCGAGACCACCGGCACCCTGGCCGCGCGCGAGCGCGGGGAGCCGGCCTCGGCCTTTCCCTTCACGGATGACGAGATCACCCTGCGCGACCGGGCCTGGCGCTTCCTGATGCCGGCGGCGGGGCACGATGCCTTCACGGACGTCCTCGCCAACCTGACCCGCAGTCGCGTGCTGCCGCGATCCTGGCGCCCGGACGACCCGGCGGCGTACTACGCCACCCTCATGGATGGTCCGTTCCGCTCGCCCGTATCGCGCTATCACCGTCTGTCGGAGGATATCGGCATCGATGCGCGCCTGCTGCCGGTCTTCGCCGCCATCGCCGCGCGGGTGAACCAGGCCGACGCCCTCCGTCTGCGTAGCCTGCCCTTCGCCAAATCCCTGGACGACCGCGACGTGCGCCAGGCTGCCATGCGGGTGGCCGAGAACCGCTGCCTCGTCGCCTGGGTCCGGACGGAGACGGACCTGCGGATCGCGCGCTACCGCTACGCCCTCGAACACCTCCTCGTCGCCGTTCCCTCGCCGGAGGCGGCCCTCGTCGAGCGGACCCTGCGGGCCCTGGAGGAGCGTCGTCCCCTCCTCGTGCCCCTGGTCCAACCGGCGACGGAGGAAAGCTGCGGCGGCTGGGAGGAGCGTGCGGTAGACGCTGCCCCCGCCCCGAGGCCCCTCGTCGTCAAGAACTGAGGACCGAGTCGAAGGTGCGTCGTCCCGTGCGACGCCTCGGCCAGACCGATCCGGATCCGAACACGCGTCCAAGTCGGATTCTCCACGATCCCTGAGCGGGGAGGACAGTATGGGGCGTTTGCAACCTGCCGAACCGTTGGGCGGCATTGACGGTCTCGGGCGAGGGTCGACGCACGCCGGAGCGCCGGACGCAGGGAGATGGTGGCGTGCGCTCGCGTAGCTGATGTTTACGGTGATCGCAGCCCTTGTCGTGGTCGGCCGCCCCGATCTCAGGATCGACGATGCGTACATCACGCTCCACAACGCCCGAACGCTGCTCGCCGGCGGCGCGGACCCGGCCTATGCCGGTTCCACGGCGCTGACGGGGGCGACGAGCGCCGTCCATCTCTTGGCGATCGCGGGTCTCGTGCTTCTTCTTCCGCTGGAGACCGCGAACGATCTCGTCGGTCTCCTTGCCATTCTGCTCTACGTGGCCGGCCTCGACCGTATGGCCGTGCAGGCGGGATGCAGCCGTGTGGTGCTGATCTGCCTCGGACTCCTGGCCGGATACCAGACGCTGCACCTTGTCAACGGCCTTGAAACCGGGCTTGCGGCGGCAGCCATCGCCTGGAGCCTCGTTCTACGCGACGCGCGGTGGCTGCCCGTGCTGTGCGGAACTCTGCCCTTCCTCCGGCCGGAACTCGCGTTGCTGGCCCTGCCCCTCCTCGTCCGGCAGTGCTGGCTGGTGCGTGGGGCACCCTCGCAGGTGCTGCGGATCACGGCCCTCGCGGCCGCAGCGGCGATCCCCTGGGTGGCGTTCTCATGGATGATGACCGGCAGTCTCGTCCCGGCGACGGGCGGCGCGAAGATCGCGTTCTTCGCGGAGGCGCCCCTCCCCCTCGCCGACAAGCTCATGATCGCGTCCTCGGCGATCCTGCACTCCGCGCTCCTGATCGTCGCCATCGGCGGCATCGGGTTGTGGCGCAGGCGGGCGGGATGGTGTGGAGCCATATTCCTTCTCGCCTGGCTCGGGTCCGCGACCTGGGTTTTCCCCGGCGGCCTGTCGCACAATTACTGCCGGTATCTCGCGGAAGCGGTGCCGGTCCTGCTCTTCGGTGCGGCCGGCTTGCTCACAGCCGAGCGGCGACGGGTGGCCTGCGTCGCGGTGCTGTGCCTCGTGGGCCTGCAGGCGAGGACCCTTCAGGCAGCTTAGGAAACGCAGCGGATGGCGCAGGCTCGCGAAGCGATGGTGGCCACCCTGCGCGCGACGGTCCCGGCGAACGCGCGCGTGGCGGTGCATGACGCGGGTTACGTGGCCTGGCGCCTGCCCGAACTCCGCCTGACCGATGTCGTCGGCCTGAAAACGCCGTCCAGTGCGCTCGCGTTCGTGCGTCATCCTGTCCGGAACGAGGATCGGGGACCCGCCCTCGCGGAAATCCTCGCATCCTCCGGAGCCGAGTATTTCGTCTGCCTGACAGGTGATCCGTTCTGGACGACCCTCGCCACCGACCTCGCACGCGTCGGTCAGTCGATGGAACCCCTCGGGCAAGGCGGAGCCTACACCGTCTTCCGCCTCGGAGTGCTGCCGACGGCGCCCCCCTGACGAGCTTTCAGACTGCCTCACAAAACGCCCGATCACCGCCGGTTCTCACCCTGAGTCCGACAGCGCAGCGGGAGTTTTGTGAGAGACACTCAGCCTCCGGCCTTGTCCTCGGCGGGCACGTCCACCGTGCAGGACACGGCCTGCACCGCCGTGTTGGCCGCCGGCCTCTGGCTCGGCAGGGCGGCGATCACCCGCACCACCACATAACCCTTGGCGTCCGGCGCCACGATGCGGACGTCACGGGTGACGTCGTTCTCGTCGGCGTTGGCGAGCGCCTCGTCGTACTGGGCACGGGTGAGCACCACGAGATCGAGGGCACCGCGCACGGCCGCCTGGTCGGTGACCGCGTAGAAGGCGCCGCGCCGGCCGTGGACGGCGAGGGACAGCATCAGCGGCCCCGTGCGGGCAGAGACCCGCATGGGGCCATCGGCGAGATCGTAGGCGCAGATCCCGACCGCCACGGCCGGATCGGGAATGGGCAGCCACGCCTCGGGGGGCGAGGGGGTGTCGCCGGTGGCCAGCGTGTAGACCGGCATGGCGTGATCGAGTGTCTCGCCCGTGCGTGCCCGCGATAGGGCATCGGCTTCCGACAGGCGGGGGATCAGGAGGACGGCACCGATATGGACGAGCCCCGCCAGCACGAGACCCGTGGCGGTGGCGAGGAGGAAGCGGCCGCGGGGCGTCATGCGGCGCATCCCGTGCGGGTGATGGCCGGCAGGGACGTGCGATCGAGGGTCCCGGCGCTCGCGGCCACGGGCGTGTCGTAGAGGCGCAGTGCGAGACGCACCGGCCCGCTGGCACGCGGCATCGCCAGCCAGTTGCCCGCTTGGACCTCGGGCGAGAGGGTGATGACGAAGCGCCCGTCGCGGTCGCGTAGGATCTCCGTCGAGGTGTAGCCCTCGCGTACGATGGTGCGGGCGGGATCGCGTGGGCCGCGCCCGGCGACCGTCACGGTCCAGGCCCGGGCGGGCGGTGTGATGCCCGCGATGCTGTAGGTACAGGTGGCGTCCAGGGTCTGCCCCTCGTCGTCCTGGGCGGCGGTGAGCAGCATCCCTTCGCCGACCGCCAGGGGAATCTCGCCCCGGCGGGCGTTCACGGCCCGGGCATAGGGATCGGCCCCCACGGAACCGGTGCGGGGCCACGCCGTCCATGCGCCGACGGCGACGCCCCCGAACGGGTACCCGCCCCGGGTGGCGTAATCGGCGGTGGCGAGCCCGATCCCTGCCCCGAGGGCGAGGGCGTAGAGGACGAGGCTGACGGTGGAGGCTCGGCGTACGCCGTCACGCGCCACGGCGGCGATACGCGCGCCGACGGTCCGCACACCGGCGTTTCCGGCCTCCGGGCGGGCGGGCGCGACCATGTCGGCGGCTTTCATCGAACCTGAGCTCTCACGCTTACGGAGTGGCGATGCGGCCGAATGCCGGGCGTGTCCCGTCGGCCACGTTGCCGGCCGCGCGCGGGGACGCGCCGCTGGCCTCGACGGTGCGGAACAGGCCGTTGACGCCGCCGATGACCTCGAAGGAACGCCGCGACAGCTTGCCGGCGGCGCTGGCCGCCGGATTGATCGGGGCGGCAGTCGGTGTCTGGGCCACGGCGCGCCCGACCTCCTTGAGGCCCGGCATCGGCTTCAGTTCGATACCCTGGTGGGCGATCTCCATCACATCGTGCCAGGCCATGGCGGGGAGCGAGCCGCCGGTCATCTTGTTGGTGGAGGTGTGGTCGTCGTTTCCGAACCAGACCGAGCCGACATAGTTGCCCGTGTAGGCGACGAACCAGGCATCGCGATACGCGTTCGTGGTACCGGACTTGCCCGCGACTTTAATGCCCTCGAGTTGGGCGCGCTTGCCGGTGCCCTCCTCCACCACCTTGGTGAGCATGTAGTTCATGTCGGCGACCACCTGGGTCGATAGCACCTGCTCGACCGCCTCGTCGGCATGGCGGTAGATCACCTCGCCGGACGAGTTCTTCACCTCCATGGCGGCGTAGGGCTTGGCCTTGCGCCCGCCGTTGGCGAACACCGCGTAGGCGGCGGCCTGATCGATCACGTTGACCTCGGCCGAGCCGATGGGCAGGGACACCGAGTTCGTCGGCAGCGGCGTCGTGATGCCCATGCGGTGGGCGGTCTCGACGATCTTGACCCGGCCGGCGGTGGCGGCCGCGAAATCCCCCTTGATGCCCATGCCCTTGCCGATGGCGATGGAGATCTGGATCGGGATGGTGTTGATGGATTTGGCCACCGCCACCGTGAGGTTGGTCGGGCCGGAGAACGAGCGGCCGTAATTCTGCGGGCACCAGTCGCCGAGGCAGACCGGGCGGTCGACGACCCGGGTGTCGGGCCGGTACAGGCCGGACGCGAGGCCTGCGGCGTAGACGTAGGGCTTGAACGAGGAGCCCGGCTGGCGCAGGGCGTCGGTGGCGCGGTTGAACTGGCTCTCGCCGTAATCGGCCCCGCCCACCATGGCACGCAGCGCGCCATCCGGGTCGAGGATCACCATGGCGGCCTCGTCGACGTCGTACTGGTCGCCGTAGCGGCGCAGGGTGTTCTGCACCACCTCGTCGGCGCGCTTCTGGATCGTGAGGTCCAGCGGCGTCTTGACCGTGAGCACGCGGTCGCTGCGGAAGCGGCCCGCATCGGCCATGCCCTTGATCTCGCCGAACGCCCAGTCGAGGTAGTAGTCCGCCGTGATGTCGCGGGTGCGGGTCACCGGAGTGGCCGGGTTGCGCAGGGCCGTCTGGATCTGGCCCTCCGTGACGAAGCCGGCCTCGACCATGTTGTGCAGCACGTCGACGGCGCGGGCGCGGGCGGCGGGCAGGTTGACGTGGGGCGCATACTTCGTCGGCGCCTTGAACAGACCGGCCAGCATGGCGGCTTCGGCGAGGGAGATGTCCTTGAGCGGCTTGCCGAAATAGTAGTCGGCGGCCGCCACGGCGCCGAAGGTGCCGCCACCCATATAGGCGCGGTCGAGATAGAGCTTCAGGATTTCGTTCTTGGTGAGGTGGCTTTCCAGCCACAGGGCGAGGAAGGCCTCGTTGATCTTGCGCTCGAGGGAGCGCTCGTTCGTCAGGAACAGGTTCTTGGCGAGCTGCTGCGTGATGGACGAGCCGCCCTGCGTGTTGCCGCCGCCGCGCGAATTCGAAACCAGCGCGCGCGCCGTGCCGATGGGGTCGATGCCCCAATGCTCGTAGAAGCGCCGGTCCTCCGTCGAGACCAGGGCTTTGATCATGATATCGGGGAAGTCGTCGAGCTTCAGCGAATCGTCGTGCTTGATCCCGCGCCGTCCCACCTCGGCGCCATAGCGGTCGAGGAAGGTGACGGCGAGATCCTGGGTCTTGAGCCAGTTGTCGCTGGTCTGGTTGAAAGCGGATTGCGCCAGCGCCAGCATCAACACCGCGCCGCCGGTGCCGAGCGTCATCGCCTCGCTGGTCAGGTCGAGGACACCGCGCTTCCAGCCCCGCACGGCGAAGACGTTCATACGCTCCTGGAAACGCTCGTAGGTCTCGCCGGCCGAGCGGCCGCTGTCGTAGAGACCCGCGTTCACCCAGGCGTCGAAGGCCAGGGCCGCACGCTTGAACCGCGTCGTCAGGGAAGTGGCGTTGGGCAAGCGCACGATCTGTTCTTCACGTCCCTGGAGGGCAGCCCGATCCGGTCCGCACCGCGGCATTCAATCTATCAAGCCGCGCATCGGTTCGCGAGACACCCGATACCATGCGCAACGCGCCGGCGGCATGGCACGTCGCCGCGTGCACCGGCTCAAGATCGGATTAACCTTGACGCGGGAATGGGGCGCGCCGGTGGCGCTTGCTCATTGAGACGCGTTGCGGCAAGGGAACCCTTCGCCCGTCCCACCGCACATCCTGACCTTGGGGTTCCCGAATGCGGGATCGCACGCCCGCACGCCCGTCCGGGCCGCCGGCTTCCACCGAACCGTTCTGGCGCACCAAGACGCTGGATATGATGACGCCCGCCGAGTGGGAGAGCTTGTGCGACGGTTGCGGCCGTTGCTGCCTCCTGAAGCTCGAGGACGAGGACACGGGCGAGGTCTACCATACGGATGTGGGCTGCACCTTGCTCGACGGGCACGGTTGCCATTGCCGTGATTATCCCCGCCGGCAGAAGCGGGTGCCGGATTGCGTGCGCCTGACGCCGGAGGCCGTACGGACGATCCCGTGGCTGCCGCCGACCTGTGGGTACCGCCTCGTGCGCGACGGCGAGGACCTGCCCGACTGGCATCCCCTGGTGAGCGGCCGGGCAGCCAGCGTCCACGAGGCCGGCATCTCCATCCGCGGTCGCGTGTCGGGCAACGAGGAGGAGTTCACCGCCGACGAACTCCTGGACCGCATCGTGACCTGGCCGACCCGCACGCCCGAGACCGAAGACCCCGAAGACTGAGTTTTTCGCGGTTTCTCGGCTTCGCCAAGCTTCAGGGCGCCAGGGTGAAGCGATCGACGTCGCGCAGGAGTTCGAGGACCGCGCGGGCGCCGTGATCGAGGGCGGCGTGTCCCGCCTCGGCCGTCCCGAGGCGCGCATCGCCGATGGCCCCGGCCGGGTTGAGATCCCCCGCCTTCCAGGCAAAGGCCGCCGGGCGCCCGGCTCGGAGGTGCGTGAACGCCTGCTCCATCTCGAGGGTGCGCGGTGTGAAGTCGGCGATGCGGTCGATCCGCACGCGGTCGGGGCAGAGCGCCAGCATCAGGGCGGTCTCGATGCCCCCGCCATGGATGCCGTGCCGGATCTCGGCTTCGGGAAACAGGCCCTCGGGATAGCCGAATCGGCTCCAGGCGGTGGTGACGGCGACCATGTCGAGGCGGGCGCGCAGGTCGGCGGCCACGAGATCGATGAGGCCGCTGTTGCCGCCATGCGCGGTGACGAGGACGAGCTTGGTGCAGCCGGCCCGGTGAATCCCGGTGCCGATCTCGCCCCATGCACCGAGCGCCGTCGCGCTCGTGAGGCTCAGGGTCCCCGGAAACGCGTCGTGCTCGTCGGACTTCCCGATGGCCTGCACGGGCAGGACGAGGACGTCGAGATCGTCGGCCGGCAGAGCCATGAGCCGGGCGAGGTAGCCCTCGGCGATGTCGAGATCGGTGGAGAGGGGGAGGTGCGGGCCATGCTGCTCTATGGCGGCCACGGGCAGCACGGCGATGGTGCGGCACATATCTCGATGCCGAAACTCATCGGTCGTCAAAGCGGACCATGGACGAATGGACATCTGGCTGGTCTCCTCGGTCTCATTCCTCCGCCGAAAAGCGGGCTGAACCGGCAAGATCCTCAGTACAGTAACGAACCCTTATGGTCGCGTGACCTAAGGTTAATGGAAACGACGCCACGACCGGTCCTGCATGAGCCCGACATCTCGCACGCGCAATCCCGGACCGGCCAAAGATCGGTCGAGTCCGGAGCGAAACGCCCGACGCCAGAGATTCGGCGCACTTATCGATGCACCTGCCGATACGGAACGGCTGCTGCAGGAGATCGCTCGCCTGCGTGCGATGCTCGACACCAATTCGGACTGGATCTGGGAGGTGGATGCCCAGGGGCGCTACACCTACGCCTCGCGTCATTCCCTGGTGCTTCTCGGCTACGAGCCGCACGAGATCATTGGCCGGACGCCGTTCGACTTCATGCCGCCGGACGAGGCCGAGCGGGTGGGGAGTGCCTTCGCCGAGATCGTGCGCGAGAAGCGCTCCTTCGCCGGACTGATCAACCATAACCGCCACCGGGACGGCCGCATCGTCGTCCTCGAGACGAGCGGCGTGCCGCTCTTTGACGCCGACGGCGTGCTGCAGGGGTATCGGGGGATCGACCGGGACGTCACCACCCAGGAAACGGAGCGGACGCGATTGCATCACCTCGCCCGCCGGGACGACCTGACGGGGCTCGGCAACCGGTTGGCCCTGCGCGAGCGGTTGAGCGAGGCCATGACAGAGCCGGCGACGGACTTTGCCGTGATCCTGTTCGACCTCGACCATTTCAAGCCGATCAACGACACCCTCGGTCACGCCGCGGGCGACCTGCTGCTGACCCTGCTCGCCGGCCGAATCGCCTGCTTGGCGGCACCGGCGCGGATGTTCCGCCTCGGCGGGGACGAGTTCGTCATCGTCGCGCCGGACGGGGCACTGGCCACCGCCATCGTCGAGCGCGCCCACGCGGGCCTCGCACAGCCGTTCGAGGTGTACGGAGCCTCGGTGCGGATCGCGGCCAGTTTCGGCATCGCCACCTGTCTACCGAACGCAGAAAGCCCGGAGGAGGTTCTGGCCCGGGCCGATACGGCCCTGTACGAAGCGAAGGCCCGGCGCCCGGCACCCGAGGCTGAGCACCACTTCACCGGGGCGTAGACAGCGCCAGCGAGACTGGTGCGGCTCGCCTCAGCGTGTCCGGCGCATGAGCCACCCGGTGGCGAAAGCAGCGGCGGCGACCACCAGCAGCGTGGTGTTCCGGTTGTCGTCGGCTCGGGCTGCGATATCCCGGCCCCGCCGCACCGCTTCGTCACGGTAGCCGCGTCCGCGCTCCCGCAGATCCTCGGCACGATCCTGGACCTCGCTCGCCACGGCCCGACCCCGGCTGCGGGCCTCGTCGATGAACTGCGTGCCGTCGCGATGCAGGCCGTCCGCGGTCTCGCGAGCCCGGCCATACCCGTGCTGGAGCGTCCCGGCGACCTGATCCACAGCGCCGTCGATCTGCTGACGCGGACGCCCGGTCACGGCGCCCAGGGCCGTCCGGCCGCGCCCACGCAGGTTGCGCAGGCCGCCCTCGAATTGATCTCTGTTCATTCCGGTTCCTCTCTGCCGCAGCGGACCCGATGTCCGCGGCGCTGAATGCCCCGAGCCAAGCACGGCCCGCCGATGGGGCTCCGGTCAGATCTTCTTCACGGCATCGGCCGCGCTCTGGGCCGCGTTCTTGATGCCGTCCTTGGCATCGCCGACGGTCTTCTGCGCTTCGCCCTTCAGTTCCTGGGCCTTGCCCTCGGCCTGAAGCTTCTCGTTGCCGGTGACGGAACCGACGCCCTGCTTGATGTTGCCGACGGCCTCGTTGGCCAGACCCTTGATCTTGTCCGTCGTGCTGCTCATCGAACTCTCCGTGAATGGGCCAGGATCTGGGCCGACGACCAGGGAGGCGACCGTCTGCCACAGGCCAAGCGCAACCGTGCAGCACCCAAGAATGTTCCGGTCCGGCCCACCCCGGCGGCTCAGCTCCCCGTCGATTGCTGCAGCGCACGCTTAGTCCTTTGCATCGCAAGATCACCGTCCGGTATCGCTATTCAGTCATGGCTATCTCAAATTTTTTACATGGGTATCGAAAAAAATTTACAGAAGAGTGCAAGATGGCGTCACGGCGAAGCTGCTTGAATTCAAAATAATTGCGGTTAGAACCGTGCGGCATTACCAAAAGTTGATCCAAGGACAACGCCATGACCGCGCGCACCGCTGCGCCCGTCCCAGGTGGGACCGCCTACGCCGCCTCTCCGACGATCGCCGCCCCCCCGTTCGGCCGCTGGGGCCAGCTCGTGATCGGCGTCATCTGCATGGTGATGATCGCCAACCTCCAGTACGGCTGGACGTTCTTCGTCCCCGACATCCAGAAGAAGTTCNAAGATTATAGCGCAACAGGAGGGTCTGCCGCCTCTCCGACGATCGCCGCCCCCCCGTTCGGCCGCTGGGGCCAGCTCGTGATCGGCGTCATCTGCATGGTGATGATCGCCAACCTCCAGTACGGCTGGACGTTCTTCGTCCCCGACATCCAGAAGAAGTTCGGCTTCGACCGCGCCGCGATCCAGTGGGCCTTCACCCTGTTCGTGCTGTTCGAGACCTGGCTCGTCCCCGTCGAGGGCTGGTTCGTCGACAAGTACGGCCCGCGCGTCGTGGTCNGCGATCCAGTGGGCCTTCACCCTGTTCGTGCTGTTCGAGACCTGGCTCGTCCCCGTCGAGGGCTGGTTCGTCGACAAGTACGGCCCGCGCGTCGTGGTCTTGTTCGGCGGCCTGCTCTGCGGCATCGGCTGGGTGATCAACTCCTACGCCGAGACCCTGAACATGTTCTACCTCGGCCAAGTGGTGGCCGGCATCGGTGCGGGCGCCGTCTACGGCACCTGCGTCGGCTCGGCCCTGAAGTGGTTCCCGGACAAGCGGGGTCTGGCCGCCGGCATCACCGCCGCCGGCTTCGGCGCCGGCTCGGCCCTCACCGTCGCGCCGATCCAGTGGATGATCGCCGAGAACGGCTTCCAATCCGCGTTCTTCAGCTTCGGCATCGGCCAGGGCCTCATCGTCATGGTGCTGTCGGTGTTCCTGGTCTCCCCGAAGAAGGGGCAGGTCGCAGAGGCGGCGAGCAATGCCAGCGTCGCCCAGACCCGGCGCAACTTCACCCCCGGCGAGGTCGCACGCCAGCCGATCTTCTGGCTGATGTACTTCATGTTCATCGGCGTCGACAAGGTGCCCGTCACGATCATGGGCATCACCATGGTGGCCATCACCTTCGCGGCCACCATCGACCGGGTGCTCAACGGACTGACCCGCCCGTTCTTCGGCTGGGTGTCGGACAAGATCGGCCGCGAGAACACCATGTTCATCGCCTTCGCCATGGAAGGCTTCGGCATCTACATGCTCTACCTCTGGGGTCACGAYCCCCTGTGGTTCGTGCTGCTCTCGGGGTTCGTGTTCTTCGCCTGGGGTGAGATCTACTCGCTGTTCCCCTCGACCTGCACCGACACCTTCGGCACCAAGTTCGCCGCCACCAATGCCGGCCTGCTCTACACCGCCAAGGGCACGGCGGCCCTNCGCCTGGGGTGAGATCTACTCGCTGTTCCCCTCGACCTGCACCGACACCTTCGGCACCAAGTTCGCCGCCACCAATGCCGGCCTGCTCTACACCGCCAAGGGCACGGCGGCCCTGCTGGTCCCCGCCGCCAACTATCTCCAGCAGAGTTCGGCGAGCTGGGACGGGGTGTTCCTCGTCGCCGCCGGCGCCAACATCCTCGCCTCGCTGCTGGCCATCGCCGTGCTGAAGCCCTGGCGTGCGCGCTATATCGCCCGGAACGCCTGAAACCATGGCGCGCTGGCTTCGCTACACCCATGGCGGTCGAGACGGCTTCGGCCGCCTCGACGGGGAGAGCATCACCGTCTACGAGGGCGATCTCTTCTCCACTCCGACTCCCACGGGCGAGACTCTGCCGCTCGCCGACGTCACCCTCGACCTTCCCTGCCGGCCGTCGAAGCTCATCGCCCTGTGGAACAATTTTCACGCGGCGGCCGAGAAGCAGGGGCTGGAGCGGCCGGAGGCTCCCCTGTTCTTCGTCAAGCCGCCCAACACCTACCGGGCGAGCGGGCAGGCCGTGACGATCCCGGACGGCCTCGGCCGCATCCTGTTCGAGGGCGAACTCGGCATCGTCATCGGCCGGCGCGGACGCGATCTCAGCCCCGAGGCGGCGGCCGAGCACATCTTCGGCTACACCTGCGTGAACGACGTCACGGCGCTGGAGGTGCTGAAAGCCGATCCGAGCTTCGTGCAATGGACCCGCTCGAAGGGTTTCGACGGATTCGGTCCGTTCGGCCCGGTCATCGCCACCGGCCTCGACCCGGACGCCCTCTCCGTCGCCGTGCGGGTCAATGGGCGCGAGCGCCAGCGCTACCCGCTCGCCGACATGATCTTCAAGCCGCAGGAGATCGTCGCCCTGGTCTCGCGGGGCATGACCCTGGAGCCCGGCGACCTCATCGCCTGCGGAACCTCCAACGGTGCGGGTCCGATCCCGAAGGGCGCCACCGTCGAAGTTGACATCGAGGGCATCGGCGTACTGTCGAACGCATTCGCGTGACGGATTTGACGAACACGAATCTGAGGACACCCACATGAGCATCGCCATTGTCGGCGCCGGCGCCATCGGCGGATTCCTGGGCGTACGCCTCGCCAACGCGGGGGAGAACGTCACCTTCATCGCGCGCGGCGCCAACCTCGACGCCATCAAGACCAACGGGATGCGCCTGATCGAGGAGAACGGCTCCGAGATCCACGTGAAGAACCTATCGGCCACGAAATCCATGGACGAGGCCGGCGTGCACGACATCGTGCTGCTGACCGTCAAGGCGCATCAGGTCGGCCCCATCGCCGCCGATCTGCACCACCTCATCGGACCCGAGACCATGGTGGTGACCATGCAGAACGGAATCCCGTGGTGGTACTTTTCCGGTGGTCACGGCGGGGACCTGACCGGCACCCACCTGGAGACGGCCGATCCGGGCGGCCTCATCGCCCAGCACCTCGATCCGAAGCACGTCATCGGCTCCGTGGTCTATCCGGCCGCTGTGCTCACGGAGCCCGGCGTGGTGCAGGTGATCGAGGGCCACCGCTTTGGTCTGGGCGAACTCGACGGCACCATGAGCCCCCGCGTCCAGTCGCTCGCCCAGCGCCTCATCAAGGCGGGGTTCCGCGCGCCCGTGACTTCGGACATCCGGGCGGAGATCTGGCTCAAGCTTTGGGGCAACCTCAGCTTCAACCCGATCTCGGCGCTCAGCCACGCCACCCTCGTGGACATCTGCCAGTTCCCCGAGACCCGGGCACTCGCCACCGACATGATGCGCGAAGCGGAAGCGATCGCGGGCAAGCTCGGCATCACGTTCAAGCTCGGCATCGAGAAGCGCATCGCCGGAGCCGAGAAGGTCGGCGCCCACAAGACCTCGATGCTGCAGGACGTCGAGGCGGGCCGACCCATCGAACTCGAGGCGCTGGTCGGATCGATCATCGAGCTCGGGCGCCTGACCGACACCCCGACCCCGCATATCGGCACCGTCTACGCCCTGATGCGCCTGCTCGCGCAGAGTTTGGACCGGGCGCAGGGACGCCTGTCCATCACGGCCGCCTGAATTTTTCGAGCGATTTCAAGGACACATCTTCCATGGCCGAGAACGCCACCACCCTCCACGCCTTGATCCAGGCCGGCGCCGACGAGGCCACCGCCCTGTCGAGCCCCGGCGGCGTGCCCCTGACCTTCGGTGCCCTGCGCGCCTTGACCACGCGCACCATCGCGGCCCTGAACGCCCAGGGCATCGGCCGGGGCGACCGCGTCGGCATCGTCCTCGACAACGGTCCCGAGATGGCCGCCGCCTTCATCGCCATCGCGGCGGGCGCCACCTCGGCACCGCTCAACCCGAGCTACAAGGCGGACGAGTTCACGTTCTACCTCTCCGACCTCGACGCCCGGCTGCTGGTGGTGGCCGAAGGCTCCGAGACGCCGGCCGTGGCCGTCGCCGAGAAGCTCGGCGTGCCGGTGGTGCGCCTGCGCCCGACCCCGGAAGCAGGGGCCGGCTCCTTCACCCTGGCGTTCTCGGGTGAAGCCGTCGCGCCCGCCGCCAACGGTGGTCCGGCGCAGCCCGACGACATCGCCCTGGTGCTCCACACCTCCGGCACCACGTCGCGCCCCAAGATCGTGCCGTTGAAGCAGTCCAACGTCTGCGCCTCGGCCCGCAACATCCGGCAGGCGGTGGCCTTCACGGCGGGGGATCGTGGCCTCAACATCATGCCGCTGTTCCACATCCACGGCCTCATCGCGGGTATCCTGGCGCCGCTCTCGGCCGGCGGTCAGGTTTCCTGCACCCCGGGCTTCAACGCCCTGAAGTTCTTCGGCTGGATGGGTGAGGTCCGCCCGACCTGGTACACGGCGGTGCCGACCATGCATCAGGCGATCCTCGGCCGTGCCTCCCGCAACCGGGAGGTCATCGAGGCGAACCCGCTGCGGTTCATCCGCTCGTCCTCGTCCTCCATGCCGCCGCAGGTGATGAAAGAGATCGAGGACACCTTCGGCGCCCCCCTGATCGAGGCCTACGGCATGACCGAGGCCGCCCACCAGATGGCCTCGAACCCCCTGCCCCCGAAGCCGCATTACGCCGGCTCGGTCGGCCTCGCCGCCGGCCCCGAGATCGCCATCGTGGACGAGGACGGCGAGCCGCTTCCCGCCGGCGAAATCGGCGAGATCGTCATCCGGGGCGACAACGTGATGGCGGGCTACGAGAACAACGACAAGGCCAACGCCGAGGCCTTCACGAAGCAGGGCTGGTTCCGCACGGGCGACCAGGGCTCGCTCACCCCGGAAGGCTACCTCTCGCTCACCGGACGCCTCAAGGAGATCATCAACCGGGGCGGCGAGAAGATCTCGCCGCGCGAGGTCGACGAGATCCTCATGGACCATCCGGCCGTGTCGCAATGCGTGACCTTCGCCATGCCGCACGACAAGCTCGGCGAGGATGTCGCAGCCGCCATCGTCCTGCGCGAAGGCCAGACCCTGGCGGAGAAGGATCTGCGGGGCTTCGCCCTCGAACGTCTCGCGGCCTTCAAGGTGCCGGCCAAGATCCTCATCCTGGACGAGATCCCCAAGGGTGCGACCGGCAAGCTCCAGCGCATCGGCCTGGCGCAGAAGCTCGGGCTCGTGTGAGCCCGCCCTTCCCGGGCTGAAGCCTCAGGCGGCGGGCGGCACCTTCTCGGGTGCCGGCCCCGGCCGGGCACGGCCGAAATCGGCTTCGGCCGTCTCCTGGCCCATGGCGACGATGCCTTTTCGGATGGTGCGGGTGCGGGTGAACAGCTCGTGCAGGGCGTCGCCGTCGCCCCAGCGGATGGCGCGGGCGAGCGCGGCGAGATCCTCGTTGAACCGCCCAAGCATCTCCAGCACCGCGTCCTTGTTGGTCAGGAACACATCCCGCCACATGGTCGGATCGGAGGCGGCGATGCGGGTGAAATCGCGGAACCCGCCGGCCGAGAACTTGATCACCTCGGATTGCGTCACGGCCTCGAGGTCGGCGGCCGTGCCGACGATGTTGTAGGCGATGAGGTGCGGCACGTGGCTGGTGATGGCGAGCACGAGGTCGTGGTGCTCGGGCGTCATGGACTCGACGATGGCGCCGAGCCCTTCCCAGAAGGCCTGAACCCGCGCGGTGGCCGCAGGGTCCGTGTCTTCGGGCGGGGTGAGGATGCACCAGCGCCCCGAGAACAGGGTCGAGAACCCGGCATCGGGGCCGGAATACTCGGTGCCCGCCACCGGATGGGCCGGCACGAAGGCGACGCCCTCGGGAATGTGCGGCGCCACGGCCGCGACCACCGAGGCCTTCACGGACCCGACATCGGACACGATGGCGCCGGGCTTCAGAGCGCCGCCCATGGCCTCGGCCACGGCCCCGACGGCGCCCACCGGCACGCACAGGATCACGAGGTCCGCCCCCGTCACGCCGGCCGCGACGTCGTCCGTGGCCGTATCGGCGAGGCCGAGGGCCCGAACGCGCTCCAGCACGCCCGGATTGCCGTCGATGGCCACGATGGTCCGGGCGAGGCCGTACTGGCGTGCGCCCCGGGCGATGGACGAGCCGATCAGCCCGAGCCCCACGATGGCGAGGGTGTCGACGACGGGTGTGGCGAGCTCAGGCACGTGGGGCGGCCCCGAGGAAGTCGGTGAGCGCGGCGAGGAAGGCCGCGTTGGCCTCGGCGCTGCCGACGGTCACGCGCAGGGCATGGGGCAGGCCGTAGGACGAGACCCGCCGGGTGATGATCCCCCGGGCGGTCAGGAACGCGTCGGCCTCCGCCGCCGAGCGGCCGGCTTCATCGGGGAAGTGCACCAGCACGAAGTTGGCGACGCTCGGCGTCACGGTGAGTCCCAGGGTTGTCACACCCTCGACGAGCCGGGCGAGCCACGTGTCGTTGTGGGCGATCGCCCCCGCCACGTGCACCTCGTCGGCGATGGCCGCCGCCCCCGCGGCGATGCCGGGGCCGGACAGGTTGAACGGCCCGCGGATGCGGTTGACCGCGTCGGCGACCTCGCCCGGGGCGACCATCCAGCCGATGCGCAAGGCGGCCAGACCGTGGATCTTCGAGAAGGTCCGGGTCATCACCACATTCTGGGATTCGAGCACGAGGTCGAGGCCGGCACTGTAATCGTTGGCGCGGACATACTCGGCATAGGCCCCGTCGAGGACGAGAAGCACGTGCGGCGGCAGGCCCGCGTGCAGGCGACGGACCTCGTCGAACGGCAGGTAGGTGCCGGTCGGGTTGTTGGGGTTGGCAAGGTAGACGATCTTCGTGCGCGAGGTGACGGCGGCCAGCATCGCGTCGACATCGGCCGTGAGGTCGCGCTCCGGCACCACGACGGGCGTGGCGCCGGCGGCCAGGATGGCGATGCGGTAGACGAGGAAGCCGTGGGCGCAGAAGATCCCCTCGTCGCCCGGCCCCAGATAGGCGTAGGCGAGGAAGGACAGGAGTTCGTCCGACCCGGCGCCGCAGACGATGCGGGCGGGATCGAGGCCGTAGCGCCGGCCGATGGCATCGCGCAGGCGCGCCGAGGTGCCGTCCGGATAGAGTTCGAGCTTGCCCGACGCTTCCCGCAGGGCGGCCAGGGCCAGCGGGCTCGGCCCCAGGGGCGTTTCGTTGGACGAGAGCTTGTGGATCTTGTGCGCCCCCGGCACGCCGCTCTTGCCAGGCACATAGGCCTCGATGGCGAGGACGCCCGGGCGGGGCACCGGGCGGGTGGAGATGGGGGTCTCGGGGGACAGGGCGGAGGACATGGAACGGGCCGGGGTGATCGCGAGGGGCACCGTCTAACAAAGCTTGCCGGGCTTGACGAGGCGAGGCCGCGGTTCAGCGGCCCTTGCGCAGGGGTCGGACGAAGCCGGGGCCGCCCGGGGTGAAGCCCGTGGCGCGGCAGAAATCGGCAAGGTCGGCGGAGTCGGCCGACGCTACGACCTGAAGGGTGTCGCACTCGGCCATGCGGGCTGCCTGCGAAGCGGCCTTGAGCAGGAGCCGTCCGATGCCGCGCCGGCGCTGCTCGGCTCCCACGAACAGGGTGGTGATCTGGGCGACGGGACGGGCCTCGGCGACGCTCCGGTACCAGTGCAGCACCACGAGGCCGCTCGGCGGCCCCCATTCCTGTGCGACGAGCGCGACACTCGGCCCGGTCCGTATCGCTTCCAGGCGCTCGGCCAGGGCTTCGGCCGGCATCGCAAGCCCGATCTCGGCGAGCAGCACGGCGAGGCCGGGCGCATCGGCGGCGCTCGCGGCACGGATCTCGAGGCCGTAGCGGCTAGCCAAGATGCGATCCGGTTACAGGATGGGGTTCGTTTGTCGGTCCGCCGGCTCGTGCCTCCGCCCAGGCCCGGTCGCGCTCGCCCTGCGCGGTCCGGATTGCGGCGCTCTGCCGTTCCTGCTCGGCATGAAGCGCCCGCAGGCGCCGGGCCTCCCGCGCCGCCAGCTTGCGCCGACGCGCCTCGGCGGCACGCTTCTGGGCCTGCAACTCCTCCACGGTGATCGGGGCGGGCGGAGCCTTCGGCTCAGGCGCAGTCGTGGAGGCGGTCTTGGATGCGCGCCAGGCATAGGAGGGCGCCGGCCGCGTCCTCGGTGCGTCGAACGCCTCCGCCTGCGCCAGGGTCAGACCGGCGGCGGCGGCGATGCGGGCGGCGGCGGCCCGGCCGGCCGCACGCTCGCCCGGCGTCGCACCGCGCTCCATCAGTGCCCGGCACTTGGCGAACCGGTCCCGGTCGAGGGGAGGCCACGCGCTCACGGGCGGCTCAGCGCTTCTTGTTGCCGCGCGGGCCGGTCAGAACGGGCGTGTTCACCCGGTTCTCGTCCAGGAGCTTGCGCCAGCGCGACAGGCGCTCGGGATCGAGACGGCCTTCGGTCACCGCCGCCTGGACGGCGCAGCCGGGCTCGTGCGCGTGGGTGCAGTCGCGAAACCGGCACAGTGGCGCCAGTTCGACGATCTCCGCGAACAGGGTCTCGATCCCGTCCGCCGCGTCGCTGACGTGGAGGGTGCGCATTCCCGGCGTATCGATGACCCAGCCGCCGGCCGCGATGGCGTGGAGCGAGCGCGCCGTGGTGGTGTGGCGGCCTTTGGCGTCGTGCTCGCGGATGCCCCCGGTGAGCTGGGGCTCCTCCACGCCGTCGCCCGCCAGGGTGTTGACCAGGGTCGACTTGCCTACCCCGGAGGAGCCGACGAGCGCCACGGTCCGGCCGGGCCCGCACCACGGCGCCAGGGCCGCGATGGCGTCCGGCTCGCGGGGGTTGATCATCACCACGGGCAGGTCGCGCTGGAGGGCCTCGGCCGCGCGGCGGTAGGTCTCGGCGTCGGCGGCCGTGTCGGCCTTCGTCAGGAGGATCACCGGTTCGGTCCCGGCCTGGTTGGCCAGCGCCAGGTAGCGCTCCAGCCGGGCCGGATTGAAGTCGGCGTTGCACGAGGTGACGATGAACAGGGTGTCGACGTTGGCCGCTGCGAGCTGCGGGACCTTCGAGCCTTCGACGCGGCGCGCCAGCAACGTTCGCCGCTCCAGTCGGCTCAGGAGGGTGCGGGCGGCGGGATCGATGAGCACCCAGTCGCCCACGGCGTAGGCGCCGGTGTTGGTGTTGTGGTCCAGGGCGAGCTTGACGGAGCCCTCCGGCCCGATGGCGCTCATGCGCGAGCGATGGACCATGCCGATGCGGGCCGGCATACCCGGCCTGTCGGCGATCTGATCGGCGAAGAACGGGGACCAGCCCAGGGCGATCAGAGCGTCGGGCAGGGCGTTCACGGGCTCGGGCAACGGTTTGAATTCCTTGGACAGGGCGGCGCGTTGCAGCGGAGGCGAAGACGTCCGCCGTAAAACGCTTCACCGCTTCGTCGGGTGGACGACGCCGAGACATCTCTTCGCAACGACGACACCCCCTCGACCTGGCAGGATGTCGATTCACGTCTACACCGTTTCGACGCGGTATGCGGGTTCGACGCGCGTCCATCCCCCGATGACGCACGCCCCGATGACGCATGGTTTCGTTGACGCTCGGCGAGGCGCACACTACCTCCATCTGCGACGCGACGGCTCCGCACGCCGCCGGGATGTCGCCTCCCCTCCTCCGCATGGCGACCGCCCACTTCGTCCCGCGACCTCCCCCGTCAGATCTCCCCCTCATGACCATGTCGCTCGATCCTCCCACCCAGACCCGAGCCGAGGCGACCGATACGGACGGCCCCCCGGTGATCGAGGCCAAGGCGCAGGCCACCCAGGGGCATCTGGCGCAATTCGGCCTGGACGAGCCCCTGGCGACGGATGCCGGCGTGGCCCTCGCACCGTTCCAGATCGCCTACCAGACTGCGGGTACCCTCAACGCCGACCGCTCCAACGCCGTGCTCATCTGCCACGCGCTGACGGGCGACCAGCATTTCGCCCACACCCATCCGGTGACGGGCAAGCGCGGCTGGTGGGAGACCCTCGTCGGGCCGGGCAAGCCCGTCGACACGGATCGGTACTTCGTCGTCTGTTCCAACGTCGTCGGCTCGTGCATGGGCTCGACGGGCCCGGCCTCCATCGAACCGACGACGGGCCGGGCCTACGGCCTCGATTTTCCCCTGGTGACCATCCGCGACATGGTCCGCGCGCAGGCGATGCTCCTCGACCGCCTCGGCATCGAGAACCTGTTCCTGTGTATCGGCGGCTCCATGGGCGGTATGCAGGTGCTGCAATGGGCGGCCCTCTACCCCGAGCGGGTGTTCGCCGCGATGCCCATCGCCACGGGGGCACGGCACTCGGCCCAGAACATCGCCTTCCACGAGGTCGGCCGGCAGGCGATCATGGCCGATCCGGCCTGGGCCGAGGGGCGCTACCTCGAGGCCGGCACCCGTCCCGCCAAGGGCCTCGGCGTCGCCCGCATGGGCGCGCACATCACCTACCTGTCGGAACCGGCCCTGCACCGGAAGTTCGGACGGCGCTTCCAGGGCGGGTCGGCGCCCACCTTCTCGTTCAACGCCGATTTCCAGATCGAGAGCTATCTGCGCCACCAGGGCCTGAGCTTCGTCGAGCGTTTCGACGCCAATGCGTACCTGTATCTCACGCGCGCCATGGACTATTTCGATCTCGCCGCCGACCATGGCGGCGTGCTCGCCAACGCCTTCCGGGGTACGAAGACCCGTTTCTGCGTCATGTCCTTCACCTCCGACTGGCTGTTTCCCACGGCCGATTCCCGCGCCATCGTGCATGCCCTCAACGCGGCTTCGGCGGCGGTGGCCTTCGTGGAGGTCGAGAGCGACAAGGGGCACGACGCATTCCTCCTCGACGAGCCGGTGATGTTCGGCGCGGCGCGCGGCTTCATCGACGCCGCCGCCCGGGCGCGCGGTCTATGAGAACCTCGCTGTGAAGTCCCACCGCGTCGTCGCCCCGGCCCCGTGGGATGCCGCAGCCTCCCTGCCGCGCGGCGACCTCGGAAGCGCGCGGGTCGATCACCTCGTGGTGCTCAGCCTCGTGGCCCCGGGTGCCCGGGTCCTCGACATCGGTTGCGGCGACGGCACCCTGCTGGCGCTCCTGCGCGACCGGCGCGGCATCGACGGGCGCGGCATCGAACTCTCGCGCGAGGGCGTCAACGCCTGCCTGGCGCGCGGGCTGCCGGTGATCCAGGGCGACGCCGACACCGATCTGGCGAACTACCCCGACGACGCCTTCGACGTGGTGGTCCTGTCCCAGACCATCCAGGCGACGCGCAACCCGCGCATCGTCCTCGAGCACCTCTTGCGCATCGGCCGGCAGGTGGTGATCTCCTTCCCGAATTTCGGACATTGGCGGGTGCGTGCGGAGTTGGCCTTTCGTGGCCGCATGCCTGTCACCGCCCTGATGCCGGAAGAGTGGTACGAGACCCAGAACATCCACCACTGCACCATCCGGGACTTCGTCGGCCTGTGCCGGACGGTGGGCGCGCGGATCGAGAAGGCCACGGCCCTCGACGCGCGCGGCCGGCCCATGCGTTTTTCCATGCCGTGGTGGGTGTGGAACCTCATCGGCGCACAAGGCGTGTTCCTGCTGAGCCTGGACGCCGGCGAGACGCCCCCGCAACCGTGAAAGCCGTGGCCCCGCGTCCGCGCGGCCCGATTCAAGGAGGAGAGCCATGGGATACGACGCGGCCTTGACGTCGGCGGGGGCCGCCACCCTCCTGCCCGGAATTCCCACCTTCGAGTCGCCGTTCCTGGATTGCGACGGCTTCGTCCCGGCGATGAGCCCGGAGCACCTGTCCGTCGCGCGCCAGCTGCGCGAGCAGGGTTATGCGGTCATCGACTTTCCCGACGCCGATTTCGACGCCCGCGCCGCCGCGATCCGCGCCGCCCTGGACGGAGGCTTCGACTGGGCGCGGTGGCGCGCCACGGGCTTTGCCGCCAACGAGGGCCTGCGGGTTCAGGACGCCTGGAAGACCCAGCCCGACGTGATGGCGCTCGCGGCCAACCCCGCGGTCCTCGATCTCCTGACGGCGGTGTTCGGGCGCGAGGCCAAGCCGTTCCAGACCCTCAACTTCCCCGTCGGCACCCAGCAGCAGACCCATTCGGACGCCTCGCATTTCAGCTCGGTGCCGGAGAAGTTCATGTGCGGCGTCTGGGTCGCCCTGGAGGACATCGAGGCCGATGCCGGGCCGCTGATCTACTATCCCGGCACGCACAAGTGGCCGGTGATCAACAACGAGCACCTCGGCGTCACGGCCCTGCACTTCCAGAACGGCAACGCCTGGAAGCCCGGCAACGCCTACGATGCGACCTGGAACGCCCTCCTTGCCGCCCACAAGCGCGAGCCCAAGACCTTCCTCGCCCGAAAGGGGCAGGCGCTCATCTGGGTCGCCAACATCCTCCACGGCGGCGCGCGCCAGACCAATCCGGACCGGACCCGGTGGTCACAGGTGACGCACTACTTCTTCGACGGGTGCGCCTACTACACGCCGTTCTTCTCGGACCCGTTCCACGGCAACATCCTGTTCCGTGAACCCATCGACATCCGCACGCGGGAGCCCATGCGCAACGTCGTCGGCGGAGCCCCGATCGATCCGGACTTCGTTTCCGAGGCGACGGACCGGGCCAAGCGCGTGGCCGGCGGCCATGAGGCCCACCGCTCGCAACTCGCCGAGGCCCAGGCGGAACTCGCCTACCACAAGGACCGGGTGGAGCGCCTGCGCGCCTCCCTGTCCTGGCGGATCACCGCGCCCCTGCGCAGCGACGCCGTGCAGCGGGTCGGCCGATGGTTCTCCCGCCCGCGGGTCTCGTGACCCCCACGCCATGCCCGTGAGGCGGTGGTTCGGGGGCCGGGCCGCCGCCCTGGCGGCCTTGACCCCGTCCGCCCTGCGCTTCCTGCCGCCCGACCTCGACCCGAGGCAGGTCGAGGCCCTCTGCGCCCTGGTGACCGGGGCGGGGTTCTCGCCCGACGCGTATCGCGCGCAATCGCCGGCCCTCGGTGCCGCAGTGCCGGATGCGCGCACGGCCGTACTCCACCTCCTGAGCTTCTGCGGCGACGAGCAGGTCACCTACCCGCTGCGCCTCGATCCGACCGGGTTCGACACCCTGACGCGCAGCCGCCTGTGGCATTGGCGCGGGCGGGCCCGCCTCGCGGCGAGCCTCGTGAACGCCCACCTCGCCCAACGGCCCGACGTCGTCGCGGACCCGGATTTCTGGGCCGAAATCCTGCCGGCCCTCGCCCGCGTCGGCCGGCCGTACCTTCTCGTCGGAGACAGTCACTCGCGGCTCTACCGGCGGGTGGGGCTGCAACGGTCCGGGCCGATCCTGCCGATCCACGTCCTGTGCACGGCGGGCTCGGCGGCGGGACTGGACAACCCGGCCTCGCGCTCGGGCTACGGCGCGCGCCTCGCACGCCTGGCCGATGCCCTCGCCCGCGTGCCGGCCGCCCGCGGCCTGCCGATCCTGTTCCAGTTCGGGCAGGTCGACATCGAGTTCGTCGCGGCCTTCCGGCGCATCGCGAACGGAGAGCATGCTTTCGACGAGACGGGGTTCGAAACCTTCTGCGACCGCACGGCGGCGGCTTACGGCGCCTTCCTCGTCCGCTGGTTCTCGGAACTCGGCCCGGTCCATGTCCTGTCGGTGTTCCCGCCGGCCCTGTCGGACGAATCCTGGGCGGACGGATACTGCAACGCCCACGTCCTCGCCCTGGAAGGCGCGGCGGGCGACCGCACCGCCACGGCTGCGGCCGTGGCGGCCCTGGAGGTCCCGTCCCTCGCCGAGCGCACCCGCCTGCACCGTGCCTTCAACGACCGCCTGTCCGCCCTGTGCGCGCGCGAGGGCTTCGGCTTCGTCGCGCTGTTCGATGCCCTGCTCGGTCCCGACGGGACGGTGGCGCCGCGCTTCATCGCCGGCGCAGGGGGGCGCGACCACCATCTCGACGAGGCGCCCCTGCGGGCACCGACCCGCGCGGCCCTGGAAGCCGCCCTCGGGCGTCGGCAAGGGATGATGCAAGGGATGGTGGATCGGATGATGGATCAGATGCGCCGGATCGTCAGGGTCGCGACGGCGTAGGTCACCCGGGCTCCGCCGGCATCGAACCGGCGCAGCACCCGCCGCAACCCCCCGGGTGTGAGCGGCGGCCGTCCCTCCGGCGTGCCGGCGCCGATGGCGCGCAGGGCCGCGAGGAAGGCGCGCCCGTCCGCATGGGCCTCGACCACGGGCTCGTCCGAGACCGCCACGGTGCAGCCCGGGATGCGCAGGGCGGCGAGGGCCGCCACGGTGGGATAGGCCGGCGTTGCGGCCTCGAAGTCGAGGTCGGCGTGCGCCCGGCGCCACTCGGCGAAGGTGCCCGAGGCCAGGGTCGCCACGGCGAGGTGCCCTCCGGGCGCGAGCAGTCCGGCGAGCCGCGCCAGGGAGCCGGACAGGTCCTCGAACCACTGCGCCGCCAGACTCGAGCAGACGAGGTCGAAGCCGGGCGTGAGGCAGGGCCGTTCCCCGTCCATGACCACGAAGCCGGGCCCCGGCCCGAGCCGGGCGCGGCAGCGCAGGGCCATGGCGGGCGCGATGTCGGTGGCGAGGTACGGGCCCGGCACGATCCGGCGGTGCAGGGCCGCCGTGAGGAGACCCGTGCCGCAGCCGACCTCCAGCACCCGCGGCGCGGGCGCCAGGGGCAGGGCCGCGATGCGCGCGGCCAAGCCCTCGGCCACCCGCGCCTGAATGCCGGCGGCGGCATCATAGCCCTCGGCCCCGTCGAAGGCCCGGGCCACAGCCTGCTTCCAGGAACGCATCGGGGCCGAGGGCTGAACTCCAGGATCGGGTGAGTCGTGGCGATAGCCGTCGGGCGGTTCCGGCTCAAGCGACGCGCCGACAGCGGGCCGCCTTCCCAGGCCTCACTCGTCCAGCGCACCCTCGATCATCCGCGCCACGGCGAGCGCCCGTCCATCGTCACCGAAGCGGGCGATGATCTGCACGCTCAGGGGCAGCCCGTCGCCCGGGACCGGCAGGTTGACGCAGGGCACGCCCATGAGGGTCCAGAGGCGGTTGAAGCGCGGGTCGCCGGTGCTGGCGAGGCCAGCCGGAGCGCGACCCGGGGCCGAGAACGTCAGCAGCGCGTCGAACTCCGAGAACACGTCCTTGAGGACGCGCCGGGCGCGGTGCGCCGTGCGGCGGGCCCCGTCGTAAGCGTCGGCCGTGAGGGCCTGGGCGCCGTCGAGTTCGGCCCGCAGCCCGGGCCCGAGGGCGTCGCGGTGATGGGCGTATTCCCAGGCGAGGGCCTGGCGTGCCTCGAAGGCCTGGATGATCGCCTGGACCGCCCAGGCTTCGGCGAGGGCTCCTGGCAGGACGAGATCGGTGACGGTAGCCCCGGCGGCCTCCGCCGCGCGGGCCGCACGATCCAGGGCCGCCACGGCGTCCGGGTCGGCGGGCCCGGCGAAATCCTGGCGCACGAGGCCGATGCGGGGTGCCGCGAGGCTGCCCTCCGCCAGATCGATGCCAGGGCGATCGGCCAGGAGCGCGAGGGCGTGGGCGACATCGCGGATGCCGGCGCCGAACAGCCCGAGGGTGTCGAGGGCCCACGAGAAGGTCTTCACGCCCACCGTGGGCAGCAGGCGGAACGACGGCTTGATGGCCGCGACCCCGCAGAAGGCGGCGGGGCGGATCACCGACCCCGCCGTCTGGGTGCCCAATGCCAGGGGGACGAGACCGGCGGCCACCGCCGCCGCCGACCCCGACGAGGAGCCGCCCGGGGTGTGGCCGGACGCGTGCGGGTTCACCGTGGCGGACGGGTCGCGGCTGGCGAAGGGGCAGGTCACGGTCTTGGCGAGCGGCACGGCGCCGAGGGCCCGCAGGCGGGAGACGATGGCGGCGTCGGCCTTGGGCCGCCAGCCGGCATAGATGGCCGAGCCCATTTCCGTCGGCATGTCGGCGGTATCGATGATGTCCTTCAGGCCGACCGCGATGCCCGCGAGGGGGCCATCCCGAACGATCGCCGGATCGGCGGCGATGTGCGCGAGGGCGCCGAGGCCCGGCTCGCGCGCCGCGATGGCTTCACGCGCGCGGGCGATGGCGCCGTGCGGATCGAGGGTGCCGGCACCGAGCCGGGTGCGAAGGTCGACGAGGGACTGCATGCCCCTGGAGTCCGATCCGCCGCGCGATCTGTCAACACGTATCCACATCCCGATCTTCCGATCCGCAGCGTTGACGGAGCGTTTACGCAAAGTCGCGCATCGTCCTCATCATGTGGCGTAGCGTTCTCGCGTTCTCCGCCCTTGCGCTGTTCGGCGCGGGGCTCACCGGCTGTGCGCTCAACAAGTTTGAGCAGCGCGAGCCCTGGCGCGACCAGACCGAACAGGCCTGCAACGCCAAGCGCTTGGTCGAGACCGGCGAGTTCATCACCCAGGTGAAGGCCATCGAGGGGCCGGGCGTCTGCGGCATGCTGCAGCCCTACCGGGTCACCCGGATGGGCGGGGGCAGCGTCGCCCTCAAGCAGCGCATGACCCTGGCCTGCCCGGCGCTGGCGGAGGCCGAAGCCTGGCTCGCCGACACGATCCAGCCGGCGGCCGCCCTGTATTTCGGCCAGCCCGTGGCCGAGATCAACGCCGGCACCTATGCCTGCCGCGGCCGCAACAACCAGGTCGGCGCCAAGCTATCCGAACACTCCTTCGGCAATGCCCTCGACATCATGTCGTTCAAGCTCGCCGACGGCTACGTCATCACCGTCAAGGGTGGCTGGCGCGGCACGGAAGCCGAGCAAGGCTTTCTGCGCGAAGTGTTTTTGGGCGCCTGCGCGCGGTTCTCGACGGTTCTGGCGCCCGGCTCCAACGTGTTCCACTACGACCATATCCACGTCGATCTCGCGCGCCACGACCCGCGCGGCCTGCGCCGGATCTGCCAGCCGCTGATCAAGTTCACCCCCCAGCTCGGCGGCGAATCCACGGCCCGGCCGGTCGCGCGGCCGCGTCCCGTCGAGCGCCTGCCGGCGCCGCCCCAGGCTCCGGTGGACGTGGAAGAGGACGATCCCTACGGCGTCACCCCCCTGTCCCAGGCCACGCCGCAGAACCGGAATGCGCCGCGCCCCGCGCCGTCACATCTGGCCCGTGCGCCGGTGGAGGCCCCGTCACACGCCCGGTCCGCGCCGTCCGCCTACGTCGCCGCGCCGGCCCCCCGGCCCCGCCTCGCCACCACGCGCCCCCTGGACGAGCCGGCCCCGGGATTTGCGCGCGAGCCCCTGTCGCTGCAGGCCCCCGGCCTGTCCGGCCCGATCTACTGAGTGCCTCTCACGAAACGCCCGCTGCACCGCCGTACTCAAAGCGAGAACCGAGGGTGACCGGGAGTTTCATGAGGCACTCCGAAGCCCGACCCGGCGGGTCCGCGACTGTGCCCCCCGTACCCCAGGGGGCGTGAAACCGACGGCCGGCGCGGCGGGCAAGCTTGACTCCGACGGGGCAGCGGCCATCGTTCCGCGCAACCGTACGGACTCCAGCAAAAGATTGCCGGCATGCGCCCGAATCGATCCTTCACGACCTTCGCCCTCGGCCTCGTCTTGGCCGCGACCCTGCAGCCGGCGTTGGCCCGCTCGGGCCGCGAGGAGATCACCCCCGCCGAGGAGCGCGAGTTCAACTACGACGCCAACATCCCCGGCTGCCAGGCCTCCGAGGTGCTGGAGCGGCTCTCGACGAACTTCGCCGAGAAGGAGGCGAAGTTCTGGAACTCGTCGCTCACCATCGTGAGCTACGAGCGCATCGAGCGCACGGCCTGGCGCCCCTGGGGCCTCGACTTCGTACCCCGGCGCTACTGCAGCGCGGTGGCCACCACCTCGGACGGTGTCCGGCGCAAGGTCGACTATTCCGTCCGCGACGGGCTCGGGATCATCGGCGCCGACTGGGGCATCGAGTTCTGCGTCCACGGCCTCGACCGCAACCTCGCCTACGCCTACGCCACGGCCTGCCGCGAAGCCCGCCCGTGACCTTCTTTCGCAAGGCCGTTCTGGCCCTGGCCCTGCTCGCGGGCAGCGCCACGGCGGCCCAGGCCCAGGGCTACGACCAGCGCGGCACGCCGGGGGCGTTCGACTTCTACGTCCTCGCCCTGTCGTGGTCGCCGACCTATTGCGACGGGGACGGCGCGCGGCGCGAGGCCGACGGGCAGTGCCGTCCGGGCCGGGGCCTCGGCTTCGTCGTCCACGGCCTGTGGCCGCAATACACAAGGGGCTACCCCTCGAACTGCTCCAGCGTCGAGCGGTCCCCGACCCGGCAGGCCATGGAGGCGGCCGGCGAGGTCTATCCGAGCGAGGGCCTCGCCCGCCACGAGTGGCGCCGCCACGGCACCTGCTCGGGCCTCGATCCGGCGGCCTATTTTCGCGCGGCCCGCACGGCCCGCGAGGCGGTGACGATCCCCGACGCGTTCCAGAAGCCCGGCGCCGACACCCGCGCCGCGCCCATCGAGATCGCCCGGCAGTTCGTGATGGCCAACCGGGGTCTGCGCCCCGACATGATGTCGGTGGCTTGCGTGCGCGGCCGGCTGCAGGAGGTGCGGATCTGCTTCTCCAAGGATCTGCGCGGCTTCACCCCCTGCCCCGAGGTGGCGCGCCAGAATTGCCGGGCCGGCGAGGTCGCCATCGACGCCGCGCGCTGAAGGTGCTCCCGTGAACTACCGCCACGCCTTCCACGCCGGGAACTTCGCCGACGTCCTCAAGCACCTCGTCCTGACGCGGGTGCTGACGCATCTCCAGGCCAAGGCGACGCCGTTCCGGGCCATCGACACCCATGCGGGCCTCGGCTTCTACGACCTGACGGGCGACGAGGCCGGGCGCACGGGCGAGGCGGCCGAGGGCTGGGGCCGCCTCGACACGCCGTTCCCGGAGGCCGTCGAGAGCCTGCTCGGCCCCTACCGGGCAGCGGTGGCGGCGGTTCAGGCCCGCCACGGCGCCACCACCTATCCGGGCTCGCCCGCCCTCATCCGCGAGTTCCTGCGCCCCACCGACAAGGGGGTGTTCGTCGAGCTGCACCCCGCCGACGCCGAAATCCTGCGTGACCGCTACAACCAGGATTCGCGCACCAAGGTGATGCATCTCGACGGCTGGACGGCTTTGGGCTCTCTGATCCCGCCGCCCGAGCGGCGCGGCGTCGTGCTCATCGACCCGCCCTACGAGGAACTCGGCGAGATCGACCGCCTTGGGGCGGCCCTGACCAGGGCCGTGGCGAAGTGGCCGACGGGCACCTACCTCGGCTGGTACCCGATCAAGGACGTGGCCCTGGTGGACGCCATGGTGGCCGACCTCCACGGCGCCCTGAACCGCCCGGCCCTGCGCCTCGACCTGCTGGTCAGCGAGCCCGACCCGACGCGACTCAACGGGAACGGCCTCATCGTGATCAACCCGCCCTGGACCCTCGCCGAGGAGGCGATGCTGTTCCTGCCGGCGCTCGCCGAGCGCCTCGCCCGCCGCGATTACGGGGCCTTTCGCTGCGAGGCATTCGGGGCGGTCGTGTAGGGTCGAAACCCGACCAGCTTCACCGTATGGAACAGCTGAGTCGGGTGGAAAGCGGGCTGTCTGCTATCGGATGCAGAAGATATCAAGCAGCCGTCTGAGAAGCGATTTGCTACGCGGTTTTACGCTACCTGTTGTAGTGCAATCACGCTAGGATGCCCGCAAACAGATTTCGAGTTTTTGCCATGTGGTTCGCCTGCGCTATCGGCTTCAGTGTGATCGCAGTGCAATGCGCAGTATCATTGTTTGTGTATTTTAAATTTCGCGATGTTCCTCGTCTGCCGATGCAATGGGACGCAAGCGGCAATCCAAGTTGGACTGCGCCGACCTGGATTGGAGTTAGCTCTATTCCGTTAATTTCAGTAGCCGCAGTAATATTTATCATCCTTGCCAAACATCAATCGAGCGAAGCCGACGAAGTATTAAGAGGCATAGCTCTGGCGACGGGCTTTGCGTTATTGGCTCAGATTTACCATTTTGTTTTGATAAGCAAATACTTAAGGAACAATCTATAATTCCCGAGGGCATGTCTGCTTTCGAATAGCTGCGATAGTCATCTGCAAGACCGATTTGGGTCGCGAGCAGCCCTTGGGACAATCGGCCAGGTTGGGTTCTGATCCTGAATTCGTTCGCGCTTGCACGCCGACGCGAACTGATCCAGGCCTCGTCGATGACGCACAGTATCGACGCAGAACCGGAGACCATGCGTGCAAAACCGGCTTAGGGGCTTTGGCGGAGACACGACCGCGACGGCCTGGGTCGATCTCGACAGCACCCCGATTCCCGGTGGGCGGGAGACCCTGCACCTGCGCCGCTGGGGCGAGGCCTACTCGATCCAGGTCGGCACGGCCGAACTGATGACCGACCAGGATCGCGGATCGGAGCAGGCGCTCGCCACCCTCCCGTGCGGGCGGCTGGCGGAGAGGCCGGCCCCACGCATCCTCATCGGCGGCCTCGGCATGGGTTTCACCCTGCGGGCCGCCCTCGACGTGCTGGGCCCCCGGGCCGAAGTGGTGGTCGCCGAACTCGTGCCCGGCGTCGTCGCCTGGGCGCGGGGCGTCCTCGCGCACCTGCACGGGGCCAGCCTCGACGACCCCCGGGTCAGACTCGTCGAAGCGGACGTGAACCGCCTGATCCAGTCGGGCCCGGCCCGGTACGACGCGATCCTCCTCGACGTCGACAACGGCCCGAAGGGCATGACCCGGCGCTCCAACGACCGGCTCTACGATGTCTGGGGGTTGAGGCGGGCGCATTATGCCCTGCGGCCCGGCGGCCTCCTGGCGGTGTGGTCGGGCAGCCCGGACCGCCGCTTCAAGGCGCGGCTGAAGCGCTGCGGCTTTTGCGTGGAAGAGATCCGCTTCCCCGCCCATCCGGGCGGCCGCCGCCACGTGCTGTGGATCGCCGCGCGGGTGGAGGCGGAGGCCGCTGCGTCCGTTCCCTGAAGCCGGCCAACGAGGTCGGCTCCGGGTATGGCCGCCGAGGAACCCCGGGCGGGCCCTCAGAACACGAAGTCGATGGCGGGGCGGTTCCGGACGCCGACCAGGTCGATGGCGAAGTCCGCCCGGACATCGCCGTGCCGATCGCCCCCGATCAGCGTCGCGCATGAGCACCTCTGGCTCACGCGAACGTGCGGCTTGGTCGGAGGCGTTCGGCGGACGTCCGACACGGATGGGAACCGGAGACGCCTTGATTTTTGTTAAAGACGCCTGATTTCGCTGGCAGTGTCGGGTCGCGCAAGAGTTGCTTTCGCATGGGGGATCGCACGCCTCACGGCGCCGGCGACGGCCCGATCCGTCCGGTGGCGCCGGCCCTGCGCCGAGGGAAACGTTGATGAACGAGATGACGACGGACAAGACCAACACCGACTCGTACCCGATGGAGGGCAAGTGCCCGTTCGGAGGTGACCGCATCGGCGGGGCGCTCGGCACCCGTCCGGCCCTGGAGAACTGGTATCCGCACCGCCTGAGGGTCGAACTCCTGCATCAGAACGGGCTCGCGGCCGATCCGCTCGGGCCGGATTTCGATTATGCCGCCGCCTTCGGGAGCATCGACCTCGACGCCCTCAAGGGCGACATCAAGCAGTTCCTGACCTCGTCGGTGGCGTGGTGGCCGTCCGATTACGGCAATTACGGCCCGCAGATGGTCCGCATGGCCTGGCACTCGGCCGGCACCTACCGCATCGCGGACGGGCGCGGCGGTGCCGGCACCGGGATGCAGCGGTTCGCGCCGATCTCGAGCTGGTGGGACAACGGCAACACCGACAAGTCGCGTCGCCTGCTGCAGCCGATCAAGCACAAGTACGGCAACGCGCTGTCCTGGGCCGACCTGATGGTGCTCACCGGCAATTGCGCCCTGGAGATCATGGGCCTGCCGACCTACGGGTTCGCCGGCGGGCGCCTCGACGCCTGGGAGGCGGACAACGCCACCTACTGGGGGCCGGAGGTCGTCGAGATGGGTACGGTCTCGAGCTTCGACGAGATGGTCAACCGCGACCAGCGCTGGCGGGGCCGGAACGGCGACGCCGATTACGACCTGGAGAACCCCCTCGCCGCCTCCCACCAGGCGCTGATCTACGTGAACCCGGAAGGGCCCTACGCGAACGGCGACCCGCAGGGCTCCGCCAACGACATCCGGACGACGTTCACCCGCATGGCCATGAACGACGAGGAGACCGTGGCGCTCATCGCCGGCGGCCATGCCTTCGGCAAGAGCCACGGCATGACCCCCGCCAAGGAGATCGGGCCGCCGCCGGAGATGGCGCCCATGGAGGCGATGGGGCTGGGCTGGAACAACCCGAAGGGCACCGGCTCGGGCAAGGACACCATGACCAACGGCATCGAGGGCAGCTGGACCCCCGATCCGACCCGGTGGGACAACGCCTACCTGGAGAACCTCTTCAAGTTCGACTGGGAGCAGACCAAGAGCCCGGCCGGCGCCCTGCAATGGACCCCGAAGGATCCGAACGCGCCGAAGACCCCCGACGCCCATGTCGCCGGACAGATGCATTCCCTGATGATGATGACCTCCGACATCGCCCTGAAGGTCGACCCGGCGTACCGCAAGGTCTGCGAGAAGTTCCTGGGCGACTTCGACGCCTTCACGCAGGCCTTCTCCAAGGCGTGGTACAAACTCACCCACCGCGACATGGGGCCCAGGCACCGCTACCTCGGCCCGGAGGCGACCCTCGAGGACGGCCTGCTGTGGCAGGACCCGATTCCGGAGGCCGCCTACAGCCCCATCGGCGAGCCCGAGATCGCCGCCCTGAAGCAGGCGATCCTGACCACGAACCTCTCGGTCTCGGACCTCGCCTTCACGGCCTTCTCGGCGGCCTCGACCTACCGCGACAGCGACAAGCGCGGGGGCGCCAACGGTGGCCGCCTCGCCCTGAGCCCCCAGAAGGATTGGGCGGTGAACCGCCGGGCCGCGCCGGTGGTCGAGGCGCTCCGCGGCGTCATGACCACGTTCAACGGCGGCCGCAGCGACGGCAAGCAGGTTTCGCTCGCCGACCTCATCGTGCTCGCCGGCTGCGTCGCCGTGGAGAAGGCGGCCGGGGAGGCCGGGGTCGCGACGCGGGTGCCGTTCACGCCCGGCCGGGTCGACACCACGCAGGCGCTGACCGACATCGAGATGTTCACGTGGCTGAAGCCCGTCGTGGACGGCTTCCGCAACTACGTCGACGACGGGTTCGACGCGATGGCGCAGCGTTTGGCGCCGGAGGAGATGTTCCTCGACAAGGCCAACCTGCTGACGCTGACCGCCCCCGAATGGGTGGTGCTGACGGGCGGCCTGCGTGCTCTCAACGCCAATCACGACGGGTCGAACCGGGGCATCTTCACGGACCGGGTCGGCGTGCTGACGACGGACTTCTTCCGGACCCTGACCGACACGAACCTGGTCTGGGAGAAGACGGACGCGGCCGGGACGGCCTTCACGCTCAAGGACCGCGAAACCCGCCAGGCGAAGTTCGAGGCCACGCGCAACGATCTTGTGTTCGGATCGAACGCGCAGCTGCGCAACATCGCCGATGCCTATGCGGGCAGCGACGGCCAGAGCCGGTTCGTGGCGGATTTCGTGGCGGTCTGGGACAAGGTGATGATGCTCGACCGGTACGACGTGAAGGGCCACCGGCGTTACGGGCTCATGGCTGCCTGAGGGAGGGCCGCCTGAGTGAAGGCCGCCTGACCGACGAACGGCCGGTAGACAGCCCGTCCCACCGTCCGGTGGGACGGGGGCACCGCGAGGGCGGCTCGGCGCAGGAGCGCCGTCCCCTCCGTCGGTGCGATCCGTCGGGGTCCCGCGCTCAGGCGAGGAGGAGGGCGTCCCCACCGGCGGGTCCGACGGCTGGATGCCCGGGAAACGCCCGCTTCTCCGCACGGCCGTCCGAACGCAGCTCGGCCATACCCCACGCCACCCAGGCGAAGAGCGGACCGGCGGATGTCGACCCGACTTGGTCGTACGAATTGGCCTCGGGTCTGCTGGAAAGCGGACGTGGGTCCCGGTCAGCCCCGACCAAGCGGGTCGAGCGCGCCCGAATCCAGGTGTTCGAGAATACACGTCAGCGCCACGCGATTGTTTTGATCGTCTGCGCTTTCGAGCGCATCCCGTAGCACCAGGCGGATATCTTCGGCTTCGACCTTCTCCATGTCCCAGTTCGGATAAAGACGTTCTCGCTCTTCCTCGCTCTGGCTCAGCGAAACGATGTCATAATGCCGCTTGTCACGATGCAGGATCGCGATCAGTTTCTGTATCTGGCCGGCTGGTCCTTCGATCCACTGGAAGAAGACGCCGCTGCCGAAAACCAGCACGCCGGTGATTCCGTGTGCAAGGTTGTTGCGCTGGGCCGCCTCGACGATGCGGGAGACTTCGGCATCGTCAACGCCTTCGGCGGCACGGCTACAGTAGACGAAATGATAGAGTGGAACGAGCGCATCTTCGTCAAAATTGACGCCGCGCGGGATGCCGTATTCGTCGAACATGGGTGATCTCGCTTCATCTATTCCGGGCAGACCAGGATGCGACTTGAACAGAGCCGGCGTCCGAATCCACCGAGCGGTATCGGTCCGATCCGCCGACCAGCCATTCATCCTTGTCCGATCCCCTAGCTGTTCATGAGGCGCACGATGCGTCGTCGCATTCAGGTTCAGCCGCGAGCCGCTCGAATATCCTGAGCGCTTGCAGAGAAGTCGCTTGATCGATCGCCCCTTTTGCGACTTCGGCTTGCGACCACATCCAAGATCGGGCCGGATCGTCACGCATGGCCCAGCGGGGGAACAATCGGTCCGCCACGGTGCAATAAGACAACCGCCTGATCTCCAAATGCCGGTCGTCCCTCAAGATCCGGGCATAGGTTGCATCTAGCGCGCCCGCCGAGCCCTCCAACAACTGCATGTAGACATCTGCCCTGCAGATGAGGGCGCCGGTGATCCCATCGCGGGCGTTGCATCGGCGCGATTGCGACAGGATGCCATTGAGCGTCGCTTGATCGAAGCCAAACGGGCGTGAGGCATAGATGAGCTGAACGACGGACATTGCTGCTGGATCCTATCGGGCCGTCGGATCGGTGGAGGTATCGACATTCGGTCGGTCGAAGGCTCGAAGGATGAGAAATCGCTGCGGTGATTGCAGGTTTCTCAGGGCCTTTTCGAGCGCTCGGAGCTTACAGACGAGAGCAGTCTCTGTGCGAGCAGCACGGCGGTTGCGGCATCGACCGCCGAGGCATCGGCACCGACCCGTTCGACATATTCGGGATGTTCGAGGAAGACGGGTCCCCCGACCATGACGCCGATCGACGGGTTGAGTGACGCTCGTCTCACCGCCTGGATCGAGGCCGCGAGTTGATCGAGATGGCTCTCCCGGCTCAGCGTCAGGCCCACCACGCCGAACGGCTCCGAACCGACGAGATCGGCGATCTCCTCGGGGCTGGAGGCAAGGCCACTCGCCACATGCCAGCCGGCCTTGCGCATGAACTGCTCGACGATGGCCAAGCCGAAGGTGTGAAGTTCGCCTGGCGATCCCATCAGAAGGATACGGCGCTCGCTATCGTAGGGCGCGATGCCTCCGTCCATGCGATACGCGGCCAGCAGGAACTGGAGTTGGGCGAGGCCGGCCGTGACCTCGATGAAGCCGCACAGGTCGTCGTCCCACATGCGTCCCAGCAAGGCCGCCGAAGGTGCCAGCAGGTCGAGGAACAGGTCGTCGACGCAATAGCCCTTGGCCGTCAGGGCCGAGAAAGCGTTCATGACGGCCGTGACGTCGTGCCCGAGGATCAGATCCGTGAAGCCCGCGACCGTTTCCGTATCCAGCTTCGGCAGAACGTCCGACCGGACCTGCCTTTCGCCGCGTTCAAGCAGCATCAGCCGGGGGATGATGTCTGTCTGGACGATGCGGCCGAGCGCCAGGGTCCGCTGCCGTGCCTCGTCCACGGATCTTCGTCGTGCATAGTCCTCCCGGACATACGCCGCTTCGGCGATCCCCGCCGAAATGAGACCCGCCCACTCCCGATGGGTCGACCCTGGATCCAGCATTGCCTCATCCCCATGGTCCGGGGTTCAAGTCCCCGTTTGTTATTGACCGTCGTCCGGCGAGTACGGAGAGCAACAGAGACGCAAATGCGGGCGTTGTAAAGGCGGCGGATTTCCGACCCCGCTCGGCCGATATCAGCGGTTCACGGCGGGCAGATCATACGACCCAACTCGCCGAGAGACAGGTCGTCGAACGTCCGTCTCTCGTCGAGTGCAGCCTGGAGGGGACCGACCGCTTCCCACCCGAGCCAGTCGCAGAGCGGCCAGCCAGCCCCCGACCCGACTTTGCCGGATAAGCCGCTCTCCGCCATCCGCCGGAAGCGGTCGTGCGTCGATCGGTGAGGGGGGCAGCGGCGCCACATCGGCGGGCCTTCGCCCGTGAGCGGGAGAGGGGCCGCCTTTGCTGAAAGGGTGAGCCCCGATGCGGGCGGCCCCGATCTCGTCGGGTCGACACCGTCCGCTCGTCCGGGGTCGAGATCCGACTCCGCGGCGTCCTGGTGGATGACCTGAAACTTCGCGCCGACCCGTTCCGTACCGACGCGAGAGGATAGGATCGCGCCCAGGCAAAAGCCTTGATGTGAGCGCGGGATGACTCTTGCAAGATCATCAGAGTATCGGAAAGTAATTCTTCGTTTTTTCGGGAACAACGATACAATCATGCTGTTGTCTCGTGGGTTGGATAAGATGTTCACCTCCACAGGAGATCACACATGAAGACGTTCACCCTTGCGCTGACCGCCTTGACTGCCCTCGGCGGCATCGCCCTCGCCGCCGGTTCGGCCACGGCCGCCCCGATGTCCGTCAACGGCCTTCAGTCCGAGAGCGGCGTCACCCAGGTCCGCATGGACCGCAGTGAGCGGATGATGATGAAGAAGCGCATGATGCGGAAGAACATGATGAAGCGCCGCATGATGAAGAACCGGATGATGAACCGCGGCATGTGATCTCGAATACGCGACGCTTTCGGAGGTCCCGACGCAGGGGCCTCCACCCCGACGGCCACGACTTCGAAGAAGACCGTTTGGCTCGCAACCGACCCGCTCTACGTCCGGAATCGGCGACGTCGAGCGTCGCCGAAGGATGTACAGGCATCCCGTGGTCGTCCGCATCACGCAGTGGGTCGATGCGGTGTGCCTCCTGGCCCTGCGCACGAGCGGCCTCCGGATCTTCAACGCTCACCCGGCCCTGTACTGGGGCAACGTCTCGACCTTCGACAGCCAGATCACCCGACGAGGTCATACGGCGAGCCGGCCGGGGGCGCCCGACCGTGCCGTGGAAACCGGCCGATCCGATAGCCGGGAGACACGTTCCGCGCGCATCCGGCTTCGATCCGAGCCGCCCCCTATGACGAAGCGGCGCGTCTGCGCCGGGACGAGGCGGCCGGGCGGCATGACCGCGTCGACGAGGCAGCGGGCGAGCCGTTCCGGCGGTTCCACGTGCAGTCGAAGGGCCTTGGGAGAGGGACGCCGTTTCGACCCGAGAGGGCCAAGCCCGGCGCCTCGTCGGTCGGCTCTCAGGCCAGTCGGCGATACGGCCCGTGCGCTCACGGCCAGCCGCGATGCCCCCGCCCGGAGGCGCGGGATGCGTCAGGTTTCCGCCGCGCGCAGCCATCCAGGCCCGTCGGGAGACGGCGGCGCCCGGCCCGGCGAAGCCGCCCGGCCGAAGCATTCCACGTCTCTCCGGCCGCGAGCGATTCCTGGCACGAGCACGGCAAGGCGGCGCGATGGCCGGCCGTGACGCTCAGTAGCTGTAGCTGCGCTGGTTGTAGCCGCCGCCGCGCTGCTGGACGCGGGAGCCGTAGTCGATCTCGCGCTCGCGCCGGGCCTTGCGGTTGGCGAGATAGCGCCCGCCGAGACAGCCCGCCACGGCACCGACGACGCCGCGCTCGGCGAGGTAATGGCCGGCGAGGCCGCCGATGATCGCGCCCTTGATGCAGCCCTTGGCCTCGGCCGCGCCGGCGCTCACCAGGGTGGCGAGGGCGACGGCCGACAGGGTCGAAACGATCCGCATGGTGATCCTCCACGATTGCGGAGGATGAAACACCGTCACGCTCCACCCCGTTCCGGGACGCCGCTCACTTCGTTCACGCCGCAATGCGGCCCGTCGACAAACTCAGAAAGGGGTAGGCCGCGACGCGGCCTGCGAGAAGTCAAATCGGGGTCAGGCCGCGACGCGGCCTTCCAGGGGGAACACCTTGGCGGGGTTCATGAGCCAGCCGGGGTCGAACACGTTCTTCACCCGCATCTGCTGGTCGAGATCGGCTTGTCCGTACTGGAAGCGCATGAGTTCGCGCTTCTCGATACCGACGCCGTGTTCCCCCGTGAGGCAGCCGCCGACCTCGACGCAGAGCTTGAGGATGGCGTCGCCCGCGGCCTCGGCCTTCTGGAGTTCGCCCGGCTTGTTGATGTCGAACAGGATCAAGGGGTGCAGGTTGCCGTCGCCGGCATGGAACACGTTGGCGACCCGCAGGCCGTGGCCGGCGCAGATGGCGCCGATGCGCTCGAGCACCAGGGGCAGCTGGCCGGTGGGAATGGTGCCGTCCATGCAGATGTAGTCGGAGATGCGGCCCGTGGCACCGAAGGCGGACTTGCGGCCCTTCCAGATGGCGGCGGACTCGCCCTCCGACTTCGACACCCGCAGGCTCGTCGGGCGGAAATCCTCCGCGATGGCGACGATGCGGGCGAGCATGGCCTCGCACTCGGCGTCCGAGCCCTCGACCTCGATGATCAGCATGGCCTCGGCGTCGCGCGGGTAACCAGCCTGGGCGAAGTCCTCCGTGATGAGGATCGCCTCGCGGTCCATGTACTCCATCGCCACCGGGATGATGCCGGCGGCGATGATGGCGGCGGTGCAGGCGCCCGCATCCTCCACGGAGGCGAAGCCCAGAAGCGCCGGGCGCGCGCCCTCGGCACCGCGCAGGATGCGGACGGTGGCCTCCGTGACGATGCCGAGCTGCCCTTCCGAGCCGCAGACGAGGCCGAGCAGGTCGTAGCCGCCGGAATCGAGGTGCTCGCCGCCGATCTCCACCACGGTGCCGTCGTTCATCACCAGGGTGACGCCGAGAAGGTTGTTGGTGGTGACCCCGTATTTGAGGCAATGCGCCCCGCCGGAATTCATCGCGATGTTGCCCGCGATGGTGCAGGCGAGCTGGCTCGACGGGTCGGGGGCGTAGAAGAAGCCCTCGTGGGAGACCGCCCCCGAGATGGCCAGGTTGGTGATGCCGGATTCCACCCGCGCCGTGCGGTTCTCGTAGCTGATGTCGAGGATGCTGTTCATCTTGGCCACCCCGAGGATGATGGCGTCCTCCTGGGCGATGGCACCGCCGGCGAGCGAGGTGCCGGCGCCGCGCGGCACCACCCGCACGCCGTTGGCGTGGCAATACGCCATCACGGCCGAGACCTCCGCGGTGGTGGAGGGCAGGACCACGGCGAGCGGCATCTTGCGATAGGCCGTCAGCCCGTCGGTCTCGAAGGCGCGGCGCTCGTCCTCGGTGGTCACCAGGGCCTCGGCCGCCACCAGGGGGCGCAGCCCTTCGATGATCGCGTCGCGGCGGGCGACGATGCCGGCATCCGGCACGGGAAAGGCGATGGTCATCTCGGGTCCTTCGGGCGTTCCTCGGGGACGGTCGGCGCCGGGTCTTCAGCCCACGCTCAGCTTGGACTGCGTAGACCGGCGATGCGGTCGGAGCAGCCTTCGAGGGACGACGCTACAGCCAAAGCCGCGCCCTTCCCAGGGGCTTCGCGCCGGGGTCGGGGACGGGTCGACGGCGCCGGCCCGGCGAAGCTTCGTTTCGCCGCAGACGCCACCGGACGGACTGGAACGTTTTCACCCTTGATCTGTTCTAAAGGAACAAGCTCTGCCATAAGCCGGGGTGGCCCAAAACCGCCCCTCAGGAGGAAACAAGAATGCGTCATCTCATCCTCGGCGTCGCCCTCGCGCTCGTGCTCCCTCTCTCCGCCCACGCCGAAGGCGATGCGGCCGCCGGCGAGAAGGCGTTCGCCCCCTGCAAGGCCTGCCACAACTTCGAGAAGAACGGCGTCGGCCCGACCCTGAAGGGTGTCGTCGGCGCGAAGGCCGGCGAAGGTGCCGACGGCTACGCCTTCTCGGCGGCCATGAAGGGCTCCGGCATCACCTGGGACGAAGCCAACCTGCACGAGTGGCTGACCGACCCGAAGAAGAAGATCCCCGGCACCAAGATGGTCTTCCCCGGCGTCAAGGACCCGAAGAAGGTCGACGACATCATCGCCTACCTCAAGACCAAGTCCTGATCCGAGACCAAGTCCTGATCCGAGACCAAGTCCTGATCCGGAGCCCGGCCCGCCACCGGCGGGTCGGTTCGCCGAGGCAGATCGTCAGGAAGCCGTCCCCGCCCCCGCGGGGGCGGCTTTTCCTTTGCCGGCCCGCGTCTCGGGTCGCGCCCGGCCGGGGGCGGCGGACGTTCCCTCGCCTTCGCCCAGGCGCTCGTGCAGGGCGCCGCGCAGGGTCACCAGGACGTCGAGGAGCGCCCGGCGCCCATCGAGATCGAGGCCGGTGAGGCCGCCGGCCTCGTGCGGCACGCAGTCCATCCGGCCCTTCAGGTCCCGGCCCTTCTCCGTGAGGAAGATGCTCACCTGGCGCTCGTCGGCCCGGTCGCGGGCGCGGCGGACATGGCCCGACGCCTCCAGGCGCTTGAGCAGCGGCGTCAGGGTGCCCGAATCGAGGAACAGCCGGGTGCCGATCTCCTTGACCGTCACGCCCTCCTGCTCCCACAGCACGAGGAGCACGAGGTATTGCGGGTAGGTCAGGTCGTGGGCGGCGAGGAGCGCGCGGTAAGCCCGGCCGAAGGCGTGCGCCGCCGCGTAGACGGCAAAGCACAATTGCCCGTCGAGGCTCTGCGCCGCGGACGGGCCCGCCGGGACTTCTGGAGAGAGCGGGGCATCCTCTCGGCCGGACATGCGGCGACTTTCCATTTCCATGCGTGACCCATCGCACCGTTGGTGGGGACGGAACCGGTTCCCGGTGCCGCCCTTTCCCCAGGGCGCGACGAACGCCCATCTTAGGCGGAACTCATATTGCGCACAATCGACCGTCGCGGCATGGCAACCGGGTTGCGCGCAATCGATCTTTGTGCGACATGAAAAATAGATTGCGCGCAATCGAATTGGCGCGCCGTCACGGCCATTAGCCCAACGAGGAGACCGATCATGCAGGCACTCTACACCGCTCGCGCCCACGCCACCGGCGGCCGCGAGGGCTCCGCCGCCAGCGACAATGGGGCCGTCGACGTGACGCTCACCACCCCGAAGGAACTCGGCGGCAACGGTGCCCCCGGCGCCAATCCGGAGCAGCTCTTCGCCGCCGGCTACGCCGCCTGCTTCCTCGGCGCGATCAAGTTCGTGGCCGCCCAGGACAAGGTGAAGATCGCCGAGGATTCGAAGGTCGAGTCCACCGTCGGCATCGGCAAGCGCGACGACGGCACGGGCTTCGGCCTCGTGGTCACCCTCAAGGCGACCCTGCCGGGCGTCGACCCAGCCGTGGCGCAGGATCTCGTAAAGCGCGCCGACGTGGTGTGCCCGTACTCGCACGCCACCCGCGGCAACATCCAGGTCGACATCTCGGCCGCCTGATCCCGTCACCGCGGACGGACCCGGCGATGCCATGCGGCCCCCTCGGACCTTCCGAGGGGGCCGCCGTCGTGTCCGGAACCCCGGTCAGCCGGCGAAGACGTGCCCGGCGAGGATGCGCAGGCCGACGGGCCGGCCGGCGGGCAGGCGGGCGGTGTCGGAGGCCTCCACCACCACGGTCTTGCCCTCGGGGCGGTCGACCTCGATGCGCTGGCGGCCCTGGCTGCGGTAGGACGAGCGCACGGTGCCGTGCAGGTGCGCCTCGTGGCTTTCCGCGAACTGGAGCTGCCAGGGACGGGCGTAGAGCTTGACCGGGCCGACGAGGCCGGGGGGCGCCGCCACGGGGGTGAGCCGGCCGTCGACCCGGACCTGTCCGCCCTGGGCGATGGCCTCGACCTCGATGGTGTCGCCGAGGAACTTCAGGACGGTGGCCGAGACCGGCGCCTCCTGCACCTCGTCGGGCGTCCCGATCTGCTCCAGGCGCCCTCGCGACAGGACAGCGACCCGGTCGGAGAGTTCGAGGGCCTCGTCCTGATCGTGGGTGACGAAGATCGTGGTCTGGCCGGTGCGGTCGTGGATCTCGCGCAGCCAGCGCCGCAGATCTTTTCGGACTTGCGCGTCGAGGGCGCCGAACGGCTCGTCGAGGAGCAGCACCCGGGGCTCGACGGCGAGCGCCCGGGCGAGCGCGATGCGCTGGCGCTGGCCGCCCGAGAGCTGGGAGGGATAGCGGTCGGCGAAGCCCGACAGCTTGATGAGATCGAGGAGATCGCCGACGCGGCGCTTGATCTCGACTTTGCTGGGTCGGTCGGCGCGTTTCCGAGCATTCAGCCCGTAGGCGATGTTGTCGGCGACGCTCATGTGCTTGAACAGGGCGTAGTGCTGGAACACGAAGCCGACGGCCCGCTGCTGCACGGGGAGCCGCGTCGCGTCCTCGGCGCCGAACACGATGCGGCCGCGGTCGGGGAAGTCGAGGCCCGCGATGATGCGCAGCAGCGTGGTCTTGCCCGAGCCCGAGGGCCCGAGGAGCGCCAACAATTCGCCCGCCCGCACGTCGAGGGAGAGGTCGTGCAGGACCGCGGCCGTGTCGAAGGTCTTCGACAGGTTCTCGACCCGGATGGCGGTGGAGCCCTTCACCGGTTCAGTGCCGGCGGCCGGACGCCGCGATGTCGCCGGCGTAGCGCCATTCGAGGAGGGATTTGAGGCCGAGGGTGACAAGAGCGAGACCGGCAAGGAGGGAGGCGACGGCGAAAGAGGCAACGAAGTTGTACTCATTGTAGAGGATCTCCACGTGGAGCGGCAGCGTGTTGGTGAGGCCCCGGATGTGGCCCGAGACCACCGAGACTGCGCCGAATTCACCCATCGCGCGGGCGTTGCAGAGGAGCACGCTGTAGAGGAGCCCCCAGCGGATGTTGGGCAGCGTCACCGTCCGGAAGGCGTGCCAGCCGGACGCGCCCAGGGTCAACGCAGCCTCCTCCTCGGCGGTGCCCTGCTCCTGCATGAGAGGGATGAGCTGGCGGGCGACGAACGGGAAGGTGACGAAGATCGTCGCCAGCACGATGCCGGGCACCGCGAAGATGATCTGGATGTCGTGCTCGATCAGCCACGGCCCGATCAGCCCCTGGGAGCCGAAGACGAGGACGTAGATCAGCCCCGAGACCACCGGCGAGACCGAGAACGGCAGGTCGATGAGGGTGATGAGCAGGTTCTTGCCCCGGAACTCGAACTTGGCGATGGCCCACGAGGCCACGACGCCGAAGACGAGGTTGAACGGCACGGCGATGGCGGCCGTGATCAGGGTCAGGCGGATGGCCGCGTGGGCGTCGGCCTCGTGGAAGGCGGCCAGATAGGCGTCCCAGCCCTTTGCGAAGGCCTGGACGAACACCGTCGCCAGGGGCAGCACCAGGAACAGGGCGAGGAAGACGATCGCCACGGCGATGAGGAGGCCGCGCACGAGGCCGCCCTCGGTGACGACGCTGGCCGGCTGCTGCCTCGGCAGGTCGGTTGCGATCTCAGACATAGCCGAATCTCCTGCGGCTCCAGGCCTGGATGAGGTTGATGGCGAGCAGGGTCACGAACGAGATGCCGAGCATGATCGTCGCGATGGCGCAGGCGCCGCCGTAATCGAATTCCGAGAGCTTGATGACGATGAGGAGCGGCGCGATCTCGGAGACGTAGGGCAGGTTGCCGGCGATGAAGATGATCGAGCCGTACTCGCCGACGCCCCGCGCGAAGGCGAGCGCGAAGCCCGTCAGCACCGCGGGGATCAGGGGCGGCAGCACCACCCGGGTCAGGGTGTGGAAGCGGCCCGCCCCGAGGGTGGCCGAGGCCTCCTCGATCTCCTTGTCGATCTCGACGATGAGGGGCTGCACCGTCCGCACGGCGAACGGCAGGCCGATGAACACCATGGCGATGTAGATGCCCACCGGAGTGTAGGCGGCCTGGATGCCGAGCTTCGCCAGTTGCTCGCCGACGAGGCCGTTCGGCGCATAGAGGGAGGCCAGCGCGATGCCCGCGACGGCGGTGGGCAGGGCGAAGGGCAGGTCCACCACCGCGTCGACGAGCCTGCGGCCGGGAAAGTCGTAGCGCGTCAGCACCCAGGCGACGAGGAAGCCGAAGAGCGAGGCGGTGAGCGCCGCCAGGGCCGAGATGCCGAAGCTGACGCGGAGCGCCGAGGCCACGCGCGGATCGGTGGCGACCTCCCAGATCCCCGAGAGCCCGAGCCCGGAGGCGCGCACCACCAGGGCGGCCAGCGGCAGCAGCACGATGAGGCTGAGGCAGGTGAGGGTGTAGCCCAGCGTCAGGCCGAAGCCGGGAATGACGCTCGGTTGGCGGAAGCGCCGTCGCGGGCGGAGGGGTGGGGAGGCCATGGGCTCGTCCGGGCGTCTCGAGAGGTCTCCTCCCCGGCGGGCGGGGAGGAGGGGCCCCTGTTCAGGCTAGGCCCGTTGGGCGAAGCCGGTTCAGGGAAGAAGGAGCGGTTACCGCCCGGCCTTGCTCAGCTGGTCGAACAGGCCGCCGTTGTCGAAGTTCTTCTTCTGGATATCGTCCCAGTTGCCCTGCAGATCCTCGATCTTGAACAGCTTCAGCTCGGGCAGCTCTGCGAGATGCTCGGGCTTGGCGGCGGCGCGGTTGAGGGGCCGGTAATGGTGCTTGGCGAAGATCGCCTGGGCGGCATCCGAGTAGAGGAACTGCAGGTAAGCTTCCGCCTGCTTGCGGGTTCCCTTCTTGTCGACGTTGGCGTCCACGAGGGCGACGGGCGGCTCGGCGTAGATCGAGGTCGGCGGCACCACCACGTCGAACTTGTCGCGGCCGAATTCCTCGAACACGAGGTAGGCCTCGTTCTCCCAGGTCGGCAGCACGTCGCCGAGGCCGCGCTGGGCGAAGGTCACCGTGGAGCCGCGGGCGCCCGTGTCGAGGACGGGGACGTTCTTGTAGAGCTCGCCCACGAAGGCGTTGGCCTTGTCGACGTCCTTGCCGTCCTTCTCGTAGGCGTAGCCCCAGGCAGCGAGGAAGTTCCAGCGGCCGCCGGCCGAGGTCTTCGGGTTGGGGGTGATGACCTTGACGTCGGGCTTGACGAGGTCGCCCCAGTCCTTGACGCCCTTCGGATTGCCCTTGCGCACGAGGAACACCACCGTCGAGGTGTAGGGCAGGCCGGCGTTGGGCAGCTTCGTGCGCCAGTCGGCGGGAATCTTCTTCGATAGCCGGGAAATGGCATCGATGTCGGAGGGGATGCCGAGGGTCACCACGTCGGCCGGGATGCCGTCGATCACCGTGCGGGCCTGGGAGCCGGAGCCGCCATGCGAGGCGCGCACGGTCACGGTCTCGCCGGTCTTGGCCTTCCAGTCGGCACTGAACGCGGCGTTGATGTCCTTGTAGAGCTCGCGGGTCGGGTCGTAGGAGACGTTGAGCAATTCGCTGTCGGCGCGAGCGGGTCCCGCCGGGGAGACAGGTCCCGTCAGGAAGACGGGCCCGGCCAGCAGCAGGGCGGTGGCGAGGCAGGCGGACAGAGCCAGGCTTCGACGGCTTCGGGTCTGGTGGGTCTCGCTCGACATCTGTCGCCTCTTGATAACGGGCCGTTCTGGATCCAGGAGCCGATCACGGATCGTCCGGTCCACGGCAGGGTTTTCGTTCTATATAACGAACGATGTCAACCGGCCTGCCCGTACCGTTTCCCGGGGACACGGCTCCGCGAGATGGGAATTCCCATGTTTGGGTCAAGCTCTGGGGGAGACGGAAAAGGTCGTTTTCCGCACACCGACATCGGGAGCAAGTTCGTTCTCCGCGCAAGTGTTCTTCAAGAAGAACATTTTTAGTCGTCAGGCGCCGTTTTTCGTCGGCGTTCCCGCCCGGAACCGACTCGTACAAGCGCCGCCCCGCCGTGGATCGCCGCGAGGTCGACCCGCGGGGCAGGCGGCCGCGATCCATCCGGGCTCGGGCTCGTGCGGCGATTGCGTCCGATGGCGTTCCGTTCACCGAAGCGGGCGTTTAACGATCCTTCAAAGGACTCGCGCGCAGGGTGCACCGTCCCTTTCCGGCGGAGGGTGGACGCTGAACGGAAACGGGACCTTCCGAATGCCAAGTCCCACTTCGGGCTCAAGTCCCACTTCGGGCGTAAGTCCCATCTCGGGCTCAAGTCGCACTTCGAGTTCAAGTCCCACTCCGGGCTCACGCGCGTTGTCGCACCGCGGGGCCACCCTCCGGGCGGCCGTCACCGGTCTCGCCACCGGCGTCTCGGCGCGGAGCCGGGACGCGACCTTCGAGGCCGCTGGCTTCGACGCCCCCGCGGCACGGGACGCGGCGTCCGCCCGGTACAGGATCGCGACCGCGACGGGGCAGCTCGAGGAAACGCTTCACCTCAGCGTGCATATCGGCCTGACGCACGTGGTCGTCGTCGCCACGGTCCTGCTGCTGTTCTGGAACAAGGCCTCCGACGCCTACCTGCTCGCCCTGTGCGCCGGCGTCGTCCTACCCTCCGCCGCCTTCATCGCCGGCGCCTACCTCTATCGCCGCGAAGCGTCGTCCGCGGCGCGCGTCGAGAAGGGGCAGACGACCGTCCGGCTCCTCGCCCTGTGCCTCGGCCTCGCCTGGGCGACGATGCCGATGGCCCTGTTCGTACGGGCCGATCCCGACCACGGCACCTACGTGGTCGCCGTGTGCGCCGGGCTGATGGCGACCGCCTATGCCCTCGGACCGATCCGCCATGTGGCGACCCTGTTCGCCGTGCCCGTGGTCATCGGCGGATTCCTCGCGCTGGCGGCACGCGGCGACGACGTCGCCCGCGTCCTCGCGGTCCTGTTCGTGATCTACGCCGGCTTCATCCTGTTCACCGCCAGACGGATGGCGCACGTGTCCATGGGGCGCATCGTCGATCGCGTCCGGGTCGCCGAGCAGAACGAGACCATCGGCCTCCTCCTCAACGATTTCACCGAGAATGCCAGCGAGTGGCTGTGGGAAACCGATCCCGACGGCCGGTTGCAGAACGTTTCGCAGCGCCTCGGCGAGATTTCGGGAAGATCCCCGACGCGGCTCCGGGACGCCCCGTTCGAGACGCTGTTCCGCGATGCGGAGATGTCTACGGCCGCCCCGGGCGCCGCCGCCGCGGAACTCGTCGCCCTCGTGGCCGGGCGCCAGGCGTTCCGCGAGCGCGTCGTCGAGGTGACCCTCGGCGGGACGCCGCAATGGTGGCGGCTGAGCGGCAAGCCGCTCTACGACCGGTCGGGCGGTTTTCTCGGTTTTCGCGGGATCGGCGTCGACATCACCGTCGCGCGCCAGTCCGAGGCCCGGATCGCCTACCTGGCGAGCTACGATTCTCTGACGGGCCTCGCCAACCGGGCCCTGTTCCAGGATCTCGCCTCGATGGAATGCGAGCGCGCGGAGCGGACGGGCCAGCTCTGTGCCCTGCTCTACCTCGACCTCGACGGATTCAAGATCGTCAACGACACCTTCGGCCATGCCCTCGGCGATGCGCTGCTGACCGGCGTCGCCACGCGGCTGAGCGCCCTCGCCCGGCCCGGCGACCTCGTCGCGCGCCTCGGGGGCGACGAGTTCGCCATCCTGCATCCCTGCGCCGACGCGGACGATGCCTTCGCCCTCGCCCGCACGGTGATCGGGCAGGTGAGCCTCCCCTACCTCATCGACGGCGTGCAGGTGGAGATCGGGGTGAGCATCGGGATCGCGCTGGCCCCGAACGATGCCACGACGCCCGAGGCCCTGCTGGGCCGGGCGGACCTCGCCCTCTACCGGGCCAAGGCCGCCGGCCGAGGCGAGGTGTCGGAATTCACCCCCGATCTCGAAGCGTCGGTGCTGAAGCGCCGGGACCTCGAAGTCGACCTCAAGCGCGCCATCGCCCAGGGTGAGCTGAGCCTGCACTACCAGCCCCTCGTCGGCCTCGCCCGGGGGGAGGTCCGCGGCTTCGAGGCCCTCCTGCGCTGGACCCGCAATCCCGGCGGCCCGGTCTCGCCGGCCGACTTCATTCCCGTCGCCGAGGCCTCAGGCCTCATCGCGGTGATCGGGCATTGGGTGCTGCACGAGGCCTGCCGGGAGGCGGCGCGGTGGCCCGAGCCGATCCGCATCGCCGTCAACATCTCGCCGACGCAGTTCCGGCACGCCGATTTCGTCCTCGACGTGTTCCAGGCCCTGGAGGCCAGCGGCCTCGCGCCCGACCGCCTCGAACTCGAGATCACCGAGTCGGTGTTCTTCGAGATGAACGGCACCACCGTGTCGAACCTGAAGGAACTGCGCGGGCTCGGCGTGCGCATCGCGCTCGACGATTTCGGCACCGGCTACTCGTCCCTGAGCTACCTGATCCGGTTCCCCGTCGACAAGATCAAGATCGACCGCTCGTTCATCAACGAGATGGGCACCCGGCACGAATGCCTGGCGATCATCGAGGCGATCCTGACGCTCGCGGCCAAGCTGTCCATCACCGTCACGGCCGAGGGCGTCGAGACCGTCGAGCAGGCGGCCATGCTGCGGGCGCGCCACTGCGACGACATCCAGGGCTTCCTGTTCAGTCCGGGCCGCCCGAGCGCCGAGATCGACGGCCTCATCGCAACCCTGCCCCACCGCTTCCAGGCGATCTTCTCCGACGAAATCACGGACGCGCGCGTCGCCGCATAGGCTTTTCCAGCGCACAGGAGGCGGGCTCACCGCACGGGAAGACCCTGCGATCGATCTTAAACGAAGCCGGGACGCTATCGTACGGCAACACCGCAGCATCTCCTGCGTTGGTCGGACATGCCGCGCTTCTTCATCAACATCCGTGATGGTGACTGTCTCATCGAAGACGAGGAAGGAAGCCTCCTGCCCGATGTCGAGGCTGCCTGTCATGAAGCTCTGCTGGCCGCGCGCGACATTCTCTCCTCGAAGCTTCGGGCTGGCGAGGAAGTGAACGGTCAGGTCTTCGAGATTACGGACGAGGACCGCGTCGTGCGGGCCTCGTTTCCGCTGCGAGACGTCCTGAAGCGCAAATAGCCTGGCCTGTAGCCTGCAAGTGAGCCCGAGCACGATGACAGCGTCCGCATCCCGTATCTGGACGCCCCGCTCCGGGCCGGGCCATCGGAGCCCGTTCCGGACGGGCGTCGACCGTGCCCTGGCCGACGCGTTTCCCCTGGCCGACGGCACGGACCTGCCGCACCGGATCGCGACGGCGCTGGTCCGCCTGGAGGATGCCCTGCGCGAGGGGGCGGGCGACCCGCCGCCGACGCGGCCCGAACGCAGCTGACCAATCCGTCCGAGCCGCGACGGGGCGCAAGGCACGGCCCGCGAGTCACGCGATGTCTGCGGCGCGATCCGGCGCCGCCCCGCCGCGCACCATCGCGGCGACCTCCGCGCCCGCGCGCAGGCCCTCGGCGTAGGCGCCCCCGGCGGTCCCCCATTGCAGGCGCGACAGGGCCTCGCCGGCGAACCAGATCCGCTCGCCCACGGGGGCGTGCAGGCTCAAGCGGGCGCCGGCATGGCCCGGCGGCACCACCGCCCAGGAGCCGCGCGACCAGGGGTCGTGGCGCCATTCGCTGACCACCGGGATCGACAGGTCGTGCAGGGCGCGGGCGCCGAAATGCTGTTCCAGCGCCCGCCGGACCAACCGCCGCACCCCGTCCGGGCCGGCGCGGCGCGCGTCGAGGGACGCCGCCATGGGCGCGTCGAGCTCGAAGTAGTGGAACGGCGTGCCGTCGATGCGGGTGAGAAGCCCCGGAACCGGAAAAGGCCCGCCGACGAGGCTGGCGAGGCGGTCGGCGCCCCGGAACGGGCAGGACGGCCAGTGCAGCACCGCGTGCTCGTAGATGCCGACGGAGAACCCCGCGATGGCCGCGGCCACGGCCGGCGGCAGGGCCGGGGTGAACAGGGACGCGTCCCGCAGGACCATGGTGGGAATCGTCACGATCACGGCGCGGGCCGTGCGGACGCCGCCATCCGCCAGGGCGACGCGCACCCCCGACCCGGCCCAGTCGATCCCCGTCACCGGGCTGTCGAGGGCGATGGGCAACCCCTGGGCGAGGCGGGCGAGGTAGCCGCCGTAGCCGCCGGCGATGAAGCGGTTGTCGCCGTACTCCATGCTGGGGAAGTCCTGCAGCGAGACCGCGTCGAGGGGCCGGCCCGAGACGAGGCCGTGCACCAGTTCCACCCGGCGGCCCCAGGGGCCGAGCCCCGGCGGCAGGGCGCCGGCGGCGGGGCGGTCCGGTCCGCCGCGCGCCGCACCGTCGCTCATGGCCCGATCGGCCGCCGCGAAGGCGCGCCCGAGGGCGGCCGCTTCGGACGGACGGCCGGCGCGGCGTCCGACCCGGACATGGCTCGCCTGCGCGGCGATCCGCAGGGGCTCGCCGCGGGCCTCGCCGAGGCGCACGAGGGGATTGATCGGGCCCGCATGGAGCCAGTGGGCGCCGAGATCGACGGCGTGGCCGCGCAGGGCGGCCGTCGCCACCCGCCCGCCGACACGGCCGCGCGCTTCCAGCACCGCCACCGCGACCCCGGCCTGCGTCAGCGCCCGCGCCGCCGCGATCCCGGCCGCCCCTGCGCCGATGACGATCACCTCCGTGGCGGCCGGCAGGGGCGCGAGGCGCGGCGCGATGCTGGGCGGCAGGCTGTCGTGCTCGGGTCTGCGCATGGTGGGGTCCGGGGCTCGCTCGGCTGTCGGCCTATCAGAGGCCGGCGATGCGCGGCAACGCGCAGCGTCAGCGCCGCGCCCCGTCGCCGAGGTCGAGGACCTCGACGAGGCTCGAGCGGTCGCCCCCCGGTTTCGGGCTGCCCACCAGGGTGTGGATGCGCCCATTCGCCACGATGGCGCCGAAGCCGTGGCGCGGGGTGGGCAGGGGGGCGTGCCGGGTCCAGACATCCCGCGCCGGATCGTAGGCCTCGACGGCGCCGAAGGTGCGGGCGTCCGATTCGCCGCCCATGACGAAGATCCGTCCGCCGAGCACCGCCGCCGCGGCCCCGCTCCGGGCCGTCGGCATCGGCGCCCCCGTGCGCCAGGCGTCGGCGGCCGGGTCGTAGATCTCGGTCACGGTGCGGTTGCGGGCGGGGTCGCCGTCGATCCGCCCGCCGATGGCGACGAGGCGGCCGTCCACGGCCTGGACGGCGAGGTGGTCGCGCCGGGTCGGCAGGGCGGCGGCCTCGGTCCACCGGTCGCGCGCCGGGTCGTAGACCGCATGGTCGGCCGCGTTGCCGCCGCCCGAGACGCTGCCGCCGACCACGTGGATGCGGTCGCCGATCGCCACCGCGCCCCCTGCCGCCCGGGCGCTCGGCATCGGCGCGCGCGGGCTCCAGGCATCGGCCTTCTGATCGTAGGCCCAGACCCGGTCGCTCGCCCGCCAGCCGGCGCCGTAGCCGCCGAAGACGTAGACCCGGTCCCCGAACCCCGCCGCCATGGCGTGATGGATCGGCGTCGGGAACGCCGCCCCCGTCCCCCACGCGCCGGTGGCCGGATCGCGGACGAGGAGGCCGGTGGCCCCGTTGTAGTCGCCGATCACGTAGGCGAGGCCCGCCAGCGCGGCGACGGCCACCTCCGAGCGCGGGGCGGGGGCCGGCGCGGCGGCCCGCCAGGTGCCTGACCCCTCCGGCCCCCCTGCCCCCAGGCGCTCATGGGTGCCCACGGCCTCATGGGTACCCACGGCCTCATGGGTGCCCACGGCCTCATGGGTGCCCCCGGCCTCATGCGCGCTCGCGGACATCGTGGCCGCGAGGATCAGGACGGCGAGGAAGGCACGCATGGCGTCGGTTCCGGCTGGGCTCCGGGGACGAACGCGCCGGGCGGCCGAAGGCTGCCGGACGCGGACCGTGTGCGGCGGCACCCTTGCATCCACCCGCCCGCGCCGCCAGAACCGTGCCGGCAGAACCTTCGGGACGTGCGTGCGGGAACGGCGCCCGCGCCGGACGATCCGACACGAAGACGGGATTCGAGACACGGTCATGCTGTTCAAGGCCGCCTTCGCCGCCCTCCGGCAGGTCTTCTCGCCGCCCCTGCGGGCGATCCTGTGGAAGTCCCTCGGGCTGACCGTCGGCCTGCTCATCGTGGTCTGGGCCGGGCTCACCCGGGCGATCAACTGGTTCCTGTCCCAGCACCACCTCTCGGTGGACTATCCGTTCCTCGACACCCTGGCGGTGTTCTTCGCCGGGGCCGGCCTGTTCGTCGGCCTCGCCTACGTGATGCCGGCCATCTCGATCCTGGTGGCGGGCTTCTTCCTCGACGACGCGGCCGAGATCGTCGAGCGCACGGACTTTCCCCACGATCCGCCGGGCACCGCCCTGCCGCTCGGCCGGGCGATGCTCTACGCCGTGCGCTTCGCCGGCCTCGCCCTCCTAGTGAACCTCGTCGCCCTGATCCTGTTCTTCGTGCCGGGCGTGAACCTCGTGGCGTTCTTCGGCGCCAACGCCTACCTGCTCTCGCGCGAGTATTTCGAGCTCGCCGCCGGGCGCTTCCGGCCCATGGACGAGGCCGGGGCCATGCGCCGCCATTACGGGCCGACCACTCTCACGGCCGGCGCGCTTCTGGCCGGCCTGATGGTGGTGCCGGTCCTCAACCTCCTCACGCCGCTGTTCGGCATCGCCCTGATGGTCCACGTCCACAAGGGCTTGAGCCGGCGCACCCCCCTCGCCCCGCCCGAGGCGCCCGCGCGCCTGCGCTGACGCGCCCCCGGGTGACAGGCCGGCGGTTTTCGTCGGCATCCGGCTCCCCCAGGGCCCGGAACTGTTCTAGATAGTCCCCGTCGAAGCCTGCCGGTTGAAGCCTGCCGGTTCCGGCACCCGTCCAGGACCGGCGCGGACCCGTGACCCGATCGGGGGCACGGCCAGGCGCACCGGGGCCGCTTTTCGAGACCTTTGAGAGCGATGACCGGCTTCGAGACCCTTCCCCTCACCCGCCCCGACGCCCAGCTCGTCACGGTGTTCGGCGGCTCCGGCTTCCTCGGCCGCCACGTGGTCCGGGCGCTGGCCAAGCGCGGCTACCGCATCCGGGTCGCCGTGCGCCGGCCCGACCTCGCCCTGTTCCTCCAGCCGCTGGGCAAGGTCGGCCAGATCGTCGCCGTGCAGGCGAACCTGCGCTACCCCGAATCCATCGCGGCGGCGGTCCACGGCGCGGACGTGGTGGTCAACCTCGTGGGCATCCTGCAGGAGACCGGGCGCCAGAGCTTCGCCAAGCTCCAGGCCGAGGGCGCCGGCGAGATCGCCCGCGCGGCCGCCGCCGTCGGGGCGCCCCTCGTCCACGTCTCGGCCATCGGGGCCGATGCCGGCTCGCCGTCGGCCTATGCCCGCACCAAGGCGCTGGGCGAGGCCCGCATCGGGGAGGCGGGAGGCGAGCACGTGATCCTGCGCCCGTCCCTGGTGTTCGGCCCGGGCGACAGCTTCTTCAACCGCTTCGCGTCCCTGGCCCGGGTCCTGCCGGTGCTGCCGCTCGCCGGGGCCCGGAGCCGATTCCAGCCGGTCTATGTCGGCGACGTCGCCGAGGCGGTGACCCGGGCGGTGGAGGGCCGCGTACCGGCCGGACGGGTGTACGAGCTCGGCGGCCCGGAGGTCGCCACCCTGGAGGCCATCGTGCGCTACATGCTCACGGTGATCATGCGCCGCCGCAAGGTGCTCGATCTACCCCTGCCCGTCGCCCGCCTCCAGGCCCGCGCCCTCGAGATCGTCGACACCCTCACCCTCGGTCTCCTGCCGGATTCCCTCAAGCTCACCCGCGATCAGGTCACCCTGCTCCAGTCCGACAACGTCGTCTCGGAGGCGGCCAAGGCGGAGGGACGCACCCTGGAGGGCATCGGCCTCCAGCCCACCACCATGGAGGCGGTGGTGCCGGGCTATCTCTGGCGCTTCCGCACCGCCGGCCAGTTCGCCAAGCCCCGCGTCGCGGTGGAATCCGAGGTCCCCGAGACCCTGGCCCCGGTGCCCTACGCGCCCTCGAAGCCGAGCGGGCCGGCGCTGGGCCCCGACGCCAGCCAGCCGAGCCGGATGGGCACCCGCTGGGGCACCCGCGGCTGAGACGGCGCGCCCCGTGAGCGTCGCGGTGGGGTTCCTCCTCGTCTTCCTCGGCTCGGGCCTCGGCGGCATGGCCCGCCACGGCGTCGGCCTCGCGGCCGTGCGCCTCGGCCAGGGCTTTCCCTTCGGAACCCTCGCCATCAACATCCTGGGCTCGGCCCTGATGGGGGTGCTGGTGGGCTGGTACGCCCTGCGCGGCGGCAGCCAGCCCCTGCGGCTGTTCCTCGCCACCGGGGTGCTCGGCGGCTTCACCACCTTCTCGACCTTCGCCCTCGACGGGGTCTTCCTCCTGCAGCGCGGGGAGAATGCCGCCGCCCTCGCCTACATCTTCGGCTCCGTCGGGATCGGCCTCGGCGGCCTCCTGCTGGGACTCCTGGCCATGCGAACGCTGCTGTAGCGGGCGGTCACCGCGCTCGATCTTTTTTCGTCGTCCCCGTTTGTCGTCTCCCGTCCGCCGTCCCTTCGCGGGCCGACGCGGCAAACCCATGCCCGCGCTCGGATTTTACCGAAGACCTGGAATTGATCCAAATCGAAGCTGGGTCTTTTAGGCTCGAAGCATCGATTTATACGCATTCCAATGTTTCCCAATACGATTGAAATCCATCTTGTTGCACTGCATTGCTGTCATCGTCGATTCGGCAACGGGCAGGGAGGCGACGATGATGGAACGGGCACTGGATTGGGTCCGGGGCTATGCGCAGCTCGCCTGGTGGGACGGCTCCTGCATCGACCTGCGCCTGCACCGCCTGACCGACTTCATCGATTTCGTCGCCACCGCCCCGGATCCGGTCGCGGCCCACATCCGCCGGAGGACGCCTGCGTGAACCCCCGCCTCAACGCCGACCCCGCCCCTCACGCCTGCGCCGAGGCGGCTTCGGCCGAGGACACCCTGGACGAGTCCCTGCGCCGGGCGTTCTGGCAGAGCCTCAACCGGGCGCCGCTGCCGGCCATGCAGGCCCTCGAAACGGCGGCCCGGACCCTCGGCGCCCTCTACCGGCAGGTGGCCCGGGCCCACGAGCAGCCCGGCGGATGCGGGTGCGGCTGGGAGCCCGACCCCGATTGCGACCTCATCGTCCTCGAGGCCAACCTCGCCGCCGCCCTGCTTCATCCGCCGCAGCCGGATCTCCTGCGCATGCCGGCCGCCGGATCCGCCTGACGCGACGCGGGCGGGGCGGGCCGCCCGCGGATCCGAACTGCGCGCGGGTACCGCTTCCACACCCAAGGTCCCTTCCTCACTCAAGGTTACCCTTTCCTCACACACCGTGGCGGATCATGGCCGCAGGCACTGGGAAGGGGCGCGGCATGGACGGATTCTATCGCGGCATCGAGGTATCCCTGCTCGGGTTCAGCCTACTTCTCGGGCTCGGCGCCATCCTGCTTCCGTCCTCGCCCGGTGGCCTGCCGGGCGACGCACAGGTCGCCGTCACCCTTCCGATGATCACCGTGACGGCGAATCCCTGAGCCGGCGAAGCCTGGTCTTGGGGCGAACGACACTTTTCTGCCACCGGGGCGCCTGAATTCCTGCAACCCTTCCGGCCCGCCGCGACTTGATCTGTTGTAGCGAGAGCGGCCTTCGCGGCCGTTCCGAACGGTGGTTGAGGGTACCGAGCGGTGCGCGGTCAGGATTCAGATATGTCGGTCTTTCACACACGGCTGGCCGCCATGGCCGCGGGCGCCCTGTTCGTCACGTGCGTCGGCCTTTCCGGCGCCCAGGCGGCGCCCGCCGCGAACCAGGGTTCGTCCGAGGCGTCCGCCCTTCCCAACCGTCCGATCACGGCCGTCGCGGCCATGACCGAGGGGGACGACGACCTGACGAATTGCAGCCGTTCGCGCCGCCGCCTCTGGGTCGATGGCGAGGGCTGGATCGTCCGGCGGGTCACCACCTGCCGCTGAGCGACCCCGCGAGGGTCACGGACCGGAGGACGACGCGATCCCCCGTGGATCGGACCCGCCGCGAGGCGGGTTTCCTCGTCGGGCTGAGGCCTACGCACTCTTCCCCTCCCCCACCCGCCGGAACGCCGGGGCGGTCCGGCGGTTTGTGCCTCATGATGCCGGCCAGGAACGAGGCCCCGTTGCGGAGTGCGCCACCGATGATCACGCGTCTCAAGGCGACCCTGCTGGGAGCCGCCCTCTCGTGCGCGACCTTCGCCGGCGCGCAGGCACAGGTGATCTACGGCGACGTCGGGCCGGGCTACGGCTACGCCGGCTCCGCGATCCGGGGCGACTATGTCGGCGCACCCCTCACCCGGTTTCCGCGGCCCGACCAGATCGTCCCGAGCGCCTGGGGCTACGGCACCTACGGCGTCCCCACCGTCTCGGGCATCCACCCTGCGCCCGTCGGAACGCCCACCGTCTACGTGATCGAATCGCCTGCACCCGCCGCCCGCGCGAGCGCAAAAGCGCGTACGACGGCAGGACCACGGGTGCTCGCACGCGACCGCGCGAGCCGGTTCGCCCCGGCGCCGTCCGCCACGCCATACGCGTCGGCCGGGGGCGCACGCGTCGTGCCCGTGAGCGTACCGGCCCGGCAGGCAACGTTGCGCTGAGCTTGGCGAAGCATCGCGGGCGGCGAGAAAACTTGGCAACAATTTAATCTCTCGGCGATACCTTCCGAAAACGTGAGGGGCACGCCATGCATATTGTTCTCGTCGACACCAGCCGCGTCGTTCTCAAGATGATCGCCGCCCTGCTCGAGCCCAACGGGCATACGGTCACCGCCTTCACGAACTCCAGCGAGGCCCTGGATTTCGTCGAGACCACACAATCCGTACGCGTCCTGATCACCAGCCTCGAAGTCAGGCCCCTCAGCGGCCTCGAACTGTGTTGGTCCGCCCGTCTGCTGGCGGAGGCCAATCGGCCTCTGTACGTGATCACCATGTCCTCGGCGCGCAACGCCCGAAACCTTGCCGAAGCCCTCGACAGCGGCGCCGACGACTTCATCGAGAAGCCGCCCGGCCCCGAGGAGCTCCACGCCCGGCTCCGCGCCGCCGACCGGCTCACCACCATGCAGAGCGAGCTGATCCGCCTGGCCCAGACGGATTCGCTCACCGGCCTGCTCAACCGCCGCGCCTTCTACCAGCGCGCCCGCGAGGCGGCCGACCGGGCCGGCAACCACGGCAAGATGTCGGCGATCCTCCTCGACATCGATCACTTCAAGCGCATCAACGACGAGTACGGCCACGATGTCGGCGATGCGGCGATCCAGGCCGTCGCCCGCGAGATCGGCACCGAGGGCATCGTCGGGCGCCTCGGCGGGGAGGAGTTCGGCATCGTCCTGCCGCATCGTCCGGCGGCGGAAGCGGAGACCCTCGCCGGGCGCCTGCGCCGGGGAATCGAGGCCCTGCGCATCCGCGGCGCGCGGGCACCGATCCGGCTCACCTGCAGCTTCGGCGTCAGCGACTGGATCGAGGCCGACACGGTGGAGGGCTTGGTCAAGCGCGCCGACATCGCGCTCTACGAAGCCAAGTCCACGGGCCGCAACCGTGTGGTCACCGCGACCTCCGACCTGATCCTCGCCCGCGCCGGCTGATCCCCCTCTCCCATCGGGACTTTGGCCTGTACCGCCGCGAGACAGCGGCGTACGGCATCCCGCGGAGTCATCGTCACCGGCATCGCCCGGCCCCTCCGCGCTGATCTTGAAATCACACAAGACATGGTAAACAGAAGCCTGGAACAGATCTTGAAGTGAACCTTCGCAGTACTGCCGCGGTGTCTCGTGGTGGCACATGAGGGGGATTGCGGCATGCATCAGGCCGTTGGAGTATTGATCGTCGATGAGCCGCACGGGCTGCAGCCGAGCTTTCGGGCGGCCCTCGAGCACGAACCGACCCTGCACACGGTGAGCGAAGCGGACCTGTCCCGCGGCGGATCGGACGTGCCGGGGGCCAATGTTGCCCTCGTGGTCGTCGGCGACGGGGATCCCGAAGGCGGGGTGGCGCGGATCGGCGGTCTGCGGGCCCGGTGTCCCGGCCTCAAGATCGTCGCCGCTTTCGAGACCCTGGACGCCGCCGCGATGGCGCGGCTGGTCGCGGCCGGCACCGACATGTTCGTCGCCCGCACCGCCTCCGCCCGGGTCGTCTGCGCCGCCATCCTGGCCCTGGGCGGCCTGGACGCGCCGGCGCAGGGTATGGCCCCCACCGACGGCCTGACCCCGCGCGAGGCGGAGATCCTGCGGTTCCTCAGTGCCGGGTTCAGCAACAAGGAAGTGGCCCGCCGCCTCGGCCTCAGCGTCCGCACCGTGGAGACCCACCGGCTCAACCTGCGCCGCAAGACCCAGACCGGTCGCCTCAAGGACCTCGTCGCCCTGGCCCGCCAGCTCGGTCTCGCCCCCGTGACGGACACCGAGGGATCCACCCCCGTGCGCCGCACGGCCGGCCCGTCCACGGGCCAGTTCGCCCTCCCGGCCGGCTTCTGACGCTACGCCCGAACCGTTTCGTCGAGCGCCGAGAGGGGCCGCTTGGGTTTTCGCGCGACATCCTCGCCGCGGACCGCCTCCTCCAGGGGCTCCGGGCCTTTGCGCAGGAGCTTGGCGAGGTAGTACGAGCCGAACCCGAAGATGATCGCGTAGGCGACGAGGAATGCGACGAGGGAGGTGGTGACCGCGTTGACCGTGAGCGGCGAGTGCGCGTCCGCCGTGCGCATCTGTCCGTAGACGATGTAGGGCTGGCGCCCGATCTCGGCGGTGAACCAGCCGAACAGCACGGCACCGAAGCCGGACGGCGTCATCAGCATCGCGGCATTCAGGAACCAGCGGTTGGTGTAGAGGGTGCCGCGCCAGCGAAGGTACAGGCTCCAGAGGCTCAGGCCGAGCATCGCCAGCCCGATGGCGACCATGATGCGGAACGAGTAGAACACCGGCCAGACTGGCGGCCGCTGATCGGGCGGCACGTCCTTCAGGCCCGGCACCACGCCGGAGAAGTCGTGGGTGAGGATGAAGGAGCCGAGCTTCGGGATACCGATCTCGAAATCGTTGCGCTCCTCCTTCATGTTCGGGATCGCGAACAGCAGCAGCGGCATGTTGGCCTGCCGGTCCCAGTTCGCCTCGATGGCCGCGAGCTTCGTCGGCTGGTGCTTGAGCACGGCGAGCCCGTGTGAGTCACCGATCATGATCTGCAGCGGCGTGCAGATCACCGCGAACCACAGGGCCATGGACAGGGAGACACGCGCCCCGGCTACCTTGGCCGGCGGCTCCTTCCGCCCGCGAAGAATCATCCAGGCCGACATGCCCGCCACCGCGAAGGCCGTGGTGAGGAAGCAACCCATCACCATGTGGGCGTAGCGGATCGGGAAGGACGGGTTGAAGATCACCTGCCACCAGTCGGTGGCCACCGCCCGGCCGTTCTCGACGACGAAGCCGGCAGGCGTCTGCATCCAAGAATTGGCCGACAGGATCCAGAAGGCCGAGATCAGGGTGCCGATGGCGACCATGCAGGTGGAGACGAAGTGCAGGCGGTCCCCCACCCGCTCCCAGCCGAACAGCATGATCCCGAGGAAGCCCGCCTCGAGGAAGAACGCGGTGATCACCTCGTACTGGATCAGCGGCCCGAGCACGTTGCCGGTGAAGTCGGCGTAGCGCGACCAGTTGGTGCCGAGCTGGTAGCTCATGACGATGCCGGACACGACGCCGAGGCCGAACGACACCGCGAAGACCTTCACCCAGAAGCGGTAGAGGTTCCGGTAAAGGGGGTTGCCGGTCCACAACCACTGGCCTTCAAGGCGGGCGAGGAAACTCGCCAGCCCGATGGTGAAGGCCGGAAAGATGATGTGGAAGGCCATGGTGAAGCCGAACTGAATCCGCGAAAGCAGAAGCGCATCGACATCCATGGATCATCCTCCCGTCCGGCCCGCGTCCCCCGGCGGGACTTGTCCGGAAGGACAGGCCCGGGAGAACTTGCTCGAATCGGTCTACTCTACTGTAAATTCGCGCGCGCGGCGCGGCTTGGTCGCAGCCCTCGGCTTCAGGCGCGCGGGAGCCGACGGCGCGGACCGCGCGCCAGGGCGAGCGCACCGACGAGACCCACGGCGGCGAGACCGCCGAGGCCGGCCAGCATCCAGTCGCGCTCGCGGCTGGTCCAATACTCGCTGCGCGTGGTTTCCGTACGGTCGCCGAAGCGCCCGTCGATGCGGGCCGGTCCCGGAACGGGCTCGAACAGATTGCCGGGTTTGTCCGCAGCCGGTGCGTCCGTGAGTTGGGCGTCCCACATGCTGGCGGCCTTGGAATCGGCGAAGCCGGGCGCGATCACCTGTGCCGCATGCATCATCAGCACGCTGCGACCGACCCAGACGTCCCGTTGCGGCTTTGCCGCCGTGGATACGATGGCCTCGGCGCACAGCCGCGGGTCGTAGACCGGGTCGGGGGCGTATTGGCCATGGCCCGTGCGGTTGCGGGCCCAGTTGAATTGCGGCGTGTTGACCGCCGGCAGGTAGACGATGCTCAGGGAGACCGCGACCCGGTCGTGGATGAGCTCGCACCGCAGGGCATCGGTGAAGCCGGTGACGGCGAACTTCGCGGCGCAGTACGGAGCCTGGAGCGGTGCGGCCCGGATGGCGAGGCCCGAGGACACCTGAAGGATGGCGCCGCGGTTGCGCGGCTTCATGAACCGCAGGGCCGCGAGCGTCCCGTAGACCTGGCTGAGATAGGTGGTCTCGGTGACGCGCCGGTACTCCGCTGGGGTGATCCGGTCGGCCGGATTCACGATGGTCGCCATGGCGTTGTTGACCCAGGCGTCGATGGGGCCGAGTTCGCGCTCCACCCGCTCGGCCGCCCCCGCGACGGCCTCGGCATCCGCGACATCGGCCGCGATGGCGAGGACCGGCCGGCCGTAGGCCTTGAGAAGGGCCTCCGTTTCCGACAGGCGATCCGGATCGCGGGCGATGACGGCCACCGCCCAGCCGCACTTGGCGAACAGCTCCGCCGTCGCCAGCCCGATGCCGGCGGTCCCGCCCGTGACGACCGCGATGCGTGCCATGCTATCCAAGAATCCAGATCCGTCCGGCGAGCCTGCCGGGACGCGTCCTCGGCAACGGACGTGTTCGAATCCGGTTGCGGAGGGAGGTCCGTGCCCAAACGACACGTCTTCGCGGCAGCGGTCGGGATGGGTCTCAGGCGGTGGGCCGGTCGGCCGTCCCGGCATCGGGGGCCTTCGACCGGGATTTCATGCGCCTTTCGGAGCCGGACGCCGCGTCCCGTCCGTTCGATCCCGCCCTGTCGGCGGACTTGGTCGCGGCCTTAGATTTGGCCTGGGAGCTGGCTTTGGTCTTACGCGTGGCCGTCCTGACCGGCGTTGCCGTGGTCGCCTTGGCGAGCCGGGCCTGGAGCAGCCCCAGCACCGCCGCCTCCTCGGGCTTCAGGCGCGTGAGGTCGTGGCGCAACTCGTCCGCGACGGCGTGCTTCACCTGCAGCAGCAGGTCGCCCTCGAGGTAGCCGTCGAGCACCTGGGGGTGGATGTAGCATTTGCGGCAGATGGTCGGCGTGTTGCCGAGCCGGCTCGCCACGCTCTCGATGGCCGTCCGAAGGTTCTTCTTGGCGGCGGCCTGGCTGTCGAACGCCTCGAATTCCTGCAGCGCCAGGGCGGCCAGCACCGTGCCGGCCCAGGTGCGGAAATCCTTGGCGGTGACCGGCTGGCCGGTGATCTCGCGCAGGTACGCGTTCACGTCGGCCGAGGTCACGTCTCGGATGGCGCCGTCCGCGTCGCGGTACTGGAACAGCTCCTGGCCGGGCAGATCCTGGCAGGCCTTGACGATCCGGGCCACGCGCCGGTCCTTCACGCCGAGGTCCCAGGTCCTGCCGCTCTTGCCCTTGAACCGGAAGGTGAGCTTGGCGCCGGCGATCGTGGCGTGCCGGTCGCGCAGGGTGGTGAGGCCGAAGCTCTTGTTGGTGCGGGCGTAATCGTCGTTGCCCACCCGAATGAGCGTGGTCTCCAGAAGATGCACCACCGTCGCCAGCACCTTTTCGCGGGGCAGGCCGGCCTTGCCCATGTCGGCGTCGACGCGGGCGCGCAGGCCCGGCAGCACGTCCGCGAAGGTCATGATGTGCTCGAACTTGGTCTGGTCCCGGGCGGCGCGGAAGTCGGCGTGGTAGCGGTACTGCTTGCGCCCCTTGGCGTCGCGCCCCGTCGCCTGGATGTGGCCGTTGGCGCGCGCGCAGATCCACACGTCGGTGTAGGCGGGCGGGATGGCGAGCGCCCGGATGCGGGCCAGGGTCTTCGCGTCGCGCACCGGGGCGCCCTTGGGGTCGCGGTAGGCGAAGCCCGTGCCGCTCCGGCGGCGGGTCAGCCCCGGCGTGGACTCGTCGACATAGGCGAGGCCCGCCTCCTCGGCCGCGTCGCGCGGATCGGCGACGGTGCCGTCCTCGTCCCGATCCGACGTCATGCGCAACGCTCCCCCGGATGATTTCGTGAGGCGACAACCGGTGGCCGGGCCGCTCCGTTCCGGGCGCGACATCGCGCTACAGCCAGCGCTCCATGACGATGCGCGGGACCGCGTTCCAGCCGAGGCCGGCGTAGAAGTCGCGCACGCCCACGTTGGTCTCGCGGATCATGAGCTGCGCCTTGGGAATCTTCCGCACCCGCAGCCACTCTTCCCCGGCCGCCACCATGGCCCGGCCGTGGCCCCGGCCCCGCGCCTCGGCCGCGACGTAGTAGAGCCAGCCGCGATGGCCGTCGTGGCCGACCATCACGCTCGCGGCGACGCGCCCGTCCGGCGTGACGCCGACGAGGACGTCGGAGTTCGGACGCCCGGCGGCGCGGTCGAGATCCGCGTCCGGATCGTTGTGCGGCACCACGAGGCCGCAGGCGCGCCACAGGGCGATCACCGCCGCGTGGTCGTCGGCCCGGAACGGCCGGATCGTCAGGCTCTCGGTCGTGTCCATGGTCTTGTCCTCGTGCGGTCTTGTCCTAGTGCGGTCTTGCCTTTCTGCGCGGCGAGGCATGCTACAGGCTGAGGAATGGATACGCCGCCCCACCCGCCCCACCCGCGAAAAACCCTGGTCTTCGTGGTCACCGAGGACTGGTTCTTCGCCTCGCACTTCCTGCCCCTGGCGCGGGCGGCCGTCGCCATGGGTCTCACCGTGGCGGTGGTGACGCGGGTGCGCGATCACCGCGCGCCCATCGAGGCCACGGGTGCGCGGGTGGTCCACCTGGAGGCCGAGCGCTCGAGCCTCAACCCCATGGCGGCGGGGTACGCGGCGGGCCAGCTCGCCGGTATCCTCAAGGCGTTGCGGGCCGACATCGTCCACTGCATTGCCCTGCGCGCCATCCTGGTCGGCGGCACCGCGGCCGCCATGGCGGGCATCCCCGCCCGGGTCTACGCGGTGACTGGCCTCGGGCTCCTCGGCGCCCGCGCCGACGCCACCGGCCGGCTGTCGCGCCTGGCGCTGCGCGGCCTCATCCGGGGACCGCTCGCCTCGAAGCGAACCCGGTTCCTGTTCGAGAATCCCGACGACGCCCGGGCGCTCGGCCTCGACCCGGCCGACACCGCCGTCACCCTCGTCGGCGGGGCCGGCGTCGATCCCGAGGCCTTCACGCCCCGACCCCTGCCGCCGACCCCGCCCCTGCGGGTCGCCCTGGTGGCCCGGATGCTGTGGTCGAAGGGCGTCGATACGGCCGTGGAGGCCGTGCGCCGCGCCCGCGCCGACGGGGTGGCGGTGGAGCTCTCCCTCTACGGCGCGCCAGACCCCTCGAACCGCCGGGCGATCCCCGAGGCGACGCTCCGGGACTGGTCGCGCGACGGGATCGCGTGGCACGGGCCCACCGCCGACGTCGCCGGGGCCTACGCCGCCCACCACGCCGCCTGCCTGCCCTCGCGGGGCGGCGAGGGCCTGCCCCGCACCCTGCTGGAGGCGGCCGCCTGCGGGCGCGCGCTCCTCACCACCGACGTGCCGGGCTGCCGCTCCCTGGTGCGCGACGGACTCGAAGGTTTCGTCGTCCCGCCCGACGATTCCGCGGCGCTGGCCGCCGCCCTCGCGCGCCTCGCCGCCGATCCGGGACTCGTGGTGCGGATGGGCGAAGCGGCACGCGACCGCATCCGGGCGGGGGACTTCACGGAAGCGGCCGTGGCCGGCGCCGTCTGTGCGATCTACGCGGAGCTCTCGGCATGATCGCCTCGCCCGATCCCCTCGCCTTCATCCGTGAAAACACCCGGCTGCTGCCGGTGCCCCACGCGCCCGAGATCGTGCTGCATGTCGCCGACGAGGCCACCGCCCTGTGGCAGAAGACCGAGGACGAGCTCGAGGCCATCGGCCTGCCGCCGCCGTTCTGGGCCTTCGCCTGGGCGGGGGGACAGGCGCTCGCCCGCTACATCCTCGACAACCCCGAGCTCGTCTCCGGGCGCCGCGTCCTCGATTTCGCCTCGGGCTCCGGACTCGTCGCCATCGCGGCGGCGAAAGCCGGGGCGATCCACGTGACGGCGAGCGACCTCGACGGGTTCGCGATCCCCGCCATCGGCCTCAACGCGGCGGCCAACGGCGTCGCCGACCGCATCGAGGCGGTGCGGGACGACCTCATCGGCTCCGATCCCGGCAGCGCCGTCGTGCTCGCCGCCGACATCTTCTACGAATGCGACCTCGCCGGGCGCGTCACCGCGTGGCTGGCCGGGCTGCATGCGCGCGGCGCCACCGTGCTGGTGGGCGATCCCGGCCGGTCCTACCTGCCGCGCGACCGGCTCGAACGGCTCGCCACCTACGCGGTGCCGGTGAGCCGGTCCCTGGAGGATGCCGAGATCAAGCAGAGCAGCGTCTGGCGCTTCACCGCCTGACGGCCTTCGGCATCACGGCGCGCAGGGCGAGGTGCGTCGGCCCGCACAGGGCGAGCGGAATGCCGACGACGAGGAGGCCGAACCAGGCGTAAGGCGACATCCAGGTCTGGGCGGCGGTGTCGCTCATGCCCCAGACGTAGTTGATGTTGACCGGGGTGAGGCCGGGATCGGGGCGCGGCGCCGGCATGGCGAAGAAGCAGACCGCCAGCACCACCACGGCGAGGCCCGACCACGCCGTCCAGGCGCGGCGGTCGTAGCCGAGGCGCCAGACGAGATAGATCAGCAGGAACGGCAGCCAGCCGTGGAACAGCGACAGGCCGCGCAGGAAGAGCGAATTCTCGGACTTGAACATGTAGTCGGTCATGCCGGTGATCGGCAGGCCGAACAGGCCGGCGGTGAAATCCGCCACCCAGATCACCTGCGGCGCCAGGATGCCGACGGCGCCCATGGAGATGGGCAGCGCGCGCTCGGTCCAGATCCCCCAGAGGGTCAGGATCAGGGAGATGTCGCAGAAGTAGAGGAAGTTCGTCGGCCCGTAATACCACCCGTAGGTCGGCACCAGCACGGCCATGAAAGCCGTGTAGGCGAGCTTGAGGGCCATCGGCAGGCGCTGGCGTGCCCCTTCGGAGGACGCCAGCGTGCTGTCCCAGGGGGCCGGCGAGAGGGAAGCGCTCATGGTCTGAAGGTCCGTCCGGCCCCGATCGGCCCGGTGTCGGGACGATGCCGTGCCGGCGCCGCCGGGGCGGTGACGAGCGGCACAGCTTACGTTGGGAAGGGCGCGATCAGAACCGGCCGCGGCGCTTGTTAGAACCGGCCGCGGCGCTTGTTAGAACCGGCCGCGGCGCTGGGCGTCGAGGCTCCACGGGCCGGCGCCGGCGGCGGCGAGGTAGAGGAACACGAAGCAGAACAGGATCGCCGCGTCGCCGCCGTTGAGGGCGGGAAACGGGCTCTTCGGCGCATGGGCCATGAAGTAGGCCACCGCCATCTGGCCCGACAGAACGAACGCCACCGGCCGGGTGAACAGGCCGAGCACGATCAGCGCGCCGCCGACGAGTTCGAGCAGGCCCGCCATCCCGATCAGGGAGACCAGTTCCGGCGCGCCGCCGCCACCCATGCGTGCGGGAAAGCCGAGGAGCTTCTGTGTCCCGTGGGCGAGGAACAGCAGCCCCGCCATGATGCGCAGGACGCTGAGCAGGCGCGGGGCCCAGGTGACCGAGAGGGCGTTGGTGTTCATGCGGTGACGTGCTCCGAGGAACGCCCCTGGACCCGAGGCGAGGGAGCCCCGCATCGAGCACGAATCGTACGGTGCGTCGATCCACCCCGGCGGCACCGGCGGGCGTCCGCGAACCGGATCGTGCCGGGCGGCACGGAAGAGGTCGCGCGGGGGCGCCGGTTCAGTCGGCCGCGACGGCGACGAGGGAGAACAGGGCCGCCAACAGGACATTGCCGGCGACGACGAGAGCGAGGACGAGCATGGCGATGGAATCTTAGGCTTCGAGGACCGGGAGGCCAGCCTTACGGCCACGCTTCTGGCCGGTTCATGAACGCCACGGCCCGGCCGACCCGGCAATGCGGAACGGCGTGAATCAATTGCTCCCGTGCCGGCTCCAGCGCCGTGTCCCGGGGACACCGTCGGGGCAAGCGATGCTAACCGATCTTGCCGAGCCGAATCAGCAACGCTTCGATCCGCTCGCCCACGGGTTCGGCCGGATCCGCCGGATAGAAGGCCCGCAGGGTGTGGCCGAGGTGGCGCCGGACGTGCGGCGCCAGGGCCGGCGGACGGCGCACCGAACCCGCCTCCGTCGCAGCCGCGGCATGGGAGCCATGAGATCGTTCGCCGTGCGTCTCGGGCATTCGAAAAGCCCCCTCTCGCCGCGTCGTCACGACGGCACCGGATCGGCGTGGTCGGACCCGGCGACGATCGCACGGCAGGGTTAAGGATGCGTTTCCGGCGATCGGCCACCGGTCCGCCGCGACTCGGGCGACGGGCGCGAAATAAAAGCGTGACCGTTGGATCGAAGAGAAATGGCGCGGTGCCAGAGACTTGCGTCCGCCCCCCCATTCCGACGCGGCCCGCCGCCCGTTTTCGCGCCGCTGTCAAGTGGTAGACGTCGGCATCGCGGCTGGTTTACATCTTTTACTCAGGCATGAGCACTCCCTACGCTCAGCCACCTCGCAGTCTGGATGAGGTCAAATTGAGTGGCATGCAAAGTATTGCAATGACCGAACGCGAGCGGGATACAGTGATCGCCGCGCTGCGATATTATCAATTCTATCGTTTGCAGGGAAATCCATTTAATCCGCAGCAGGATCATTTGATCGACGCCATCGCCGGGCATTCCGGCGAGGCCCTGGACTTGGCCGCCATCGACGACCTCTGTGCCGGCCTCAACGGCAACAAGCACGCCCTCAGCGCAGCCGCCTGAGGGGTGCCGCCCGGCCCGGCGTCTCGTCGGACGAGACGCCGGGCCTCGCGTGCGGAGCCCGCCCGTCCGGGCCGCTCCGCCGCCCGCTCAAGGGGCCGCGTCGAGCTGCTGCCTGGCGCGCCCGAGGGCCTCCCTGCAACCCTTGGCGTCGCCCTTGCCATCGGCGGTGCGGGCCTCGTCGAGGGCGACCTTGGCCTGCATCGCCTTGTCGCCGCCCTTGCCGGCCTCGGCCGACTTCTCCGGCGGCGTCGTGGGGTGCGTGCTCGGATTGCCGCCGGACGCCCCACCCTCGCCGCCGCGCGCGCCGGCATCGGCCTGGCCGCTCGTGGAGGCCGAGATCGACTCCTTGGCCTGATTCTTCACCTTGCCCTCGAGGGCCGCGATTTCGTCCGCGCAGGGCGAGGCGTGGGCTTGGCTCACCGCACCCGCGAGGGTCGCGGCGAGGAGGCCGGCGGCGAGCCAGGCGGGTCGTGTCGTGTTCGATGGCATCGTCGAATCGAATCCCGATACAGCAGCGAGGCGCCGAAGCGGCGGCCTCTTCCCCGGGTCAACCCGCCGGGAGGCGGGACGGCTCCGGCCCGGATGGCGGAACCACCGTTTTTCGTCGCGCCCGACCATGAAAAAGGGGTGCCGCGCGATGCGACACCCCCGTTTCTCGTGCTGTCCATCGTCGTGAAGCCCCCGGAGAGGCACCGGCCCAGGGCCGGGTTCGTCGCGGCGCCCCGAGGGGCGTCCGCTCAGGCGCTGAGCTGGTCGCGGATCGGCAGCTGCCGGATGCGACGGCCCGTGGCCGCGAAGATCGCGTTGGCGATGGCGGGGGCGACCGGCGGTACGCCCGGCTCGCCGACGCCGCCCAGCGGCCCCGAGAAGTTCGGGTTCGGCAGCAGGTGGACGTGGATCTCCTTCGGGGCGGCGTCGATGCGGGTGATCTCGTAGCCGTCGAAGTTGTTCTGCTGGGCGCGGCCGTCCTTGAACGTGATCTCGGCCGAGAGCGCGAGGCCCATCCCCATGACCACGGCGCCTTCCATCTGCGACCGGATGCGCTCCGGGTTCACCTGCGGTCCGCAATCGACGGCGATGTCGACGCGCTTGACCACGACCTCGCCCTTGGCCCCGACCTCCACCTCGGCGGCGACCGCCGTGTGGGTGACGAAGCTGTAGTGACCGGCGATGCCGAGCCCGGTGTTCTTCGCCATCTTGCGGCCCCAGCCGATGCCCTTGGCCGCCGCCTCGATGACCCCGCGCAGGCGTGCCGTGTCGATGGGGTAGCGGGCAGGGTCCTCGCCGTAGTTCCAGACATCGCCGAGCGTCGTCGGATCGATCTTGCGATCGGGGCCGATGAGGGCGAGCAGGTACTCCTTCGGGTCACGCCCCGCCGCATGCGCCAACTCGTTCACGAACGACTGGATCGCGAAGGCGTGCGGGATGTTCGAGACCGAGCGGAACCAGCCGATGCGCACGTGCGCGTCGGCCGCCGGGTTCTCGAGACGGATGTTGGGTACGGCGAACGGCGTGTTGGTGAGGCCCATGCCGAGCTCGAACGGGAGTTCGTTCTTGGCGCCCGCCGCGAAGATCGACCCGATGGTGGGGGCCGCCGAACGGTGGAGCCAAGCCACCGGCATGCCCTTGTCGTCGAGGCCGGCTTCCAGGCGCTCCACCGAGATGGTGTGGTAGTAGCCGTGGTGCAGGTCGTCCTCACGGGTCCAGGTCAGCTTCACCGGGGCGCCGTCCACGGCCTGGGAGCACAGGGCCGCTTCGAGCACGTAATCCGGCTTCGACTTGCGGCCGAAACCGCCGCCGAGCAGGGTCTGGTTGACCCGCACCTTGTCGGCCGCGAGATTCAACTTCTTCGCCAGCCGGTCGTGGGTCGCCTGCGGCGCCTGGGTGCAGGCCCAGGCCTCGCAGAAACCGTCCTTGATCCGCACCACGGCGGCCGGCGGCTCCATCGGGGCCTGGACGAGGTGGGGCACGAAGTATTCGGCCTCGACCCGCTTCTTGGCCTTCGCCATCGCGCCGTCGACGTCGCCCTGGTTGCGCACGACCTTGCCGGGGGCACGCACCGCCTTCTCCAGCTCGCCCCGGAAGGCGACGGAGTCGTAGGAGGCATTGGGGCCGTCGTCCCAGGTCACTTTGAGGGCCTCGCGGGCCTTCATGGCCGCCCAGGTGTTTTTCGCGATGACCGCAACGCCGCCCAGCGGCTGGAACTCGACCGGTGCCTCCGGGGCGTCGATCTTGAAGATCTTGACGACGCCCGGGACTTTCTTGGCCTCGGTGTCGTCGTAGCTCACCACCTTGCCGCCGAAGACCGGCGGGCGGGCGACGAGGGCGTAGAGCATCCCGTCGATCTTGGTGTCGAGGCCGTAGACGGCCTTGCCCGTGGTGATGTCGCGGTTGTCGACGAGGCCGATCTTGCCCTTGCCGATGTACTTGAAGTCCTTCGAATCCTTGAGCGTCACGGATTCGCGGGCCGGCACCGGCAGTTCGGCCGCTGCCGCCGCGATCTCGCCGTAGCCGAGGCTGCGCTTGGATTTGGCGTGGGTGACGACGTGGTTCTCGGCCTTCACTTCCGAGACCGGCACGTTCCATTGCTTGGCGGCGGCCTGGACCAGCATCAGGCGGGCGGCGGCCCCGGCGTGGCGCAGGTGCTGGAAGAAGTGGCGGAGCGAGCGCGACCCGTCCGTGTCCTGGTTGCCGAAGCGGGTCTCGTCGCCCCAGGCCTGGGCGACCTTCACCTTGTCCCAGGTGGCTTCGAGTTCGTCGGCGACCACGAAGGCGATGGAGGTGCGAACCCCCTGGCCCATCTCGGCGCGGTGGCAGGTCACCGTCACGGTGCCGTCGGGGGCGATGGCGACGAACACCTTGGGGTCGTCCTGCCAGCCGTGCGGCATGGCATCGGCGCCGAATTTTTTCGGCTCGTTCGCCTTGTCCTCGGCTTTCGCCGAATCACGCCACGACAGGGCGAGCACCAGGGCACCCATGCCGCCCAGCATGGCGCGGCGGCTGACATTGGCGAGGGCCGTCGGGGCGGTGTCTTGGGTCGCGGTGGCTTCGGCCATCATCTTCGAATCGTGGATCACAGGCGCTCTCCCTTGGCGGCGGGGGCAGCCTGGCCGGCGGCCTGATGGATGGCGGCGCGGATGCGCGGGTAGGTGCCGCAGCGGCACAGGTTGCCGCTCATGGCCTCGTCGATCTGTGCGTCCGTGGGCTTCGGGGTATCGGTGAGGAGCGAGGCGGCCTGCATCATCTGCCCGCACTGGCAATAGCCGCACTGGGCGACGTTGAGGTCGCGCCAGGCCGCCTGGACCGGGTGGTTGCCGTCGGGGGACAGGCCCTCGATGGTGACGACGGCCTGACCCTCGGCGGCCGAGACCGGCGTGACGCAGCCGCGCACGGCGGTGCCGCCGACATGGATGGTACAGGCGCCGCACAGCGCCTGGCCGCAGCCGAACTTGGTGCCGGTGAGACCGACCTCGTCGCGCAGGTACCACAGCAGCGGCATGTCGGGATCGCCGTCGAAGCTGCGTTCAGCCCCGTTCACGGTGAGTTTGATCATTGGTCTGTCCTATCCTGAATCGGGCGATTCCGGCGGTCGTGGACCGTCGGGCCGCCCGTCTGGGTCGCGTGGTCGGCGTCCGGGCACGCGATCCGTGTCGCGGTCCCGCATCGATCGCTCGCGCGGAGAGCCCCGGCTTCCTGCAGGAACGGCAACCGCCACCGGACGGCGGCGGCATGGGCGGCGCGGCGGGCGCGACGTCGTTCTTCGGAATGAGACCAATTAAATGCAGCGCGTGCTGCAGTGCAACGCCGGAGGTCCGATCCGGCTCCCTGACCGGGACGATCCGGCACTATGGATGTGCGTTGGCGCACAAACTGCACCCGCGCCGCTGCGACCGCGGGCCGCGATCGCACGTGAGGGGCGGTGCGTGGGGCGGCGATCGCGGTCTCAGGTCTCGACCAGACCCGCGCTCGATCCCGACGCCTCCGAATCCCCAGCCCCGTGCGGCAGGGCGAGATACTCCGAAGAACGCATCTCGATGAGGCGCGACACCGTGCGGTCGAACTCGAAGGCCTCGCGGCCGTCGGTGGCCGTGTAGAGTCCCGGCGGCTCGGCCGCCGCCGAGGCGACGAGCTTCACGTGGGCATCGTAGAAGGTGTCGACCAGGGTGATGAAGCGCTTGGCCTCGTTGCGGGTCTCCGCGCTCATCACCGGGATGTCGGCGAGGATCACCGTGTGGAAGGCCCGTGCCACGGCCATGTAGTCGGAGGCCCCGAGCGGCTGCGCGCAGAGATCCGCGAAGGTGAAGCGCGCCACGCCCGCCGCCTCTTCCGGCACCGGCACGTCCCGCCCCTTCACCCGCACGGTGGCGGGCCTGCCCCGGGCCTTGCCCGTGAGACCCTTGAAGGCGCGGGCGAGGGCCGCCTCGGCCTCCGCGTCCGCGGGCACGTGATAGACCGAGGCGCCCCCGAGCTTCTCCAGCCGGAAATCCGTGCGCGAATCGAGGCGCAGGACGTCGACGCGGTTCTGCAGCTCGGCGACGAAGGGCAGGAACAGGGCCCGGTTGAGGCCGCCCTCGTAGAGCCGGTCGGGCTCGACGTTGGAGGTCGCCACCACGGTGACACCCCGCTTGAACAGGGCGTCGAACAGGCGCCCCAGGATCATCGCGTCGGCGATGTCGGTGACGGTGAACTCGTCGAAGCACAGCAGGGTCGCCTCGTCGGCCAGCGCGTCGGCCACCACGGGGATCGGATCGTCGCCCTTCGCCGTGCCGGCCTTGAGGGCCTGGCGGTGGGCGTGGATGCGCTCGTGCGCGTCGGCGAGGAAGCCGTGGAAGTGCACCCGGCGCTTCGGGCCGGGTGCCGCCTCGTGGAACAGGTCCATCAGCATGGTCTTGCCCCGGCCGACGGAGCCCCAGATGTAGAGGCCCTTCGGTACGGCGGCCGGATCCGCCTTGCGCCCGAACAGCCAGCCCAGCGCGCTGCCCTTGCGGGCGCGCCGGCGCCGGCCGAGTTCCTGCGCCAGACCGTCCAGCGCCCGCACGAGGTGGACCTGCGCCGGGTCGCGCTCGATGGCGCCCGACGCCACCAGGGCCTCGTAGCGCTCGAAGACCGGACCGGGGGAGACCGCGCCCGAACGGGCGTGATCGGACGGCGCCACGGGGGCTGATGAACTCACGACGGTAAGCCTCGACGCAGGGGCCGGGACCGGGACGGGCGGCCCGTACGATCCGGGTCTGCCGCGCGTCCGGGGCCGGATCAAGCGGGGTGATTGGTATGCCAGAGACAGGGCCGGCATGACGTTTTGCTGCATTGCACAAATCGGGTGGCGGTGCCACATCTGCCCGGCCTTGAGGGAGGCAACGCCCGGATTCCGGCGCGCCGCGGCGCGCCCTCACGCCGGAGAGGCATCACCATGCCCGAGCCCCGAATGCCCGAATCCCGAACACGCGAACCCCGATCGGAACCGCGCGCCCTGCACCCCGTCATCCGCCGCCTGTGGCCGAGCGATGCCGCGGCGGTGGAGGCCTACTTCCTGCGCCTCGATCCGGAGACCCGCGCCAACCGCTTCATGGGCACCTTGAGCGACGCGGCCGCCCTGGCCTATGCGCGCCGGGCCCTGAGGATCGACGGCGTGGTGTTCGGCGGGTTCGTCGACGGCACCCTGCGGGCCCTCGGTGAGCTGCGACCGACCCGGGCGCCGCCGTCGCGCTACCGGCTCGGCGCCGAGGCGGAGGCCGCCTTCGCGGTGGAGCGCGGCTACCGGCGCAACGGCCTCGGCCACGCCCTGTTTCGCCGGATCGCCGGGGCGGCGCGCAATCGCGGCGTACGCGACCTGCGGGTGCGCTGCCTCAGCCGGAACCGGCCGATGCAGAACCTCGCCCTCCGGGTCGGCGCCGACCTGCGGATGGCGGACGGGGAGGCCGAGGGGGCGCTTCACCTCGCCCGGCCGACGCCCGTCTCCCTGTGGCAGGAGAGCGTCACCGAGGCGTTCGACTTCACCCTGGCGCTCGCCGCCGCGTGAGGCCACACTGGGGATCACGCTTTCGAGAGTGGCTCCCGCCATGCGCCCCGCCCTGTTCGCCACCGCCGTCCTGCTCGTCTCCTCCGGCCAAGGGTTCGGCCAGACGCGGCCGGCCATGCCGGAGATGATCTGTGCCGAGGCGGCCGGCCTCGTCGCCCGCACGGGCGCCATCGTGCTCACGACGGGGCCGTTCACCTACGCCCGGTTCGTGCGCGACGGCGGCTTCTGCCCCCTGCCGGAAACGACGCGGCCGGCCTTCGAGCTGACGCGCGACACGCCGCGCTGCTTCGTCGGCTACACCTGCCACGACCGCTTCACCGAGGGCGGCGGCCGCGAATAGGCACCGCAGTCCCGACAGGACGCGTCACGGCCAAGCTGCCATGTTGCGGCCAAGCCCCGTGCCGATGCTGGCGGCGACGCCCCGCGGGGGGGCCGGCACCGAGGGGCCACACGCATGAGCACCAGCGATCACGTCGCGCGCCAGCCCGGCGACCTGCGCCTGCAGCGCTCCGTCGCCGACACCCTGCGGACCATCGCAGCGGCCTGCGCCGAGCGCGACGCCCCTCCGGTCAAGGCGGCCCGGCGCCAGCTCGCCGCCATCTACGGCGCCACGCGCCTGAGCCGCTGCCGCGACGGCCTGCGCGCCACGGGCTGACCTATTTCGCCCGCTCCGGCCGCACGGCGAGCCAGATCGTGTGGCGGGCGCCCCGCCCCCGCCCGGCCCGCACGGACACCGCTTCCACGGCGAACCCGGCGCGGACGAGGCGCTGGGTGAAGGCCGGATCGGGATGGGCCGACCACACGGCGAGCACGCCGCCGGGGCGCAGGGCGTTGCGCGCCGCGGCCAACCCGCCCACGTCGTAGAGCCGGTCGTTCTCCGCCCGGGTCAGCCCCTCGGGGCCGTTGTCGACATCGAGGAGGATCGCGTCGAAGGCCAGCGCCGAGGACCGGATCAGGGCGGCGACATCGGCCTCCCGCGCCTCGACCCGGGGGTCGGACAGGGCATCGGCGGAGATGTGGGCCAGGGGGCCGCGCCCCCAGGCGAGCACCGCCGGCACCAGTTCGGCCACCACCAGCCGCGCATCCGGCCCCAGGGCGTCCAGGGCCGCCCGCAGGGTGAAGCCCATGCCGAAGCCGCCGATGAGGACCTTCGCCCCGGCCCGTCCGCCGATCCGCGCCGCCGTCAAGGTCGCCAGCGCCTCCTCCGAGCCGCTGAGGCGGCTGTTCATCAGGTCGTTGCGGCCGATCCGGATGAGGAATTCATGGCCGCGCTGGAGCAGACGCAGCTCGTCGGTGGTGCCCGGGATCGGGGCGGTGTCGAGGGCGACCCAGGGAATCACGGCGAACCTCGCGGGCGTCAGAACAGGCGTGGCGCCCGGTACCACACCCGGCGCACCCCGCCCAACCCGGTGCACGCCGGCCATGCCGCACCCGTATTCGCCTTCGCCGCGCCGATCGCCTATATCGGACCGATTCCAGATCGAAGGTTCCAAGACCATGGCGACGGCGTCGTTCGACACCGCCCGGGGCGACGCGAGCGCCGCACCCGCAATCGAGAAGCTGCCCGAGTTCGCGCCGGAGACGACGCCCCTCGGCGGCCCCCTCGGGCGGTCCTCCCTCGTCGGCCTGACCCGGGACGACCTCAAGGCGCGGCTTGGCGCCATCGGCGTGTCCGAGCGCGAGCAGCGCATGCGGTCGGGCCAGATCTGGCACTGGGTCAACGTGCGCGGCGCCAAGCACTTCGACGACATGACCAATGTCGGCAAGGGCCTGAAGGCGGATCTGGCGCGCGCCTACACCCTCGACCGGCCGGAGGTGATCACCGAGCAGGTCTCGCGGGACGGCACCCGCAAGTGGCTCATGCGCATGGCGCCGACGGGCAAGCACGACCACAATCGCGGCGCCGAGATCGAGTGCGTCTACATTCCCGGCCGGGGCCGGGGCACCCTCTGTGTCTCGAGCCAGGTCGGCTGCACCCTCACCTGCTCGTTCTGCCACACGGGCACCCAGCGCCTCGTGCGCAACCTGACGGCGGCCGAGATCGTCGCGCAGGTGGTGGTGGCGCGCGACCACCTCAACGACTGGGCCGGGCAGAACCCGACGCCGGCCGGGGCCGACGAGGTCCGCCGCGCGGTGACCAACATCGTGTTCATGGGCATGGGCGAGCCCCTCTACAACATCGACAACGTCATCGATTCCGTCGGCGTCATGGCCGACCAAGAGGGCCTGGGCCTGTCGCGCCGGCGCATCACCGTCTCGACCTCCGGCGTGGTGCCGCAGATGCAGCGCCTCGGCACCGACGCCCACGCCATGCTGGCGATCTCGCTGCACGCCGTGCGCGACGATCTTCGCGATACCCTGGTGCCGCTCAACCGCAAGTATCCGCTGGCCGAACTCATCGCCGCCTGCCGCAACTATCCGGGCCTCAACAACGCCCGGCGCATCACCTTCGAGTACGTGATGCTGAAAGGCATCAACGACACCGACGCCGATGCCCGCGAGCTGGTGCGGCTGCTCCAGGGCATTCCGGCCAAGATCAACCTCATCCCGTTCAACCCCTGGCCCGGCAGCGTCTACGAATGCTCCGACTGGGAGCGCATCGAGCGCTTCTCCGAGATCGTCTACGACGCCGGCTACGCGTCCCCCGTGCGCACCCCGCGCGGCCGCGACATCCTCGCCGCCTGCGGTCAGCTCAAGAGCGAGACCGAGAAGCTGCGCGCCCGCGCCCGGATGATGCTGGAGGACGGGATCGGCGCCGAGGGCGTCTACGCGGGCGCCGACGACGGCGACGACGATTGATGGCCTGACACCCCCCTCCCCCTTGTGGGGAGGAGGGCCGCGTTTCCAACACATCCAAGAGGGCGTCACCATGCGGTTCCTCGGCCGCGTCTTCGTCGGATGCCTCGCCCTGCTCCTGGCGATCCCGTGCGGCGCGTTCGTCCTCGGGCTGGGAGCCATGCTCGATCCGGTCTCACGCGACGTGCTCGGGAACCTCGGGCTCGCCGGCCTGTTCGAGGGGCTGAACGACCTCGCCTCCGGAATCGGCCCCGAGACGGTTCTGTTCGCCCTCGCCGCCTTCGCCCGCGCCCTGTTCCTCCTCCTCGTGCTGCCGCCCGTCGCCCTGGCGGTGATCGGCGAGACCCTGAACTGGCGGTCCGCCGCCTGGTACGGGGCCGGCACGGGCCTCCTCACGGCGCTCGTGCCGTGGCTCGCCCGGTCCGCGGCCCGCGCCGGCGACACGCAGGCCTTCGCCCAGGAGGGTCGCATCACCGCCATCCTGTTTCTCACGGGCGCGGCCTCGGGCCTCGTCTATTGGCTGGTGGCGGGCCGCTTCGGCCCGCGCGACGGAGCCGTGTGAATGCGCCGCCAGACCCCAGTCCTCGCCCTCTGCCTCCTGCTCGGCCTCCCCCACGCGGCGTGGGCTCAGGCGGATTCCTCGCCGATCCAGTCGGACACCGCCCGGATGCTGCCGGTACTGGCCGCGCACGGCATGGTCTCCTCGCAGGAGGCGCGGGCGACGCGGGTCGGCGTCGCGATCCTCAAGGCCGGCGGCAACGCCGTCGATGCCGCCGTGGCCGTGGGCTTCGCGCTGGCCGTCACCCTGCCGCGCGCGGGCAACCTCGGCGGCGGCGGCTTCATGATGGTGCATCGGGCGAGCCCCGCCGAGACCGTGGCCATCGACTACCGCGAGACCGCCCCGGCGGCGGCCCGCGCCGACATGTTCCTCGACGCGCGGGGCGAGCCCGACCACGCCGCCTCCACCCGCACGGGCAAGGCGGTCGGCGTGCCCGGCACCGTGCGGGGCTTGGCCGAGGCGCACCGGCTCTACGGGTCGGGCCGCTTCACCCTCGCCGACCTCGTCGCCCCGGCCGAGCGGCTGGCTCGCGAGGGCATCGACGTCGAGGCCGGCCTCGCCGATTCCCTGCCCCGCGCCGTCGACCTGCTCGGGCGCTGGCCGTCGAGCCGAGCGATCTTCTTTGCCGGCGACAGACCACTCCGTCGCGGCGAGCGGCTGGTGCAGACCGACCTCGCCGCAACGCTGCGGGCCATCGCCAAGGACGGCCCCGACGCGTTCCACACCGGCCCCATCGCGGTGGCCATCGCGCGGGCCGTTCAGGAGGCCGGCGGCGTCGTGACGGCGGAGGACTTAGCCGCCTACCGACCGGTGATCCGCCAACCCGTGCGCGGCACCTATCGGGGCCTGTCCATCGCATCGATGCCGCCCCCGAGTTCGGGGGGGATCCACCTCATCGAGATCCTGAACATGCTGGAGGGCTTCGATCTCGCCCGGATGGGGGCGGGCAGCGCCGACGCGATCCACACCCTCGCCGAGTCGATGAAGCCGGCCTATGCCGACCGGGCCACCTGGCTCGGCGACCCGGCGCGGTCGCAGATCCCCGTCGAGGGGCTGACGGCCAAATCCTACGCCGAGGGGTTGCGCGCGGCCATCGACCCGGCCCGCGCCCGTCCGGCGGCGGAGGTAAAGGCCGGCGATCCCCTCCCCCACGAGTCCGACCAGACCACGCATTTCTCGGTGATGGATGCCGAGGGCAACGCGGTCTCGAACACCACCACCCTGAACTTTTCCTACGGGATGGGCCTCGTCGCCCCCGGCACCGGGGTGCTGCTCAACAACGAGATGGACGACTTTTCCGCCAAGACCGGGGCGCTCAACGCCTATGGCCTCGTCGGCGGCAAGGCCAACGCCGTGGCGCCGGGCGCCCGGCCCCTGTCCTCCATGACGCCGGCCTTCGTGTTCCGGGACGGCAAGCTGCTCCTCGTGACGGGGAGTCCGGGCGGCAGCCGCATCATCTCGACGGTGCTGCAGACCATCGTCAACGTGGTCGATTTCCGCATGAACCTGCTGCAGGCGGTGGCGGCTCCGCGCATCCACCACCAGTGGCGCCCGGACGTGCTCACGGTGGAGGAAGGCGTCTCGCCCGACACCCTCGCGATCCTGCGGGCGCGCGGCCACCGGGTGGTGGTGGCGCCGGCCTCGGGCTCGGCCAATTCGGTGATGACCGCGGACGGGCTCGTGGCCGGAGCGGCCGACCCCCGCCAGCGCGGCACCCTGGCGGAGGGGTACTGAGGGGGGCTCCCCTACCGCGCGTAGGCGAAGTGCTCGCGCCTGCGCTCGATGGAGGAGGGAATCCGTAGGGATTCCCGGTACTTCGCCACCGTGCGGCGGGCGATGTCGATGCCCTCGTCGCGCAGTTTCTGCACCAGGGCGTCGTCGGAGAGCACGTCGCTGCGGGCCTCGCCGTCGACGAGCTGCTTGATCCGGTGGCGCACGGCCTCCGAGGAATGCGCGGCGGTGCCGGCGGCGCCCGGAATGGCGGCCGTGAAGAAGTACTTCATCTCCAGGGTGCCCCGGCTCGTGCCGATGGACTTGTTCGAGGTCACCCGCGAGACGGTGGATTCGTGCATGCCGATGGCCTCGGCGACGGTCTTGAGGTTGAGGGGGCGCAGGTGCGCGACCCCGTGCAGGAAGAACGCGTCCTGCTGGCGCACGATCTCGGAGGCGACCTTGAGGATAGTGCGGGCGCGCTGCTCCAGGCTGCGGGTGAGCCAGTTCGCCGTCTGCAGGCATTCGGACAGGAACGCCTTGTCGCCCTCGGCCTGCGCCCCGCGCGAGACGCGGGCGTAGTAGCTCTGGTTCACCAGAACGCGCGGCAGGGCCTCGGCGTTCAATTCCACCAGCCACGACCCGTCGGGGGCGGCGCGCACGAACACGTCGGGGATCAGCACCTCGACGGCCCGGGCCCCGAAGGCGCGGCCGGGCTTCGGGTCGAGGCGGCGCAGCTCGGCCAGCATGTCGACGAGGTCCTCGTCGTCGACGCCGCAGAGGCGCCGGAGCGAGGCGAAATCGCGCTTGGCCACGAGGTCGAGGCGCGAGACCAGGGCCTGCATCGCCGGATCGAACCGGTCGCGGTCGCGCAGCTGCAGGGCGAGGCATTCGGCGAGGTCGCGGGCGGCGATGCCGGCCGGCTCGAAGCTCTGCACCAGTTTCAGCACGCGCGCGACGGTGTCGAGGGACGTGCCGAGCCGCTCGGCGAGGTCGTCGATGGATTCGCGGCAGTAGCCGGCGTCGTCCACGGCATCGATGAGGAAGCCGGCGATGAGACGGTCGGCCGGATCGCGGGTGGCGAGGTCGAGCTGGGCGACCAGATGCTCGCGCAGGGACATCTCGGAGGTGAGGGTCGCTTCGAAATCCGGGGCCTCGCCGTCGAAGGAGCCTCCGGTGTTGCCGTAGGGTGCCGGTGTCAGGGACAGCATGTCGCCCGACGCGGCCTCGCGGGCATGGGTGGGGTTCTCGTCCGCGAACACGTTGTCGAGGCGGGTGTCGAGGGCGCCCTCCATGTCGGCGCCGCTCGCCGTCAGGGTGGTGGCGATCCAGGGCTCTTCGCCCCCCTCGAAATCGCCGCCGTCGAAATCGCCCCCCTCCTCGCCCTGGCGGTCGACGGAGGATTCGGACGGGGTCTCGCCGGGGGTACGCTCGTCCCCGGTTTCGCCCTCGGCGCGTTCGAGGAGCGGATTGCGCTCGAGTTCCGCGTCCACATAGGCGGTGAGGTCGAGATGGGAGAGTTGAAGGAGCTTGATCGCCTGCAGGAGCTGAGGCGTCATCACCAGGGCTTGGCCCTGGCGCATTTCCAGCCGTTGCACCAGACTCATGGTAAGGTCCCGATCCCCGAGTCGCACCTCCGCTCGGCGGCGCGCGGCAGCGCGGGCCGAACTTCGGCATCAATCTTGCTTCTTTTTGCCGTTTCGAGGTTTAGCCCCAACCTGCGCCCACGTCAAAGTGTGTTGGGTGCTCGGTGCCTAAAAATTGCCCAGCCGCCTGCACGCGCCGCCGCGGCGTGGTGTCAGCATCACATCGGGGCGGTAACGAAAGCCTTCCCGGACGCGGCGGACGACGCGTCTCGGATGGGGCGAAATGGGCCGTCGCGGGGCCGCACTCGGTTCGGGGGCCGTTTCAGCAAACCCGGCTTAGAGGCGGAAATCCTCGCCGAGATAGAGCCGCCGCGCGTCGGGGTTGGCGACGATCTCCTCGGGCGTGCCCTCCGTGAGGATCCGGCCCGAATGGGCGATGTAGGCCCGGTCGATGAGCCCCAGGGTCTCGCGCACGTTGTGGTCGGTGATGAGCACGCCGATGCCGCGCTGCTTCAGGTGCTTCACCAGATCCTGGATGTCCCCCACCGCGATGGGGTCGATGCCCGCGAAGGGCTCGTCGAGCAGCATGAAGCTGGGGGACGAGGCCAGCGCCCGGGCGATCTCGCAGCGCCGGCGCTCGCCGCCCGACAGGGCGATGGAGGGGGACTTGCGCAGGCGCGCGATGTCGAACTCCTCCAGCAGGGAGTCGAGCTTCTTCGCCCGCTCCTTGCGGTCGGGCTCGGCCACTTCGAGCACGGCCCGGATGTTGTCCTCCACCGTGAGGCCGCGGAAGATCGAGGCTTCCTGCGGCAGGTAGCCGATGCCGAGGCGCGCGCGCTGGTACATCGGCAGGTGGGTGATCGGCAGGCCGTCGAGGCTGATCGATCCGCGATCGGCCGAGACGAGGCCGGTGATCATGTAGAAGATCGTGGTCTTGCCGGCGCCGTTGGGACCGAGCAGACCCACCGCCTCGCCGTTGCGCACGGTGAGGCCGGCCTCGTGCACCACGGTGCGGGCGCCGTAGCTCTTGCGCAGGCCGCGCACGTGCAGGATGCCCGGCCCGCCGCCCTCGGCGAGGATCGCGGCCTCGCGCGCGGCGGCCGCGTCGCGGCGGCCCCGACCGAACATCCGGCTGAACGGGGACGGCTGGACCGGGGCGGCAGACACCGGCGACGCGGCGCTCAATTCGCCTGCGCCCGGGGCTTGGCCGCCTCGGCGGGCTTGCCGTCCGCCGGTTTCTGGACAGCCTTGGCCGCGGCGGGGGGCGTCGCGCAGCCCTTGCCGGTCTTCGGGCCGTCCTCCTTCTGCGGCACGAACAGGGCCGAGACCCGGCCGCCGGCCACGGGGTCCATGTTCGCCCGGCCAGTGTTCATGTCGTAGACGAGGCGCGAGCCGCGGGTCACGTTCTGGCACTGGCTGAGCACGACGTTGCCGGTGACCACGATGCGCTTGGCCTCCTGGTCGAACACGGCGTTGTCGCCCGTCGCGACCTGGTCCTTCTGCACCACGGTGACGGGGCCGGCGCACTCGACGCGCTGGATGCCGTTCTCGCCCATCCCGCCGGCGGGTTTTTCCGAGGCCTCGGCCGTGTCGGCGGCCGGCTCCCGGGCCGCGTCCCCCTTCTTGTCGTCTTTCTTGCCCCGCTTGTACCGCACGGTCATGCTGGAACAGCGGATGGTGCTGTCGCCCTGCACGGCCACCACGTTGCCGGCGAACACGGCCTTGTTCTCGCGGTCGAACACGTCGAGGCGGTCGGCGTCGATCTTGATCGGCTCCTTGCCGCCGCCGCCGAGATTGCCGAGGCCGCCGGCGGGCTTCTCCTTCTTCGGAGCGGGGGCGGCCGTCTGCGCACCGGCCGGCACCGCGAGGGCGAGACCGGCGGCGAGGGCCGCCCAGCCGAGGGCGAGGGACCGCAGGGCGATCACGGGCGGGACTCCCCATCCGTCGGCTCGGCCGCGGAGGTGAGGACGCGGGGGGGCTTGGCGGGTTTGTCCGGCCTGTCGAGTTCGTGCAGCACCGTGTGGACGTTGCCCACGAAGGAGATGACGTGGCCGCTGTCGGTGACGTCGAGGGTGTCGGCCACCACGGTGCCGCTCGGGATCGTCACCGTGACGGTCTCGTTCGACTTGACCGTGCCGGCCTTGAAATCGACGGCGGCCGACTTCAGGCGGATCTCCTCGCCCTTGTCGGTCCAGATCCGGATGTCCTGCTCCAGGATCAGGGCTTCCCGCGCCGTGTCGAACAGGCCCGACGCCGCCTCGAGATGGGCGCGGCCGCCCTTGTCGTCGGTGTTGAGGCGGCCCTTCATGGCCTGCAATTCAATGAGGGTCGGCTTGCGCACGTCCTGGAACGCCGCCGTGGCCGTGACCTCGTAGCCGCGCTCGCCCTGGCGGAAGCCGGACAGGCGCGGGCTCTCCATCTTCACCTTGGTGCCGGACAGGCTGACGGGGCCGACGCTCACGCCCGGCAGGCTCGTGCCGAACGGATTGAACAGGACGGCCGCGAGGGCCAGCACCGCCGTGCCGGCCACCAGGGGGATGACCCGCCGCAGGGTTCGGACGCGGGTGCTGTGGCTGCGGGCGCGCGCATGGGCGCGGGTGCGGCGCGCATCGGCGCGCGGGCCGCCGGATGTCTCGGTCTCGATGGCCTCGCCCACCTGCATGACAGTCCCAAACATGCCGCCGGATGCGCGCGGGCCATGGCGAAGTTATGACCACCCCGTTGCCAAATCATCAAGGGCGCCCGCACGCCCGGCCGCGCTCATGTGCGAGGACGCACCGCCCCATGGAAGCGAGGCCCTGTCCAAGACGAAGGCTTGGCGAAGACAGAGACTTGCCGAAGACGAAGGCTCGGCGAAGAATTCCGTCAGGTGTGGGCGAAGATGTCGGTCTCCGGCCAGCCGGCGAGGTCGAGGCGAGCGCGGGTCGGCAGGAAGTCGAAGCAGGCCTGGGCCATCTCCGTCCGCCCCTCGCGGGCCAGCATCGCGTCGAGGCGGCAACGGGCGGCGTGGAGATAGAGGACGTCGGAGGCCGCGTAGTCGATCTGCGCCTGACTCAGGGTCTCGGCGCCCCAGTCGGAGGATTGCTGCTGCTTCGACAGGTCGACGCCGACGAGTTCGCGGACCACATCCTTGAGCCCATGGCGGTCGGTGTAGGTCCGCGCGAGCTTCGAGGCGATCTTGGTGCAGTAGACCGGGGCAGGCATCACCCCGAGCGCGTTGAACAGCACGGCGAGGTCGAACCGGCCGAAATGGAAGATCTTGAGGGTGCCGGGATCGCCCATCACCCGGGCGAGGACCTCCGGCACCGGGCCGCCGGGGATGATCTGCACCACATCGGCGCTGCCGTCCCCCCGCGAGATCTGAACCACGCAGAGCCGGTCCCGGTGCGGGTTCAGCCCGAGGGTCTCCGTGTCGATGGCGATGGCGGGGCCGGCGACGTAATCGGCGGGCAGGTCGCCACGATGGACGCGCACGAGGGGTTGGGGCGGCATGGGGGACTTCGCGGATGGAGACAGACGGCTCCGCGCGTAACACCCGGCCCCCGGGCGGACAAGCGCGGCGGATACCCGATCCGCCGCGCGCCATGAGCGCTTACTTCTGCTTGGCGATCACCTTGTCCTTGATACCGTCGTAGACGCCCTGCGACAGGACCTTCTTCGAGACGAGCTCGTCCTTGCCGCGATAGGGCCGGCCCTTGACGATGGCGGCGGCGCGGGCCGCGCCGATGCCCGGCAGGGCATCGAGTTCGGCGGGACTGGCGCTGTTGAGGTCGATGAGCGCGGCCTTGCCCGTCTCGTGCTTGCCCGTCTCGGCCTTGCCCGACTCGGGCTGGGCGGCCGTCGTCGGCGCCTTCGGCGGCGTGACGGTGGGGGGAGTGGGATTCGAGGGCGCCGGCACCGCCGGGGCAGGCTTCGTCGTGGGGATTGTGGGGCTCGGGGCAGAAGGGCTCGGAGCCTGCGCCAGTGCGGGAACGGTGGCGAGGCCGGCCAGGACGACGAGGCTGCGAAGAAGGGATGACGGCATGGGACACTCCCGGGTCGATGGCGTGATCGCGGTGCCGCGCCAACCTTCGAAGACCTAGACAAACGGGGTTGAACCGCCGCTTAACGATGCGATTGCGCCGCGCAGGCCTTGGCGGAACGCCGGATCACCGCGCGAGATCTTGATCCGTACGCTTTTCCGCCCGTATCGCCGCGGCGGAGACCGGCTCCACTTTTCCGCCCGGTGCCCTAGCCAGGACGACCGCGCGCGGCTATAAGCCCGGCCTCGAATCTCCGTTTGAACACGGTGCCGAGGCGTCCTCCCGGAGGGGGATCGCCTGAGGCGCCCTTTTTGCCATCGACAGGATCATCCCATGGCCGTTCCGAAGCGCAAGACCTCCCCCTCGCGGCGCGGCATGCGCCGGTCCGCCGACGCCCTCAAGGCTCCGACCTACGTCGCCGACAAGGATTCGGGCGAGCTGCGCCGTCCCCACCACATCGACCTGAAGACCGGCATGTACCGCGGCCGTCAGGTCCTCAAGGTGAAGTCGGCCGAGGCCTGAACCCGACGCCGCGCCCTCGGGCGGGATGGCCGCTCCGGCGGCCCGGGTTCGACGGACCGCGCCCGTAGACCAGGTCTGACGGAAGACCGGGTCCTACGGAGCGCGAACAGACCGTGCCCTGCGAGAGCGGGCGCGGTTTTTCGTATTGGACCGATGATCAGGCGATGCGTCGACTCGCAGCCGCATAGGTGGCCGCGGCCAGGCGCGTCCGCTCCAGCCGTGCGGGGCGCATGGCCGGGTCGGCACTGACGAGAAGGTGGGTGAGGAAACCCGCATTCGCCCGTGCGGAGGCGCCACGCCGGAAGCCCTGCGCTTCGACGCCGCCGGGAACCACCACGAGATCGTAGACCGGCGCCTGTTCCGTTTCCGGACGTCGGCCTGTTCCAGATCGCCCCATCGCATCCATTCCCGTGTGAACCGGGGTGAGATGCGCAAGAGGTGGGCCGACGTTAACGGTTCGTCAACCTTTCATCCGGGCCGGCGACGGGACCCTACTTCTTCGAGAGATCCTCGAGGCGCGACTGCATCTCGGCCATCTGGCGCTTGAGATCGTCGAGGTCGGCCCCCGTGGGCGTCGGAACCGCCGCCTGCGCCGGGCGCGGCGCGGCGGAGGGGTGCGAGCCCATGCCCGAGAGGGGACCCGTGCCGAAGGTCGTGAACATCTTCATGGCGTCGCCGAAGAAGCTCATGTTGGCCCGCACCTGCTCCTCCATGGCGTTCTGGAACACCGTGGGGGCGAAGCTCTGGGTCATCTTCTCGCGCAGACCGTCCTGGTCGCGGGCGAAGTTGGCCATGGAGAATTCGAGGAAGCTCGGCACCATGGTGCGCATGCTGTCGCCGTAGAAGCGAATGAGCTGGCGCAGGAACGCGACCGGCAGCAGGTTGTCGTCGCCGGCCTTGTTCTCCTGCTCGAAGATGATCTGGGTGAGCACCGAGCGGGTGATGTCGTCGCCCGAACGGGCGTCGTAGACGAGGAAGTCCTCACCGTTCTGGACCATCGTCGAGAGATCCTCGAGGGTGACGTAGGTCGAGGTGCCGGTATGGTAGAGGCGCCGGTTGGCGTACTTCTTGATAACGGTGTGGTTGGACTTACCGTTGTCCGCCATCTCTGGGGGCCTCTCCCAACGCGATCATGCAGGTCGCTCGATCCTTGCGGCTCGATCTTCGACGACGCACACGGAGCCGTGAACACTCCAGATCCGCCTGGATTCATCTTAAAGCGTTCGCCCGCCGACGAAAACACCTATCTGACCGCCGTCCACGCGGAATAGTGCCGGTCTCCGCACCCACGGGCATGACAGAGCCTCCGCGTCCTCGCCAAAGCGCCTTGACTTCGCGGGGTCGTGGGCTTTCATCCGATGGCAACGGCACAAGGCGCGCACGCTCACCCGTAAGCGACAACGCAGCGCCGGCCGGCATGAGGAGAACGTCACCATGGCAGCAGAAGATATCGTCATCGTCGGGGCGGCCCGCACCGCCGTCGGTTCGTTCGGCGGCGCCTTCAACACCGTACCCGCCCATGACCTCGGGGCCGTGGCGATCAAGGCCGCCCTGGAGCGGGCCGGCGTCTCCCCCGACGACGTGGACGAGGTGATCTTCGGTCAGGTGCTCACCGCCGGCGCCGGACAGAACCCGGCCCGCCAGGCCGCCATCAAGGCCGGCATCCCCGAGAAGGCCACGGCCTGGGGCGTCAACCAGGTTTGCGGCTCGGGGCTTCGCACCGTCGCCCTCGGCATGCAGCAGATCGCCAACGGCGACGCCACGGTCATCGTGGCCGGCGGCCAGGAATCCATGTCGCTCTCCCCCCACGCGCAGTACCTGCGCGGCGGCCAGAAGATGGGCGACGTCAAGCTCGTCGACACCATGATCAAGGACGGCCTGTGGGACGCCTTCAACGGCTACCACATGGGCACCACCGCCGAGAACGTGGCCCAGGCCTTCCAGCTCACCCGCGAGCAGCAGGACGAGTTCGCGACGAAGTCGCAGAACAAGGCCGAGGCCGCCCGCAAGGAAGGCCGCTTCAAGGACGAGATCTGCCCCGTCACCGTGCCGGGCCGCAAGGGCGACACCATCGTCGACACCGACGAGTACATCCGTGACGGCGCCACCATCGAGGCGATGGCCAAGCTCAAGCCCGCCTTCTCGAAGGACGGCACCGTGACGGCCGCCAACGCGTCGGGCCTCAACGACGGCGCCGCCGCCATCGTGCTGATGTCCGCCTCCGAGGCCGAGCGCCGGGGCATCACGCCGCTCGCCCGCATCGTGTCCTGGGCCACCGCCGGCGTCGACCCGAAGGTGATGGGCACCGGCCCGATCCCGGCCTCGCGCAAGGCCCTGGACAAGGCCGGCTGGACGCCGTCCGACCTCGACCTGATCGAGGCCAACGAGGCCTTCGCCGCCCAGGCGCTCGCCGTGAACAAGGACATGGGCTGGGACACCGACAAGGTGAACGTCAACGGCGGCGCCATCGCCATCGGCCACCCCATCGGCGCCTCCGGCGCCCGCGTCCTCGTCACCCTGCTGCACGAGCTCAAGCGCCGCGACGCCAAGAAGGGTCTCGCCACCCTGTGCATCGGCGGTGGCATGGGCGTCGCCATGTGCATCGAGCGCGTCTGATCGAACGGCCTTGCGGCGCCATAATTCTTGATGGCGCCGCAAATTTAAATGGGTCGCGCGCCGGCTGCCTCGCCAGCTAAAGCCGCGCACGACCCACTCGCGAACCTGCCAAAAAAACACGAACCGGAGGATATCATGGCTCAAGAACGCGTCGCCCTCGTCACGGGTGGAACGCGCGGCATCGGTGCCGCCATCTCGAAGGGCCTTCAGGCCAAGGGCTACAAGGTCGCCGCCAATTACGGCGGCAACGACGAAGCCGCCAACGCCTTCAAGGCCGAGACCGGCATTCCGGTCTTCAAGTTCGATGTCGGCGATTACGCCGCCTGCGAGGCCGGCATCAAGCAGATCGAATCGGACGTCGGCCCCATCGACATCCTGGTGAACAACGCCGGCATCACCCGCGACGGCGCGTTCCACAAGATGAGCTTCGAGAAGTGGCAGGCGGTCATCAAGACCAACCTCGATTCGATGTTCACCTGCACGCGTCCGCTCATCGAAGGCATGCGTTCGCGCAACTTCGGCCGCATCATCCTGATCTCGTCGATCAACGGCCAGAAGGGCCAGGCCGGCCAGACCAACTACTCGGCCGCCAAGGCCGGCGTCATCGGCTTCGCCAAGGCGCTCGCCCAGGAGAGCGCCGGCAAGGGCATCACCGTCAACGTGATCGCGCCGGGCTACGTCGCGACCGAGATGGTGATGGCGGTGGCGGAGGACATCCGCAACAAGATCATCTCCACGATCCCCGTCGGCCGCCTCGGCGAGGCCGAGGAGATCGCCCGCGCGGTGGAGTACCTCGCGGCGGAAGATTCGGGCTTCGTCACCGGCTCGACGCTCACCATCAACGGCGGCCAGTACATCGCCTGATCCGGCTCCCGCGCGGCTTCCCCGAGGGGGAGCCGCGCCCCTCACTCGATCCCCATGCAGTTGGCGTAGAACGTCGTCGTCGCCGGCCAGTCCGAGAAGACCCCCGTCACACCCACGTCCCGGTACAGGACGTCGAGGAGGGCGAGCACGTCGCCGTCCCGCTCGATCAGCGGCCGGATGGACTTGTAGTAGTATCCGCCCCCGCCCTTCAGCGGTCCCGAGCGCTCCAACGACCAGGTGATCAGCTCGAGGCCGGCGGCCTTCGCCGCGCGCGCGTAGGCGGACGGCTCGATGCCCCCGCCGGCCCCCACCCGCACCAGCATCCAGAGCGGCGGCGCCAGCGTGCGCAGGCCGAGGGCGGCGAGGTCCGCCATGCCGGGTTTCCAGCTCGCGGGCGTCTCGGGGTCGAAGCCCGGATCGGTCTCGTCGCGGTTGTCGAGCCAAAGCGCCTGCCGGCCGAAGTCCGGCTCCGCCTCCAGCCAATACAGGATGTCCCGCAGCTGGAAACTCTGCGGCCGGACGTCGGCGGCCGGCACCCCCGCCTGGCGGTAGGCATCGATCATCGCCTGCGCGTACTGATCCTGAGTGTAGCCCCCGAACGGCATCGCGACCTCGGGCGCCTTCAGTTCCGGGATGAACCGGCGCCCCAGGGATTTCACCAGGGCGATGTACTCGCCGTGGGTCATCGGGGTGCCGGTGGTGGCGTAGAGGTCCGTACGCCAGCGCGGGGTGGCGTTCATGTAGGCGGCGCGGGTCGTGGCCTCCGCGTCGAAGGCGTCCATCTTTCCGTTCAGGGTCCGGAACTCGGCCAGCGTCAGGTCGCTGGTGCAGCAGCGCGCGCTCGCCTTGCGCCCGGTGGCGGGATCGGCCGGTTGGAAGTCGCGGCTGCATTTCGCCGCGAGTTCGGGCCGCGTCAGGATGTCGGTGGTGGTGTGGAGGTCGCACTGCGCATGCCGGCAGACCAGGTGCCGGTCCCGCGTGAAGACGACGTCGCATTCGATCGAACCGGCCCCCATGCGGGCCGCCGCGCGGACGCCCTCCCGGGTGTGCTCGGGAAATTGCAGCGGGGCGCCTCGATGCGCGATCGAGAAGGCGCGGGCCGTGTAGGTTCTGTCGGAACCGCAGGCCCGAAGGCGATCCTGCACCGGGCCGGGCTTCATGCTGTCGACGAGGTAGAACGGACGCGGTCCGATCTGAGCGATCTCGCCAGCGCGCGCCTCGCCACCGGACAGCCCGGCGAGGAGCGCCGCTCCCAGGATGATGCTCCGCATGGCTCTCTGCGCTCCACGCTTCGTTCACACCGGTATCGAGCGGTAGCCCGGAACCGTGACCGGCCCGTGAAAGACTGGTGGCGCACCGATGTTGCCTTTCGGCGTGCCGGCGTGGAACAGGGGCCTCCGCGCGCGCCACCCCGGCCCTTCCAAGTCCACCCCGGCCCTTTTCCATGTCCACCGCGACCCTTCTCGGCTTCGGTGCTATCCTGCTGTGGTCGCTGCTCGCCCTGCTGACGGCGCTGTCGGGGGCGGTACCGCCGTTCCAGCTCGCCGCGATGACCTTCGCCATCGGGGGACTCGCGGGCTGCGCCAGCTGGATCGTGCGTCCGCCGGGTCTTCGTGCCCTGCGTCAACCCTGGCCGGTCTGGCTCCTCGGCATCGGCGGCCTGTTCGGCTACCATTCCCTCTACTTCGCCGCGCTGCGCCTCGCGCCGCCGGCGGAAGCCGGCCTGATCAACTATCTCTGGCCCCTGCTCATCGTGCTCCTGTCGGCGCAGATGCCGGGCGCGGCCGGCCTGCGCGCCGGGCATCTCGTCGGCGCCGCCCTGGGCTTGGCCGGCGTCGTGGCCCTGTTCGCCGGGCGGGGCGGCCTCGATTTCCAGCCCGGGGCACTGCCCGGCTACCTCGCGGCTCTGGCGGCCGCCTTCGTCTGGTCGGCCTATTCCGTGCTCTCCGCGCGGGTCGGCGCGGTGCCGACGGACGCGGTGGCGGGCTTCTGCCTCGGCACCGCCGCCCTGAGCCTCGCCTGCCATTGGGCCTTCGAGACGACGCTGTGGCCGGTGGGCGCCGTGCAATGGGGCGCAGTCCTCGCCCTCGGCCTCGGCCCCGTGGGCGCCGCCTTCTACCTCTGGGACGTCGGCGTGAAGCGGGGCGACCTTCGGCTCCTCGGCGTCGCCGCCTATGCGGCGCCCGTGCTCTCGACCATCACCCTCGTGGCCGGCGGCTACGCGGACCCGAGCCCAGCCCTTGGACTGGCCTGCGCCCTCATCATCCTGGGCGCCGGGATCGCCGTCCGGGCCTCGCGGGCCGGCGACCGTTAGGTCCGCGGGGTCGGCCGCCAGTCCGGGGGAGCCATCTCGAAGCCGGCGAACTCGAAGGCCGGCGCGACCGTGCAGCCGACCAGCGTCCAGGCCCCGAGGCTCGTGGCCGTCTGCCAATGGCCGGCCGGCACGACGATCTGCGGCTGCTGCCCGCGCGCGAGGTCGGGCCCGAGATAGGCCGCCGTCGCGTCGTGCCCGTTGGGGCTCTGGGTGATCACCAGCGGCGCGCCAGCGTGCCAGTGCCAGATCTCGGCGGCATCGACCCGGTGCCACTCCGAGACCTCGCCCGTATCGAGCAGGTAATAGATCGCGCTGCCGACGGAGCGCCCGTCGATGGTGCGGGCATCGCGAAAGGTCTCGCGGTAATGCCCGCCCTCCGGGTGCGGGGCCAACCGCAAGCGGGCGATGATTTCGGCGGCGGTCGGGCCGCCCGGTCCAGGGCCCATGGGCATTCCGTTCTGTTGCGGGTGAGACGGCATCAGGGCTCCAGGGCCGAGGCCGGCAGCCGCATCCCCGGAGGGGCTTCGGGCGCCGTCTTCGGACGGGCCTTGGGCTTGGTGCCCGGGTTGGATCTGGCCACGGGGGCCGCCTTGACGGTCGGCGCCTCGCCGCAGGACTGGAAGGCGAGCTGTGCCAGGGGCTGGCCCGCCTCCGAGACGATGTTGAGGGTGTCGGGCAGGGGCGTCGGGGTCGCGTCCCAGCGGATGGTCCCACCCTTCGCCCCCTCCAAGGCGGCGGGCGCGCCGCCCCGGCGCAGGGCGTACAGGTCCGGCCCGTAGGCGGTCGCGACCTTGCCGGCGATGACGACCTGCAGCACCCGCGCCGTCTCCGGCGTCAGCGGCAGCAGGGGGTTCTCGACCACGATGAGCCCGGTCCGGGTGACCCAGACGGAGAAGTTCTTCGGTCCCTCGTAGAGGGCGGCCTTCTCCGCGCAGGCGACGGTGAGGTCCGCACGCGGGGCGGGTGGCGGCGCCGCCGGCGTGAGGGTCTCCGGTGCGCTGGCGGCGGGCGGCGGCGCGACCGGCTTCGGCTTGGCCGGCGCGACCTTGCGGGGCACCGGCTTTCGCACCGGGGCGGCGGCGGCCGGTTCGTCCGGCGCCGGCTCCTGAGCCGCGGCGGCGTGCGTCCAGGCGGCGAGGAGCGCGGCGAGGGCCAGGCGGGCCGCAGGACCCGAGCGGGTCGTGGGGGTCGGGCGGGTGGGACGCATCCGCGGATCCGTCATCGGGTGCCGTCGCCGGGAGGCAGGCGCCGGACATCCGGTTGCGGCTCGATGGGCAGGATCGTCGCGGAACGGTCGATGGGGCTGGTCCGGGGCGTTTGCAGGCTGCGCATCAGGGTCTCCTCGTCCTCCTCCATGAGGTCCTCCATCAGATCCTCCTCGCGCGCCATGCGCAGTTCGGGCCGCCGTGCGCGGGCCATCATCGCCATCACCACGATGCACGAGAGGGTGAAGACCGCGATCGCGGCCAGGATCAGGGTGGTTTCCATGCCGCCGTCAGCGTTACCCCAGGATGGCCGGCGATGCATCCGCCACCCGGCTTGGGAGACGGACCCGGAACGGTCCTTGCGTGGCACCGCACGGGCGTCGAACGTCCGGGTGGCGATGTCGGGCAGGCATACCCGTCCGCCGGGGCATACCTTGCCCGGCGGGATACAGGTGCCCAGCGGGGATACCTGCCCGTCTGGGGATGCCCGGCCCGGGGATCGCCCCACCGCCACCGGATTGTCCTATGACGGTCCCCGTCCACCCCGTCACCAAGGTCCATCGATGCGCATGCACGACCGCAGCCCGGATCACGCGGTTCCGACCCCCGGGGTTCCTGCCCACGGGGTTCCTGCCCACGGGGTCCTCGCGCCCGAGGCCCTCGAGGCGGATCTCCTCGGGCTGATCGAGGAATCCCGCGAACAGGCGGCGGAGGATCCGTTCCGCAACCCCGTCCTGGCGGTGACCCTGGCCATCACCCGGCGGTTCGATCGCGGTGAGATCGGCGAGGAGGTCCTCGACGGCCTGTTCGCCCGGCTGCGGGCGCAGGCCCTGGCCGAACGGGCCGAGCGCCTGCGCGCCTATGTGGGCCTGGAGCGGGATGCGGCCTCCGGGCAGGAGGCCCACACGCCGGCACGCCTCGTCGCGGCGATCCCGAAGCGCCAGGGCGATTTCGAGGCGTTTCGCGACCTCGTCGGCCGCACGGGCTTTGCCGTGGTGTTCACGGCGCATCCGACCTTCGGCATGCCCCGGGCGGTCGCCGGCCTCATCGCCGAGGCCGCGAGCGAGGCGGATGCGGCCGCGCGCCGGCCCCTGACGGAGAAGGCCGCCGCCCTCTCCACCCGGCCCGATCCGGCCATCTCCCTCGACGACGAGTTCGAACAGGCCTGCGTCGCGGCCAATCACGGCCGTTCGGCCCTGGACGCCTTCAACGACGCCCTCCTGGAGGCCGCCCGCCAGCGCTGGCCCGACCGCTGGACCGAACTCGTGCCGAAACCCTTCGCCATCGCCAGCTGGGTCGGCTGCGACACGGACGGGCGCACGGATATCGGGTGGTGGGACACCCTGCGCTACCGCATCGAATCGAAGCGCATGCAGCTCGACCGGGTGATGCGCCACCTGCCGCAGGTGCCCGCGACCCAGGTGGTCCGCGACCTCACGGCCGGGGCGCTGGCGGCGGTCAATCGCCAGCTCGCCGTGGCCCCGCGCCTCGGCACCAAGCCGTCCCTTGAGGCGGTCCACCGCTTCGCCCTCGCCCTCATCATCGAGCGCGAGCGCGCCCAGACCGACGCCACCGCGATCCTCGCCGGCCTCGCCGGGGCCATGGGCGGGGTCGCGACGGACGAGGAGCGGCGCGCCATCGCGATCCTGCGCTCGGGCATCGCCACCCACGGCCTCTCCAACGCCCTGCCCCATTTCCGGCTCAACGCCAGCCAGATCCACAACGCCGTGCGCCGGGTGACCGACCTCGAGGGCGAGCCGACCGACGCGGCCCAGCGCCGCTCCCACCTCTCGACGATCCACGCGCTGCTCAACGACGTCCACGCCGTGGACGTGGATTTCGGGGCGCTCGCCGCCGAGCGGGCCTCGGCCGCCCGGCTGATGATGACCATCACCCAGATCCTCAAGCACGTGGACGGCACGCATCCCGTGCGCTTCCTCATCGCCGAGACGGAGACGGGCTACACCCTGCTGGCCGCCCTCTGGCTCGCCCGGCACTACGGGATCGCCGACAAGGTCGAGATCACGCCCCTGTTCGAGACCGCCTCGGCCCTGGAGCAGGGCATCCGCGTCCTCGACGACGCCCTGCGCAACCCGCACTGGCGGCAATACCTCAAGCGCATCGGCCGCCTCACGGTGCAGTTCGGCTACTCGGATTCCGGCCGCTACGTCGGCCAGCTCGCCGCGAGCTTCTGGATCGAGCGCCTGCGCCTGCGCATCACCGAACTCATGGTGCAGAACGACCTCACCGGCGTCGAACTCGCCATCTTCGACACCCACGGCGAATCCATCGGCCGGGGCGCCCACCCGACGAGCCTGCGCGACCGCCTCGCCTATCTCGCCCCCGAGGATGCGCGCCGGCGCAACCGGGCGGCGGGCATCCGGGTCCGTCTCGAATCGAGCTTCCAAGGCTCGGACGGCTACCTCATGTTCGGCACCCTGCCGCTCGCGAAAGCCACGGTGGAGCGCATCGCCGAGCACGTCTTCGCCCTGGATCTCACCGACGACGATTCGTTTGCCGACTATGTCCTGTCCGATGCGACGAGTGGTGCCGACGAGGCCGACGACCCGATCTACGGCGAGGCCGACTTCTCCGCCGAGTTCTTCACGGTGGTGCGCCAGGACATGGAGACCCTCGTCGACGACCCGGGCTACGCCGCCCTGCTCGGCACGTTCGGCCCGAGCCTCCTCGACCGCACCGGTTCACGGCCCGTGGCGCGCCAATCCGATGGCGGGGGCCCGAGCATGATCACCCATCCGCGCCAGATGCGGGCGATCCCCAACAACGCGATCCTGCAGCAGCTCGGCTTCCTCGCCAATTCCCTGCACGGCATCGGCCGGGCCGCCGGCCGGGCGCCGGACCTGTTTCGCGATATGCGCCGCGATTCCGTGCGGTTCTCCCGCGCCTTCCGCCTAGTCCAGCACGCGGCCAGCGTCGGCGACCTCGACGTGCTGCGCGCCTACGTCGACACCCTCGACCCGGCGGTGTGGCTGGAGCGGGCGCGGCGCACCCAGCGCGACGGCCGCCGCGAGGAACTCGTGGTCATCGCCACGGCCCTCGACCGCCTGCGCCTGGCCCCGGACCTGCGCCGGCTGTTCGGGCGGCTCACCTGCGACTGGCTCAGCCTCCAGGCGGCGGCACCCGACCTCGGCAAGATGTCGCCCCGCCTGACCCTGCTGCACGCCATCCGCCTCGCCCTGATCCACCGGATCTGGTTCCTGGCCGTGCACATCCCCGGCTTCCGGCCGCAATCGGGCATCAGCCGGGAGGCCCTCATCGAGCGGTTCCTGCGCCTCGACATCGACGGCTGCCTGACGCTCCTGGAGGACATCTTCCCGGTGACGCCGGACCCGACGCTCGGTCTCAACTTCGGCGAGCCGGCGGGGCCACGCGACGTCGGCACCTATGAAGCCGAGCACAACACCCTGTTCGAACCGATCCGCCGCTCCTTCGCCCGGGTGCGCGAGCTCTCCGGCATGATCCAGCACGAGGTCGGGGCGTTCGGGTAGTCGGACGGCGCTGTGTTGCCCCGCACATGGAAACGCCGGCCACGAGGGGCCGGCGTGTTCAGGCAACTCCCGAGAACCCGAAGGCCGGATCGGCCGGGCGGGTCGGGATGATAGGTCAGGCGGAGGGGAACGAAGCGTAGCGAAGCGGCGACTGCGTGCCACGCAGGCCGTCGGCGACGCGGTAATTCTGCGCCTTCGAGAGGATCCGGCCACCGATCTGCTGGGCGCCGATATCGGCGAGTTCGCGGTCGGTCAGCTGGGCGATCTGGCGCGCGGTTTCGTTGTCCTTCCAGCGGGACTTCAGGCTGGTGATGAGGGAGAGGGTCACGGGCTTTGCTTTCCGGCTTTGTCTCTGCCGCCCTGGTCTCGTTCGGCGGCGTCTGATCGGAAAGTAAGGTTTGTGCACTGCAACGACGAGAGGGAAAGCGGGTGGGTCAGCCATGCTCCTTGGGCATGGAGTGTGCAGGGATTGCTTAAGCTCGATGCAATCCAGCCCAGTTTTTCAGCTTCGGTCCGGCGTGCCGTCCGGTTGAGCGGAAGCGGGTTCGCGGGGGACACCCCGGCGCAACGCGGTTCGGGCGGGGCGATCCGGTCCGGAGCGGTCGGGCACGGTCCCTAGCGGGCCCAGACGCCCAGCCGTTCGGTCCGGGCACGATCCTCGGCGGCGACGAGATCGGGCGTCGCCTCCGACGAGGCGCGGCCGCCGCCGTTGAACAGCACCACCTCCGACAGGTCGCGGCCGTCGACGTTACACAGGCGCGCCTCGCTGCCCGCCACGGGCTGGCAGGTGACCGTGCGTCCGGCGAGATAGCGCGTGAGTTCGTCGGCCTGGCCCCCGCGCACCCATTCGACGCCGAACAGGCGCACGAGCTTCCCCGCCACGCGCAGGGTTGCGGTGTCGATGACCTCGACGGGACCGGTCAAGGCATCGGCGGCCCGCTCGCCGACGGGCTTCGCAGCTTCGCTCACGGCGGGGGGAACCGTCTCGGTGGCGGACGGGGCGGCGTCGGAGACCGGCGGCGGCGATGGCGTTTGGGTGTCCTCGCCGGAGCGCTGGGCCACGGCGATCAGGACGACGAGCCCGAGAAGGCCGGCGCCGGCGGCGAGAACCCGGCGGTCGCGAAGCACCCCACCCTCCCGCATGGTCCCGTGCAGGCGCGCGCCCGTGTCGGCGAAACCGCCCCGCGCCCGCCCCGCCGCCTGGCGCGCGAAGGCGCCGAGGCCGCCCGGCCGGGTCGCCGTTTCCGTCGATGGGAGCGCGGACTCCGTGGACGTCGCAGCAAGAGGCGCAGCGAAGCGCCGGCGCAGGCCCTGCCAGCGCTCGGTCGCCTGCCCGGCGAGGGCTCGACCACGGGTGGCCGAACGGGCGAGGGCGCGTCTGGCCTGCGTGGATCGGGCCTCGACGAACCGGGCTGCGGCGCCCGGAGCGGCCGGCACCGGAGTGGCGGATTCCCTAGCGGCGGCGCCTTCCGACGCGGCCTCGGGTGCAGGCGCGGCGGCCTCGGGCACCGACGGCACGAACAGGGCCGGGTGAAGGCGGCGCAGGTCAGCGACGAAATCGGCCAGGGTCATGGCCGGCTCGGAATCGACGGTCGGTTCGGGGCCGGCCTTGCCCGTGCCCTCGCTCGGCCCCGCGGGGCCGCGACGCGGGTGGCCGGCCCGGTCGAGGATCCGGTAGCCCGGCGGCGCGTCCTGCGGCTCGGCCACGGCTTCCGTGAGAAGCTGGAGGGTCCGCTGCGCCAGGGGATGGCCGCCCTGGGCGGCGATCTCCTCGGCGATCCGGGTCCGCAGGGCGGCGCGCGCCAACGCGTCGGGGGTATCGCCCGGTCCCTCTCGCGGATCACGGGGTTTCAAGGCGCTCACTTCCAAGGCGTGGACCACTCCCAGTGATTCTACGACGCAGCGGGATCACGCCCCGCGCGTGCGTCCCGCTATAGCGCCGAGCGGCCCCGGACCATAGCGGCGCAGCACGCGACTGGTTTCCGAGACGATGACCGGGCGGGGGCCGGACAGGTCGATGGTGAGAACGAGGTCCGACACACCCTGTGCCCGGGTGCCGCGGGCCGGGTTCTCTGCGCGGTAGTCGAAGGTGGTGCGGACGATGCAGGTCGCGGTGGCGGCGTTGCAGGCGGTGCGCGTGGCGCCGGATTGCGGCTCGTAGCGGCGCACCGGCCAGCGGGCGGCGAAGCGGCGCTTCTCGGCCATCAGCGCGGCCAGGGAAACGACCCGGCCATGGAAGCGCACACGCTCGCCGTAGAAGCGCGGTGCGGCGGTCACGAGACCGAGGCCCGGAGCGGAGACGCTGTCGAGATAGTCGTCGCTCAGGCGCTCCGCCGCGGCGGCCCATTCGGGGAACCGGTCGGCCGAGGCCATGGACGTTGCGGGGGCTGCCGTCGCCATGGGCGTCGCCGGCACGGCGGGGACACGCGACAGGCGGCGGGGCGGCGCATCCTCGGGCCCCCGATACCGGGCGGACGGACGAGCCGGGCGGCGCACCGCAGCCGGCGGACTCGGTTCCGCCCTGGCGGAGGCCCGCGGCGTGCCGGAATCCGATTGCATCCTCGCTCCGGTCCGGGCTTCGGGCTCGCTGCCGGATCCGGCCTTGGCCGCATCGCCCTTCGTCTCGGTCATGCCCTCGGCCTTGCCCTCGGTCTTGGCCGGCGGATCGATCCAGCCCGGTCCCGACTGGGCCTGGGCCGGCCCACCGATCCAGAGGACGCCCATCAACGCGGCGAAGCAGACGGAACACGAACCGTAGCGCATGACATCATCACCGGGGTCGCGACCGATGCGAAAGGTTCGAGGAGCAGAGCGGTCGATGGGGGTTGAACGTTTCGTGAGCGCGCTCGGTTTCGCGCCATCGACGCTCAACGTACGATGATCCGCGACCGTGGCGCCAGGGTCACAGCCTCACGATCCCGCTTTCCCGGTGCCATCGGCCTTGCCATCCCGGGCGGGCAACCCACCTTGACCGTACTGGGTCCGGGCCCCTCTGGCGGTCGAGGCGTTGACCGTGATGTCGGACCCCTTCTCTGCCTTTGCGCTCACGCGGCGCGAACGCACCGGAGGGTCTCCAACCCCATGCCGATCCAGATTTCCCGTCGCACCGTTCCCGAGGCCTCCGCGTGAGCGCCGGTCCGCAGGCCCGCCGGGGCCTCCTCCTCGTCAACCCCAATGCCCGCAACGGCGGCTTCTCCCTCGATGCCGTGCGCGAGGCCCTGCGCGAGGGCGGCATCGAACCCTTCGAGCCACCGGGCGATCCCGACTGCACGGCCGTCATCAAGCGGCATGCGGCGCAAAGCGACCTGGTGATCCTCGGCGGCGGCGACGGGACCCTGAACGCGGCGGCGCCCGCCCTCGTCGAGACGGGCCTGCCCCTCGGCATCCTGCCGCTCGGAACCGCCAACGACCTCGCCCGCTCCCTCGGCCTGCCCCCCGATCCGGTGGCGGCCGCGACCCTCATCGCCACGGAGGAGGCCCGGCCGGTCGATCTCGGCTGCGTCAACGGCCACTACTATTTCAACGTCGCCAGCATCGGCTTCTCGGCCGAGCTCGCCGGAGACCTCACGGCCGAATCCAAGAAGAAGTGGGGCACCGTCGGTTACGGCATCGCCGCCATGCGGGTCCTGCGCCGGGTCCGGCCGTTCACGGTCTATCTCGAGCATGACGGGCAGACCGAGACGATCACCACCATCCAGGTCTCGGTGGGCAACGGGCGTCATTACGGCGGCGGCATGACCGTGGAGGAAACCGCCACCGTCGACGACGGCAAGCTCGACTTCTACAGCCTGGAGGTGAAGCACTGGTGGCGGCTGCTCGCCCTGCTGCCGGCCCTGCGGCGGGGCACGCAAGGGAAGGCCGCGGACGTGCGTGCCTTCCACACCACCGAAATCGTGGTGAAGACGAAGAAGCCCCGGCCGGTGAACACCGACGGCGAGCTGTCGACCTACACGCCGGCCCACTTCAAGGTCTTCCCCAAGGCCGTCCGCATCTTCGCGCCGGAGGCTTCGCAGCGCCCGGGCGTCCCGCGTCCTACCTTCACCCTGCCCTTCTAGTACCTTCGCCTTCTAGTACCCTGCCCTTCTCGACGTTCGGAACAGCCCTCCCGTGGACAGCATCCTTCCCCTTCTCAGCGACCCGACCGCCTGGGCGGCCCTCGCCACCCTCATCGTGATGGAGGTGGTCCTCGGCATCGACAACCTGATCTTCATCTCGATCCTGACGAACAAGCTGCCGGCCCACCAGCAGGACCGGGCGCGGCGCATCGGTATCGGCCTCGCCCTGGTGCTGCGCCTCGGGTTGCTCGGGACCGTCGCCTACATCGTCGCCCTGACGCAGCCGGTCTTCACGGTGCTGGGCCACGCCTTCTCCTGGCGGGACCTGATCCTCATCGGCGGCGGTCTCTTCCTGCTGTGGAAGGCCACCAAGGAGATCCACCACACCATGGAGCCGGAGCCGGAGGACAAGGGCCCGGGGCAGGCCGTGACCCTCGGCTTCGCCACGGCCATCGGCCAGATCCTCGTCCTCGACCTCGTGTTCTCCATCGACAGCATCATCACGGCGGTGGGCATGACCGAGCACGTGCCCATCATGGTGGTGGCCGTCGTCGTCGCCGTGACGGTGATGCTGGTGGCGGCGAACCCGCTCTCGCGCTTCATCGCCGCCAATCCCACGGTGGTGATGCTGGCGCTGGGCTTCCTCATCATGATCGGCATGACGCTGATCGCGGAGGGGTTCGGTGCCCACGTCTCCAAGGGCTACATCTACACAGCCATGGCGTTCTCGGCCGGTGTCGAAGGCCTCAACATGCTGTCCCGGCGTCGCCGCAGGGCCAAGCAGGGCGCAGCCGGCCCCGCCAAGGGGTAGGACCCGTCGGTTTCACGGGAAAACAAGAAGGCCCGCCGGATCGCTCCGGCGGGCCTTCTTCGTATGGGCACACGACGTCCCGCCCGCAGGCGGACGAGCGGCGCGGTTTTATAGCAAATCCGGTCGATCGCTTCGCGATGCGGATTTGGGCTTCGCCGAGGCGCCGCGCGGGCTGCCTGAGACCGTCTCCGAATGGATCATCCGGAGACAGTCTCAGAGGATGGATTCAGTGCCAGCTGCCTCGCGTTTGCAGATCGCCTGATCGGGCGGCGAGCCCCCCCCGGCGACGAGCTTGGTGATTTCCGCCCGGGCCCGCTCCAGATCGGCCCGGAACCCCGCATCCCCCTGAAGGGCCGCGAAGACGATGCTTCCGGCGGTACGGCCGGCCTGGACATCGCTCATCCAGTGCAAACCGCAGACGACGCGACTCTCGCCGTAGGACCGGGCGCGCACGAAGAACTGGGTCGCCTTCTCGGGCATCAGCGCGGCCATGATCGAAGCGTAGGTCCAGCCCTGGGTCGCGTGGCTCGAGGGGAAGCTGAACGCGTTGGCGATCTCGGCCGAGCGGACGACACAGATCTCCGCGTCGTTGCCGACGAACGGGCGGATACGGCGGTAATGTTCCTTCGGCCCCCGGGTCGCGCGGGCGATGTCGAGGCGCGAGCGCTCCAGCAGGGTCATCAGGGCAGGTGCGCGGGCCTGATCGATGCGCTGGCCGATGACGCAGGCGAAATCGTCGAGGATCGCCGAGGCGCCGTCGGCGACGTCCGTGGTGGCCAGAACCCAGCGGGGGGTGCCCTTGAGGGAGCGAGTCGCCGTGAAGGCGGCCTTGTCGGCGGTTTCCGCCGCCGACTGGCCGCGCGGCGGCGCGGGGAGGATCGCCACGGTGTCGGGCGCCACGGCGTCGGCGAGATAAGGCTGGCGCGCCACCTTGGCCGGCGTCACCGGCGTGGTGGCCACGGAGGGGGCGGAGGCGGGTTTGCCGGGTGCATCCTTGACGGGCGCATCCTTGGCCAGTGGATCTTTGGGCTGCATATCCTCGGCGCAGACCGGCCCGATTCCAGCGACGGTGGCGAGGAGGACGAGGGCGAAGGGTAGGCGGGCCATCGGCGTCTCTGAGAGCGTGTGTGGAACTGGGGACGAAAGGCGGAGCAGCCTCGTGTCATAGGGTTCCCATGTAACGGCCCTATGGCAAGGGCCGATCCTTCGCACACGCCGCCTGAACGGTGCCCGACGGCGTGTTTTGTCACTCGCCGCGTCGGCACGCCGTTGAGACCTTGGCCCGGCGTTTCGTGACGCCCCTCGCGCCCTCAGGCCGCGCGGATCGCCGCCGCGACTTCGCCGGGATACTCCTCGTGCGGGCTCAGGGCACCCGGCACCGACGCGCGGGCGACGTGGCCGGTGGCGACGAGCGCATCCATCTCGGCGCCGGAGCGGCGCGGCGCCCGTTCGGGGCGCAGGACGAGGATCGGCGGCAGGCCGTCATCGGTGAACAGGTCGAGGAAGTCCTTGCGGGTCTCGCACGGGTCGAGGCCGCCGGTGACGAAGGCGGCGGTGCCGAAGCGGCCGCCGGGGTGGCGGGTGACGGCGTGCTTGTCGGCGATGACACCCGGCGTGACGTGGGCGGGATCGGCGTAGACGTGGGCCCGCATCATCCGGCCGATCACCGGCGGGCTGATGTTGAGGCGGTACAAGGCTTCGCCGAGCACCGGCAGCTCGACGGCGCGGCGGATGCCCGCGATGAGGCCGCGCCGGTTCGGTCCCATCATGGTGGGGAACGGGCCGCGCCAGGTCGGCGCCACGAGGACGAGACGCGCGAACAGGCCGGGATGCCGTCGGGCCGCCGCCACGAGATAACCCGCCGCGTGGCCCGCGGCGACGCCGAGCGCGTAGGGGCCGCGCTCCGCCGCCAGCAGGGTGTCGAGGAACCCGTGCATCGTGGTGGGATTCAGGGCGATCCGTGGCCGCGTCCGGTCGCCGAAGCCCGGCCAGTCCGGTACGTGGCATCGGAAGTCATGGCCAAGGTCCCGCGCCAGCGGCCGCATCTCGGCCCGGGCCGAGATCGACGACAGGGCGGGGAGCAGCAGGGCATCGGGACCGTTGCCGATCACGTCGCACGGCGTCGGCAGCGGCCGTCCGGCGACGGTGAGGGACAGGCTACGGGCGGAGCAGGCCGGCTCGATCATCGCGCAGTTCCAACGGGTGCGTCGTCGGCAAGATGGGGTCGCCCCCCTCCCCCCGACATGCGGCACAATACCAGTGCTCCCGCCGCTCCGAAGCGGGATCGCGGCGATCCGCCGGACGGGTCTGCCCGCCGGCGGGGGGCCGGACCCCGCCGAGCCTGCGCTCGACCGGGGTCCACCGACGGATTCAGGTGCGCAGCAGTTCGTTGATGGCGGTCTTGGAGCGGGTGCCGGCATCGACGCGCTTGACGATGACCGCGCAGTACAGGCCCGGGCCGGGCGTGCCGTCGGGCAGGTCCTTGCCCGGCGTGGTGCCGGAGACCACGACGGAGTACGGCGGCACGCGGCCGTACATGACCTCGCCCGTCGACCGGTCGATGATCTTGGTGGAGGCGCCGATGTAGACGCCCATGGAGAGCACGCTGCCCTCGCCGACGATCACACCCTCGGCCACCTCTGCGCGGGCGCCGATGAAGCAGTTGTCCTCGATGATGACCGGATTGGCCTGGAGCGGCTCGAGCACCCCGGCGATGCCGGCGCCGCCGGAGATGTGGCAGTTCTTTCCCACCTGCGCGCAGGAGCCGATGGTGACCCAGGTGTCGACCATGGTGCCCTCGCCGACATGGGCGCCGAGGTTGATGAAGGACGGCATCAGCACCGCGCCGGGCGCGATGTAGGAGCCGCGCCGCACGACGCAGCCGGGCACCGCCCGGAAGCCGGCCTCGCGAAAATGCTTCTTCTTCCAGCCCTCGAACTTGGACGGGACCTTGTCCCACCAGGTCGCGCCGTCGGGGCCGCCATGGATGATCTCCATGTCGTTGAGGCGGAAGGACAGCAGCACCGCCTTCTTGAGCCACTGGTTGACCTGCCACTCGCCGTCCACCTTCTCGGCGACGCGGGCCTTGCCGGCATCGAGGAGGTCGAGGGCGTGCTCCACGGCGTCGCGCACGGCGCCCTTGGTGCCGGTGTCGATGCCGGCGCGCTCCTCCCAGGCGGTCTCGATGGTGGTGGCGAGGTCGGCGTGGGACATGACGGCTTCCGGGGATGAGACGAGGGTTCCGTGCTTACAAAAGCCCGCCCGCCCTGTCACCTCGGCCGCGTCACCCAGTCAGCCGGCGGTCAGGGGTTTCGACGCGGCGTGGCCGCAGGCGTCGAAGCGGCGCTGAATCAGGACGTAGTCCTTGCGCGTGGTGTTGAAGTACTTCGCCGAGACGGAAACCTCCGGTTTGCCCGGCGCCCCCGACGGAAGCCGGTCCGTGATCCGTTCGATGGTGCAGCACTCGGTCCGGTCGTCGAGGTAGTCGAGACGGTTGCCGTAGGCGCGTCCACCGTGATCGCCCTCGCGGACGATGTTGCCGATCATGATGTCGATGAAGTTCTGGTCGGTGAGAGAGCTGTTGGTCTCGTGGCAGACCATGAGCCGGCCGGAATAGACCGCGACGGCGTAGATGCCTCCCAGGCTGACGAGGCCGAGGAAGGCCACGCCGGCGATCTGCGCCCGCCGGTCCTGCGCGTCCTGCGCGAGATGGTTCAGCATGGTCCTGAAGAGCCTCCGAGGAAGGCCGGAACTCCACCGATCCCCCTCACCCGTTCCGCTGATCCAGCCTGCGCCCGCGTGTCTTAGGAAAGACCTCACGCGGTCGTGAGCATTCGCGACATCGATCGAAAGAGGACCGTCCGAACTCCGGGGACCGGCGCTCGGGCGCCGCGCGGGCTCACGTTGCTGGCTCAGGCGCCGCGCGGGCTATGCCACCGCGCCGCCATCACCCCGAAGCACGGGCGTCACGGCATCGAAGCGCCGGCGAACCCGGTCGAGGTCGCCCGCGAGGGAGGTCAGGTCGTCGGCGAGTTCGTCGTGGATGGCCTGCGCGGCCTGCGGGAATTCCGCCAGCACCCGCCGCATCAGGACGGGCGTGATGCGGAGCACCTCCGCCGCCGCCGCCGCATGGGCGTCCGTTGGCCGCTCACCGGGCAGGAGCAGGGCGAGGCGGCCGATGAGGGCGGAGCGGCCGAGCGTGATGGTCTCGCCGCCGGCCACGCGGGGCGCCAGGGCGATGGTGCCCGACAGGACGACGAAGCCGCCATCGGAGGCATCGCCGCGGGCGAACAGCCGGTCGCCGGAGCCCAGGCTGCGCCGCTCGGCGGCGAAGGAGAGCAGGCGCAGGGCGTCGCGGCCCAGGAATCCGAACAGGGGGGCGCCGGCCAGGATCGCGATGTCGTCGTCCAGCCCCAAGCCGCCCTATCCCTTCCGTCGATGGGCGAGCTTACCGCAAGCCGCGCGGCGGCGCGATACGCTACGGAAGCAGCTTGTAGCCGCCGCCCTCTGTCACCAGGATCGCCGCGAGTCCCGGATTCGGCTCGATCTTCTGGCGCAGGCGATAGATGTGCGTCTCGAGGGTGTGGGTGGTCACCTGGGCGTTGTAGCCCCAGACTTCCGCGAGCAGCGTGTCCCGGCCCACCACCGCACACCCGGCGCGGTAGAGGAAGCGCAGGATCGCGGTCTCCTTCTCGGTCAGCTTCAGCTTCGACCCGCGCGCGTCGACCAGGAGCTTGGCGCCGGGGCGGAAGGTGTAGGGCCCGATCTGGAACACCGCATCCTCACTCGCCTCGTGGCTGCGCAGGTGGGCGCGGATGCGGGCGAGCAGGACCGCGAACTTGAACGGCTTGGTGACGTAGTCGTTGGCTCCGGCTTCGAGCCCCTCCACCGTGTCGTCCTCGGAATCCTGGCCCGTGAGCATGATGACGGGCCCGCGATAGCCGTTCCGGCGCATGGCCCGCACGGCCTCGCGTCCGTCCATGTCGGGCAGGCCGACATCCATCACCACGAGGTCGATGCGATCGTCGGTCACGCAGGCGATGGCGCTGGTGGCATCCGCCAGGCCGATCACCCGGAACTCTTCGTAGAGGTCCAGTTGCTCCGTCAGGGTTTCCCGCAACGAAGCATCGTCGTCGCAGACCAGCAGGCGATGGGTATTGGGCATCGACCAGACGACTTTCGCGCACGAGTGAGGTCACGTCCAGCGCGTGATCCTCAGACCAGGGGAAGGGATTAAGGCGTCCGCCTCAAGCGGAATCCAGAGAGGCGGCGGCAGAACGAAAACGATTTGATGGACCGCGCGTCTTCAGGAAAAGACGCGCGTATGCGCAGTAATATCCCCACAAACGACCGACGACTGCCTAAAGTTTCAGTCCGGTCGCGTGGCAAATGACGGAGGGGCCGAAGGTCTGCCGATGATGGCATCCCGTGCCGTCCCGGGCGATAAGGTGCCCCATGAAACGAACGACGCTCTCGCACCTGCGCGTCCGTGCCCTCGTGGGCGACCGCACCCGTGGACAGGTTCTCGCCGGTCCGGCCGTCATCCCCTGTGCCCTCGGGCGCTCGGGGCTGGTCCAGCGCAAGCGCGAGGGCGACGGCGGCTCGCCGCGGGGGCACTTTCGCCTGCGGGGGGGCGCCTACCGTCCCGACGTGTTCGCGGCCCGACCGCGCACCGCCCTCGCCCTGCGCGCGACGCGACCGAGCGACGGCTGGTGCGACGAGCCCGGGGACCGGCGCTACAACCGGCCCGTCACCCTGCCCTGCCCCGTGAGCACGGAACGGATGTGGCGGGACGACGGTCTGTACGACCTCGTCATCGACCTCGACTACAATCGCGGACCGATCCGCAAGCGCCTCGGTTCGGCGATCTTCTTCCACTGCGCGCGGCCGGGCTACACCCCGACGGAGGGCTGCGTCGCCCTGAAGCGCGCGGATCTCGCCCGGCTCCTGCGCCGTCTCGGGCCGCGCACGCGGATGTGGATCGGATAACCTCATGGTACGCGCCGTCAGTGCGCCGGCACGGCGTTCGGAACGCCGTCGCCCCGCCGCTCCGGATCGGCCAGGGTCAGGATCAGACCGGCCGCGATCAGGCACAGGGCGCCGGCGGCGAAGAAGGCCGGCAGGTAGCTCGACAGCGCCGTGCGCGACAGGCCGGCACCGTAGGCCACCGTCGCCGCGCCGAGCTGATGCCCGGCAAACACCCATCCGAACACGAGGTTCGCCCGCTCCCGGCCGAAGCGCGACGCCGTCAACCGCACGGTCGGCGGCACGGTGGCGATCCAGTCGAGGCCGTAGAAGGCCGCGAACAGCGAGAGCCCGACGAACGAGAAGTCCGAGAACGGCAGGAACATCAGCGAGAGGCCGCGCAGGCCGTAGTACCAGAACAGCAGCCAGCGGTTGTCGTAGCGGTCGGACAGCCAGCCCGACGCGACGGTGCCGACGAAGTCGAAGATCCCCATCGCGGCGAGCACGCTGGCGCCCTGGACGGGACCGATGCCGTAATCGGCGCACAGGGGAATGAAGTGGGTCTGGATCAGTCCGTTGGTGCTGGCCCCGCAGATGAAGAACGTGGCGAACAGAACCCAGAAAACCCGCGTCCGTCCGGCGTCGCGCAGGACCGCGACGGCCCCGCCCGCCGTCGGGGTCGAGGCGGCCGCGAGGGGTCTCGTCTCGCCGTAGGGCAGCAGGCCGAGATCCTCCGGCCGGTCGCGCATCAGGGCCAGGACGCCGAGCCCTGCGGCGAGCAGGAGCCCGCAGATCAGCAGGAGGGACGCCCGCCAGCCGAACTGCTCGGTCAGCGCCGCCAGGACCGGCAGCACCACGAGCTGGCCCGTGGCCGAACTCGCCGTGAGCAGGCCGACCACGAGGCCGCGGCGATGGGAGAACCACCGGGTCGCCACCGTCGCGCCGAGAACCAGGGCCGTCAGCCCGGTACCGATCCCGACGACCACGCCCCACAGCAGGATCAGGTGCCAGACCTGGCTCATCCAAAGGGACGCCACGAGGCCGCCGGCGATGAGGGACAGGGCGGTCAGGACGACGCGGCGCGGACCGTACCGGTTCATCAGGGCGGCCGCGAAAGGTCCCATCAGGCCAAACAGCACCAGCCGGATGGCCAGGGCCGAGGAGATCGTCGCCGTGTCCCAGCCGAACTCCTTCTGCAGCGGAAGGATCAGCACGCCCGGCGCGCCCACGGCGCCCGCCGTCACCAGCATGGTCAGGAACGTGACCGCCACCACCACCCAGCCATAGTGGATGTCGCGGCGCGCGAAGGCGCCCGCCAGGGCCGTCGAAGGGTGGAGGGCCCGAAAGGCCATGCCTGATCGCTCCGGGGCGAACCGCCCGTCTCAGATGCGCGTTGCATAGGCGCATATGCACGCTTTATTCAAGCATCCCCCGTCGCGTCGTGGCGAAACATCTGGAAGTACCGGCATGACGGAGCCCACCCCCATCGCAATCTGCACGTGTCTCGCCGTCCGGCAGGGCGCACGGCAACTGACGCAATTCTACGACCGGCACCTCGCGCCGGCGGGACTGCGGGCGACACAGTATCCGATACTGGCCCGGCTCGGCCGGTCGGGTCCGATGTCGATCAACGCCCTCGCCACCGGGATGGTGATGGACCGCACCACGCTGGGCCGGGCGCTGCGTCCCCTCGAGCGGGAGGGATTGCTGGCGATCGGCGTCGGACGCGATGCCCGCACCCGCAAACTCTCGCTGACGCCGGCGGGTGCGGAGCGCTTGGCTGCCGCGGCGCCGCTCTGGCAAGGGGCGCAGGCCGCCTTCGAGCAGGGATTCGGGCCCCCCGAGGCGGCGGCCCTTCGCGCCGCCATGGCGCGGGTGGTGGATACGCTCTGACGGCGCGGTCCTACTGGGTTCTGGAGGGCCGAGCCCCGAAGATCGCCGTACCGACGCGGATATGCGTGGCGCCCATCTGGATCGCCGCCGGGTAATCCGCGCTCATGCCCATGGACAGGATCGGCAGGTTGTGGCGTGCCGCGATGCGGGCGAGCAGGGCGAAATGGGCCGAGGGCGGGTCCTCCGCCGGGGGAATGCACATCAGCCCGTCGATCGCGAGGCCGTGGGTGTCGCGACACTCGGCGAGCAGGGCATCGACATGGGCCGGCGAGACGCCGGCCTTCTGCGGCTCGTCGCCGGTGTTGACCTGGACGAGGAGCTTCGGGGTCCGGCCGCTCCGCGCGATCTCCTTCCCGAGTGCCGCGGCCAGGGAGAGCCGGTCGAGGCCGTGGATCACGTCGAACAGCTCTACCGCCTCGCGGGCCTTGTTCGACTGGAGCGGCCCGACGAGGTGCAACTCCACGTCCGGGAACCGCTCCCGCAGGGCCGGCCACTTCGCCTTCGATTCCTGGACGTAGTTCTCTCCGAACACCCGGTGTCCCGCTTCCAGGGCCGGCAGGATGCCTTCGGCTGAAATCAGTTTCGAGACGGCGACGAGGGCGATGGACGCCGGATCGCGTTCGGCATCGTCGGCCGCCTGCCGGATTTTTCCGCGCACGGCCTCCAGGCCGGCGACGACATCGACGGCGGGCGGGCGGGCATACTCGAAGGGGGCGTCGGCCATGGGGTTCGTTCTCGGAGGGGTCGTGGGATCTGGGATCGGACTACCATTCCGAACGCGCACGGCAAGGCAGGGGTCCCGGCAAGAACACGGGTGCCGGCAAGGCAGAGCCGCTGACACGGCAGAACTCCCGACCCAGCAAGATTTCCAGGCGCGCCTTCGTGTTGACCGGGTGACGCCGCGTGGTAGTCCGGCGGCCAACCCTTTCGGGCGCGCCTGGACGCCGCCCGCTCCTCCATTTGGATGGCGCCCGCCATGACCCAGTCCGCCCGCCCCGCCGCGCCCGAGCGTTACAACGCCAAGGAGACCGAGCCGCGCTGGCAGCAGGCCTGGAATGAGGCCGGCATCTACGCCACCAGGAACGACGACGGCCGGCCGAAATACTACGTGCTGGAGATGTTCCCCTACCCGTCCGGGCGCATCCACATGGGCCACGTGCGCAACTACGCCATGGGCGACGTGGTGGCCCGCTACAAGCGGGCGCGCGGCTTCAACGTGCTGCACCCCATGGGCTGGGACGCCTTCGGCCTGCCGGCCGAGAACGCCGCCATGGAGCGCAAGGTCAACCCGCGCGAATGGACCTACGCCAACATCGCCACCATGCGCGGCCAGCTCCAGAGCATGGGCCTGTCCCTGGACTGGAGCCGCGAGATCGCGACCTGCGATCCCGACTACTACAAGCACCAGCAGCGCATGTTCCTCGATTTCCTCGACAAGGGACTGGTGACGCGCCGCACGGCCAAGGTGAACTGGGACCCGGTGGACCACACGGTGCTCGCCAACGAGCAGGTCATCGACGGGCGCGGCTGGCGCTCGGGCGCCCTGGTGGAGCAGCGCGAGCTGACCCAATGGTTCTTCAAGATCACCGACTTCGCCCAGGACCTGTACGACGCCCTCGACGGCCTCGAGCGGTGGCCGGAAAAAGTCCGGGTGATGCAGAAGAACTGGATCGGACGCTCGGAAGGGCTGGAGGTCCGCTTCGCCCTCGACGCGCCCCCCTCCGGCGTGGGGCCGGAGGTGAAGGTCTACACCACCCGCCCCGACACCCTGTTCGGCGCGAAGTTCTTGGCGATCGCGGCCGACCACCCGATCGCGGCGGCGCTCGCGCCCGCGCGCCCCGAACTCCAGACGTTCATCGAAGAGTGCCGCCGCACGGGCACGGCCCAGGCCGCCATCGATACGGCGGAGAAGCTCGGATTCGACACGGGGCTGAGGGTGCGCCACCCCCTCGACCCGTCGTGGCTGCTGCCGGTCTACGTCGCGAACTTCGTGCTGATGGAATACGGCACTGGGGCGGTGTTCGGCTGCCCGGCCCACGACCAGCGCGATCTGGATTTCGCCAACAAGTACGGCCTCGGCAACACTCCGGTGGTCTGCCCTGAAGAGCAGGACGCCAAGACCTTCGTCGTCACCGACACCGCCTATGACGGCGACGGCCGGATGATCAATTCGCGCTTCCTCGACGACATGACCACGGACGAGGCGTTCGATGCGGTGGCGAACCGCCTCGAATCCGAGACCCTTTCGGGCGCCCCCATCGCATCGCGAAAGGTGCAGTTCCGGTTGCGCGACTGGGGCGTGTCGCGCCAGCGCTACTGGGGGTGCCCGATCCCGATCATCCATTGCGACGCCTGCGGCCCCGTGTCAGTGCCCGTGGCCGACCTGCCCGTGCGCCTGCCCGACGAGGTCTCGTTCGACGTGCCCGGCAATCCGCTGGAGCGTGACCACGCCTGGCGCGACGTCCCCTGCCCCACCTGCGGGAAGCCGGCCCGGCGCGAGACCGACACCATGGACACGTTCGTGGATTCGTCCTGGTACTACGCGCGCTTCACCGCACCGTGGCTGCAGGACGCGCCCACAGACCGCAAGGCCGTCGATCAGTGGCTCGCCGTGGACCAGTATATCGGCGGCATCGAGCACGCGATCCTGCACCTGCTCTACGCGCGCTTCTTCATGCGGGCGATGCAAGCCACCGGCTGGTCCGGCGTGTCCGAGCCCTTCGACGGGTTGTTCACGCAGGGCATGGTCGTCCACGAGACCTACAAGGACGCGGCCGGCGCCTGGGTTCAGCCGGCCGACATCCGCATCACCGCCGAGTCCGGTGAGCGCCAGGCGTTCCACGTGAAAACCGATGCGCCCATCGCCATCGGTGCCATCGAGAAGATGTCGAAGTCGAAGAAGAACGTCGTCGACCCCGACGACATCATCGCGAGCTACGGCGCCGATACCGCACGCTGGTTCATGCTCTCGGACTCGCCGCCCGAGCGCGACGTGATCTGGACCGAGGACGGCGTCCAGGGTGCAGCCCGCTTCGTCCAGCGCGTCTGGCGCCTCGTCTCCCTCGCGGCGGGGGCGAACGGCACGGCGGGCGCAAACGACGCCGCCCTGCGCAAGGCGGCACACAAGGCCCTGGCCTCCGTCGAGGAGGATGTCGAGCGCCTGCGCTTCAACCGCTGCGTGGCGCACATCTACACCCTCGCCAACGCCCTCGACGAAGCCCTGCGCGGCGGCGTCGACGCGGGGGCCGCCCGGGAAGCCGCCGGCATCCTCACCCAACTCGTGGCACCGATGATGCCGCATCTCGCCGAAGAGTGCTGGCACGCCCTCGGTCGCGACGGCCTCGTGGCCCAGGCGCCCTGGCCCGTGGCGGATCGTGCGCTCCTGGTTGAGGATTCCGTCACCCTCCCCGTCCAGATCAACGGCAAGAAGCGGGCGGACGTGACCGTGCCGCGCGACGCCGACAAGGCCGAGGTCGAACGCCTGACGCTCCTGGACGAGGCCGTGCGGAAGGCCCTCGAAGGCCGTGCACCGAAGAAGGTGATCGTCGTACCCGGCCGGATCGTCAACCTCGTCGTGTAGGCTCACGATCCGGCCGGAGACGAAGCGTAAACCACACGGCCACTAGGGTGGCGGCGGGCCTGGCTTCGCCGTAAACAGCGAGCTCAGCCCTTCGAAACTGGGCAGTCGGAACGGCGGCGACAATGATGCGTGTGGCGATTCGGACGGAGCGGAACGGCCTTGCGCGTCGGGCGGTCCGGGTGGCGCTCGTCTGCGCCCTCGGCCTCAATCTCTCCGCATGCTTCCGGCCCCTCTACGGCCCCACTGCTTCAGGTGAGCCCATGGCGGCCCTGCTCGCGTCCGTGCAGGTGGACGACGTCAGCATGGCCCAGGGCCAGGAGCGCATCGGCCACTATCTGCGCAGCGAATTGATCTTCGATCTCGACGGCTCGGGCCAGCCCTCGACCAAGCGCTACCGCCTCAAGATGCAGGGCAGCGAGACGGTACAGACCCCCATCGTCTCGTCCCAGACGGGGCGCGCCGAGGCAGGCACCATCATCGCCAATGTGAAATACTCCCTCGAGAATCTCGACGGCACGAAGATCATCAGCGAAGGTGTCGCGACCTCGACGGCGACCTACGATCGCTCGGTGCAGCGTTTCGCCTCGCTTCGCGCAGCACGCGACGCGGAGATCCGCCTCGCCAAGGTGCTGGCCGAGCAGATCAAGACCCGCATCGCCTCCGTGCTGGTGACGAAGCCCTGACGAGCTCGCCCGCATGACCGCCGTCAAGGCCAGCGATGTCGAGGCACTGATCCGGCGCGGGCCCGACCCGCGCATCGCGGTGCTGCTCCTCTACGGACCGGACACCGGCCTGGTGTTCGAGCGTGCCAAGCGCCTCGCCGAAGCCTTCGTCTCCGATCCGGGCGACCCGTTCGCCATGGTGAAGATCGACGGCGACACCCTGGCGCAGGATGCCGGCCGACTCGTCGACGAGGCCGGCACCGTCGGCCTGTTCGGCGGCAACCGCACGATCTGGGTGCGGGCGGGAAGCCGCAACTACGCACCGGCCGTCGAGGCCGCCCTGAAGGCCGAGATCACTCAGGCCCGCATCGTCGTGGAGGCCGGGGATCTGGCGAAATCCGCGCCGCTGCGCACCCTCTGCGAGAAGTCGCCCAAGGCCCTGGCGATCCCGTGCTACCCGGACGACGAGCGCGCCCTCGGCGACCTCATCGAGCGCACCCTGCAGGAGCAGGGGCTTCGGATCGCCCGCGAGGCGCGCGACGTGCTGGCGACGAGCCTCGGGGGAGATCGCGGTGCCAGCCTGTCGGAGATCGAGAAGCTGGCGCTCTACGCCCGCGGGCAGGACACGGTGAGCCTCGACGACGTCGAGGCCGTGGTGAGCGACGTCGCCGCCAGTGTCCTCAACACACTGATCGACGCGGCCTTCTCGGGCCGCACCACCGATGTCGAGCGCGATTACCGCCGCTTTCGCCACGAGGGCATGGACCCCTCGGTGATGCTCGGCTCGGCCCTGCGCCACGCCCTGACGCTCCTCGCCACCCGTCTGGCCGGGGAGCGGCAGAGCGCCAGCATGATGGTCGGCAATTGGCGCGGTCTGCATTTTCGCCGCAAGGCCACGGTGGAGACCCAGCTCGCGCGCTGGACGCCTCCGGCGCTCCGCCACGCGATCCAGCTCTTGCAGGAGGCCGTGCTGGCCTGCCGCCGCTCGCCGCCGGATCTCGCCCACGCCAACGCGTCGAGCACCCTCCTGCGGATCGCCTCAGAGGCTGCGCGGCGGCGCTGAAGGGGGCACCCCGCCTCAACGAGGCGGGGGGATCGTCTTTACCCCTGCGGGCTCACCTGAAGCAGACGGCAGAGACCATCGAGCTCTTCGGCGGTCTCGTACCGGATGCGGATCTCGCCCGTGCCGGCGGCCTTGGTCTTGAACGAGACCGGCATGCCGATCGCCCGGCCCATGGCCTGCTCCAAGGACCGCAGGGTGGCGTCCTTCTCGGCACCACGGCGGGGACGGCCGGGTCGGGGGGCGTCGCTATCTGGAACCTCGGCCGACGCCAGGGCCTCGACCTCGCGCACCGACATCCCCTCCTCGACGATCCGCCGGGCGACGGCCTCGGGATCCTTCACCGCCAGGAGGGCGCGAGCGTGGCCCGCCGTGATCTCGCCGGCGACCACCCGATCCTGGATCGCGGGAGACAGCTGCAGCAGGCGCAGGGTGTTGGCAAGATGGCTGCGGCTCTTGCCGATGATCTCGGCCAACTCGCTCTGGTTGTACTGAAACTCGCTCATCAGCCGCTCGTAGCCGGCCGCCTCTTCGATGGCGTTGAGGTCCGTGCGCTGGACGTTCTCCAGGATGGCGAACTCCAACGAGGTCCGGTCGTCGATCTCGACGGTGACCACCGGGACTTCGGTCAGACCCGCACGCTGGGCCGCCCGCCAACGGCGCTCGCCCGCGACGATCTCGAAGGTGTCGGGCACGCCCGACAGGGCCCGCACCACGATGGGCTGGATGATGCCGCGCACCTTGATGGATGCCGCAAGCTCCTCAAGATCGGCTTCGGTGAAACGCCGGCGCGGGTTGCGTGGGTTCGGTCGCAGGAACTCCACCGCGACCTTGCGCTGGGCCTGGGACCGGTTCGCGTCGGCCCCCTCGTCGCCGAAATCACCGATCAGGGCCGCGAGACCGCGCCCGAGCCGAGGCCGCACCACATCATCCGCCATCGCCACCCGCTCGACTCCGTTACGCACTGTTTTCATGGATTAGGCCGCGACGGGCAGACGCCCCTCGCGCTGGATGATCTCGGAGGCGAGGCGAAGATAGGCTTGGCTGCCGGCGCATTTGAGATCGTAGAGCAGCACCGGCTTGCCGTGCGACGGCGCTTCCGACACGCGCACGTTGCGGGGAATCATGGTCTCGTAGACCTTGTCGCCCATGAAGCTGCGTACGTCGGCCACCACCTGTGCGGAGAGGTTGTTGCGCGGATCGAACATCGTCAGGACGATCCCCTGGATGGTCAGGCGCGCGTTGAGGGCGCCCCGGACCTGCTCGACGGTGCGCAGCAACTGGCTTAAGCCTTCCAGGGCGAAGAACTCGCATTGCAGGGGCACCAGCACCGCGTCGGCTGCCGCCAGGGCGTTGATGGTGAGGAGGTTGAGCGAGGGCGGGCAATCGATGAGGACGTAGGTGACGCCCTGCGTCGTCCCGCTCTGGCCGACGCCCTTCAGGACGTTGCGCAGCCGGTGCGCCCGGTCGGGGGCGGTCGCCATCTCCATTTCCAGGCCGAGGAGATCCATGGTCGAGGGGGCGACCATGAGACGGGGCACGGCCGTCTGCACGCAGGCGGCTCCCAGCTCCGCCTCCCCCGCCAACACATGATAGGTCGAGACCTTGCGCTGGCGCCGGTCGACACCGAGCCCGGTCGAGGCGTTGCCCTGCGGATCGAGGTCGATCACCAGGACCGACTCCCCGATGGCGGCGAGCGCCGTGCCGAGGTTGATCGCCGTCGTGGTCTTGCCGACCCCGCCCTTCTGGTTGGCAAGGGCGAGGATGCGCAGGGGCCGGTCCGGCCTGCCGCCGCTGAGGGGATCGGATGTGGGAGCGCTGGTCATGAATCCACGCGGGAGAGGGCCGTGACGCGGACGATCCGCGCGTCAGAATCGGTACGGCTCGGCACAAGATCGTAAACGAATCTCCACCGTTGCGCCGCCTCGGTCAATTCGGATTGCACGTCACGCCCCTTGGGAAACAGCGCGACGGTGCCGGTTTTCAACAGGGGCTCGGTCCAGGCAAGCAACTGGGTGAGGGGAGCGAGCGCGCGGGCGCACACGATCTCGACACCGGTCTGGCTGCCGATCGCATCCTCAATCCGGACGTTGTGCACCCGCGCGGGTGCTGAAGTCAGGCGCGCGGACTCGAGGAGGAACGCGCATTTGCGCGCGTTGCTCTCGATGAGATCGACCTGAAAGCCCGGCCGCCCGTGACCGGCCAGCGCCAGGATCAGGCCGGGAATGCCCGCCCCTGAACCAAGGTCGAGCCAGCGCGTGGCATCCGGCGCCAACGCCGCGAGTTGCAGCGCGTCGGCGATGTGACGGGTCCAGACTTCGTCGAGTGTCGCGGGACCGACGAGGTTCTTCACCGTCTGCCACCGGCGAAGCTGCTCGACATAAACGTCCAGCCTCCACGCTGTTTCACGTGAAACACCGGCCTCGGAGAGGACGCGGTCGCGTCCGAACTCAGCTTGCATGCGCGGCACTCGGGCGGTGCCCACGCCGGGCATGAGCAGCGAGCAAGGTCAGCGCCGCTGGGGTCACGCCTTCGATCCGTGCCGCCTGGCCGAGGGTTCCGGGACGCACGGTTTCCAACTTGCTCCGCATCTCGTTGGACAGGCCGGGAATCGCGCCGTAATCCAGACGGGCGGGGAGGGCGACGGCCTCGTCACGCCGGAACGCAGCGATGTCGGCGTTCTGGCGATCGAGATAGACCGCATAGGTGGCGTCCGTCTGGAGACGCTCGGCGATCCGGTCCGGGACGCCCGAGAGGCCCGGCCATACCGCGGCAAGCCGGGCCCAGTCGATCTCCGGGTAGGAGAGCAATTGGAACGCCGAGCGTCGGATCCCGTCTTGGTTGAGCGGGATGCCGTGCGCAGCGGCCTCGTTCGGTGTGAGACTCAGGCCGTCGAGACAGGCCCTTGCCGCGTGAAGCCCCCCCTGCGCCTGGGCGAAGTGGCTGGCGCGGCGGGTCCCGACGCAGCCCAACGCCGCACCGCGCGGCGTCAGCCGCTCATCGGCGTTGTCGACGCGGAGGGACAGGCGATACTCGGAGCGCGAGGTGAACATGCGATAGGGCTCGCTCACCCCGTGGGTGACGAGGTCGTCGATCATGACCCCGAGATAGGATTCCGCCCGGTCGAAGGTGGCGAGCTCGGCCCCACCGGCCAAACGCGCCGCATTGAGACCGGCCACCAGCCCCTGCCCCGCCGCCTCCTCGTAGCCGGTGGTGCCGTTGATCTGCCCGGCCAGGAACAGACCCGGCAACCGGCGCGTCTGAAGCGTCGTATCGAGTTCGCGGGGATCGACGTAGTCGTACTCGATGGCATACCCCGGACGCACGATGGTAGCGCGCTCCAGGCCCGGGATCAGGGCGATCACTGCGCGCTGCACCGCCTCCGGCAAGGCGGTGGAAATTCCGTTGGGATAGACCGTGGGATCGTCGAGCCCTTCGAGTTCGAGGAAGATCTGGTGGCCCTCCCGGTCGCCGAACCGCACGACCTTGTCCTCGATCGAAGGACAGTAGCGCGGGCCACGACTGGCGATTCCACCGGAATACATCGGCGAGCGATGGAGATTGGCCCGGATGAGGTCGTGTACCGCCTGGGTGGTGCGGGTGATGCCACACTGAATCTGCGGCGTCGTGATCCGCTCGGTCAAAGTCGAGAACGGCACGGGATCGGCGTCGGCCGACTGCATCTCGAGTCCGGACCAGGCGATGGTACGCCCGTCGAGGCGGGCCGGTGTCCCGGTCTTCAGACGCCCCAGTGCGAAACCATGACGATCCAATGTTTCGGCAAGGCCGATGGACGGGCCTTCGCCGACTCGTCCAGCGGGGGTTTGGATCTCTCCGATATGGATGAGACCGCGCAAGAAGGTGCCGGTGGTCAGCACCACGGCGGCGCAGGGGAGGGCACGTCCATCCCCCAGGACGACACCCACGACTCGACCGTCGTGAACGGTGAGGTCGCCGACTTCGCCCTCGATCACCGTGAGGTTCGCCGTCTCGGCGATGGCGGCCTGCATGGCGGCGGCGTAGAGCTTGCGGTCGGCCTGGGTGCGTGGGCCGCGCACGGCCGGTCCCTTGCGCCGGTTGAGCAGGCGAAACTGGATCCCGGCCGCGTCGGCGACCCGTCCCATGAGACCATCGAGGGCATCGACTTCCCGGACGAGATGCCCCTTGCCGAGCCCGCCGATGGCGGGGTTGCAGGACATCGCACCGATGGTCGCGGCGCTATGGGTCACGAGGGCCGTGCGGGCACCGAACCGTGCGGCAGCGGCGGCGGCTTCGGTGCCGGCGTGACCACCGCCGACGACGATCACGTCATAGGGCAGAACGGAATGGAGCATGGCGCTGGAGTACGCGCCCGAGCGCGCCACCGTCAACGATTCCGGCGGTTTTTCACGTGAAACTGCGGGCCTGTCTACTTTCCGATACAGAACCCGGAGAACAGCCGATCGAGCATTTCCTCGACACCGACCTGACCCGCAACCTCGCCCAGGGCCCGCACGGCGAGACGCAGATCTTCCGCGGCGAGTTCGGGTAGGACAGCGCCCTGCACCAAGCGGTCGAGGTGATCGCGACAGCGCGTCAGCCCCTCCCGGTGCCGCTGGCGCGTGATGAGCGCGGCCTCGCCCCCGATCGACACCGAGGCATGGTGTTCGATGGCATCGAGAAGGGTGTCGAGCCCCTCGCCGGTCATCGCCGAGATGACGTGGCCCTCGGCGGAGCGCGAACCCTCGGACAGATCAGCCTTCGTCTGGACCCGAAGCACCGGGGGCATCGGAACGGACAGATCGGTCACGTCGGAGATCGAACCGGCCTCCGCCAGGAGAAGCACGAGATCGGCTTGGGCGATGCGAGCCCTTGTCCGGCGGATGCCCTCGGCTTCGAGGGCGTCGCCGGCCTCGCGCAGGCCCGCCGTATCGATCAAGAGAACCGGCAAGCCGCCGAGATCGCAGCGTACCTCGATGACGTCGCGGGTCGTGCCGGGAACCGGGGATACGATGGCCGCGTCACGCCGACTGAGGGCATTCAGCAGGGTGGATTTGCCAGCGTTCGGTGGACCGGCGAGGACGACGGTGAAGCCGTCGCGCAGGCGCTCGCCGCGCCCCCCGTCATCGAGGGCGGCGGCGATGGCATCGCGGATCACCCGGGCCTTGGCGAACAGGGCGGCGTCGAGGGCATCGTCGTCGACATCGCCCTCGTCGGAGAAATCGAGGGCGGCTTCGACGCCGGCGAGGAGATCGATGAGGCGGTCGCGCCACGCCGCGACCCGACGACCGAGTGCACCGTCGAGTTGGCGCAGGGCCTGGCGGCGCTGGGCTTCGGTTTCGGCGTTGATGAGGTCGGCGATGCCCTCGGCCTCGGTGAGACCCAGGCGACCGTTGAGGAAGGCGCGCCGGGTGAAGGCTCCCGGCTCGGCCGGAATGCATCCGGGAAGAGCCGCAAGGGCACCCAGCACCGCCGCGCGGACGGCCGGACCGCCATGGAGATGGAGTTCGGCCATGTCTTCGCCCGTGAACGTGCCGGGTCCCGGCATCCACACGACGAGGGCCTGATCCAAGGTCTCCTGCACTTGCGGCGCCTGCAGGGTTCGCAGGACGAGGCGACGGGGAGCGGGGAGGGAGCCCGACAGGCGGATCAGGACCGATGCGGAGGCGGGGCCGCTGATCCGGATCACCGCGACAGCAGCGCGGCCGAAGCCACTCGCCGGCGCGAAGATCGTGGGGGGCTGGTCTATCACCGGGCAGTCACAGCTTAGTGGCTAATTTCATAAGCCGGCAAGAGATATAGTTTCCGGCGGAATTCGTTGTTTTTTAATAATGACTTGCGTGCCGCGTCGGTCTGACACTCGGTCGGAACGAAACGAATTTTTCGGCCCCCTCCCACGCCAAAGGAAAAGAGGGGGCCTTCTCGAAAAGCTCAGGTGTTCATCGAGTCGAAGAAGTCGTTGTTGCTCTTGGTCTGGCGCAGCTTGTCCATGAGGAACTCGATGGCGTCGGTGACGCCCATCGGGTTGAGGATGCGGCGCAGCACGTAGGTCTTCTTGAGCGAGTCCGGCGGAACCAGGAGCTCTTCCTTGCGGGTGCCCGAGCGGGTGATGTCGATGGCCGGGAAGATGCGCTTGTCCGAGACCTTGCGGTCCAGGATGATCTCGGAGTTGCCGGTGCCCTTGAACTCCTCGAAGATCACCTCGTCCATCCGCGAGCCGGTGTCGATGAGGGCGGTCGCGATGATCGAGAGCGAGCCGCCTTCCTCGATGTTGCGGGCGGCACCGAAGAAGCGCTTCGGCCGCTGTAGGGCGTTGGCGTCGACGCCGCCGGTCAGCACCTTGCCAGAGGACGGCACCACGGTGTTGTAGGCCCGGCCGAGGCGGGTGATCGAATCGAGCAGGATGACCACGTCGCGGCCGTGCTCCACGAGGCGCTTGGCCTTCTCGATCACCATCTCGGCCACCTGCACGTGACGAGTGGCCGGCTCATCGAAGGTCGAGGCGATGACCTCGCCCTTCACCGAGCGGATCATGTCGGTCACTTCCTCGGGGCGCTCGTCGATGAGCAGCACGATGAGGTAGCATTCCGGGTGGTTGATGGTGATCGACTGAGCGATGTTCTGCATCAGCACGGTCTTGCCCGTGCGCGGCGGCGCCACGATCAGGGCGCGCTGGCCCTTACCGATGGGGGCGACGATGTCGATGATCCGAGGGCTGAAATCTTTCTTCGGCGGATTGTCCAGTTCGAGCTTGAAGCGCTGCGTCGGGAACAGCGGCGTCAGGTTGTCGAAGTGGACCTTGTGCTTGATCTTCTCCGGGTTCTCGAAGTTGATCGTGTTGACCTTGAGCAGGGCGAAGTAGCGCTCGCCGTCCTTCGGACCCCGGATCGGCCCCTCCACCGTGTCGCCCGTGCGCAGGCCGAATCGGCGGATCTGGGTCGGCGAGATGTAGATGTCGTCGGGACCCGGCAGGTAGTTCGAATCGGACGAGCGCAGGAAGCCGAAGCCGTCCTGCAGCACTTCGACGGTGCCGGCGCCGATGATCTCGACCTCCTTGGCCGCGAGCTGCTTCAGGATGGCGAACATCAGCTCCTGCTTGCGCATGGTCGAGGCGTTCTCGACCTCGACCTCTTCGGCGAAAGCGATCAGGTCGGTCGGCGTCTTCGACTTGAGATCCTGGAGCTTGACCTCGCGCTTGCTATCGAGATCGGCGGCGGCAAGGCCGCCCTCGGCCAGCGAATCCACGGGTTCAAGGGCGTCGTATGAGGCTGTCATGGGAATTCAAAACCTGGGAATTCAAAACCGCGGCAGGACGGACGGAAGGGCGGAATGCATTCTGGGATGGAGTCGCCGGGCGCGGTGAAGGCGCCTTTGGTCGGAGCGTCGAAGGGGGACGGCTCCGCGCATCGTCTTGAGGGAGCCTTGGGGCTCACGGGATGCAGCACGGCATAACGAGGAGGGAGTTCAGCCCTATCGTGATTCTCGATTTTTCTCAAGCCCTCAACCGGGACCGGCACGACCCGCCCCCGGGACGCGCCTATCAGCGGCGGCGCAGGCGAACGTAGAGGGCCCCGGCTCCGCCGTGGTGACGGGCCGCTTCCTCGAAACCGAGCACGATGCTGCGCAGCTCGGGCGCGCGCAGCCAATGCGGCACGCTGCGGCGCAGGACCCCGCGCTCCGAGAAGGCGTCGTTGTAATCCATCCCACCCTTGCCCGTGACGACGAGCACATGGGTGTGGCCGGCTGCCCGTGCCCGCATGAGGAACCCGGTCAGCGCGCCGTGGGCCTGAGCCTGGTACATCCCGTGGAGATCGATCCGGGCATCGACCTGGAGCGCGCCGCGCCGAAAAGCGAGACGGACGCGGCGCTCGAGCCCGGGCGCCAGGGCGGGAGCCGCGGCCGGCGGGGCGACGACGGGAGCGGGGAGGGCCGGAGGCGGATTGGGTTTCAGGGTGACGCGTTTCGCCGGCGGCTTCACGGCCGGCTTCGCAGGCGTCGCGGACGAAGGCTTGTGAGCCGGCTTCGCACCGGCCTTCGGCAGCGGCGTGGCGGGCGGATTGGCGTCCGGCGCTTTCGGCTTGGGCTTGGACTTCGCGCGCAGGGGCGTGATCAGGCGGGCGATCTCACCCCACAGGTAAGCGTCCTCGCCGGAGAGGCCACGGGGTCGGCGGGGGAGTCTCATGGTTGGGTCGGGGCGAGGGCAGGGGCCTTCGGGGGGACCTCGGCGGGGGCCTTCGGGGGGACCTCGGCGGGGGCCTTCGAAGAGACCTCGGGAAAGGCCTTGGCCTCGCCGGAACGGGGCAGCAGCACGACGAAGCCGGCCGTCGCCCGCAGGTTGCCGGCGGCGACACCCGCAGCCTCGCCGGTGCCGAGGTAGAGATCGCCCCGGGCCGGGCCGACGATGGCCGAACCGGTATCGGCCGCGATGGCGAGGCGCGCGGTCCGGGAATCGCCGGCGGCTTCGAGCCAGAACGGCAGGCCGTAGCGCCACAGGGTGGAATCCACCGCGAGGCTGTGTCCGGGGCTCAGCGCGACGCCGGCGGCCCCCGGGGGGCCGAGCGACGGGTCCTCGACGGGCGCCAGCTTGAAGAAGATGTACGATTCGTTGCGGCGCATCAGGCGGCGGGCCGTCTCGGGGTGGTCCCGCAGCCAGCCCGTCCAGCGCGCCAGGGTGAGGCCGTCGAGGGGCAGGTGGCCCTCGGTGACGATGAGTTTGCCGATGGAGGTGTAGGGCCGGCCGTTGCGCCCGTCATAGAGCACCCGCACCGTCCGGCCGTCGGTCAGGCGCACCCGCCCCGAGCCCTGGACCTGCAGCACGAACAGGTCGACGGGGTCGAGCCAGAGCAGCGCCTTGGCGACCTCCCCCAGGGCTCCGTCCTCGATGGCGGCACGGGTGGGATAGGGGGCCAGCCCCGTCTCCGTCCGGCGCGCGGCGCGGAGCGCCGGATCGAGGCCCGTTCGGGTCTCGCCGGGCTCCAGGCTCACGAGGTCGTCGGGCCGGGCGAGGACGGGCGCGGTGAAGCCCGGAGCCGCGACGGACGAGCCCGTGAGTTCCGGCTCGAAATACCCGGTCAGGAATCCCGCCCGGCGCTCGGGAACGCCGTCAACCGCGGGGCGGACGATCCGGTAGGCGTCGAACGCCGTAGCGAAGAAGGCGGCCGCGCCCTCGGGCGGGACGGCGGCGGCGCGGGCGCAGGCCGCCGCGAGATCGCCCGCATGGCCGGCGACCGACGGCGCCATCGGGACGGGGGCCGCCGCGCAGGTCCGGCGGAAGGCTTCGAGGGCACGGACCGGATCGGGACCGGGAAAGCCCGGCAGGCCCGCGAGATCGACCCACTCCAGCACCGCTCCGCCCGAGACCACTGCGCTCAAGACCCCTCCGCCCGAGACCGCTCCGCCCAAGCGCAGCGGCTCGGCCGCGTGGGCGACCGAGCCGGGGAGGGGAGGGCAGAGAGCGAGGGCGGCCAGGGCCGCGCCGAGGGCGAGTGGTCGCACGCGGTCCGGAGGGGTCAGGCGCCAGCTTCGGTGGCGACGAGCTGCCAGTTCGGGTCGCGGGTGCCGAGCGTCCGGGCGAAGGTCCACACGTCGGGCACCTCGACCACGGTCTCGGCGCTGCCGTCGATCACCTGGCCCTGCGCGTTGCGGGTCGCGGTGATGAGGTGGGACAGGAAGTGTACCGTCACCTGGGCGACGCGGTTCTTCACGTCGACGGCGACGATCTCGGCCTTGTCGAGGGAGACGAAGGTGGTCTCGACCACTTCCTTCCGGCCCTCGCGGGCGTCGATCTCGCGCTCGAAGCCTTCGCAGACCTCCCGCGAGAGCAGGCTGCGCAGTGTCTTGCGGTCGCCCTTGGCGAAGGCGATCACAATGGCCTCGTAGGCCGACTTGGCACCCTCGACGAAGCCGCGCGGATCGAAACCGGGCTCCACCTGCACCACCGCTTCGAGGCCGTTGGCGATGGCCGAGCCCGGCTCGGCGATGCCGCGCCAGTCGCGGACCTCCGCCTTGGGGGCCGCTTGGCTTCGGTCGGCCTGCGCACGGTCGGCGCCGGGCAGGCGCACCACGTTGTCGCCCTCCGTCCGGTTGGCCGGGGGCTCCGTGCGGCTGCGGTCCACGGGCTTGAACGGCGAGCGTTCCGCTCCGGTCTTCTGGCCGAGCACCGAGCGCAGCCGCCAGATCACGAACACCGCCAGGGCGAGGAAGATCAAGGTCGTCAAGTCGAAGGAGTCCTGCATCACCGATCCTGATCGTGGCCGTCGCACGACAGCTGAAGTTCGAGGGGCTCCGGAAACCCCGCATCCCGCGCGTTGCGAGTCCGTTACCAAACTCCCGCACCAAACTCCCGTCGCACCGTCGCGCCCGGAGCCCGATCCAACCATGGATCCGGCCATGGGCGGGAGTTTTGCCAGCACTCTTAGCCGAGGCCCGCGCCGGGAGCGAGCCGGGTCGTTCAACCCGACCCGTCGAGCGCGCCCGCCGCAACGCCGTGGTGCGTTCTCGGCCTGTCGCGTTGTCCGGGATATGGTGCGTGCCCGGCCCGGTTCCAGCCGCCGCCAGCCGGCGCCTTGTTCGCACCGGATGGGCATGATAGCGCGCTCTCGCACCGGATGGGTGGTCGCAACCGTCGCAAGCACACAAGAACTGGCTCGGTCGCCGGCCCGCATGTGCTCCCAAGGATCGCGCCCCCAGGGCTCTTGAGAAGGACGACAACGCCATGGCCGACACATCGGCACCGAACGGGAACGGTGGCGCCACGGCGCAGGCCGAGGACCAGCTCCCCGCCATCAACGCCCTGGGGCAATACGCCAAGGATCTCTCCTTCGAGAATCCGAACGCCCCGCGCTCGCTTCAGCCCCAGGAATCCGCGCCGCAGATCAACATCCAGGTCAACGTCAACGCCAAGCAGCTCGCCGAAGAGGATTTCGAGGTCGAGCTGACCCTGGAGGGCGACGCCAAGACCGGCACCGAGGTGCTGTTCGCGTTCGAGCTGACCTATGCCGGCATCTTCCGCATGCGCAACATCCCGCAGGACCAGCTGCATCCGGCCGTGATGATCGAGTGCCCGCGCCTGCTGTTCCCGTTCGCGCGCCAGATCGTCGCCGAGGCCGTGCGCAATGGCGGCTTCCCGCCGCTCTACATCGACCCCATCGATTTCGTCGGCCTCTACCGCCAGAAGGCGATGGAAGCGCAAGGCGCCGAGACCGGCCCGCTCTCGTCCTGAGCCCGAGCGGTTCCCCGACGTCACTTCGTCGAGCGAACGCTTTTTGCCCCGGCCTCACGGCCGGGGCTTTTCTTTGCCGTATCGTCCCCGTCGCAGACCATGGTCCTGTGCCGGAATGAAGCTGGAACAGCACGACGCCCGGTCGGTTACCCGCCTTTCGCGCAGGAGGGGCCTATGACGGACCAGGAGAACCGGACACTGACCGTCTCCGAGCCCGGGGCCGTGCCGTGGCTCAGTGTGGTGTTCGGCTACGGACCGATGCTGCCCTTCGCAGCGGGCGCGGCGGCCGCGTGGTGGCTCGGCGGGGTCTGGGGCGAGCTGGCTCTGTCCCTCACCACCCTGTGGGGCTGCGCGATCCTGCTGTTCCTCTCCGGCGTCCGGCGCGGTCTCAGCTTCCGCACGGAAGGCGGTCCGACCTGGGTCCAGATCGCCACGATGCTGGCCTTGTTCCTCCTCGGCTTCTGCGCCCTCGTGCTCACGACCGGCGGCGCGACCGGCCCCGCGCTCATTCTGCTCATCGTCGGATTCGCTGGGATCGCCGTGCTCGATCCCATCGCGGCGCGCCGGGGCGAAGCGCCCCTGTTCTTCGCGCGCCTGCGTCCGCTCCAGATCCCCATCGCGATTCTGAGCCTTTGCGCGCTCCTCGCCCTGAAGCTGTAGATCGGCGCCGCACTCGGTCCGGGTGCCGGCCGCGCTCGTGATGCCGGCCGCGCTTGCCGCTCCGGCCCCCCCGCGATAGAGCCCGCGCAACCCCCAAAAACCCTCCGCAGAGCGAAACCACCATGGCCAAGGCCGATTCCAACAAGGCCGACACCCTGAAGCCGCGCCTGCCGCGCGGGTTCGTCGACCGCCGCGCGGACGAGATCGCCGCCCAGCACCGGATGCTGGAGACGATCCGCCAGAGCTTCGAACTCTACGGCTTCGAGGCCCTCGAGACCCCGTTCGTCGAATACACCGAGGCGCTCGGCAAGTTCCTGCCCGACCTCGACCGGCCGAACGAGGGCGTGTTCTCGTTCCAGGACGACGACGAATCCTGGCTGTCGCTGCGCTACGACCTCACGGCGCCGCTGGCCCGCCACGTCGCCGAGCATTTCGATTCCATCCCCAAGCCCTACCGCAGCTTCCGCGCCGGCTACGTCTTCCGCAATGAGAAGCCCGGCCCGGGGCGCTTCCGCCAGTTCATGCAGTTCGACGCCGACATCGTCGGGGCCGGCACCGTCGCGGCGGATGCCGAGATCTGCATGCTCATGGCCGACACCCTGGAGAAGCTCGGGCTCACCGGCCAGTTCGTCGTCAAGGTGAACAACCGCAAGGTGCTCGACGGCGTCATGGAGGCCATCGGCCTCGCGGGCGCCGACAAGGCGGGCCAGCGCCTCACCGTGCTGCGCGCCATCGACAAGCTCGACCGCCTCGGGCCCGACGGCGTGCGCGACCTTCTCGGTGCCGGCCGCAAGGACGAGAGCGGCGACTTCACCAAGGGCGCCGGCCTCGATGCGGCGGCGGTGGAGCGCATCCTCGCCTACGTCTCGTTCCAGTCCGCCCCCGTGGAGGGCGCCGACCGCATGGCGTTCTGGGAACAGTTCTTCGGCACCTGGACCGAGGTGGTGGGCGATTCGGTGACCGGCCGCGAGGGGATCGCCGAACTCCACGCGATGATGCGCCTGTGCGCGGCGGCCGGCTACGGCTTCGACCGGATCCGCGCCGACCCCAGCGTGGTGCGCGGCCTCGAATACTACACCGGCCCGGTCTACGAGGCGGAGCTGACCTTCCCGGTCGTGAACGAGGACGGCCAGACCGTGCGCTTCGGCTCGGTGGCGGGCGGCGGGCGCTACGATGGTCTCGTCGGGCGGTTCCGCTCGGAGCCGGTGCCGGCCACCGGCTTCTCCATCGGCGTCTCGCGCCTGTTCTCGGCGCTCCAGCTCACCGGGAGCCCGCTCCTGGAGGGCACAAGCAAGCCCGGCCCCGTGGTCGTGCTGGTGCTGGACCGCGAAAACATCGCCGATTACCAGCGCCTCGTCGCGGCCTTGCGCGGCGAAGGCATCCGGGCCGAGCTCTACCTCGGTGGCTCCGGCATGAAGGCGCAGATGAAGTACGCCGACCGGCGGGGTTCCCCCTGCGCCATCATCCAGGGCTCGAACGAGCGCGAGGCCGGCGAGGTTCAGATCAAGGATCTCATCGAGGGCTCCAAGGCCGCCGAGGGCATCAGCAGCAACGCCGAGTGGAAGGCCGCCCGGCCGGCGCAGTTCTCGGTGCCGGAGGCCGAGATGGTCGCGCGGGTGCGCGAAGTCCTGGCGCGGCACTACTAGGGCACCGCCTCGGTGAACGATGCCAAGCGAAAGGGCGGGGGGACGCATCCGCCCGCCCTTTCGCGTTTCGTCGTCACTCCGTGTGGATTCGGGTTTTAACTGCCGGGCTTCCACACGGCGTCCGAGACCACCAGGGGCTTCGGCAGCAGGCCGAGGCGGTGGAAGGTGTCGGCCACGGTCTGCTGATCGGCCACGGTGCCGGCGTCGAGGGGCGTGACCCCGTAGGTGAGGCGCTTGAGGGCGACGGTGAGGATCGGGGCCGGGATGCCCACGGACGGCGCGAGTTCGGCCGCGACCGCATCGGTGTTGTCCTTGGCCCAGGCGTCGATGGTGCCGATGGCCGCCAGGGTGGTGTCGAGGACGGCGCGGTTGACGGCGGCGTCGGCGAAGGGGCGGCGCGAGAGGTAGAACTGCCGGTTCGGCACGAGGCCCTCACCGGTGACGAGGGTGCGTGCGCCCGTCGCCCGCTCGCCGGAGGCGAGGTAGGGGTCCCAGATCGCCCAGGCGTCGACGGAGCCGCGGGCGAAGGCCGCCGCCGCGTCGGCGGGTCCGAGGAAGGCGAGCTTCACCGCATCGTAGGGGATGCCCGCCGCTTCGAGGGCACGCACCAAGAAGTAGTGGACGTTGGAGCCCTTGTTGAGGGCGATGGTCCGGCCGCGCAGGTCGGCCACGGTGCGGATCGGGCTGTCGGCGGCCACCAGGATCGCTTCGCCGCGGGGCGCGGCTGGCTCGTGGGCGACGTAGACGAGGTCGCGGCTCGCGGCCTGGGCGAAGATCGGCGGCGCCTCGCCGGCCGAGCCTAAATCGATGGCTCCGGCATTGAGCGCTTCCATCAGGGGCGGGCCCGACGGGAATTCCGACCACGTCACGCGGTAGCCGAGCGGCTTCAGACGCTCCTCCAGCAGGCCCTTGCCCTTGAGGAGCACGAGGGTGCCGTACTTCTGGTAGCCGATCCGGATCACCTTCTCGTCGGCCCGGGCCTGGAGGGTGAACAGCATCAGGAACGAGAGGGCGGCGGCGAACCACGCCCAGGCGCCGACGGATGGGACTCTCGGGGCGACGAGGGCATGGGTGGTGGCGCGTGGCATGGACGTTCTTCCGACAGGGGGGAGGGGACGGGATTCGGTGGACACCGGAAGCGCGCTCCTCCCCCTCGCGGGGAGGAGTCGGCGGTGGGGGTGGCCGGGCGCTCCTCATCGAGCCAGGACTTCACCGTGCGGAGGCCGGCGGAACCACCCCCACCCTCGATCCCTCCCCGCAAGGGGAAGGGAGGTGCGTCCTCAGTGCGCCGACACCCGGCGGGGCACGATGTCGTTGGCCATCACCTCGCCGAAGGGCCCGTCGTTGCGGGCGTTGCTCGGGGCGACGCCGGTGGTGGCGCGCAAGGGGAGCTTCGGGAACACGAGTTCGGCGAAGCGGTAGGCTTCCTCGAGGTGCGGGTAGCCCGAGAGGATGAAGCGATCGATGCCGAGATCGATATACTCCTTCATCCGGTCGGCGACCTGATCCGCGGAGCCGACGAGGGCGGTGCCGGCGCCGCCGCGCACGAGGCCGACGCCGGCCCAGAGGTTGGGCGAGACCTCGAGCTTGGTGCGGTCGCCGCCGTGGAGCGCCATCATCCGGCTCTGGCCGACGGAATCCTGGCGCTTCAGGGTGGCCTGCGCCTTGGCGATGGTCTCGTCGTCGAGGCGCGAGATCAGGTTCTCGGCGGCCGCCCAGGCCTCGCCCTCGGTCTCGCGGACGATGACGTGCAGGCGGATGCCGTACGAGAATGTTTTGCCTTTCCGGTCGGCGGCCTCCCTGGCCTTGGCGATCTTCTCGGCCACGCCGGCCGGGGGCTCGCCCCAGGTCAGGTAGACTTCGCAATGCTCGGCCGCGACCTCGATGCCGGCGGGGGAGGAGCCGCCGAAATACAGCGGCGGGTAGGGCTTCTGCACGGGCGGGAAGATCACCCGGCCCTCCTCGACCTTGAGGTGCTTGCCTTCGTAGCTGACGGTCTCGCCGGACATCAGCCCGCGCCAGATGTGCAGGAACTCGTCGGTGACAACGTAGCGCTCGTCGTGATCGAGGAACACGCCGTCGCCGCGCAGCTCCACCGGATCGCCGCCCGTGACCACGTTGATGAGGAGGCGGCCGTCGGAGATCCGGTCGAGGGTGGCGGCCATGCGGGCGGCGACGGCCGGTTCCTGCAGGCCGGGGCGCACGGCGACGAGAAAGCGCAGGCGCTGAGTCAGGGGGACGAGGGCGGAGGCCACCACCCAGGAATCCTCGCACGAGCGGCCCGTGGGTAGGAGCACGCCATAATAGCCGAGCTCGTCCGCCGCCTGCGCGATCTGGCGGAGATACGGCAGCGTGACGGCGCGCGCGCCCTCCTGGGCACCGAGGTAGCGGCCGTCGCCGTGGGTGGGCAGGAACCAGAGGACGTCGGTCTGACCGGTCATGGGAAACTCTTTCGGATGAGGGGCGAAAGCGCGGCCGAAGCCGGCGCTTGGTTCTGCAGGATGCCCGGCTCAGGCCGGCGCGTGGTTCTGAAGCAGATGGTCGAGGATGCGGCCTTCGAGGGCCGCGAGGTCCGGGTCGCCGCGCCGGCGCGGGCGGGGCACGTCGACCTTCACGTCGAGGGCGATGTGCCCGTTCTCGACGACGAGGATGCGGTCGGCCATGGCCACGGCCTCGGCGACGTCGTGGGTGACGAGGAGGGCGGTGAAGCCCTGCGCCCGCCAGATCGCCTCGATCATCGCCTGCATGTCGATGCGGGTGAGGGCGTCGAGGGCCCCGAGGGGTTCGTCGAGGGCGAGCAGGCCGGGGCGGGAGACGAGGGCGCGGGCGAGCGCCACGCGCTGACGCTGGCCGCCCGATAGGGTGGCGGGCCAGTTGGCCGACTTGTCGGTGAGGCCGACCTCGGCCAGCGCGCTCGCGGCCCGCGCCCGGCGCTCGGCCCGGGTGCCGGTTTCGCCCAAGCCCACCGCGACGTTGTCCACCACCTTGGCCCAGGGCAGGAGGCGCGGCTCCTGGAACATGATGCGCTTCGGGGGCGCCCGCACGGCGTCGGATTCGAGGACGACGCGGCCGGCGCTCGGCTGCTCCAGGCCGAGGATGAGGCGCAGCAAGGTGCTCTTGCCGCAGCCCGAACGGCCGACGACGGCCACGAACTGCCCGGCCGGGATATGGAGGTCGAGGCCGGCGATGACCGTATGCCCGTCGAAGGACTTCGACAGGTCGCGCACGGTGACGGCGAGGCCGCCGGTGGCCGCGGCCTCGGGCGGCCGGGCGCGGGGGGCGGTACCCTTCACCGGCCGATCGGCGGGCTTCTGAACGGGGACGGTTTCGGGCGCGGCGTCGTGGACGCGCAGGGCGGTGGCGGTCATGGCCGGGTCCGTTGGAGTTCTTCGAGGGCTTGGAGCGAGGCGGTGCCTCAGACGGTCCGGTAGGCGGGATTCCAGGCGAGACAGGTGCGCTCGAGCCAGCGGGTGAGCACGTCGGCGAGCTTGCCGAGGCCGGCATAGATCACGATGGCCAGCACCACGACGTCGACGAGCATGAACTCGCGCGCCTGCATGGCCATGTAGCCGAGCCCCGAGGAGGCCGAGATCGTCTCGGCGACGATGAGGGTCAGCCACATGATGCCGAGCGCATAGCGCAGGCCGACGAAGATCGACGGCAGGGCGCCGGGCAGGACCACGCGGGTGAACAGGCTCCACGACGACAGGCCGTAGACCCGGCCCATCTCCACGAGTTGCGGATCGACGGAGCGGATGCCGTGCAGCGTGTTGGCGTAGACGGGGAAGAACACGCCGAGCGCCACGAGGAAGAGCTTGGCCTCCTCGCCGATGCCGAACCACAGGATCACCAGGGGAATGAGGGACAGGTGGGGCACGTTGCGCACCATCTGTACGGTGGTGTCCGTGAGCCGGTCGGAGGCGCGCGACAGGCCGTTGGCGAGGCCGAGCGCGAAGCCGATGCCGCCGCCGACGGCGAAGCCCGCCAGCGCCCGCAGGGTGCTGACCCAGAGGTTGGCCCAGAGTTCGCCCGTGCGGCCGAGCTGCCAGCCCGCCGCGATCACATCCAGGGGCGCCGGCATGAACCGGGTCGAGACGAGGCCGGCCGAACTCGCCGCCTGCCAGCCGAGCACGATGCCAAGGGGCAGGAGCCAGGGGACGAGGCGCTGGGCGGCGCCGTCACGCAGACGCGTGGAGAGCCGCGGCGCGGAAAGGGAGGGACTTGCCATGGGATGTCAGCCGTTGGGAGGGACCGCCCATACGGCGTCGCGGACGCGGATGGGCTTCTCGGGGTCAGGCCTGCGCCGATGCGGGGCGGGGCCGCCTTCGGATCACCGGGCGGCGCCGGCCACGGCACGGACGCCGCCACGCGCGGCCGAGGCGTGGATGAGCTGACTCGCGAGCTGGCACGCCGCATCGGAGACCCGCGCGCGCACGCCGGGATCCGTCAGGGCCCCATCGGTGAAGTCGGCATCGGACGCGTAGACGGCGGTCGGCAGGGCGAGCGCCCCGAAGAATCCGAACAGGGGCCGGAAGGCGTGCTCGACCACGAGGGCATGGCGGGCGCCTCCGCCCGTGGCGACGATGGCCACGGGCTTGCCCGTGAGCGCCGTCGGATCGACGAGGTCGAACAGGTGCTTGAACAGGCCCGTATAGGCGCCCTTGTAGACGGGCGACCCGACGATGAGGGCGTCGGCGCCCTCGATGGCCTCGACGATGCGGCGCGCCGGGAGGGACAGGTCCTGGCGCGACCAGGCCGCGCCGAGGGCGGTGCCGGCATCCACCATGTCGAACAGCTGGATCTCGGCCTGGATCTGCGTCTCGGTCTGGGCGGCGACAGCCTCGACGAGGCTGCGCGTCTTCGAGGGGCGTTGCAGGTTCGCGCTGAAACCGACGATGCGGGGGCGGGTCATGAATGTTCCGATCGAACAGCTTTTCGGAGGACAGACAGCGTCGCTCGAAGCAACTCTGTGTTCACGAAAAGATGTCCCACGGTCACCCGTCGGTCAATGAAACGTTCCCTCAAAGATACCCCAGAGCGAAGACGAACACTCTTCGATCCCGGACGAGAAGAGAATATTGTTTTGTCCGCGGCCGAGGAGCTCCGAAACCGAGAGGGCACTGCACCATCGTGAGGACGGATCAGCTGTCGGGTGCGTTGGCATCGAGCCAGGCGACGGCCCCCGTCAGGTCGAAGCCGTGGCGGGTGCCGAAGGCGAGCACCGCGTCGCGACGCATGCGCCCGTCGAGGACCGCGGCGAGGGCGTAGAGGGTCAAGGAACGCGTGCCGGAGCGGCAATGGGCGACGACGGGACCGGGGGCAGCCCGCAGGCTCGCGCGAAACGCATCGATCTCGGGCCGCCCCAGGGTGGCCCCCGTCACCGGCAGGTGGTGATAGGCGAGGCCCGCTTCCCGCGCGGCGGCGGCCTCCGCCTCAGTGCCGGGCTGGCCGGGCTCCTCGCCGTCCGGCCGGTTGTTGATCAGGGTGGTGACGCCCGCGCGTCCGAGCGCAGCGATCTCGTCGAGGGCCGGCTGACCCGCGACCGAGACGGTGTCGTCGATTCGGGTGAGGCGCATGGGTCAGGCCGTTCCGTCTTCGCCGAGATAGTCGCGCCAGACGGAGGCCGGGCCGAGGGTGGCGAGGAAGGCGGCGTGGCGGGCGCTCTCGTCCGGGGTGAGTCGGTGGCGCAGGCGGCGCGGGCCGATGGGGGCACCGTCCTCGGCCAGCGCCGGCCCGGTCTCGGCCGGAATTTCGGCGACGGCGAGCCCGAGGCTGGTCTGCTTGCCGCCGAGCAGCTCGACATAGACCTCCGCCAGGATCTGCGAATCGAGCAACGCCCCGTGCTTCGTGCGCCGGGTGGTGTCGATGCCGTAGCGCACGCACAGGGCGTCGAGGGTGTTGGAGGCGCCCGTGTGCTTGCGCCGCGCGAGTTGCAGGGTGTCGATAACGGCGGCGAGGTCGATGGGCGGTGGGGCCGCGGCGCCGAGGCGGGCGTATTCCATGTTGAGGAAGCCGACGTCGAAGGGCGCGTTGTGGATCACCAGGGGGGAGTCGCCGCAGAAGTCGCGGAACTCGTCGACGATGTCGGCGAAGAGCGGCTTGTCGGCCAGCATCGCATCCGAGATGCCGTGCACCCCGAAGGCGCCCTGGGAAACCGGCCGGGTGGGATTCACGAGTTTGTGGAAGACCTTGCCGGTCTGCACGTGGTTGATGAGCTCGACGCAGCCGATCTCGATGAGGCGGTCGCCGTTCTTGGCGTCGGTGCCGGTGGTCTCGGTGTCGAGGACGATCTCACGCAGCATCGCTTGGGGTCCATGGGGCCGGGGGTCGCGACGACCATGCGCCGGAGACCGGGCCGGTTCAAGGCGGCGGTGGCATCCCGCGCAGACGGTCCAGGATCGCATCGACCTCGGCCTCGGCATGGGCGAAGCCGAGGCCGGTATCGAGGACGAAATCCGCCCGGGCGCGCTTCTCGGCGTCGGGCAGCTGCTTGGCGAGGATCGACGCGAAGGTCGCCGCGTCCATGCCGGGCCGGGCCAGCACCCGTTCGCGCTGAACCTCGGCCGGCGCCGTGACGACGAGGACCGCGTCGCAGCGCGCGTCCCCGCCCGTCTCGAACAGGAGCGGGATGTCGAGGACGACGACGGGGGCCTGCGCGTGGGCGGCGAGAAAATCGGCACCGGCCCGGCGCGCCAGGGGATGGACCAGCCGCTCCAGGGCGGCGAGGCGCTCCGGGTGGCCGAGCACTTCGCCGCGCAGCCGCTCGCGATCGACGGACCCGTCCGGCGCCAGAACACCGGGAAATTCCCCCGCGATGGCGTGGGCCGCCGCGCCGCCGGGTGCGTAGAGGGCATGGACCACCGCATCCGCATCGTGGACGGGAACCCCGCGTGCGGAAAACATCGCGGCGGTGGCGGATTTCCCCATGCCGATGGAGCCGGTGAGGCCGAGGACGAGGGGGCGGCTCACGAACCGGCCTTCGATCCGGCTTTTGGGCCGACGATATCGGCGACGAGGCGCTCGCGCAGGGCCGGCGTCACGGCCGGATGCACGCCGAACCAGCGTGCGAAACCCGGCACCGCCTGATGCAGCAGCATCCCGAGTCCGTCGACGGCGGCCAGGCCCCGGGCACGGGCGGCGGCGAGCAACGGCGTCTCCAGGGGCACGTAGACGATGTCGGCGACGCATGCCGTGGCGGGCAGGGGCGTCAGGTCGAGATCGAGGGCGCCATGGCCCGCCATGCCGAGGGAGGTGGTGTTGACGAGAAGCCCGGTTCCGGGGAGCGCGGCGGGCAGGTCGGCCCAGTCGCAGGCGGCGACCCGTTCTGGATCGAGGGCGACGAGAGCCTCCGCCCGGGCGCGGGTGCGGTTGGCTACCCGGATTCGGCTCAGGCCGCGCTCCAGCAGGCCGACCACGATGGCGCGGGCCGCGCCCCCGGCCCCGAGCACAAGGGCGGCGCCGCCCGTGCGCTCCACCCAATCGGCGCCGAGACTCCGGTCGAGATGGGCGATGAAGCCCGGCGCGTCGGTGTTGTCCCCCCACAGGCGTCCGTGCGTGTCGAAGAACACGGTGTTGACCGCGCCGATCTTCTCCGCGCGCGGCGTCAGTTCGTCTACGAGGCGAGAGGCCGCCTCCTTGTGCGGGATCGTGACGTTGCCGCCAGCGAATCCGTGTTCGCGCAGGGTCAACAGGAAATCCGGGAACGCGTCCGGGGCCACGTCGACGCGCGCGTAGGTCCCCGCGATCCCGTGCTCGGCGAGCCAGTGACCGTGGATCAGGGGCGAGCGCGAATGGGCGATGGGATGCCCGACAACGAAGGCCTTCGTCACACCACGTCCTCCGAAGCCAGGATACAGGCGGGGCCGTCCGCCCCTTCGATCTGCACCGTCGCGTGCCCGATGCCGAAGGTCTTGCGCAAGTCCTCGGCGAGGCCGAGCAGGAAGGCGTTGCCCGGGTGGCCCCCCGGCATGACGAGGTGGACGGTCAGCGCGATCTCGGTGGTGCTCATCGGCCAGATGTGGAGATCGTGGAGCGCCGACACCCCCGGCCGGGCACCGAGGAAGCCGCGCACGGCCTCCGGGTCGATCCCCGGCGGCACCGCCGAGAGGGCCATGATCACGCTGTCGCGCAGGAGGCCCCAGGTCATCCAGACGATGAGGCCGGCGATGGCGAGACTGACCGCGGGGTCGATCCACGCGGCTCCCGTGAGCACGATGGCGAGGCCGGCCAGCACAACCCCGAGGGACACGGCGGCATCCGCCACCATGTGCAGGTAGGCGCCGCGGATGTTGATGTCGCTGCCCTTGCCGGAGGCGAACAGCCAGGCGGTGATGCCGTTGATGACGATACCGATGCCGGCCACCACCATCACGGTGACGCCCGCCACGGGCTCGGGGGCCAGGAGCCGGAGGATCGCCTCCCAGATGATGGCGCCCGTGGCGACCAGCAGGAACACGGCGTTGAACAGGGCGGCGAGGATCGAGGAGGAGCGAAGCCCGTAGGTGAAGCGCGGGCTCGGAGCGCGCTTCACCAGCACCGAGGCGATCCAGGCGACGACGAGGCCGAGCACGTCGGAGAGGTTGTGGCCCGCATCGGCCACGAGGGCCATGGATTGCGAGGCGAAGCCGTAGCCGGCTTCGACGATCACGAACCCGGTGTTGAGAACGATGCCGATGGCGAAGGCCCGGCCGAACGAGGCCGGGGCGTGGACGTGTCCACCCCCATGGCCACCGCCGTGATGACTCCCGCCGTGGCTGTGCCGATGCCCGTGATCGTGGCCCGCATGATCATGACCGGCGTGATCGTGGGGGTGGTCGTGTCCGGCCATGGGGGTCTCCGTGGCGCTGCCCGGCGGCGCCGTCGCGGCCGGGAAGAAACCCTGTGCGCGAGGCGTCTCGCGACGAGGCCTTAGCCGCGATCCGTCGGTCCATCCAGGGCGGATGACGACGCGGTCGTCCCGTCCGCGCGATGGCCTCGGCCGAGCCAGGCCTAATCGAGGAAACCCTGGAACACCGTCAGGACCAGCGGAATGGCGAGGCCGGCCAGGATGGTCTGGACCGCGACGATCCCCGCCATCAGCGGTGCGTCGCCGCCGAGCTGGCGAGCCATGATGTAGGAGGACGAGGCGGTGGGGAGAACCTGGAAGATCAGGGCGGTCACGGCGGCGGGGCCGTGGAGGCCGACGGCGCGGCAGGCCAGCACCGTCGCCACGGGCATCAGCACGAACTTGACGGCCGACGACACCAGGACCGGGCGCATCCAGGTCCGCGCCGCCGACAGGTCGAGGGCGGCTCCGACACAGAGCAGGCCCAGCGGCAGGGACGCCTGCCCCAGCGCCTTGAGCATCGGCTCGATCCCCGGCGGGAGGTGCAGTCCCGACGCCTGGAGGAGGATGCCACCGAAGCACGCGATCACCAGGGGATTGAGGGCGAGCTGGCGGGCGAGGCCGGCCGGTCCGGGCCGTTCGCCGGTGCCGAAGCGGGCGAAGACGAGCACGCACAGGATGTTCACCGTGGGCACGATGGCGGCATTCGCCACCGCCGCGAGGGCGAGCCCTTGCGCACCGAACACCCCGATCGCCGCCGAGACGCCGACATAGTTGTTGAAGCGGATGCCGCCCTGGAACACCGAGGTGAAGGACGCCCCCTGGAAGCCGAGGCGTGATCGCGCCAGGAGCAGGATCGCCGCGACCGCGCAGGTGGAGACCACCAGCACCACGACCAGGGCCAGCACCGGCACGCCGTCCAGCCGCGCCGTCGTGAGCCCGTGCACCATCAGGGACGGCAGCAGCACGTAGTAGCTGAGGCGTTCGGCCTGGGGCCAGAAGCCCTCGCCGAGGAAGCCGACGCGGCGCAATGTGGCGCCCAGCGCGATCAGCAAGCCGATGGGCACCAGGGCGAGGAGGACGGACCCGATCATCGCGGGCCGCCTGAGACCGGAGCGGGCATCTAGAACGCCAGGAGCCGTCGGGCGCGCAGGCGGGCGAGCAGGGGCAGCAGGGGCAGGCCCAGGATGGTGGTGTGGTCGCCCGCGACCTCCGCGAACAGATGGATGCCGAGGCCCTCGAGCTGGTAGGCGCCGACGCTGGACATGGCGCCGGGTCCCGCGAGCGCCACGTAGGCCGCGATGGACGCCGCATCGAGGGGCCGCAAGGTGAGGTGCGCCGTCTCAACGAAGGTGTCTGGCGCGTGCACCCCGTCGATCAGGGCCACGGCGGAATGCAGGTGGTGGGTGCGCCCGGCGAGACGCGCGAGCTGCGCGCGGGCGGCCGCCGCGTCGGCGGGCTTGTGGAACACGACGCCGTCGCAGGCGAGCACCTGATCGGCCCCGACGACGATCCGGCTCGGCGCACGGGCGGCCACCGCCTCGGCCTTGGCGAGGGCGAGACGCAGGGCGAGGTCGGACGGAGCGAGCCCCGCACAAGCGGCCTCGATGGCGCGCTCGTCGACACCGGGGCTTTCGGTTTCGACGGTGAGGCCAGCCCCAGCGAGGAGCGCGCGCCGGGTCGGGCTGGTGGAGGCGAGGAGGAGCGGCGCGGCGCCGCGCCATAGCGGGGAGGGGGAATCCATCGCTCCAGTGTCACGGATCGCCGCGCCTCGACAAGATGCGCTCGATTTCAGCGGCGCATGCTGCGGAAGCGGCAGTACCGGCCGTTGTCCTGGAACCCGCCCGGGCATCTGGCGACGCAGGCGCCCGCCGCGAACTTGAGAGGCGGCCGGCAGGAATATTTGTGGCTCTTGTTGCGGTACTGGTAATCCTGCGCCCGGCCGGCCTCGGCGGGGGAGACGGACGTGCCGACGATCAGAGCGAAGAGGGCGGCGCAGGCGAGACGGTTGGGCATCGGGCATCCTGAAGTGACGGATCGCAGGGTCAACCCGCGTGGGTTCCCGTTGGTTCGCGCCCTCAGGTGGCGATGAACTTCAGCCGGTGCTCGCGGTGCAGGTCGAGGATCGCCGCGGCGGTCTCCTCGATGGAGCGGCGCGTCACGTCGATGGTCGGCCAGCGGTGCTTGGTGCACAGGCGCCGGCACGCCGCGATCTCGTCGGCCACGGCCGAGCGGTCGACGTAGAGGGAGGAATCGTCGGCGTTGAGGCTGAGGAGCCGGTTCTGGCGGATCTGCACGATGCGCTCGGGGCTTGCCAGCAGCCCGACGAGGAGCGGCTTTCGCGCGTTCTCCAGGGAGGCCGGCAGCGGCATGCCGGGCACCAGGGGAAAGTTCGCGGTCTTGAGGCCGCGGTTGGCGAGGTAGATGGCGGTCGGCGTCTTCGAGGTGCGGCTGACGCCCACCAGGATCACGTCGGCCTCGTCGACATCGAGGGGCAGATTGCCGTCGTCGTGCGCCAGGGTGAAGTTCATGGCGTCGATGCGCTTGAAGTACTCGGCGTTGAGCATGTGCTGCGCGCCCGGTCGGGCCGTCGAATCCGCGCCGAGGTAGGATTGCAGCAGGGCGTGCACGGGCTGGAGCACGGACAGGCACGGCGAGCCGGTCTCGCGGCAGGCCGCCTCCAGGCGCTCGGTGAGGTCGTGGCCGACCAGGGTGTAGAGCACGAGGCCGGGCGCCGCCTCGATCTCGGAGATCACCCGTTCGAGCTGCGGACCCGAGCGCACCAGGGGGTAGACGTGCTCGATGGCCGAGACGCCCTCGTACTGCGCGGCCGCCGCGCGGCCCACGTTGATCAGGGTCTCGCCGGTGGAATCCGACACGAGGTGGAGGTGGAAGTAGCTGCGGCTCATCGAGAACTCTGTCTCCTCGGAATCAGGAGACAAGGAGCGTGCCGGCCTTGTCCACCGCTTGCGCCTTGGGGGAGTCGATGAATGTGGATAAGCCGGCTCGTCACCGTGGTCCAGGCAGGACCCACCCCGTGTTGTCGACTCTCGCGTCCACACGCCGTCCGACGCACGTCGACCGGACGCGGTTTTGGGAGAATCAGGGACCGACCGGCGCCCAGCCGCGCGGACCGCCTCGCAAGGCACTGTCCGGCATCGTCTATCCGGGACATTGCTCGCAATCCGTTAAAGCCCTCTTAACGCCGTGGCGGCGGGGACGGCCTGTGGACGCTTTTCCGCTCCCGTCATCCAGCCCTCTAAAAGAAAAAACAGAGTCCTAGAATCTCTCTTTCCTTTTAGAAGGGCCGTGTGGGGATCGATCCGTCGCGACCTCATCGAGCGGAGATCAGAACGGTTTTCGAGGGGGAGACAGCCGGGCCATCGGTGCTACATACCGGTCACGGGGTTTGGGTGTCGGAGATCGGATGAGCCAGGGTGATGGGGCGGACCGCGTGGTCCTGCGGGTGCTCTCGGGCGAGGCGCAGAAGCGCCCCCCCGCCTGGATGATGCGTCAGGCCGGCCGCTACCTTCCCGAGTACCGGGAAGTCAGGGCGAAGGCCGGCTCGTTCCTCGACCTCTGCTACAACCCGGATTTCGCCACCGAGGTCACCCTCCAGCCGATCCGGCGCTTCGGCTTCGAGGCGTCGATCCTGTTCTCCGACATCCTCGTGATCCCCGACGCCCTCGGCCAGGACGTGCGGTTCGTCGAAGGCGAGGGGCCGCGCCTCGATCCACTCGCCGGCCGGGCCGAGTTCGAGCGCCTGCGCCAGGCCGACGATCCGGCGATCTTTTCGCATCTGGCCCCCGTCTTCGAGACGGTGCGGCGCCTGCGGGCCGAATTGCCCCACGAGACCACGCTGCTGGGTTTCTGCGGCGCGCCCTGGACGGTGGCGAGCTACATGATCGGTGGGCGCGGCACGCCCGACCTTGCGCCGTCGCGGGCGCTCGCCCGCCACGACACGGCCCTCGTCGAAGCGCTCATCGACCGTCTCGTCACCGTGCAGACCGAGTACCTCGTGCGCCAGCTCGAGGCCGGGGCCGACGCGGTGCAGATCTTCGAATCCCATGCCGGGTCGCTGCCCGACGTGCGCGGCGCCTCGGAGCCCGAGGAAGCGCCCGTCAACGAGGTCGCCGAGAGCGCCTTGCCGGAGGGCACCCCGGGCGACGCCCTGACCCGCTGGTCGCTCCAGCCCATCGCCCGGATGATCGCCGGCGTGCGCGCCCGGGTGCCCGGCGCGAAGATCATCGTGTTCGCCCGGGGCTCGGGCCTCGACGGCCACGCCCGTGTGGTGCCGGAGACGGCGGCCGATGCCGTGGGCGTCGACTGGTCGGTGGATCTGGCGGCGCTCCGGGGCCGTGTGCCGGCCACCACGGTCACCCAGGGCAATGTCCACCCCGAGACCCTCATCGAGGGCGGAGCGGCCCTGGACGCCGCCGTGGACGGCGTGCTGGCGGCGACGGATGGCCTGCCGCACATCTTCAACCTCGGCCACGGCATCACGCCGCAGACGCCCATCGCCCATGTCGAGCAGATGCTGAAGCGACTTCGCGGCTGATGGACGGCCTCTACCTCTGGATCAAGGCGCTCCACGTCGTCGCCGTCATCTCGTGGATGGCGGCGATGCTCTATCTGCCGCGCCTGTTCGTCTACCACGCCTCCCTGGTGCCCGGACCGCACGCGCAGGCGCAGTCCGAGACCTTCAAGGTGATGGAGCGGCGGCTCCTCAAGGCGATCATGACGCCGGCCATGATCGCCACCTGGATCTTCGGGCTGATCCTCGTCTGGCAGAGCGGCTACTACGCCGCCGGCTGGCTCCAGGCGAAGGTCGCCCTCGTGCTCGCCATGAGCGGCATCCACGGCTGGCTCGCCCGCATGGTCAAGGATTTCGCCGCCGACCGGAATACGCGCGGCCACAAGTTCTACCGGGTGCTCAACGAAGGACCGACCCTCCTGATGGTCGCCATCGTCGTGCTCGTGGTGGTGAAGCCGGGGCTGTGGGGGTGATCCGCCGGACCTACCCTTGGTCTACTTGTAAGGGAGTAGCTTAAAAGCTACAAAAGATCGTGGCGACTATTCTCCGGCATCCGAATTTCGTCGCATGGTTCGATGCCCTTCGCGACGATCGCACGCTGACCCGGATCGCCGTTCGGATCAGGCGGCTCGAACTGGACAATCCGGGGGATGTCAAACCGGTCGGTGAGGGCGTCAGTGAAATGCGGATCGATTACGGACCGGGCTATCGAGTCTATTTCCGGCGGACCGGTTCGGACATCACGATCCTTCTCTGCGGCGGCGAAAAATCAACACAAGCGCGGGACATCGAGACCGCGAAGCGGCTGGCGCGCGAACTGCGATGATCGTTGGTAGGGTAAAGCTATGACCATCGAACTGAAGCCCTGGGACGTGGCCGAGTATTTGGATACCCCGGAACGCATCGCACTCTACATCGAAGCCGTCATCGACGATGGCGACCCCGCACTGCTTGCGGCGACCCTCGGAGATATCGCGCGCGCGCGGGGCATGGCTCAGATCGCCAGGGAGACCGGGCGTTCGCGCGAAAGCCTGTACCGGGCGCTCTCCGACAAGGGAAACCCTGAACTCACCACGTTGATGGGAGTTTTGAAGGCCCTTGGGCTGCAGCTGAGCGTCAAACCCATCACCCCCGCAGCGACCTGACCCCCGCCTCAAGGACCGCCATGTCCCCGATCCTGTCCGCTGCCCTCGCCGGGATGACCCTGGCCCTCGTCGCGACGACCGCGCAGGCCGCGAGCTTCCCGTGCGACAAGGCCGAGGCGGCCGACGAGAAGGCCATCTGCGCCACCCTCGTCCTGAACGACCGCGACGTGGAGATGGCCACCCGCTTCGAGATCCTGCGCGCCATGCTGCCCATGGGCGGCAATGCCAAGCTGCGCGAGGACCAGGAAACGTGGCTCGCCGAGCGCCGCGCTTGCGAGGCGGACGTCGCCTGTCTCACGCAGGCCTACGACGCCCGTCTGAAGACCCTGCGGGCGGTGTTCTCGGAATTCGCCAAGCAGGGGCCGCTCTGAGGCGCCCTCAACCCAAACGGGCGAGAAGCCGGTCCATCAGCGGGTTGTCCGGCGTGAAGGCGTAATCGATCTTGCGCACGCTGACCGAGCCGGCTCCGGCCTTCACCAGGGCGTCGGCCAGATCGAACACCGCGTCGACGGGGCAGTGCAGCACCATCTCGCCCCGTCCCTCGGGGGCGCCGTAGGGCAGTTCGGCGTCGTGCAGAGCGGAGATGCCGGCGAGATCGATGTCGCCGTCGTCCGGCATGGCGGCGCGGACCTCGCGGGTGGTGCGGGCCCGCTCCTCGGCCTGGATGCGGCCGAGCACGGCCCGCAGGGCGTTGCGCGGGCTCGGGCCCCAGGCGGCGTTGAGGGAGGCGACGAGGTTCGCCTCCGAGCGCAGGATGATCCCGTCGTCGAGGATCTTCAGGGCGTTGGCGGCCAGCGTCGCGCCCGTGGTGGTGATGTCGACGATGATCTCGGCCGAGCCCGCCGCCGGCGCGCCCTCGGTGGCCCCGAGGCTCTCGACGATGCGGTAATCCGCGACCCCGTGCTCGGCGAAGAACCGCCGGGTGAGGTTCACGTATTTCGTGGCGATGCGCAGGCGCTTGCCGTGGCGCACCCGCATCTCGGCCGCGACCTCGTCGAGATCGCTCATGGCCCGCACGTCGATCCAGGCCTGGGGCACGGCGACCACGACGGTGGCTTGGCCGAAGCCCAGCGGGGTCAGCAATTCGACCTGGCCGCGCGCCTCGGGCAGGGATTCGCGGATGAGATCCTCGCCGGTGATGCCGAGATGGGCCGCGCCCGAGGCCAGTTGCGCCGCGATCTCGGACGCCGAGAGGTAGCGGACCTCGACGCCCGGCACGCCGACGAGCTTGCCGCGATAGTCGCGGGCGCCGGTGTTCTGCGCGAGCTTCAGTCCGGCGCGGGCGAAGAAGGCGGCGGCGTTCTCCTGCAGGCGCCCCTTGGAGGGCACGGCGAGGACGAGGGGATCGGTCATCGGCGCCGGCTCACGGGTGGGAAGTGTCGGATGTTTGGGAGGTGTCGGAAGGGGCGACCCGCGAGAGCCAGACGGCGCAGCCGACGGCCGGCACCGGGATCGGACTGCCGAGATGCTGCAGGAGGCCGTCGTAGCGTCCGCCGCCGACGAGGGGCGGCCCGGAGGGGCCTGCCGCCGTCACCTCGAAGATGAAGCCGGTGTAGTAGTCGAGGTTGCGCGCGAACCCGCCCGAGAAGGCGAAGCGCTCGACGGACAGTCCCCGCGCCGCCATGAAGCCCGTGCGCTCCTCGAACAGACCGAGCGCCGCCTCGAGGGGCGGATGGTCGAGGCCGGCCGTGCGGATGAGCTCGCGCATGGCGAGTGCCGCCGCGTCGGGATCGCCCGCGATGGCGCGGTAGCGCTCGACGAGGGCGCGGTTCTCCGGGTTGAGGCCGGCGCCGCCGCTCGCCTGGGCGGCGGCCTTCGACAGGAAGCGCTCGGCGATCTCGCCGGCGCTGCGCCCGCCGACCCGCGAGATGCCCGCGATGGACAGCACGTCCTCCACGAAGGCGCGCACCCCCCTGGGGTCCTGGCCCTGGATCGCCGCGAGGAGGCCCGCATGGGGATCCTCCTGGCGCACGCCGTTGGTGACCTCGTCGAGCGACCGGCCGGCCGCGATGGCCCGCAGGGTCCGGCGCTTGGCGGCCGGGGGCACGGCCAGCGCGTCGAGGAGTGCGTCGAGGAGACCCATGTCGCCCAGCCGCACGGCGACGTCGCTGCGGCCCAGGGCGGAAAGGCCCTCCAGCGCAAGGCCGAGGACCTCGGCATCCGCCGCCGGAACGTCGGTGCGGCCGATGGATTCGATGCCGGCCTGCAGGAATTCGTCCGGCTCGTCGCGCCCGAGGCGGAACACCGGCCCGCAATAGCTGTAATCGGCCGGTCCCGCGGCACCGTGCGCGAGGTGGTGGCGGCAGACGGGGATCGTGAATTCCGGCCGCAGGCACAACTCGGCGCCGCCGGCATCCTGGGTCACGAAGATGCGGCGGCGAATGTCCTCGCCCGACAGTTCGAGGAACGGCTCCACGGGCTGGAGCACCGGCGGGGTCACGGCGCCGTAGCCCGCATCCGCGAACTGGGCGAGCAGGCGCGCCGTGCCGTGCGATCGTCCGCCGGCGATCGCGCCGCCGGGTTCCGGGTTCATCATGGGTCCGCCCGCCTCGTCATCGCGCCCTCGTAGCAACCGGAATCCGGCTTGGCGACCGTCGTATCGACCGTGGCGACTAGAGCCAGCCCTGCAATTCGCGCCGGACCACGGTCTCGATCACCTTGAGGCCCAATGCGCCGTCGTTGAGGCACGGGATGTAGGCGAAGCGCTCGCCGCCATTGTCCTCGAAATAGTGCCGGTTCTCGCCGTCGAGCTCTTCCAGGGTCTCGAGACAATCGGCCGAGAAGCCCGGTGCCACGATGGCCATGCGCTTCACCCCGCTTTTCGCCAGCTCCTGCACGGTCTCGTCGGTGTAGGGGCGCAGCCATTCCTCGTTGCCGAAGCGCGACTGGAAGGTGGTGCGCATCTTGTCCGTCGAGAAGCCGAGGGCTTCCCGCACGAGGCGGCCGGTCTTCACGCACTGGCAATGGTAGGGGTCGCCCTTGAGGAGGTAGCTCTTCGGCACCCCGTGGAACGAGGTCAGGATCACCTCGGGCTCGAAGTCGAGCTTGGCCAGCCCCTCGCGGATCGAGGTGGCGATGGCGTCGATGTAGACCGGATCGTCGTGATAGGGCGCCGAGACCCTCAAGGTCGGCTGCCAGCGCATCTTCATCAGGGCCTTGAACGCCTGGTCGCAGGCGGTGGCCGAGGTGGCGGCGGCGTATTGCGGATAGAGCGGCACGAGGAGGATGCGGTCGCAGCCCTGGTCGAGGAGCGCCTGGATGCGCTTGTCCATCTCGGGCTTGCCGTAACGCATGGCCCAATCGACCACGACTTGGTCGCCCATGGCCGCCTGAAGACCCTCGGCCTGGCCCCGGGTGATGGTCTTCAGCGGTCCCTCGTCGCGCTCGTTGTTCCACACGCTCGCGTAGTCGCGGCCCTTCGGCCCCGGGCGCTTCGTCAGGATGATGAGGTTGAGCAGCGGCCACCAGATCAGGCGCGGCACCTCGATCACCCGGCGGTCCGACAGGAACTCCTTGAGGTAGCGGCGCATGGGCCAGTAGCTCGTGCCCTCGGGCGTGCCGAGATTGGTCAGGAGCACGCCGATGCGGCCCCAGCGCACGGGCGGATGCTCGGCGGGGAGCGGTGCGGTGCTGGTCTGGAGCGGCATGCTGTCCTGCAGGGACGTCGGGGCGACGCGTTCGGTCATCGGGTTTCCGGAATCGCCGCAGGGGCGGAAAAGTTGTGCAAACGGGGATATCTATCTAGAGCAGGCGGCCTGCCAGCATCACCCGATGGATTAGGGCGCGACATGCCGTCTCCCCGGTACTTCTTCAACCACTTCATGCCGTTCACCGGCTATCCCTATACGGGTGCCCCGACCGCCTGCAATCTCTGCGGCTCGACGCGCAGCGTGACGGTGGCGGAGACCGACCGGCGCCTGAAGACCCTGCGCTCCATCGCCTGCGAGCAATGCGGCCTCATCCGCACGGACCCGATGCCGACCCCGGCGGAGCTGGCGGATTATTACGCGACGGCCTACCGGGCCGATTATCAGCTCGCCTTCGCCGGCGGCCCCCCGCGCAACCACCTCAACCGCTCGGCCCGCGAGGCGACGTTCCGCGCCAATCTCCTGGCGCCGAAGCTGAAAGCCGGCGCCCGCGTCCTCGATTTCGGCTCGGGCTCGGGCGAGTTCCTGGCGGCCGTGCGGGCCAAGGGCTGCGAGGCCGTGGGCGTCGAGCCAGGGCGGGATTACGCCAACTATGCCCGCACGCAGCACGGCGTCGAGGTGCTGGACGATGCCGACGATGCCCGCTTCCCGGCCGGGCATTTCGACGTGATCACCACCCACCACGTCATGGAGCACCTGCGCGACCCCGCCGACGTCATGGCGCGCCTGTCGCGCTGGCTGAAGCCCGACGGGGTGCTCTACGCGGCCGTGCCCAACATGGCCGCGACGGGCAAGCCGCCGCACGAGCGCTTCCACTTCGCCCACGTCCACGGCTTCGTGCGCGAGACTTTCGACCTCACGGCGCGCCGGGCCGGCCTCGTGCCGCATCCGGACTATTGGCGCGAGGACACCACGGTGGTCTACGCCAAGACGGACGCGCCCATGGGGGCCCTGGCCGTGCCGGGCCTCGCCGAGCGCCTCGCCATCGACCTGAAGCCGATGCCGGCGGGGGCCTACCTCGCCTCCGGCGCCTGGATCTGGCCGATGCTGCGCCGGAACGCCAAGGCCGTGCGCGACACCTTCGTGGCCCGCTGAGAACCGTCGTCGTCGCGTCGCGGGAGCTGTCCTAGAAGGAAAGTCTCCCGACGCCACCACCGAGACCGACCCCATGCCGCGCCCCAGCCGCCGCCAGACCTTCGGCCTCGGGGTCGGCGCAGGACTCGCCGCCGGGATACACGATGCCCGGGCGGCCTCCACCGCGCCCGAGCCGACCTTCACCCTGCTCCTCGTCAACGACCTCTACCGGATGTCGGAAACCGAGGGTCGCGGGGGCTTCGCCCGGCTCAACGCCATCGTGAAGGCCGAGCGCGCGCGCGGCGTGCCGCTCCTCTACGCCCATGCGGGCGACACGCTCTCCCCGTCCCTGATGTCGGGCTTCGACCAGGGCGCCCACATCGTCGAACTCCTCAACATCGCGCCGCCCGACGTGTTCGTGCCGGGCAACCACGAGTTCGATTTCGGGCCGGCGATCGTCGCCCGGCGCATGGGCGAGGCGAACTTTCCGGTGTTCGCCGCCAATCTGCGCGATGGCGCCGGGCGCCCCTTGCGCGGGGTGCGCGACCGGACCGTCGTGACCCTCGGCGGGATCCGGGTCGGGATCGTCGGCATCGCGCTGGCCAGCACCCCGGACAAATCGCAGTCGGGCGACCTGCGCTTCGCCCCCGAACTCGAAACCCTGGCGCGCGAGGCGCAAACGCTCCGCGCCGAGGGCGCCGACCTCGTGGTCGGGGTCTGTCATACGGGCCGGGCGACGGACGAGGCCATCGTCGCAGGCCGCCTCGTCGATATCCTGCTGTCGGGCCACGACCACGATCTGGCACTCCGGTACGACGGCCAGACCGTCATGGTGGAATCGAGCTTCGACGCCCATTTCGTCACCGCCATCGACGTGACCGTCCAGGTGACGGGATCGGGGAAAGCCCGGACGGTGACCTGGCGCCCGAGCTTTCGCGTCCACGATTCGGCACGCGTCGTTCCCGACCCCGAGACCCTGGCGGTGGTGCGGCGACTCGAAGGGGACCTGTCGCGCGAACTCGACGTCGCGGTCGGCGAGACGCGCCTGCCCCTCGACAGCCGCATCGCCGCCGTGCGCGCGCGGGAGGCCAGCTTCGGCAACCTCGTCGCCGATGCCGTGCGGGCGAGCACGGGAGCCGATCTGGCCATCGTCAACGGCGGCGGCATCCGGGGCGACACCCTGTACCCGGCCGGCCGGGTGCTGACGCGCCGCGACATCCTGCTGGAACTGCCCTTCGGCAACACAACGGTTCTCGTCGCGCTCACCGGCGCGCAGATCCGCGGCCTCCTGGAGACGGGCGTCTCGGAATTCGGCCGTCCCGCGGGACGCTTCCCGCAGGTCTCGGGCCTCGTCGTCACCGTCGATCCGACGGCCCCGGTCGGGGCCCGCATCGTCGCCCTGAGCCATGGGGGCGTGCCCCTCGACCCCGACAGGACCTACACCGTGGGCTCGAACAACTTCCTGTACGATGGCGGCAACGGCTACGGCGCCCTGTCCAAGGGACGCACCCTCGTCGGCGGCACCGACGGCACCCTCGTCGCCAATGCGGTGATGGCCTACATCCGGACCAACGCGCCCCTGTCCGTTCCGTCCGAGGGGCGCATCCTGACGCGTTGAGGATCCCCTGCCGATGAGTTCAGGCCCCGTCGCCGATGCCCTCGCGCGCTTTCGCCGTTCGGGCTCGCCCTGGCTCGACCTGCCGTTCTTCGAAGGCGGCGCGGCCGACACCGTGGCGATGCGGGTCGATGAGCGCATCGCCGAGGGCGTCACCGTGCTGCCGGCGCCGGAGAACATCTTCAACGCCCTGGCGCTGACGCCGCTGACCGAGGTGAAGGCAGTGATCCTCGGCCAGGACCCGTACCCGACGCCGGGCGATGCCAACGGGCTGGCCTTCTCCTATGTCGGCCCGCGGCGCCTGCCGGCCTCCCTCAAGGTGATCCTGGCCGAAATCCCCGACGCGCCGGCCAAGCCGACGACCGGCGACCTCACGCCGTGGGCGCGCCGCGGTGTGCTGCTCCTGAACTCGGCTCTCACGGTGGAGCAGGGCAAGTCCGGTGCTCACTTGCGCTACGGCTGGGCGTCGCTCACCGATCAGGCGGTGGAAGCCGTCTCGAAGCGGGCGGAGCCGGCGGTGTTCCTGCTGTGGGGGGCGCAGGCCCGGGCGCGGGCCGCCCTCATCGACACCGCGCGCCACGGCGTCATCGAATCCGGCCATCCCTCGCCCCTGAACCGCCAGCGGGATTTCCCCGGCTCCCAGCCCTTCGCGGCGGCGAATGCCTGGCTGACGGCGCAGGGCGTCGCGCCCATCGACTGGCGTTTGGACTGAAGCGACGCAGCCGCTCGGACGTACCCCCTCGGCCGTGCCCCCTTGGGCTCGGCTCCTTGGACGCGCCCCCTTGGAGGAGTGGGGCGGGCGGTCTATTTCCGTCGAGCGCATAAGCGGAATTTAAGAAGCCGCCGCACCCCGAGGAAACGCCCGATGCCCGTACGCCCCCTTCTCGCCCTGAGTCTCGCGCTCGCCCTGCCGACCGTCGCGCAGGCCCAGATCCGCAACGCCCCGCAGCCGCGGGCCCTCGAATTCGCCGCCTACATCTTCGCCGCCGCCAATGTCTGCGGCTACCGCATCGGTGCCGAACAGTTCGAGGCGCTCCTGGAGAAGCAGGGAACGCGCGCCGCCGATGTCGGCCCGCGCGGCCCGTTCGGCGGCCGGGTCCAGACGATCTTCGCGATGATGTCGAACCAGATGCAGCTCAACCGCGAGACGGCGTGCCTCGCGGTGGCCGGCGAATACGGCCCCGAGGGCAACATCACCAAGAACGTGCTGCTGCCGCCGATGCCGGCCGGTGCCCCGAACGAGGCCGCCCCGGCCGAGCCCGCGCCGAAGCCCGCGCAGTAAGGTCTGGATGCCGTAGGGTTCGGACGGAGGTCCCGAGGGGCCTCCGTCCGGTCCGAGGCTAGAACAGGCCCTCGATCTGGCCGTTGGCGTCGAGGTGGATGCCCTCCGAGGCCGGGACCTTGGGCAGGCCCGGCATGGTCATGATCTCTCCGCAGATCACCACGACGAAGCCGGCTCCCGCCGAGAGGCGCACGTCGCGCACGGCGATGACGTGGCCCTCGGGGGCGCCCATCAGGTTCGGGTCGGTGGAGAACGAGTACTGGGTCTTCGCCATGCAGACGGGCAGGTTGCCGTAACCGTCCTTCTCGAACTGGGCGAGCTTGGTGGCGGCCTTGGATTCGACCTGGATGTCGGCGGCCCCGTAGAGCTTCGTCGCGATGGTGCGGACCTTGTCGGTGAGCTTGGTCTCGGTCTCGTACGCGAAGGTCAGGGGCTTCTGCTCGCCCTCGGCCAGCTTCACCACGGCGTGGGCCAGTTCCTCGGCGCCGGCGCCGCCATCCGCCCAATGCTTGCAGGTGATGGCCTCGACCTGGAGCCGGTCGCGGCACAGTTCCTTCAGCTTGGCGTGCTCGGCATCGGTGTCGGCGTAGAAGTGGTTGACGCCGATGACCACCGGCAGGCCGAAGCTGCGCACGTTGGCGACATGGCGGGCGAGGTTGGCGAAGCCCTTTTCCAGGGCGCCGAGGTTCTCGGAGCCGAGCTCCTTCTTCGAGACGCCGCCGTGCATCTTGAGGGCGCGCACGGTGGCGACGATCACCACCGCGGACGGCTTCAAGCCCGCCTGCCGGCACTTGATGTCGATGAACTTCTCCGCCCCGAGATCCGCGCCGAAGCCGGCTTCGGTGACCACGTAGTCGCCGAGCTTGAGCCCGGCGCGGGTCGCGATGACCGAGTTGCAGCCATGGGCGATGTTGGCGAAGGGGCCGCCGTGGATCAGGGCGGGGTTGCCCTCCAGGGTCTGCACGAGGTTGGGCTGCAGGGCGTCCTTGAGCAGCACCGTCATGGCGCCCGTGGCCTTGACGTCCTTGAGGGTCACCGGCTTGCGGTCGCGGGTCTCGGCGATGACGATGCGGCCGAGGCGCGCCTCGAGATCGTCGAGGTCGCGCGCGAGACAGAAAACCGCCATGACTTCGGACGCCACGGTGATGTCGAAGCCGTCCTCGCGCGGGAAGCCGTTGGCGACGCCGCCTAGCGACTGGGTGATCGACCGCAGGGCCCGGTCGTTCATGTCGACCACGCGGCGCCAGTGGATGCGGCGCACGTCTATGTTGAGCTCGTTGGCCCAGTAGACGTGGTTGTCGATGAGGGCGGCGGCCAGTGAGTGCGCCGACGTGATGGCGTGGAAGTCGCCGGTGAAGTGCAGGTTGATCTGCTCCATCGGCACGACCTGGGCCTTACCGCCGCCGGCAGCACCCCCCTTCATGCCGAAGCAGGGGCCGAGCGACGGCTCGCGCAGGCACATCACGGTCTTCTTGCCGATGCGGTTGAGCGCGTCGCCGAGACCCACCGTGGTGGTGGTCTTGCCCTCGCCTGCCGGGGTCGGGCTGATGGCGGTGACGAGGACAAGCTTGCCCTCGGGCTTGTCTTCCAGACCCTTGATGAAATCGTGATCGATCTTGGCGATGTGCCGGCCGTAATTGTGAAGCGCCTCGTCCGGGATGCCGATCCGGGCAGCGACCTCGGTGATCGGCTTCAGGGTCGCCGCGCGGGCGATCTCGATGTCTGACGGCATGCCTCGTCTCTCCCGATTTTTTTCTTCGCGCCGAAGGGCGCGCGTTTGGCGTGTGCGGTGCCGGCGCCGTGTGGCGCACGCGGATCGGCCGCGCGGAACTGCACTGTGTCCGATCACACCAGTTTGATGGAAGGGGCAAGGAAAAGCGCTTGGGAAATTTTCAACGCGCGAACAAAATTTCGTTTGAGATCGGCCGGTTCCTGGAATCGGTGCGCCTTCGATGGGCTCACCCCCGGATCAGCCCGTCATGGCCGTCGCGGTGTAGCCGGCCCGGGTCAGGACCTCGGCCACCGTCCCGCTGTGCTCGCGGGTGGTGACGGCGACCCGGCCATGATCGAGGTCCACCGCCACCCGCGCGGCGGGATCGAGGTGCAGGATCGCCCGGCGCACCGCCTCCGCGCAGCCGTTGCAGGTCATTCCATCCACCTGCATCAGCAGGTCCGACTGCATCGCATCCATGGCGTCTCGACCCTATCGTCCTGTGTCTCGCACCGGGAGAGGTTCGCCGGACCCGGGAGAAAGGATGCGGGAACGGGAACTTCACCACAGCGCCGGAGATCGAATCCGGCTCGACGCCGCCCGGGTGCCCCGACCCGCCATGTTGAACCGGTGCGGATGGGATGCAAGCGCCGAGGACGAGCGCCGGGTCCCCCGGCATTCCAGATCCCTCGCGCCCCATCACCCGGAAACCCAAGTCACACCGGACGAAAATCGGCGTGGGCCGTCGCGCACGCATCTTGTGAGTGCCTGGCGTCTCGGCGACAAAGGCGGTCTGGCTGCCACCGATCCGTACCGTCGGTTGTGCGGCCCTTCATGGGTTCGAGGTGAGAGCATACCGATGGCCCGGATCGTCGGCCGGCGTGGCGGCCCGTGGGCACTTGGTCTGAAGGGTCTCGGTTTCCTGGGACTCGGCGCCTTGGTCCCGCTCTCCGCCTATGCCCCCCTCGGCGGGGCCTTCGCCCTCGCCACGGCCGGTGGTGCGGCGGCCCTCCTCGCCCACCGCCGGGCCGGAGCCCTGTCCGCCCGCTGCGAGAAGCTGTCGAGTGAGCTCGATGTGCTGTCCCAGCGCCTGGTGCGCCTCGAATCCGTCACCCGACTCATCGCAGAGCAGCAGGTGCGCGCCGATGGGGCCGCTTCCGGGGCCAATGCCGGCGCCGACACGGCGGCCCTGGCCGCCGGCGTCGAGGAGGTCACCGCCGAGATCGGCCTCCTCAGCGGCATCGTGCGTGAACTCGCCGCCGTGGTGGCGACCCAGGACGGGGAGATCGCCGGCCTGAAGGCGGCGCCCCCGGTCCCGACACCGGCGCCACGGCCCGTCGCACCCGAGATCGTGGTGGCGCCCCGGCAGGCGGCTCCCGCCGTGCCGTGGACTCCCCGACCTCTCGATGTGGCCGCGAGAGAGGTCGCGTCGCGGGAGGCCGGCCGCGAAGCCGCGATCCTGACGGCCTTCGATGGGATCGGTCTCGAAGTCCATCTCCAGCCCGTGGTCTCCCTGCCGCAGCGCAAGGTCGTCTCCTACGAGGCGGTGGCGCGCCTGCGCGTCGCCGGGGCGGGCGAGCTTCCGTCCGGCACCCTCCTGGCGCCCGAAGCCTTCCTGTCCATCCTCGAGCGTCACGGCCGCACCACCGACCTCGACCGCCGCATGCTCCAGCGCACGGCCACCGTGGCCCGGCACCTGGCCGGACGCGGCAGCCGGGCGGCCGTCGCCTACGGCCTGTCGCCGCTCTCCCTGTTCGAGCCGGGCTTCCTGCGTTCCCTGGGCCGCCTCGTGGCCGATGAGCCCGATCTCGCCGGCCGCCTCGTGGTTGCCCTGCCGCAGTCGAGCTGGCGCAGCCTCGATGCCGAGCAGGCCGGGGTCCTGGGGGATTTGCGCGGCCTTATCGGGTTCACCCTCGACCGTCCCGTGGACCTGCGTCTCGATCCCTCGGCGCTGGCCGACCGCGGCGTCGGGCAGGTGAAGGTGCCCGCCGACATGCTGCTGCGGCCCGGAATCCACGAAGGCCTGCCCGATATCGCACTGGAGGATCTCGTCGCTGCGCTCGACCGGGCGGGCATCCAGCTCGTGGCCGACCGCGTCGAACGCGAGACCGACGTGCCGGATCTCATCGACCTCAACGTTCCGCGGGCGCAGGGGACGGTGTTCGCCCCCGCCCGTGCCGTGCGCGCCGAAGTGCTGGCCGTTCCGCCGCCGCCCGAGCCGGTCCCGTCGGCGGGCGACGAACCCGAGCCGCCGCCCCAGCGCCGCCCGTTCCGGGATTTCCTGCGCCGCGCGGGATAGGGTTCCGGGCGTTGCTTTCAGGGGGGCCCGCGCCTAACCGGGCGACGCACCATGCCCCGACGTCACGCAGGCCCCCAATGACCGAATCCGTGCCCACGATCTCAGGGCTCAGCGCCATCGCCGACCGGTTCGACGTGATCCTGTGCGACGTCTGGGGCGTGCTGCATGACGGCGTGCGCGCGCATGTCGGCGCGGGCGAGGCCCTGATCCGCTTCCGGGCCCTGCCGGGCGGCACGCGACCGCGCCGGGTGGTGCTGGTCTCCAACGCGCCGCGCCCCTGGGAGGGTGTCCGAACGATCCTCGACGGGTACGGCGTGCCGCGCGACGCCTACGACGCCATCCTGACCTCGGGCGATCTCACCCGCAGCCTGCTCGCCGAGGCGCCGGGCACGCGGATCCACCATCTCGGGCCCGAGCGCGACGCGCCGATCTTCGCCGATCTCGATATTCGCCTCGTCGCGGCGGAGGAGGCCGAACGCGTGGTCTGCACCGGGTTGTTCGACGACACCCGGGAGACGGCCGACGATTATCGCCCGGCCCTGGAGGAATGGCGGGCGCGCGACGTGCCGATGATCTGCGCCAATCCGGACCTCGTGGTCGAGCGTGCCGGGCTTCTGATCCCCTGCGCCGGCCTCATCGCCGAAGCCTACGCGGCGCTAGGCGGTCGGGTCGCCTATGCGGGAAAACCGTATCGGCCGGTCTATGCGGCCGCCCTGGCGATGGCCGGTGCCCTCGACGGCCTCGCGGCCCCGGAGCCCGGGCGGGTCCTCGCGGTGGGCGACGCCCTACGCACGGACATCGCCGGAGCGTCGGCGTTCGGGATCCCGAATCTCCTCGTCGCCCGTGGCATCCATGCCGAGGAACTGGGGGTCTCGACGGAGGAGGCCGCCCTCGGCGACGTCGCCGCCTGGCTCGGACGTCAGTCCGTTCGGCCGGACGCGATCATCGAACGCCTCGTCTGGTAGGATCTCATACCGGTCGATCGCTTCGCGATGCGGATCTGGGCTTCGCTCAGGCGCCGCGCGGGCTGCCTGAGACGTTCCCCGAATGGATCATCCGGAAAACAGTCTCAGGCGAACATCGCGTCGATCTCGTCCTGGGCCGTCGCCGGTCCGTTGACCTGGGGGCCGTTGAGAATCAGCAGCTCGTTGCGGACGCGGCGCTCGACCTCTTCCGGGTCGATTCCGCCCTCGTCGCGGGCCTTCACGGCGGCGGCGAAGCGCGACAGGCGGCTCTCCAGCTGGCGCAGGGCGTCGACCACCTTGGTGATTCGCTGGCCGGTGATGTCCTGGAAGGTGCAGGCCTCGAAGATGTCGTTCATCCGCGCCTCGACGGCGGGACGGTAGTTCCTGTCGTCCGGCAGGCCGAGGATTTCCTCGGCCGCGTTCATGATCGTGTTCGTCGCCCCCGCCGTCGCGGCCACGACGCAGCCGAGCTCCTCGTGCGCCATGGGCAGACGGTCGCGCGTCAGTTCGTTGGCCCGCAGGGCGGCGATCTCGGTGCGGAGATGCGCGATGTAATCGGCGATCTCCACGAGCTCCCGGACCAGGGATGGTTTTTCCGGCGCGGCGTTCGCCTTGCGCGCCCTGTTTGCGAGTGCCATCGACTCCCGCCTCTCCCTGTGCCGTCCGGTGGGTCGAAAAGACTGGTGCGTTTGCCCGCCGGACGACCTCCGCCCGGCCCTTGCGGGGGAGCGAGAGTCGTTCGCTCCGGCGCGATGCAACTCAACCGATGCGTGGACCGATCCGACGGATCGGTGCCCGCGTCAGGCGCCGCAGACCGCCTCGATCTTGCTCTTCAACGTCGCGGCGTTGAACGGCTTGACGATGTAGTTGTTCACGCCGGCCTTCTTGGCGGCGATGACGTTCTCGGTCTTCGATTCGGCCGTGACCATGATGAACGGCGTGGTGCGCAGGGCCTCGTCGGCGCGCACGTGACGCAGCAGCTCGTAGCCCGTCATCGGCTCCATGTTCCAATCGGAGATCACGAGGCCGTACTTGCGGTTCTTCAGGCGGGCGAGGGCGGCGGTGCCGTCGGAGGCGTCGTCGACCTCCTCGAACCCGAGCTGCTTCAGAAGGTTGCGGATGATACGGACCATCGTCTGATAATCGTCGACGACGAGGATCGGCATGCCGAGATCGAGGGCCATGGTTGCGTGTGCTCCGTCAGGTCGAGGCCGCCGCGTGCGCCGCGGCGGCTCGGGAATGGGCAGGGGCGAATCCGTGTCCGCGCCCTTGATCGTGAAACTACGGTCGATCGGCTTGCGAAGCGGTTAACTGCAGTGCTGGGTCGGCATCCCGGAGCGAGGCGAGACGCCTCGCTTGACCCTCCCGGTGGATTTCGACAGGTTCCGCCGCGAAACGCGACCCTTCGAGGCCGCGCTCATCCTGCCACAGCCATGTTGGGACAAGATGCCGCCCGGCGACAGGACAGCCCCGCCGGCCCCGGTCCCTGTGACGGGCCGGCGTTTCACGGTCTGCCGCGAGGACGAGCCGGTGCCGCCGGCCATCGCCGGGGCCATCGCGGCGATCGGTAATTTCGACGGCGTCCATTTCGGCCACCGCGCCCTGATGGCCGCCGTGCGCGAGACCGCCGGCGAGGCCGGCCGGCCGGCCGTGGCGCTCACCTTCGAGCCGCATCCGCGGGCGTATTTCGCGCCGCATCTGCCGATGTTCCGCCTGTCCGACGCGGCGGCCAAGGAGCGGGTTCTCGCCCGGCTCGGCCTCGACGGCCTCATCGTGCGCCGGTTCGATGCCGCCCTGGCGGGCATGGGCGCGCGTGCCTTCGTCGAGGGTCTGCTCGTGCGGGATCTCGGTCTCTCGGGCGTCGTCGTCGGACACGATTTCCATTTCGGCCGCGGACGCGAGGGCACCCCGGCCATCCTGGCCGAACTGTGCGCGGATGCGGGCTTGAGCTGCCGCGTCATCTCGGCCGTTTCCCTGCCGCCTCCCGAATCATTCGTTTCCTCGTCACCCGTTTCTCCGGAGAACGTAATGGACCCGGTCTCGTCGAGCGCGATCCGCGCGGCCCTGGCCGAGGGCGACGTCGCCCGTGCCAACGCCTTGCTCGGCTATCGCTGGTTCGTTTCGGGGGTGGTGCAGCACGGGGACAAGCGCGGGCGCACGCTGGGCTATCCGACCGCCAACGTCGCGCTGCGCGATTGCGGCCTCGCCCACGGGATCTACGCCGTGCGGGTGGCCCTGCCGGATGGAACCGTGTGGAACGGGGTGGCGAGCTACGGCCGGCGGCCGACCTTCGACGACGGTGCGCCCCTCCTCGAGGTCAACCTGTTCGACGTCGCGCGCGACCTCTACGGCCAGTCGATCACCGTGGAACTCGTGGCCCATATCCGGGGCGAGGAACGCTTCGACTCGGCCGAGAGCCTGATCGCCCGGATGGACATCGATGCCGCGCAGGCCCGCGCGATCCTGGCCGCCGACACCGTGCCGTCGATGCTGTAGGCTTTTGTTCTTGCCCCGACCGACCCGAGGGTACCCTCGCGGGCGGCATCGGACCGGCGCCAGATGCGATAAGCAAATCGTTAACCATCCGCGGCGCAATCTTCGCGTGTCCCGGATGCGGCCTCGGCGTGCAGCCGGATGGACACGATGCCGGGGCGGATGACGCCGGATGTACGCGCATCCGCTCCCGGCTTCCGTGGCTGCTCGCGCGCCTCGGAGGGACGCTCTCAGTTTCGCCGAAGTTCGGGGGTTGTCTCAGGGCCGACGGTCGGGCTCCCCTCCGGAGCCGCGACGTGCCGATCACGAAGCAGGTGCCTGATGGTCAAAACTCTGATGGTCGTCTTGACGGTTGTCCTCGTCCTCGCCCTCGCCGCCGTCGCGCGGCTGGTGCTGCTGCCGTTCCGAGGTGTCCGCGCCTTGAGCGCCCGCGCCTTCGGCCGTCGGCGCCTCGCGACCGCCTGACGACGGTTCACGAAGCGCCCGCTGCGTCATGGCGTCTGCCGTCCCGACGCTCACGACACCAACCGGCCTCGACCAGGCATCCCGGGAGGCACACCGAAACCCGCCGACGCTTCGGCGGGTCGGGATCGCAGGTCGGCGGCCCTACAGCTTCGTCGGTGTCGCGGCCAGCCGCTGTGCGGCGGCCTTGAGGCCGACCTGGTCGCTGCCGCTCAAGGCATAGGCCGTGCGTCCGACGGCCCAGTAGGCAGTCTCGCCGTTGCCGGGGCTCGCGACTTCGCCCTCGCCCGGGCCAGCCTTGCCGACATGGGTCGCGAACAGGGAGAGTTCGCCAAGGGCCCCGGCATCGATCACCACCTCGACGCCGGTGCCGTTGCGGGCCGGCACGATCTGGACGTCGCGCACGGTCCAGTCGCCCGGCAGGTCGGGGAGCGCGATGCCCGTGGCGCCGGCGATGCCGGTGCGGTCGTAGGTGGTGGTGCGCTGGGCCGCCAGCCGTCCGCGGATCTGGGCTGCCTCGCGGGCGTTGCGGGCATCGGACACCAGCGTTGGGTCCACCGGTGCGGCGAAGGTGTCCGGCACCCCGAGGAGGAAGCTGTCCGAATGGGCGAGCCATCCGGCACCGACGAGGAGGGCGATGACCGCAGCCCGGCGCAGGCGGTCGCCGGCGCGGCGCCAAGCGAGGGATCGGTCGAGGCGCCGGGCCGCCGCGCGATTGCGCTCCGGACCGGAACCCGGCATCCGCGCGAACGCCTCGCGAAGGGCGTCGCGGTCGTGCATCTCGGCCATCACACGGGCGGCGATCTCGGGGGTGCGGGCAAGGTGCGCTTCCACGTCGAGGCGTCGCATCACATCGAGCTGTCCATCGACGAAGGCGGTGAGATCGGTGTCGGTAATCGGGTCGACCATCGCTGTCGCTTCCATTCGGTTCTGGCCTGCGCCTCGGCGCCGATGGTCGTCCGGCCAGATCGGTCGGTTCGTCGCCGTGATGGCCACGCCTTCGGCAATCGTCCGGGCCGGCGCCTCGTCCAGAGGTCGATGCGACCCCGTGAGCGATGTGCGTCGGCCCCTGTTCCTTCTGATGTCCCGCGGACCCGCTCGTGTGGGCCGGACAATCGAATCCTGCCCGTTGCCGGGCGATGATAGGCGATCGTATTTCTTTGCGAAACGGTCAGCTCTTCCCGGCGGCTCGTCCCCCGAGCCCTGCGCCCGCGCCCGGCCCAGCTTGCTGGGGCACGAGGCGCAGGCGCGGCCGCTCCGGTGGGGGGCTACGCTGTTCTGGGAGATCGCGCTCGCCTTCCTCGAAGGCCCGAAGGGCGGCGCGGCCGCGACCGAGCCGTGACATCAGGGTTCCGATGGGAATGCCGAGGACCGCGGCGGCATCGGCGTAGGCCATGCCTTCGAGGGTGACGAGGTGCAGGGCGGCGCGCTGCTCTTCCGGAAGGGTGAGGAAGGCGCGGCGGATCTGGGCGAGGCGCACCTGAGCCTCCTGAGCGGGCTGGGCGACCTCTTCGCTCATCTGCACGAGGGCTTCGGCATGGCGTGATTCCACGCGTTTGCGCCGCTGCTCATCGATGAAGACGTTGTGCAGCACCGTCATCATCCAGGTGCGCAGGTTGGTGTTGGGTCGGTGGATCTGACCCGATTCGAGGGCCCGCACCAGGGCGTCGTGCACGAGGTCGTCGGCCCGGAGACTGTCGCGGGTCAACGATCGCGCGTAGCGCCGCAGTGGCACCATGAGATCGACGATGGATGTGGCGGAGCCGGGCCGGATCGGTTCGGTCGTCATAGTAGGTATAACGGTTGGCCGACGGGATTAATCCCGCCGACCCCCAGGGCATCGCTCCGTTCCGTCGAAACGCGCCTAAGCGTAGGTGGCCTGCAGGTTGAGGCTGCAGGTCCGGCCGACCTGATCGTAGGTCTCGGCGAGCCACGCCTGGGCCGCACGCCGGCCCTTGTCGCGCAGGCGCTCGAACACCCGTAGACGCGCGTCGAGGCGCGAGGACGCCTGATAGTCGTCGAGGGCGCCGGTGCCGTCGATGCGGTGGACGTATTGCGACTTGTAGCCGCCCTGTCCGAGCACGCCCTCGGCGATGAGGCCGTCGAGGAAATCGATGGCGCGCAATTCCCGCATGAGATTGGCGTTGAAGGTGATCTCGTTGAGGCGATCCTGGATCTCCTGCTGCGTGCGTGGGGTCTCGCGCCGCTCCACGGGGTTGATCTGCACCAGGACGATGTCGCGGGTCTCCGCCCCCCGGTAGAGGGGATAAAGCGGTGGATTGCCGAGATAGCCTCCGTCCCAGTAGGGCACGCCGTCGATCTCCACCGCCTGGAACACCGTCGGCAGGCAGGCCGAGGCCATGAGGTGATCGACCTTGAGATCCGAGCGCTCGAACACCGCGAGCTTGCCGGTCCAGACATTGGTGGCGGACACGAACACCGCCGCCGTCTCGGCCTCGCGCAGACGGTCGAAGTTCACCTGCTTGGCCAGAGCCTTGCGCAGGGGATTGTAGTTGAGCGGATTCGACGCGTAGGGGCTCGTCTTGATCACGCGGCCCCAGAACTCGACGACGGGGTTGTCCTTCCACAAGGCGAACAGGCCGTTCAGGGCCCCGCGCTGGACCGGCCAGAGATCGCTGTCGAGACTTACTTCGCGCCAGAACGTCTCCAGGGCGGTGCGTGCCCCATCGGGACCACCCTCGAGCCAGCCGTCGACCATCACCACGGCGTTCATGGCTCCGGCGCTCGCTCCGGTGATCGCCTCGAAGCCGAGGCGTCCGTCCTCGATCAGCGCATCGAGCACACCCCAGGTGAAAGCCCCATGTGCCCCGCCGCCCTGGAGCGCCAACGCGACGGTCTTCTCCGCACGCGGACCGGCCAGGACCTGCGTCGGCGCCGTGGCCCGCTCGGGGCAGGACCCACCGGGGCCGATATCGGCGGGTGAGTCGAGGGGCACGTCCTGATTCGCGTCGAGCATGGGGCCTCCAAATGGATGGTGCACCGCAACATATGATGCGACAGGGCAACAATCGGGCCGGGACGCCCCCGGTTCCCCCCACGGCGCGCAGTGCAGCCATTTGTCCGGCGCAGCGATGAACTCGACATCTCGCCCCGGATCGGACATGGGATGGCCTGACACCAGACCAGCGCCCCTGACCATCGGGACGGTGCGGGCTTGACGCCTGATCACCGTCATCTCAGCTAAACGGTCGAGAGCGTAGACAAGAGGGCGTCGTGGACGCCACCGGCCGGATCGCCCAGCCGGGCTCAATGGCGCCCTCGCGGACGGACCAAAGCCGCAAGGCCGGCGGAGGTTCCTCGGAGCGCACGGATCAACGATGGAAGCCATGGACGCGACCCCCGCCAACCCGATCAGCGGCAACGCCCCCGAGATCGCCGGTCCCAGCCCCCGTCACCGCACCGTCGGCGTCATGGTCGGGTCCGGGGAAGGAGCCGTCATGGTGGGCGGCGGTGCCCCCATCGTGGTGCAGTCGATGACCAACACCGACACCGCCGATATCGACGGCACGGTGGCGCAGGTGGCCCAGCTGGCCCGGGCCGGCTCGGAGCTCGTGCGCATCACCGTCGATCGCGACGAGGCGGCCGCCGCCGTCCCGAAGGTCCGCGAGCGCCTCGACCGCATCGGCATCCACGTACCCCTGGTCGGCGATTTCCACTACATCGGCCACAAGCTCCTCGCCGACCATCCGGCCTGCGCCGAGGCGCTCGCCAAGTACCGGATCAACCCGGGCAATGTCGGCTTCAAGGAGAAGAAGGACACCCAGTTCTCGAGCATCGTCGAGCAGGCGATCCGCTACGGCAAGACCGTGCGCATCGGCGCCAACTGGGGCTCCCTCGACGAGGCGCTCCTCACGCACCTCATGGACGAGAACGCCCGGCTGCCCCGGCCCATCGACGCCCGCGCGGTGATGCGCGAGGCCATGGTGCGCTCGGCGCTTTCCTCGGCCGAGCGCGCCGTGGAACTCGGCCTGCCGAAGGACCGGATCATTCTCTCGGCCAAGGTCTCGGCGGTGCAGGACCTCATCGCCGTCTACCGCGAGGTGGCGCGCCGCTCGGACTTCGCCATCCACCTCGGCCTGACCGAGGCCGGCATGGGCTCGAAGGGCCTCGTCGCCGCCTCCGCCGCCATCGGCGTGCTGCTGCAGGAAGGCATCGGCGACACCATCCGCTACTCGCTGACCCCCGAGCCGGGCGGCGACCGCACCGTCGAGGTCAAGGCCGCGCAGGAATTGCTGCAGACCATGGGCTTCCGGACGTTCGTCCCCCTGGTGGCGGCCTGCCCCGGCTGCGGACGCACCACCTCCACCACGTTCCAGGAACTCGCCCGCGACATCCAGAACTGGATCGTCACGTCGATGCCCGCGTGGAAGAAGGCGTATCCCGGCGTCGAGGGTCTCAACGTCGCGGTGATGGGCTGCATCGTCAACGGCCCCGGCGAATCGAAGCATGCCGATATCGGCATCTCGCTCCCGGGCACCGGCGAGACCCCCACCGCCCCGGTGTTCATCGACGGCAAGAAGGCCATGACCTTGCGCGGGCCGACCCTCGCCAAGGACTTCGAGACCGTGGTGACCGACTACATCGAGCGCCGCTTCGGCGCCGGCACCCGCAGCGCCGCGGAGTAGCCGCCGCTCGCGGCGCGCGCCATGCCTGTTGGCCGAACGGTGATCCCGAGCGGGTTGCCGTTCTCGCGTGCTGCGCCGCATGATAGCGTGACCGCAGCCTAATCCCCGCTGCCCGACCCCGTCGGGACCGGCCCCGCGTTCTTCGCGCACTCCCGATGGTGCGTCGCGAAAAGCCCGGGCTCGCAACACGTCGCGATCGAGCCGCATGACGCAATCCGCCATTCCGAGCGCGCCCGGTCCCACCCCCGAGGGGGGGGACCCGTCCGCGGCGGCCATCGACGCGGAGACGGGCCGGGCCCACGCACCGGCCAGCCTGTGGACCCTGGTGCTGGGCTCCGTCGGCGTCGTCTACGGCGACATCGGCACGAGCCCGCTCTACGCCTTCCGCGAGGCCCTGGTCTCCGCCCGCGCCGACGGCATCCTCCTGCGCGAGGAGGTGCTGGGCGTCGCCTCGCTCATCCTGTGGGCGCTGCTCCTCATCGTCACAATCAAATACGTCGTCATCCTCATGCGGATGGACAACAACGGCGAGGGCGGCATCCTCTCGCTCATGGCGCTGGCCCGCTCGGCGCTCGGCGGCTCGCGCATCGTGTTCATGTTCGGCCTGCTCGGGGCGTCGCTGTTCTACGGCGACGCCATCATCACGCCCGCCATCTCGGTGCTGTCGGCGGTGGAGGGGCTGAAACTCGTCACCCCGGCCTTCGAGGCCTACGTCCTGCCCATCACCATCGCGATCATCGTACCCCTGTTCCTGATCCAGAACCGGGGCACGGGGAAAGTGGCGACCTTCTTCGGGCCGGTCATGGCCGTGTGGTTCGCCGCCATGGCGCTCGCCGCCCTGCCGCACATCTACGCCACCCCGGACGTGTTCTGGGCCATCAACCCCTACTACGCCCTGCATTACCTGCTCGGCCACGGCACCGGTGCCCTGGTGGCGCTCGGCGCGGTGTTCCTCGCGGTGACGGGGGCCGAGGCCCTGTTCGCCGATCTCGGGCATTTCGGCCGCCGGCCGATCCAGATCGCGTGGCTCTACCTTGTGGCGCCCTGCCTCGTGCTCAACTATTTCGGCCAGGCCGCCCTGGTGCTGGCGAAGCCCGACACGAGCGACCCGTTCTTCCAGCTCGTGCCCGAATGGGGCCTGCTGCCCATGGTGCTGCTCGCCACCGCCGCCACGGTGACGGCGAGCCAGGCGGTGATCACCGGTGCGTTCTCCCTGTCGCGCCAGGCGATCCAGCTCGGCCTGCTGCCGCGCCTCGAGATCCGCCACACCTCGGAATCGCATTCGGGGCAGATCTACCTGCCGCAGATCAACGCGCTCCTGATGGTCGGCGTCGTCATCCTGGCGATCCTGTTCCGCTCGTCCGCCGCCCTCGCCTCGGCCTACGGCATCGCGGTGACCGGCACGATGCTCATCACCGCGAGCCTCGCCTTCCTCGTGCTGTGGAAGACCTGGAAGTGGTCCCCCTGGGCCGCGGGCCTCGCGATCCTGCCGTTCGCCGCCCTGGAGTTCCTGTTTCTCCTGTCGAACATGCTCAAGGTGTTCGAGGGCGGCTACGTGCCCCTGCTGTTCGCCGGCGCCCTCATCGTCGTGATGTGGACCTGGGTGCGCGGCGTCGCGATCCTCATCAACAAGACCCGCAAGACCGACGTGCCGCTCACCGAACTCGTCGGTATGCTGGAGAAGAGCCCGCCGCACCACGTGCGCGGCACGGCGGTGTTCCTCACCAGCGATCCCTACATCGCGCCGGCAGCCCTGCTGCACAATCTCAAGCACAACAAGGTGCTGCACGAGAAGAACGTGGTGCTCACGGTGGAGACCGTGGACACGCCCCGGGCCCGCGCCGTCGACCGCGTCCGCATCGAGCCCATCGGCCCGCACTTCTCCAAGGTGGTGATGAAGTTCGGCTACATGGAATCGCCCAACATCCCCCGGACCCTGACGCTCCTGAAGAAACAGGGCTTCAAGTTCGACATCATGGCGACGTCGTTCTTCCTGTCGCGGCGCTCCATCCGCCCGGCGGCCCATTCGGGCATGCCCCTGTGGCAGGACCGGATCTTCATCACGCTGGCCAAGAACGCCAACGACGCCACGGACTTCTTCCAGATCCCCACGGGGCGGGTGGTCGAGGTCGGGACCCAGGTGACGGTGTGAGGGGCATCACCCACCCCTCTCCTTGAGCAAACAACCTCGCAAATCCAGAACCTGACTCCGGATTTGCGAGGTTATGGGCTGTGTTCGCCCCTCACGCCTCCCGGTCGTACCGGAACGCGTCGGGCACCCGCGGCATGGCGATGCGTTCGTAGAAGGTGATCGCGTCGGGGGCGGCCGTGAGCAGGAGCGAGGCCTGCGGGCCGATCGCTTCGCGCGTCGCGGCGATCAGGCCCTGGCCGATGCCAAGGCCCTGCGCCGAGCGGCACACGGCGAGATCCGACAGGTAGGCGCAGAACGAAAAGTCGGTGAGGGTGCGGGCCACGCCCACGAGAGCGCCGTCGCGGCGGGCAGTGACGACGAGGTCGGCCGCCGCCAGCATCGTCTCCAACCGTGCAAGATCGTCGGCGGGCCGGCGTGGCGCCAGGCCCGATTCGACGAGGACGCGGCGGAACTCCGCCACGTCGAGATCCGGCTCGATGCCGTAGGTGACCACCGTCCGGGGCTCAGGCGGCGAAAGCGCCATGGCAGTGCTTGTACTTCTTGCCCGAGCCACACGGGCAGGGCTCGTTGCGCGCGACCCGGCCCCAGGTGGTGGCGTCCGTGGGGTCGCGCTCCAGCACCGCCGTGTCCGTGGGCATCGCCTGCGCGGCGTAGCCGTAGGCCGGTCCGGCCCCGCCGTCGCTTCCCGTGCCTGAACGGCCGAACTCATTCTCGCCGGTGACGGGATCGAGGTGCTGGGCGAACATCTGGGGCAGGGCGGGGGAGGCGAACGGCGTCTCCTCGGACGCCGGGTCCTCGTACATGATCTCGATGCGAGCGAGCTGCTGGGTGACCTGCTCGCGCAAGCTGCCGACGAGGCCGTTGAACAGGTCGAAGGCCTCCGACTTGTACTCGTTCAGCGGATCGCGCTGGGCCACACCGCGCCAGCCCACCACCTGACGCAGGTGGTCGAGGGTGACGAGGTGCTCGCGCCAGAGATGGTCGAGGGTCTGCAGGAGCACCTGCTTCTCGACATAAGTCATCACCTCGGGCGTGTTCTTCTCGGTCCGGGCCGCATAGGCGTCGTCGGCCGACTGGCGCAGGCGGTCGCGCATCTCCTCGTCGGCGATGCCCTCTTCCTTGGCCCAATCCTCCACCGGCACGTCGAGGTTGAGAACGGTCTGGACCCGCTCGCGCAGGCCCTCGACATCCCACTGCTCGGCGTAGGCGTTCTCGGGCACGTGGACGGCGACGAGGTCGTCGACGACGCCGTGGCGCATCTCGTCGACGGTGTCGCGCACGCTCTCCTGGCCCATGAAGTCGCGACGCTGCTCGAACACCACCTTGCGCTGGTCGTTCATGACGTTGTCGTACTTGAGCACGTTCTTGCGCATGTCGAAGTTGCGCGCCTCGACCTTCTGCTGCGCCTTCTCGATGGCCTTGTTGATCCATGGGTGAATGATCGCCTCGCCCTGCTCCAGGCCGAGGCGCGTCAGCATGCCGTCCATGCGATCGGACCCGAAGATCCGCATGAGATCGTCCTGCAACGACAGGTAGAACTTCGAACGGCCGGGATCGCCCTGACGACCGGAGCGGCCGCGCAGCTGGTTGTCGATGCGGCGCGATTCGTGGCGCTCGGTGCCGATGATGTAGAGGCCGCCCGGCAGGGCCTTCTTACGACCGGCCTCCGGGTCGGCCGGCTCGCCCGACGCCAGCACCTTCTCGCGGTATTCCGCGATCTCGGCCTTGATCGCCGCGATCCTGGCCTCGCGCTCCGCACCCTCGGGAATGCCCGCGAGTTCCTTCTCGACCCGCATCTCGACGTTGCCGCCGAGTTTGATATCGGTGCCGCGCCCGGCCATGTTGGTCGCGATGGTGATGGCGCCGGGCACGCCGGCCTCCGCCACGATATAGGCCTCCTGCTCGTGGAAGCGGGCGTTGAGCACGGCGAAGCGCTTCGTCACCCGGCCCTCCCGGGCGGCCGCGTAGACGTCGGTGAGGGCGTTGAGGTCCGAGTAATCGAGCGGCGTGAAGCCGGCCTTGGTGAGCATCTCGGCCAGATGCTGCGACTTCTCGATGGAGCCGGTGCCGACCAGGATCGGCTGGTGGCGCGCATGCGCCTTCTCGATCTCGGCGATGATGCCGTCGTACTTCTCGCCCACGGTCCGGTAGACCTCGTCGTCCTCGTCGACGCGCTCGACCTCCTTGTTGGTCGGGATGTCGACGACTTCGAGCTTGTAGATCTCGGCGAACTCGTCGGCCTCCGTCGAGGCCGTGCCGGTCATGCCGGCGAGGTTGGAATAGAGGCGGAAGTAGTTCTGGAAGGTGATCGAGGCGAGCGTCTGGTTCTCGGGCTGGATCGTGACCCGCTCCTTGGCCTCGAGGGCCTGGTGCAGGCCTTCCGAGTAGCGCCGGCCCTGCATCATGCGGCCGGTGAACTCGTCGATGATCACCACCTCGTCGTTCTTGACGATGTAGTCCTTGTCCAGGGTGAACAGGGTGTGGGCGCGCAGCGCCTGGTTCACGTGGTGGACGAGGGAGACGTTGTGGGCGTCGTAGAGATCGCCCTCTTTCAGCAGATCCGCTCCGCGTAAAAGGTCCTCGATGAACTCGTTGCCGCTCTCGGTGAGCGAGACCGTGCGCTGCTTTTCGTCGAGGTCGTAATGCTCCTTCTCCAGATGGGGCATCAGCGCATCGACGGAGACGTAGAGCTCCGAGCGGTCGTCCACGGGGCCGGAGATGATGAGCGGGGTACGCGCCTCGTCGATGAGGATCGAATCGACCTCGTCCACGATCGCGAAATTGTGGCCGCGCTGGGCGAGCTGGGAGAGCTCGTACTTCATGTTGTCGCGCAGGTAGTCGAACCCGAACTCGTTGTTGGTGCCGTAGGTGATGTCGCAGGCATAGGCCGCCTTGCGCTGCTCGTCGTCGAGCCCGTGCACGATGGTGCCGACGGTGAGGCCGAGGAAGCGGTAGACGCGGCCCATCCACTCGGCGTCGCGCGACGCGAGGTAGTCGTTCACGGTCACCACGTGGACGCCGAGGCCCGAGAGGGCGTTGAGATAGACCGGCAGGGTCGCCACCAGGGTCTTGCCCTCGCCCGTGCGCATCTCGGCGATGCCGCTCTCGTGCAGCACCATGCCGCCGATGAGCTGCACGTCGAAGTGGCGCTGCCCCAAGGCCCGCTTGGCGGCTTCGCGCACGGTGGCGAAGGCGGGAATCAGGATATCGTCGAGGGACTTGCCGGCGGCGAGCTCGCCCTTGAGCATGTCGGTCCGCGCGCGCAGATCCGCGTCGGTGAGGCTGGCCAGCTGCGGCTCCAGGGCGTTGATCTCGGCCACACGGGGACGGTAGCCCTTCACGCGCCGGTCGTTGGACGAGCCGAAAATCTTCTTGGCGAGGGCACCGAGCATCGTGAACCTACGGTCGATCGAAAAGCGTGAAGGCGAATGTTGGCCGGGCTTATAGAGGTAAATATTGCCCGACGCATCCGAAAGAGCCGCGCCCTCGCGAACGTCGATGTCCTCAGGTTCGCGAAGGCGGAACGGCGTCGCATTCGCTTCGATACCGGGCGCCCGCCCTAAGCGCATGATGTCGTCAACCCGGCCTCAGGCCGGGGTTCTCACGCCCGGTTGCCAGAAGCGGGCGGCAGGGACGAATCAGTTGATCTCGCAGAACCCGGCCCCGGAGCCGACGATGCGTCCGCTACCGCACCAGACCTGCGTCGTACGGACGTCCCTGACGGGAGCGGGGGCGGTCACGAGGGGGGTGACGACGGACGGGATCGGGCGCGGCATCGCCAGGCTCGCGGCGGGCTCCTGCCGCACCGGTCCGGCCGGAGTTGAACCGATGCTGCCCGTGGCGGCGGGGACGAACGCCACACCCGGACTGCGGCGCCCGCGCGCCTCGGCATCCGAGGCACCGCCGAAGAGACCGGCGCCGAGCAGGACCACAGCGAGGGCGACCGAATCTGCACGCACGCGACACCTCCCGGAACAAGTCGGACGGACCCTACGCCCCGATCCGTTAAGGCGGCCTCGCCGCAACCCGGCGGATGCGATGGATCGCGCCCGCCCGGCTTGCCATCGACGCCGGCGCACGCCACCTGTGAGGGCGTGATTCCGGTGGCCTTCCGGCCGCCGCCAACTCTCGCACCGATCACGCCTCGCACCGAGTCCGACCGCACGGTGAGGCGGGGATGCAGCGAGGCGCCCTGCCCGAAGGACGCCGCGATGCCCATCACCCACGCCCTCCTGCGCACCAGCGCCCTCGCGCTGCTCCTGGCCACGCCCCTGGCCGGCGCCCAGGCGCAGCAGCCCGCCGCCCCCGCGCCGGCGGCCCCCGTCGTGGCGCCCGAGACGGTTGTGGCGAAGGTGAACGGCGCCCCGATCACCCAGGGCGATCTGGCCATCGCGTCGGACGATCCGGCCCTGTCCCTGCCGGGCGTGGACGACGCGCAAAAGAAGAATCTGCTCGTCGATTACATGGTCGACCTGAAGGTCGGCGCGCAGGCCGCCGACGCGGCCAAGGTGGCCGAGTCCCCGGACTTCCAGCGCAAGCTCGCCTATTTCCGCGATAAGCTCCTCCTCGACGAGTACCTGGAGCGCGAGGCCAAGAAGGCGGTGACGCCGGAGGCGGCCAAGGCTCTCTACGAGCAGACCGTGAAGGCGATGAAGCCGGACGAGGAGGTCCATGCGCGCCACATCCTCGTCGACAACGAGGACGACGCGAAGAAGATCGCCGTGCGCATCAAGGGGGGCGAGGACTTCGCGAAGGTCGCGGCCGAGGCCTCGAAGGACCCGGGCTCGAAGGCCGAGGGCGGCGATCTCGGCTGGTTCACGAAGGAGCGCATGGTGGCGCCCTTCGCCGAGGCGGCCTTCAAGCTCAACGCCGGGCAGGTCTCGGACCCGATCAAGACCCAGTTCGGCTGGCACGTCATCAAGGTCGAGGAGAAGCGCGTGAAGCCGGTGCCGACCTTCGCCGAGATGAAGGAGCAGGTCGAGCAGTACATCACCCGCAAGACCCAGCAGGATCTCATCCTCAAGTTGCGCGAGGCCGCGAAGGTCGAGCGCACGGGCGCCGCCCCAGCCGAGGGGAAGGGCGAGCCCAAGAAGCCCTGAGTCCAGTGACCCGGAAACCGGCGTGCCCCGCATTCGGCGGGGCGCGCGTATCGATGGTTGCGCGGTTTATGGTTGCGCTTGGCTCCGGGATCGGCTGTGACTGCGCCCGTCGAATCGAGGGGGCAGCATGTCGGGTGGTCACGGGGGCGGCGGAAGCTCCAACAAGCGCGTGGCGCTGCTGATCTCGGTGTTGGCGCTGTTCCTTGCGCTGGCCGAGACCCTGGCCAAGGGCGCGCAGACGGAGGCGCTCAGCGCCAACGTCGAATCGTCCAATCAATGGGCCTACTTCCAGGCCCGCACCATCCGGGGCACCATCCTCAAGACCGCCGACGAGACCCTGGCCCTGCTGCCGCCGGACGCCGCGAATTCGGAGGCGATCAAGGCCAAGCGCGCCGAGTGGGCCAAGACCATGGCCCGCTGGGACAGCGAGCCCGCCACTGGCGAGGGCCGCAAGGAACTCAGCGAGAAGGCCCGGCACGCCCAGGAGGTGCGCGACAAGGCGCTCCACCGTTATCACCATTACGAGTTCGGCTCCGCCGCCTTCCAGATCGGCATCGTGCTCGCGTCGGCCGAGGTGATCACCGGCATCGCGGCCCTGGTCTTCGGCGGCGCCCTCATCGGCCTCGCCGGATTGGCGATGCTCGGCTTCGGTCTCTACGCGCCCCACGTGCTGCCGTTCTTCCACTGATACTCGACAAGCGGTCGGTTTGCCTGTCAAATTCTTCCTGCGACCGGTGATTGAAGCCGGCGCCGGGGTGGATACGCCATGGCGAACGATGCGGACGGGGAAAGCCGGCTCACGCGGGCCTCGGGCTTTCTGTTCATGCACACGGAGCACGCGGTCTACGCCGTGCTCGGGGTGCTGCTGGCGGCCACCGCGATCCTGGCGCTCGTCGATGCCACCGGCCTCCTCGTGGGGGCGATCCGCGAACTCGGCGGATCGGGCAAGCTCCTGGAGATCGTCGACCGGCTCCTGTTCCTGCTGATGCTGGTGGAGATCCTGCACACGGTGCGGGTCTCCATGCGCTCGGGCAAGCTCACCTGCGAGCCGTTCCTCATCGTCGGCCTCATCGCCTCGATCCGGCGGGTCTTGGTGATCACCCTGCAATCGTCCGAGGTCACGCATGGCCCGCTCACGCCGGAGCGCGAGGCGCTGTTTCGCATCTCGATGATCGAGCTCGGCGTGCTCGCCGGGCTCATCCTCGTCATGGTCCTGTCGATCTTCCTCCTGCACCGTGCCCGCGACGATCAGCAGGTGGCGGGACAGGAGTAGGCGCTCAGCGCCGCTGCTTGGATTCGGCCGCCCGGCGCAGGGCTTCCGCCATGGCGCCGCCGGTCTCCGCTCCGGCCTTCGGCGGCGGGGCGGCCTGCATCCGTGCGGGGGCCGGGCGCTCCTCGCGCCGGCCGGGGCGGGACGTGTCCGCATCGTCCGACCGCATGGAGAGGGCGATGCGCTTGCGGTTCGGATCGACCTCGACGACGCGCACCTGCACCACGTCGCCGGGTTTGACCACGTCGCGCGGGTCCTTCACGAACCGGTCGGCCAGCATCGAGATGTGCACCAGGCCGTCTTGGTGCACGCCGACATCCACGAACGCGCCGAAGGCGGCGACGTTGGTAACGACCCCCTCCAGGCGCATGCCGGGCTTAAGGTCGGAGATCTTCTCGATACCGTCCTGGAAGGTCGCTGTCCTGAAGGCCGGGCGCGGATCGCGGCCGGGCTTTTCCAGCTCGGAGAGAATGTCGGTGACCGTGGGCAGGCCGAAGGTCGCGTCGGTGAACTTTTTCGGGTCGAGCCCGCGAAGCGTACCCGCATTGCCGATGACCGCCTGGATCGGCTGACCGGCGGCGGCGAGAATCCGGCGCACCACCGGGTAGGCCTCCGGGTGGACGCCCGAGGCGTCGAGGGGATCGGTGCCGTCGCGGATGCGCAGGAAGCCGGCGGCGAGTTCGTAGGCCTTCGGCCCGAGGCCCGCAACCTTCTTGAGGCTGGCGCGGCTGCGGAACGGCCCGTTGGCATCGCGGTGGACGACGATGTTGGAGGCGACCCGCTCGGTGAGACCGGACACCCGGGCGAGCAGGGGCGCGGAAGCGGTGTTCACGTCCACACCCACGCCGTTCACGCAATCCTCCACCACGGCATCGAGGGAGCGGGACAGCTTCCCCTCCGCCAGATCGTGCTGGTACTGCCCGACGCCGATGGCTTTCGGCTCGATCTTCACGAGTTCGGCGAGCGGGTCCTGCAGGCGCCGGGCGATGGAGACGGCGCCGCGGATCGTGACGTCGAGGTCGGGCAGCTCGGCGCTGGCATAGGCCGAGGCCGAGTAGACCGAGGCGCCGGCCTCCGAGACCATCACCTTGGTGAGTTTCAGTTCGGGCTGCTTGGCGATGAGGTCCGCCGCGAGCTTGTCGGTCTCGCGCGACGCCGTTCCGTTGCCGATGGCGACGAGTTCGACGCCGTGCGCGCGGCAGAGCTTGGCGAGCGTCACGAGGGCGCCGTTCCAGTCGCGGCGCGGCTCATGCGGGTAGATCGTATCGGTGGCCACCACCTTGCCGGTGGCATCGACCACCGCGACCTTCACGCCGGTGCGGAAGCCCGGATCGAGGCCGAGGGTCGGGCGGGCGCCCGCGGGCGCCGCCAGCAGTAGGTCGCGCAGGTTTCCGGCGAACACACCGACGGCGCCGGTCTCAGCCACGGCCCACAAGCGCGCGCGCAGGTCCGTGTCGATGCTGGGCTTGAGCTTCGTCCGCCACGTCCGGCGCACGGTGTCCATGAGGAACGCGTCGCCCGGTCGGCCGGCGTCGCGTACGCCAAACGTCTTGGCGATGCGCAGTTCCTGGGCGGAGGGCTGTCCCTTGGCCGGTTCGTCGCCGACGGCGTCGGTCAGGTCGAGGTCGAGCACATCTTCCTTCTCGCCCCGGAAGAGCGCGAGGATGCGGTGCGAGGGCAGGCGGGTGAGGGGCTCGGAGAACGCGAAATAGTCGGCGAACTTCTCGCCCGCCGCCGCCTTGCCCTTCTTCACCGTCGCGACCATCCGGCCACGCTGCCAGCCTGTTTCCCGCAAGGACCCCACCAGTTCCGCGTCCTCGCTGAAGCGCTCCATGAGGATCGACCGCGCGCCCTCCAGGGCGGCGTCGGTGTCGGCGACGCCCTTGCCCGCATCGACATAGCCCTTGGCCGCCGCCTCCGGTGCCTGGTCGGGCCCGGCCAGAAGAGCATCGGCCAGGGGCCCGAGGCCGGCCTCGCGGGCGATCTGCGCCTTGGTGCGGCGCTTCACCCGGAACGGCAGATAGAGGTCCTCCAGCCGCGCCTTGGTGTCGGCGGCGAGGATGCGGGCGCGTAAGGGGGCGTCGAGCTTGCCCTGGGCCTCGATGCTCTCCAGCACCGCCGCGCGCCGCGCTTCGAGGTCGCGCAGGTAGGCGAGGCGCTCCTCCAGGGTGCGCAACTGCGTGTCGTCGAGGGTGCCGGTGACTTCCTTGCGGTAGCGCGCGACGAACGGGACCGTGGCGCCCCCGTCGAGGAGATCGACGGCGGCCTTCACCTGCCACTCGGCCACGCCGAGTTCGGCGGCGAGGATTGCGTTGATGGCGGCCATGCAGCGTCTCCCGGTGGGGCCGGGGTGTCTACAGGTCCGCGCGCCGGACGGTCAAACGGGCATCGCCGTCGCTGGACAACGCCGCGATCCGGGCAGACACTTTCGTCCAAGAACAGACGTCAACAGACGTCTTGCGCCCAAGAACAGACGTCTCGGGGAGGTGGTGATGAAGCTCGGATTTGGGCCGGCCGTGCTGTGGCTCATGCTCCTCGGACCGGCGTCGGCGGAGCCGCCGACCTTCCAGGTCGATCCGGCCTGGCCGAAGGCCCTGCCGAACAACTGGATCATGGGCCAAGCCTCCGGCGTCGCCGTGGATGCCGAGGACCGGATCTGGGTGGTGCAGCGGCCCCGCTCCCTCACGGACGACGAGAAGGCGGCGAGCCTCGACCCGCCGCGCACGAAGTGCTGCGTGCCGGCCCCGCCGGTATTGGTGTTCGATCAGGCCGGTACCCTGATCCGGTCCTGGGGCGGCCCGGGGCAGGGCTACGACTGGCCGCAGAACGAGCACGGCATCCACATCGACCACAAGGGCTTCGTGTGGCTCGCGGGCAACGGCGATCAGGATGGGCTGATCCTGAAGTTCACGCCGGAGGGCAAGTTCGTCCTGCAGATCGGCAAACAGGGTCCGCAGACCAACAGCCTCGACACCACCCGGCTCGGTCGCCCGGCCGCCATGCAGGTGGACCCCGAGACCAACGAACTCTACGTGGCCGACGGCTACTTCAACCACCGGGTCATCGTGTTCGACGCGGAGACCGGCGCGTTCAAGCGGATGTGGGGCGCCTACGGCAAGCCGCCCACCGACGAGGCCCTGCCGCCCTACGATCCGGCCGCCGCGCCGGCCCAGCAATTCCGCAACCCCGTCCACTGCGTCCAGATCGCCCGCGACGGCCTCGTCTACATCTGCGACCGCGCCAACGACCGGGTCCAAGTGTTCCACAAGGACGGCCGCTTCGTGAAGGAGTTCTTCGTCGAGAAGAACACCCTGGCCAACGGCTCGGTCTGGGAACTCGCCCTGTGGCCCGATGCCGAGCAGACCTATCTCCTCAACGCCGACGGAGCCAACAACGAGGTCCGGACCCTGAAACGCGACACCGGCGAGGTCGTGGGCGCCTTCGGCCGCAACGGCCGCATGGCCGGCGACTTCCACTGGGTCCACAACCTCGCCATCGATTCCAAGGGCAACGTGTTCACCACGGAGGTGGACACCGGCAAGCGCGCCCAGAAGTTCGTGTTCCGGGGCGACATGATCCTACGCAAGCGCGCCTCGGCCCCGTGACTCGAACCTGGGCGTTCAGGCCGCCGCGTCCCAGATTTCCGTGACGGCCCTGCCCGACACGAGCAGGCGCGCGCGGAGCACCACGTCGCCGGGCGGGCGGCTGGCGGGCGGGCGCCACTCGACATAGAGCCGCCAGCCCCCGGTCTGGGGCACGAACTCGACCACCGGGTCCACCAGGGTGCCGGCACTGGCCGAGACGTCGGCGGCGAGGGCGGCCGCCGGATCGCGGGGCAGGCCCGGCCCTTCGAAATCCACCACGTAGAGGCGCCGGCCCGGGCTCGGCGGCGTGGTCGGACGCAGGCGTTCGGCCGAGCCGACGCGGGTCGACACCACGCGGGCGAGGGTTCCCGGCACGACGCGCGCCGGCTCCGCGCCCACCGTCGCCAGGGTATAGCGCAGGGCAAGGGGGCGTCCCGCCGCGACGGGGGCGGCCGGCACGAACGCCGCCACGATGTTGTCCATGTACTCCTCGCGCGATGGGATCTCGAAGAGCTGCACCGCACCGGCGCCGAACCCCGCCTCCGGGGTCACCCACAGGCCCGGCCGGTATTCATGACGGGCCTGGACGTCGAGATAGGCGGCAAAATTCCGCTCGCGCTGAAGCAGACCGAACCCGTCGAGGGGATCGACGGCGAAGGCGGAGACCTGCGGATCGCGCCGCCCGTTCACCAGGGGCCGCCACAGCCGGTCGCCCCGGGTGACGACGGCGAGGCCGTCGGAATCGTGGACCTGGGGGCGGAAATCGTCGAAGGGCTCGGCGCCCGGCGCACCCGGCCCGTTCTGCCCGTGGAGGAACATGCTGGTGAGCGGCGCCAGCCCGAGGCGGTCGATGGCGGTTCGCGGGTGGAGCGAGGCTTCGACCCGCAGGGTCGAGGGATCGCCCGGTGCGACGACGAAGCGGTAGGCGCCCGTCAGACTCGGGGATTCGAGGAGCGCCAGTACTTCGAGGGTACGGGCGTCGTCCTTCGGTTCGCAGATCCAGAACGCGGTGAAGTCCGGAAATTCCTCGGCGCCCGGGCCGCCCGTGCGGATGGCCGCCCCCCGCGCCGACAGGCCGTATTCCTGGCCCTTGCCGCGCAAGCGGAAATACGAAGCTCCCAGGAAGACGAGGAATTCCTCCTGGATCGCCGGTCGGGCCTCGTCGAAGGCGTAGTGGAGGCGAAAACCCGCGAAGCCGAGGTCGGCCGGGAAGGTCTGGCCCTGCAACGCGGGGCCGAGGTCGAACAGCTCCGGGCCGTACGCGATGGGCTTCGGCGGCCCCTCCGCCGGCTGGAGGTAGAGGTCCACGCGCTTGGCCTGCAGGAAGCCGCGGTGGAACAGCTGCGCCGAGAAGTGGGTGCCCAGGCGCGGGCTCGCCGCGGGGCGGAACGTGATCCCCCGGTAGCCATCGTAGGTCAGGGTCTTGAGGGTGGGTGGCAGGTCGTCGGCGTGCGGCCGGTACGGGCTGGCGGCGAGCGCCATCGCCCGCTCGGAAAGCTCCGCGAAGGTCATGGCCGTGGTCCGGTCGGAAAGCGGAGCAGCCATCGTTCGGGCACCATTCAGATCGGTGATACTAGGCAGGAGCATGCCCGTGGCCGCGCCGAGCGTCTGCAGGGCTTGCCGCCGCGAGACGGGGCCGGTCGGCCCGTTCCCGTCCCCACCGTTGCCATCGCCCATCGTGTGCCTGTCCCCGTGATCGGGCATCGCTTGGCTCCCCTCGTACGAGAGTCCCGCGCCCCATGTCCCAGCGGTTGTCGCACGACGCTCAGGTTGCCGAAATCCCAGGCGGTGAAATCCCCGGCGGACCGGCTTCGGAGCACTCCCTCCTCGCACGCCGGCTGATGCTGGCCGGGCCTACCCTGGCGACGGCCGCCCTCATCGCGACGCTGGCGGGGATCGCCTACGGCCCGCCCACCGGCTGGCTCGCCGGCTCCGTCCTCGTCCTGTTCTGCCTGGTGATGGCCTGGCAGTCGTTCGTGGCCTGGCAATACGTCTACGGCCTCGTCGCGGACGCCCTCGGCGACCGGGCGAAGTCGGACCTCGAGATCCGCTCCCTGACCGTGCCGGCGATCGCTTCGGGCCGGAGCCGGACGGCCGCCGTGGTGGCCATCCACGCGGAGGACGCCGTCGCGGTGTTCGCGGCCCTCCGGGTCATGGCCCGCTCGCTCCAGCGCGAGGGCGGCGACGGGTCCGACATCGACCTGTTCGTCCTGTCCGACACCCGCGACGGCGCCATCGCGGCGGTGGAGGAGCACGAATTTTCCCGCATCACCGCCTGGGCGGTCCAGAACGGTCCCGGCCTGCCGCATCTGCGCTACCGCCGCCGCCACGACAATGTCGGGCGGAAAGCCGGCAACATCGCCGAGTTCTGCCGGACCTACGGGGCCGAGTACGACTTCATGATCGTGCTCGACGCCGACAGCCTGATGACCGGCGCGGCCATGCGCCGCCTCGCCCGTCTGATGGAGGAGAGCCCCCGCGTCGGCCTGATCCAGACCGTGAGCTACGCCACCGGCCGCGACACCCTGTTCGCCCGCGTCCAGCAATTCGCCGTGCGCCTCTACGCGCCCCTGTCGATCCGCTGCCTGGAAACGTGGCAGGGGCCCGATGGCAGCTACTGGGGGCACAACGCGATTCTGAGGGTCGAGGCCTTCGCCAACAACGCCGAACTCCCCGTCCTGCCCGGCAAGGCGCCGCTGGGCGGCGAGATCCTGTGCCACGACATCGTCGAGGGCGCGCTCCTGCGTCGGGCCGGCTGGGAGGTGCGCTTGCTGCCCGAGATGGGCGGCACCTGGGAGGAGATGCCGACGAACCTCGTCGATCTGCTCGGCCGCGAGCGCCGCTGGTGCCAGGGCAACATGCAGCACCTGCGCGTCGTGCCCATGCCGGGCCTGCGCCCCGCCAGCCGCTGGCACCTCGCCGTCGGCATCCTCTCCTACATGGCCTGCCCGCTCTGGGTGGCGTTCCTGGCGCTCGGCACCGTCCAGGCCGCGACCACCGGCGATCTCGGTCTCCTCGGCTACGGTCTCACCGGCACGGGGGCGGCCGCCCATGGGCTCGCGGCCCTCGTCGTCCTCGTTCTCGCCCTGCCGAAAGCCCTGAGCCTCGGCCACGTCCTCGTCTCGGCGGAGCGCCGGGCGGCCTTCGGCGGCACCGCGTCGCTCCTGAAGAGCGCGGCGCTGGAACAGGTGATCTGGGTGCTGCTCTGGCCGGTGATGACCCTGTTCGCGGCGGGCGCCGTCGCCACCACCTTCGTCGGGCGCGTGGTGCGCTGGGACGTGCAGGTCCGTGACGATCGCCGGGTGCCGTGGGCGGAGGCCTGCCGGCTGCAGGTCGACACCCTGGTGGCCGGTGGCCTCCTCGCCGGCGTGCTCGCCTATGCCGCCGACCCGTGGCTCGCCCTGTGGATGGCGCCCGTGGCCCTCGGCCTCCTGTCGAGCCCGGCCCAGAGCGTGCTGACCAGCCGGGCCGATCTCGGCCGGCGGGCGCAGGACCTGGACCTATTCCTCACCGTCGACGACACGCGGCGCGCGGCCGATCTCGCCGCCCTGGCCCAATCGCGCGGCGGCACCGAGGTCCGGGCGGAACGGCCGAACCTCGCCGAGGTCGCGGACCTCCGGGCCAGCGAAGCCCCGGTGTCCTGAGCGGGCGTCAACGCGCCGGCTTGCCGAGGACTTCGATGGGGTCGGTGCGCTGGCTCGGGGCCGGCTCCTTCGTGACGCTGTCGCCGCCCTGCTTGCCGTCGGACTTCAGCCCCGTTCCGCTGGCGAGTTCGAGACAGGTGACCATTTCCACGTAGGACGGAAACCCTCCGGCATCGAACTGCTTCTCGCACTGGCGCTTGGCCGCCGGCGTGAACTCGCCCCAGCGGCGCTTGACCTCGTCACGGGCCGAACGCTCCGAGCGCAGGCAACCGTCCTTGCTGGCGTTGTCGTTGACGTTGGCCGAGGCGGCGGAGCGGCAGGTCTTCTCGATGTCGAGGTTCGGCGGACCGTCCGCCGCCGAAACGGGCGCCCCCGCGAGCAGCAGGGCCGCGAGGCCGGCAGTGAGGCCGGCAAGCAGGGATCGGGCGTTCGTCATCGCGGGTCTCTCCGGGGGAACTCTCAGCCGACAACGCGAAGCTTCGGCATTGGCCCCGTACGTCCGCGAGGAAAATCACTGCCTGTCCGGGGTGTCGTCCCCCCGCAGGGCCGCGTCGAGATCCCCGAAAAGGTCGTCGACGGCCTCGATACCAACGGATAGGCGCAGGAGATCGGGCGGGCAGGGCGAGCCCGGCCCCTCGACGGAGGCCCGGTGCTCGATGAGGCTCTCGACGCCCCCGAGGGAGGTCGCGCGCTTCCACAGGCGGACCCGGGCGGCGGCGGCGATGGCGGCCTGTTCGCTGGCCGCGATCCGGATCGACAGCATGAAGCCGAAGCCGCCGTCCATCTGGCGCGCGGCGACCGCATGTCCGGGATCGTCGGGCAGGCCCGGATACAGCACGGCGCTCACCGCCGGATGGCTCTCGAGGCGGCGGGCGAGTTCCGCGGCCGAGGCCGATTGGGCGGCGGCCCGGAGGTGCAGGGTGCGTAGGGACCGCATGAGCAGGTAGGCCTCGAACGGTCCGAGGATGGCACCGCCCCCGGCGCGGATCGTCCCGAGCCGCGACCAGAACGCGTCCGCCTCGGCGCCGGCGAGCACGCCCGCGACCACGTCCGAATGCCCGTTGAGGATCTTCGTGGCCGAATGCATCACGATGTCGGCCCCGAGCGTGAGGGGCCGCGTGTGGATTGGCGAGGCGGCGGTGGAATCCACGGCGAGCCGTGCCCCCGCGGCATGGGCGAGGCGGGCGGCGGCGGCGATGTCGGTCACCGTCCAGAGCGGATTGCCCGGCGTCTCGATCCAGACGAGCTTCGTCGTGCCCGGCCGCAGGGCGGCCCGCAGGGCATCGAGATCATCCATGGGGACGAAGTCGATGGCGATGTGCCGGCGCGGCATCTCCTCGCGCAGCCAGCGCTTGAGGGCCCAGTACATCACCAGGGGGGCGACGACGTGGTCGCCGGGCTCCAGGGCGGTGAACACGGCCGTGGCCGCCGCCATGCCGGAGGCGAACAGCATGGCCCCGGCTCGCGCCTCCTCCAGCATCGCGATGACGGCTTCGGCCTCGCGCACGGTGGCGTTGTCGGGCCGGGCGTAGGAGAAGCCCGACGCATAGCCGTTGTCCGGATCGCGCAGGAAGGTGGTCGAGACGTGGAGCGGCGCCACCACGGCCCGGGTCACCGGTTCGATTCGCCCCATGGCCTGGGCCGCGAGGCTGCGGGCCTGGAAGGGGTGGGGCGTGGTTTCGTCCGGCATGGCTCCGGTCCTGTCGTTCGCGGGTCTGGGGGAAGGTGGAGGTCTCCAGGACGCGTTCCTGGCGACGGCACCGGCCCCGTGGCACGGACCCCATGGCACGGACCCGTCGTATGGTCCGAGTCCGGGGCCGGCCTCATGAAACCATGGCCCCTCGAACAGCGTTCCGACGCCAGCCTCCGAAGACCGTGTCGCCCCCGGTAGCCGTGTCGGCCGCTCCGAGACTTGTCGCCCAGAGACACTGAAACCAGGACCCCGAGACGGATGACCGCTACCCTGCATGTGCCCGGCCAGCCGGCCCTGCCCCGCTATCCCCGTCTGGCGGCGGCGATCCTGCCCGTGGTCCTCACGGGCGTGGTCGGGTCGCTCTCGACGGGCTCCAACATCGAGGGCTGGTACGCGAATCTCGCCAAACCGTCCTTCAACCCGCCGAACTGGGCGTTCCCCGTCGCGTGGACGATCCTCTACGGACTCATCGCCTTCTCGGCGTGGCGGCTCCTGGGCGCCAAGCCGCGCACGGGGCCGACCCGGGAGGGCTGGCGGCTGGCGGTGATCGCCTTCGCGGTCCAGCTTGCGCTCAATGCCGCGTGGACCCCAACCTTCTTCGCCGCTCACGCCATCGGCACGGGCGTGGTGGTTTCGGGGGCGATGTTCGTGATGATCCTCTGGACCATCCGCCTGTCCTGGCGCTTCGACCGTGCCGCCGCCGGAGTGCTCGTGCCCTACGCGGCCTGGGTCGGCTTCGCGACGGTTCTGAACTTCGCGCTCTGGCGGCTGAACTGAGCCCTACTCGGCGGCTTCCACGAACACGGTGCCGGCGCGCGGCAGGTCGAGGGTGTCCCAGGTCTCCATGAGCGCCGCCGTCAGCTTGGCGATCCTGGCGTCGTCGTGGAACGGCGAGGGGGTGATGCGCAGGCGCTCTGTGCCGCGCGGCACGGTCGGGTAGTTGATCGGCTGGATGTAGATGGCGTGATGCTCCAGCAGATGGTCGGCCGCCGCCTTGCACAGCTCGGCATCGCCGACCATCACCGGCACGATATGGGTCTGCGTGTGCAGCACCGGCAGGCCGGCGGCCTCGAGGGCGATCTTGGTGCGATTGGCCTGGCGCTGGTGCGCCTCGCGCTCGACGTTCGAGCGCTTGAGGTAGCGGACCGAGGCGCGAGCTGCGGCGGCGATGGCCGGCGGCAGGGCGGTGGTGAAGATGAAGCCCGGCGCGTGGCTGCGCACGGCGTCGCACAGGACGGTGGACCCGGTGATGTAGCCGCCGACGCAGCCATAGCCCTTGGCCAGGGTCCCCTCGATGACGTCGACGCGGTGCATCACCCCGTCGCGCTCGGAGATGCCGCCGCCGCGCGGGCCGTAGAGTCCGACGGCGTGCACCTCGTCGAGGTAGGTCATGGCGCCGTAGCTCTCGGCGAGGTCGCAGATGGCTCCAATGTCGGAGACGTCGCCGTCCATGGAATAGACGCTCTCGAAGGCGATCAGCTTCGGGCGATCGCCCGCCGCGATGAGGAGCTCTTCGAGGTGGGCGAGATCGTTATGGCGGAAGATGCGCTTCTCGCAGCCCGAATGGCGCACGCCCTCGATCATCGAATTGTGGTTGAACGCGTCCGACAGGATCAGGCAGTTCGGCAGCAGCTTGGCGATGGTCGAGATGCCGGCCTGGTTCGAGACGTAGCCCGAGGTGAAGACGAGGCCCGCCTCCTTGCCGTGCAGGTCGGCGAGTTCGCGCTCGAGGTCCACCAGGGGGGAATTGTTGCCGGCGATGTTGCGGGTGCCGCCGGCGCCCACGCCGCAGCGCGCCGCCGTCTGGGTCATGGCGCCGACCACGTCGGGGTGCTGGCCCATGCCGAGGTAGTCGTTCGAACACCACACGGTGATCTCGGAGGTGCCGCCGTCGGGCTTGCGCCAATGCGCCGTGGGGAAGCGTCCGGCAATGCGCTCGATATCGGCGAAGACGCGATAGCGGCGCTCGGTGTGGAGGTGGTCGAGGGCGGTGCGGAAGTAGGCGTCGTAATCGGCTTGGGTCCGACCCGGACGGGTCTTCTGGATCTTGCGGCTCTCGGTGATCTCGCTCGTCGCGGGCATCCGGTTCACGGGCATCCGTCCTTCACGCTTGGGCTGATTGGCCGGCGGTGGGATCGCGGCCTCTGGCGGGGTCGTTTCCGCGCGGACCCTCTTGCCAGACGGGGTCTTCGCGATTGGTTTTAGCAAAGTGTCGTCACCGCCTGTTCGGGAGACAGCGAACGCTCCGCGTCGTGGCTGGCTTCCCCAGCGCGGACGGCACGATACAGGCGAACTTGGAATTGGTTCAAGTCGACAACCGCAGCCCTGGTCTGCAGCTTGACGGTGCCGCCAGGTCAGGCCGCCTGATAGGCGCCGTCGTCGTGGCGATGCGTCGCGTGGGAGCCGCTCCGTCCGGGTTTCGCGGCAGGACGCCGATGCGACGATCGAAAAATCGGCTTCCCATCGAAGCCGCGAGCGGATTGAAGCGTTGGCGTGCCACCCCGAGGCCGCTTGGAGAACCATGACCGATCAGACGGACAGGCGGGCCGAGCGCCTCAAGGCGGCCCTGCGGGAGAATCTCCGACGCCGCAAGGCGCAGGTGCGCGGTCGCTCCGAGGCGCCGGACGGCAGGGTTCGGGACGGGATCGGACCCACGCCCCCGGATCCTCCCGATCCGTCCGATGCGAATTCGCCGGACGCCAGTCCGCCGGATGGCGATCCGCCGCAACCCTCCGAGGGCGATCCGGCCTGAGCTGGGCCGCAATCCCTTTTCCGACAAAACTCGCGTATACGCCGGCTCAACGACATGGAAGGCGGGCCGCGGGCTCTCCGCGAGACCGGTCCGAACGTCCCCCGGGGGCGGGACCAGAGCGTAAGGTTGGACAGCAATGGACCGCATCACCATCATCGGCGGCAGGCCGCTCAACGGCGTGATCCCGATCTCGGGTGCCAAGAACGCCGCGCTGCCCCTGATGATCGCCAGCCTGATGACCGGCGAGACCCTGGAGCTCGGCAACGTGCCGCGGCTCGCCGACATCAACGCGCTCCTGCGCATCCTCGGCAACCACGGCGTCGACCACATGGTGGTGGGCAAGCGTCCCGGCCAGACCACCGAGACCGGCCAGACCATCCGGCTCACCGCCTCGAACGTCATCGACACCACGGCGCCCTACGAACTCGTCTCGACCATGCGGGCGAGCTTCTGGGTGATCGCGCCCCTGCTGGCGCGCTTCGGCGAGGCCCGCGTCTCCATGCCGGGCGGCTGCGCCATCGGCACGCGGCCCGTCGACCTGCTGCTGATGGCGCTCGAGCGCCTCGGCGCCACCGTCGAGGTCGACGGCGGCTACGTGGTGGCGAAGGCCAAGAACGGTCTTCGCGGGGGTGAGATCCACTTCCCCAAGGTCACGGTCGGCGGCACCCACGTGGCGCTGATGGCGGCGGCGCTCGCCAACGGCTCGACCCTCATCGAGAACGCCGCACGCGAGCCCGAGGTCGTCGATCTCGCGGCCTGCCTCACCAAGATGGGGGCCCGGATCGAGGGCGCTGGTACGCCGCGCATCACCATCGAGGGTGTCTCGCGCCTGCACGGCGCCCGCCACGACGTGCTGCCCGACCGGATCGAGACCGGGACCTACGCCATGGCGGTGGCGATGACCGGCGGCGACGTCACCCTGGAGAACACCCGGGCCGACCTGCTGCACTCGGCCCTCGACGTGCTGTCGACCACGGGCGCCGAGATCACGGTAGGCACCGACACCATCCGCATCCGCCGCAACGGCGGCGGCATCGCGGCCGTCGATGTCACCACCGATCCGTTCCCGGGCTTTCCCACGGACCTGCAGGCGCAGTTCATGGCCCTGATGACCCTGGCCAAGGGCCAGTCCAACATCCGCGAGACCATCTTCGAGAACCGCTTCATGCACGTGCAGGAGCTTGCACGCCTCGGCGCCAGGATCCGCCTCGAAGGCGATCTCGCCATCGTGGAGGGCGTCGAGCGTCTCAAGGGAGCGCCCGTCATGGCGACGGATCTGCGCGCCTCGGTGTCGCTGGTCATCGCCGGGCTCGCGGCCGAGGGTGAGACCAGCATCAACCGGGTCTACCATCTCGATCGCGGCTTCGAGGCCCTGGAGGCCAAGCTCGCGCGCTGCGGCGCCGAGATCACCCGCGTCCGCTCGTAGGTGAGGCGCGCCGGCCCCGACGGGCCGGCGCGGAATGATCAGCCGCCGACGGCGCCGCGCTTGAAACCGAAGCCGGGAATCTCGCAGCCGCAGGGGGCGTTGTAGGGCGCGGGCCGCGTGCCGCAATTGCCGCGCGCGGTGACGCAGATGCTGCCGCCGCGTCCGCCGCGGGGACGTCCGTCGAAGCGATCGTCGTAGCGGTCACGGCGGCGCTCGTAGCGGTCCTCGTCGTAGCGGCGCTCGAAACGCCGGGGACGGTCGTCGTCGTAGCCGCCGCCGTAATACTGAGCCTTGGCCTCGAACGCGCCGAGGCCGGTACCGAGGGTCGCGGCCGTCGCGATCGCCAGGAGAATGCGCTTCACCGAACTGTCCTTTCCGTCATCCCCGTCGCCCGAGCCGACGTGTTCGCCGATGGGTCGCGGGGGCCGAGCTTGGAGGGTCTCGGGGACGAGACCTAGACCGATGCGGATGAACGACGGCTGAGACCTCTCGTTCCACGCCGCCCCGCGCCACGCCGTCCCGCGCCACGCCGTCCCGCGCCCCGTCGTACGAACGCCCGCGCGCCCATGGTTGCCGTGGGCCGACGGCCTCGCTACCTACGGGACGCAAGAGTTGCCATGTTCCGGGATCGGCCCGGTTCAATCCGAAGAGCGCGACACCCCGCCATGGAGCTTCTGAAGCTCGCCGCCCTCGATGCCGACGACCTCGCGGTGATCTCGGCTCACCTGCAGGACGCGATCCTGCGGGCCGAGGATCTGGCCTATCTCACCGACACCCATCGTTTCGTGCTGGTGGCCCGGCGGTTCGACTGGTCGACGGAGGAGGGGACGGCGCCGCGTCGACGCCTGACGGGCGTGCATTTCGAGCGGGTGCTCGGCGTGCGCAGCCGCGGCATCGTACCGGGCGCGTCGTCCGACACCCCCCTCGAACTCCTGGCCGTCACCTTCACGCCGGGCGAGGCTCCGTCCGGCACCGCCACCCTGATCTTCGCCGGCAATGCCGCGATCCAGCTCGACCTCGAATGCATCGAGGTGCGCATGAAGGATCTCGGACCCGTCTGGGAGGTCGATGGCCGACCCGATCACGAGGCCGTCGCCGCCGCCCGCGCCGCCGTCGAGGGACGCAACGCATGATCCGCCTCCATTCCGGCGCCGCCGATTTCGCGGACAGCTTCGCCCGCCTGCTCACGGTGAAGCGCGAGATCTCGGAGGATGTCGACGAGACCGTTCGGGGCATCATCGCGGGCGTGGTCGCGGGCGGCGACGCGGCCCTCGTCGACTACACCCGCCGCTTCGACCGCGTCGGCGAGGCGTTCACCACCGCGACCCTGCGGGTGACGGCCGATGAGATCCGGGCCGCCATCGCCGCGTGTCCGGCCGACGCCCTGGAAGCCCTGCGCTTCGCCGCCACCCGCATCGAAGCCTTCCATGCAGGCCAGGTGCCGGGCGACCACATGGGCACGGACGCCCTCGGGGTCACCAGCGGCTGGCGCTGGACCGGCCTCGAATCCGTCGGCCTCTACGTACCCGGCGGGACGGCGAGCTATCCCTCCTCGGTGCTGATGAACGCGATTCCGGCCCGCGTCGCCGGGGTGCCGCGCGTCGTCATGGTGGTGCCGATGCCGGAGGGGGCGATGAACCCCCTCGTGCTCGCCGCCGCCGATCTCGCCGGCGTCCACGAGGTCTACCGTGTCGGCGGTGCCCAGGCCGTGGCGGCCCTGGCCTACGGAACCGAGACCATCGCGCCCGTGGCCAAGATCGTCGGGCCGGGCAATGCCTGGGTCGCGGCGGCCAAGCGCCGGGTGTTCGGGCAGGTCGGCATCGACATGATCGCCGGCCCGTCCGAGGTGCTGATCCTCGCCGATTCCCACGCCAATCCGGACTGGGTCGCGGCCGACCTTCTCGCTCAGGCCGAGCACGACGAGGCCGCCCAATCGATCCTCATCACCGATTCGGCCGAGCTTGCCGACGCCGTCGAGCAGGCCGTCGAGCGCGCCCTGGTCACCCTGCCGCGTGAGAAGATCGCCCGGGCGAGCTGGCGTGATTACGGCGCCATCGTCGTGGTGCGGAACTTCGACGAGGCGGTGCCCCTGGTCGACCGCCTAGCGCCCGAGCACCTCGAGATCGAGACGGACGATGCCGAGGCCTTGGCCGCGAAGGTGCGCAACGCCGGGGCGATCTTCCTCGGCTCGCACACGCCGGAGGCCATCGGCGACTATGTCGGCGGCCCCAATCACGTCCTGCCGACGGCGCGCTCGGCGCGGTTTTCGTCCGGGCTCGGCGTCCTCGACTTCATGAAGCGCACGACGATCCTGCGCTGCGACCCCGAGAGCCTGCGGGCGCTCGGACCCTCGGCCATCGCCCTCGGACGGTCGGAGGGTCTCGAAGGCCACGCCCGCTCGGTGGCCATCCGCCTGAACCTGTGAGGCGATGATGCCCGGCGCGGCCAAATCCACGGAGCCGAAATCTCCCAACCGCCTCGTGGCGGTGACCCTCGACGAGGAGTCCATCGGCCGGGGCAACCCCGACCAGGAGCACGAGCGCGCCATCGCGATCTTCGACATCCTCGAAGAGAACAGCTTCGCGATTCCGGGGCGCGAGGGGCCGTTCGCCCTCACCCTGGGGCTGGTCGAGAGCAAGCTCGCCTTCGCGATCCGCCAGGAATCCGGCGATCCGGTGATGACGCACCTCCTGTCGCTGACCCCGTTCCGGCGGGTGATCCGCGATTACGAGATGATCTGCGAGAGCTACTACAACGCCATCAAGACGGCCTCGCCGACCCAGATCGAGGCCATCGACATGGGGCGGCGCGGCCTGCACAACGAAGCCTCGGACCTGTTGAAGCAGCGCCTTGAAGGCAAGGTCGACCTCGACCACCAGACCGCGCGGCGCCTGTTCACCCTGGTCTTTGCCTTGCATTGGAAGGCCTGAGCGGCGCTCTCCCGAACGTGACGTCCATCGCGCGGCAGCCGCACCCCGAAGGCTTCGTGCGTCCACCAAGACCTCGTCCACCAAGATATCGTTCACTAAGACCTGGAGCCGTCGACTCCAGCGCCCGGAGACAGTGACCGGATGGCGGACGAGGCCGGCCCGAAGAAGCGTGTCCAATCCGCCCTGTTCATGTGCAACTTCAACGCCGTGCGCTCGCTGGCGGCGGAGGCCATCGCGCGCCACTACTTCGGCAAGTCGATCTACGTGCAGTCGGCCGGGGTCCGCTCGGGCGAGCCCGCCGATCCGTTCATGGTGGCCGCGCTGGACGAGATCGGCATCGATGCGACGCGCCACAAGCCGCGGACGCTCGCCGAACTCGAGGAGTGGGAGGGGCTGAACTTCGACCTCATCGTTACCCTGGCGCCCGAGGCCCACCACGCCGCCCTGGAGCTCACCCGCACCAACGCCGTGGAGGTGGAGTACTGGCCGACGCCCGACCCGACGAACTTTCACGAAGGCTCCCGCGACCAGCGCCTCGACGGCTATCGCGACGTGCGCGACGGCCTGATCTACCGCATCAAGTCGCGGCTGAAGGGATGAGTCGTCGGATCGAGGTCACGGGTCCGTAGCTCTTCTCCAGGATGCGGGCGACGGCGTCGCGCAGCGGCTCCACCGCCACCGCCATGTGGAAGCCGTTGGCGTGGATGAGCCGGGTGGCATCGAGCATCAGCCCGACATGGCCGCGCCAGAACACGAGGTCGCCGCGCGCGAGCCCGTCGAGGCCGGGGGGGAGGGCTGCACCGAGACCGCCCTCCTGCTGGTCGGCGTCGCGGGGCGCCGCGATCCCGGCGAGGTCGAGGCAGAGCTGGACGAGGCCCGAGCAATCGAGGCCGAGGCTGGTGCGGCCACCCCAGAGGTAGGGGGTTCCGACGAGACGTTCGGCGGTGGCGGCGAAATCCGTGTCCGTCCGATCAAGGGCGGCGCAATGGCCGGCGAAGACATGGTTGCCCGTGGCGAGGCGGAGATACCCGCCCGCTTCGCCCACCACCGACAGGCGGGCGCCGAGGGTGAGGTATCCGGTGGCGGGGAGCTTCAGGTCGGGGCCGGGATACAGGAAGGTCCGCAGGGCCGTGACCCGATGCGTCGGCGCGGGATCGACCGGCCCGAGGGCGGCCTCCGCCAGGTAGCCGACATAGCCGTCGTGTCCGAGTCGGACCCAGGCGAAGCCTTCCTCGGCCTCGTAGAGGGTCACCGCGTCGCCCATCACCGCCTCGGTGTCGACGGCGGCATCGAACCGGGGCGCACGCCGCAGGGGGGCCGACGGCACCACCACCCGGCGGGCCTCGCCCACGACGTATTGGGCCGCCGCGATCCTGCCGCGCAGGCGGATGTCGGCTAGATCGGGTCGGGCCGGGATGAGGCGCGGGTCGGAGAGATCGGCAAGGTCGTCGAGCATGACCACTTATCCGTCGCGCCGTTGGTGGCCGCAACGGTGCGTCATTTCGACACGTCTCGAAAGGCGGTTTGCGGCCGGCGCATCCTTTGCGTGGAAACCGAAGCGTCCGGCTCCGTGAACTCAATTCCCCAGCGATGTCCGCGACGCAACCGCCGAACGCGATTTTGTGCACTGCACATAGCCTGTCCGCGGCGTATGGTGATGGAATGCCGAGCGCGAGTCCTGCCGTGAAGAAGACCCCGAAATCCTTCAAGGACCTGCCGCCGATCCGCGTGCGCCGGGAGCCACCGACGATTCCGGAGGCGGTGGCCGCCGCGCAGGATCTCGCCGACGAGGTCGAGCATCAGGTCGAGATCGCCGCCGGCCTGATCGGCCTGCCTGCCGACGAGATCCGCCCGCATGTCCTGGCCGCCGCGAAGGCCAAGCCCGAACGGATGCCCGAACGCATCCTGACGGCCGGCAGCCCGAACCGTGCGCCGCGTACGGTGATCGTCGAGCGCCGCACCCGTCCGCCCGTCATCGTCGAGCGGCGCGGGCGTCCGCCCTTGAGCCGGTAGGTTCGGACCGCCCCGGTCGCTCGGGGCGATCGGTCCTCGACCACCAGTCGAGCGTCTCGACTACCAGTCGAGCGTCTTGCCAGTGTAGTCGACGTAGACGCAGCCGGTCTGGCCGAGGCGGCCCTCGATGACGTCGGACATGCCGGTGACGCTGGTGGCGACGTCGATGTCCGCGTCCGCCCCGCCCATCTCGGTGCGGACCCAGCCCGGATGCATCAGCATCACGCCGAAGCCGGCGTCGCGGTGGCGGACCTCGAAGCTGCGGGCCAGCGTGTTCAGCGCCGCCTTGCTCGCCCGGTAATTCTCCCAGCCGCCCGATTCGTTGAGGCCGACGCTGCCGAGGACCGAACTCATGAAGGCGACGAGGCCCTTCGGCGCGAGCCGGTCGAGGAAGGCTTCGGCGAAGCGGATCGGGCTCACCGCATTGGTGAGGTAGACCTGGGCCGCCACGTCGCGCGGAACGGCGTGGAGCGGTTCATGCGCCTGCGTCGCGACGCCGGCGACCACGAAGATCAGGTCGTAGCGTTCGCCCGACAGGGTTTCGCGGAGGGACGCGACGGCGCCATCGTCGTCGATATCGGCGGTCTCGATGCGCAATGCGTCGGACGACAGGGCTGCGAGCCCCGGCGCGGTCGAACGCTGGGTGGCGGTGACCCGCCAGCCGCGCTGTAGGAACGTCTCGACGAGGCCGAGACCGAGGCCGCGCGAGGCCCCGACGATGAGTGCGTTCTTCTGGTCTGCCATGGTGTTCGATCCTCACGGTCCGGGATCGTGGCCAGGGCGGAGCCTGGTCGCGCGTGGACCCGATGCGTCTGAGGTCGGTCGCGGATCATCCTGCGGCAATGCGCCGGGACGCCTTGGAGGTGCGCAGGCGCACGCGGTATTGGGCCATCAATCGGCGGTCTGTACCGACCATGTGGCGTGGGTGACGAGGGGCATGCGTTCGAGGGCCGTCGTCACGGCGTCGAGTTCGGCCGCCGCCACCGCCGTGGCGACGAGGGTCGCCACCACCTCGACGGTGTCCTCGCCGCGCTCCACCACTTCGATCCCGCCGACGGGGTAGTTCGCCGCCTCGAGGCGTTCGACGAGAAGGTCTCGCGCGGGGCCGACGGACTCCGCCTGCACGGTCACTTGGACCTCGTAGGTCGCCTCCGTCTGGCTCTCGTCGATCGGCGCCCGGTTGATCGCGTTGACCAGGGGGCGCAGCAAGGTGTTGCCGGCGAGCACGGTCGCCGTGACGAAGGCGGCTTCCAGGGGGAAGTCCGCGCCCGCGAAGGCGCCGACGGCGGCCGAGCACCACAGGGTCGCTGCCGTGTTGAGGCCACGCACGTTCATGCCCTCCTTCATGATCACGCCGGCGCCGAGGAAGCCGACACCGGAGATCACGTAGGCCACCGTGCGGGTGCCGCCGGCCGCCCCCTCCAGGCGCATGCCGAGATCGACGAAGGCGGCCGCCCCCACGGCCACGAGGACGTTGGTGCGCAGGCCCGCCGTGCGCTGCCGATACTGCCGCTCGGCTCCGATGAGGGTGCCGAGTGCGAAGGCGACGATGAGGCTGACGGCGGAATTGACGAATTCGGGGAGCGGCGAGGACAGGAGCATGCCGTGTCATCGCGATCCCGCGTGACGGAACCGTGACGGATCCGCCTATGCCGCCAGGAAGGCGCGCAGTGCGTCGCACGTGCCCTCGGGGTTCTCCTCCGCGAGGAAGTGCCCCGATATGAGATCGACGCCCGTCGCGTTGGGCGCGAAGGTGCGTTGCCAAGCGGTGAGGGGCGCCTCGGCGCTGCGGTCGAGATATCCGTCGCCGGTTAGGATCAGGGTCGGGCAGGGGATCGTGCGCTGGGCGGCGAGATCGGCGAGATCCGCCTCGCGGTCGCGGGTCGCCCCGGCCCGGTAATCCTCGCACATCGCATGGATGCGCTCGGGCACGGCCCAGCCCTGCCGGTAGAGGGCGAGGGCGGCGGGCGCGAAGGGATCGAGCGACTTGGCATTGCTCCAGTCGCGCAGCAGGCCCTCGAAATAGCCGTCGGGATCGCGTCCGATCTCGTTCTCCGGCTCGGGCGCCGGACGGGCGAGATCCTTCCAATGCGCGGACCCGCTCGACGCTTCGATACGCTCCCACTGCACCAGGGTCGGCAGGATATCGAGCAGCGCGAGGCGGGCGACCCGGCCGGGCTCGTCCAGGGCCAAACGGTAGCCGATGCGCGCGCCGCGATCGTGACCGACGAGCGCGAAATGCACGTGCCCGAGATGCTCCATCACGGCCACGACGTCCCGGGCGAGGGTACGCTTGGCATAGGTTTCATGCCGGGCATCGCCCTCGGGGGCGGCCGACCAGCCGTACCCCTTCAGGTCGAGGCAGATCACCCGGTGGGTCTCGGCCAGCGCCGGTGCGATCCGGTGCCAGCAGGCATGGGTCTGGGGAAAGCCGTGCAGCAGCAGGACGGGCAGTGCGTCCTCCGGCCCGCCGATCCGGGCAAAGAAGCGCCCGACGGGGATGTCGATCCAGGGGGCGGAGAAACCGGGGAAGAGGTCCGTGGTCACGGGGCGCGGGCTCCGACGATGGAGAGCCGGATGTAGGGCCGCCCCCGGCGGCCGACCACGCGCCGTCGGGCAATTTGCCCGACATCGACCGTGCGGCCATCGGGCCGCGCCCGCGGGATTGACGCTGGGGCCCCGCACCGGCACACCCGGACGACGTGGGTCGCTTAAGAACCCGCACCAAAAATCGTCGAGGAGACGCGCATGGTACGGCTGACCGTCCTTGCCCCGAAGGCTGTTTTCGCCCGCGCGGAGTCGTGCGCATGAGCGGTGCCGTGCTGGCCGAGCGTCCGGCCGCGCCGCCCCTCGATCAAGCCCTGCACGCGCGGGTTCTCGCCCTGCGCGACGGCCTGCTGCATGGGCTCATCGGCGCCGACATCATGGTGGAGCGCCTACTCATCGGCCTGCTCACCGGCGGACACCTCCTCATCGAGGGCGCGCCGGGCCTGGCCAAGACCCGCGCGGTCAAGCGCCTGTCGGACGGCCTCGACGGCAGCTTCGCCCGGATCCAGTGCACGCCCGACCTCATGCCGGCCGATCTCACCGGCACCACCGTGTGGCGTCAGGATGCCGGCGATTTCGAGTTCCTGCCCGGCCCCCTGTTCCACTCCCTCGTCCTCGTCGACGAGGTGAACCGCGCCCCGCCCAAGGTCCAGTCGGCCCTGCTGGAGGCCATGGCCGAGGGCCAGATCACCGTTTCGGGCCACACCCACGGCCTGCCCGACCCGTTCATGGTGGTGGCGACCCAGAACCCCATCGAGCATGCCGGCACCTTCCCCCTGCCGGAGGCCCAGCTCGACCGCTTCCTCCTCCACGTGGTGGTGGAGATGCCCGACGAGGCCGCCGAGCGCCGCATCCTCGACCTCGTCGAGGGCGAGCTGAACCACCACGCCGAGGCGATGCCGGTGAAACTCTCGGTTGCCGAGATCCGGGCCGCGCGGGAGGCGGCGCTGGCCGTCTACGTCGCGCCCGCCCTGAAGGACTACCTTGTGCGCCTGGTGGCCGGCACCCGCACGGATTCGGCCGCGCCGGATCTGCGCGCCGCCATCGAGCACCCGGCCTCGCCGCGCGGGACCCTGGCCCTCATGCTCGCCGGCAAGGCGCGCGCCTACCTGCGTGGACGCGACCACGTCGTCCCCGAGGACATCGCGGATCTGGCCGCCGACGCCCTGGCCCACCGCATCGGCCTCACTTGGCGGGCGGCGGCCGAGGGCAGGACCGCGCGCGGCATCATCCGCGACCTCGTCCAGCGGGTGCGGGCGCTCTGAGCCCCGCCATGGCCTCCCCGTCCGTCGCCGATCCGACGCAGGCGCCCGGCATCCACCTCTCGGGCGAGGCCCTCATGGGGCTGCGCCACCTCGCCCGGCGCGGCACCTCGCCGGCGACGCGCACCCTGGCGGGCCTGCCCGGCGGCATCGTCACCCGGCGGCGCGGGCGCGGCTCCGAGCCCGACGACGTGCGCCTGTGGTCGGAGGGCGACGACCGCCGCCACATCGACCGCAACGCCACCGCCCGCACGGGCATCCTGCATGTCCGCACCCATCACGACGAGCGCGACCGCGCCGTGGTGCTCCTCGTGGATGTCCGCCCCTCGATGCTGTTCGGCACCCGCCGGGCCCTGCGCTCGGTGGCCGCCGCCGAAGCCCTCGTGCTCCTCGGCTGGCGGGTGGCCGGCGATGGCGGCCGGGTCGGCCTCGTGGCGGTGGGCGCGGGCGAGCCCGTGGTGGTGCGCCCCGCCGGGGGCGAGCGTGCCATGACGGCCGTCACGGGAGCGCTGGCCATGGCCCATGCCCAGGCCCTGGCGGACGCCGCGACCCAGGACCCGCCCCTGTCGCGCGCCCTGACCCTGGCCCAGAGCCTGCTGCCCTCCGGTGGACACCTCGTCCTCGGCACCGCCCTCGACAATCCGGGCGCGGATTTCGAGCACCTCCTCACGGTGATGGCCGAGCGCCTGTCGATCCGTCTGGTGCTGGTCAGCGACGCCTTCGAGCGGGCCCGCCCCCCGGGCTTCTACCCTTTCGCCACCCAAGACGGCCGGCGCGGCACGGTGCAGGCGAACCGGGCGGACCGCCCGCCCGGCGACGCCGATGCCCGCCTCGTCGAGTATGCCCGCCGCGGCATCGAGGGCCTGCGCCTCGATGTCGAGGCCGGACCGGAGGCCTACGCTCCCCTCATGGAACGGCTCGATGCGGTGCTGTGAAACCCGCACCGGCGGACGGTGCCCATGAATCCCGCAAACGCCCCCGCCGACATCCCCGCCAGCCTGGACCAGCTGCGCGGGCTGCACCTGCCCGCAGAGACCGCCGGCGCGGCGCAGGGGCCGGTGGTGCTCGCCATCGCGCTGGGCTTCACGGCGGCCCTCCTCGTCGGCCTCGTCCGGTACCTGAGGGCGCGGCAGGCCAACACCGTGCGCCGGGCCGCCGCGCGCGAACTCGCCGCCGCCAACGCCCTGCCGCCGGGGCCGCGCCGGGTCGCCCAGGCACGACTCCTGCGCCGTCTCGCCCGCACCCTGCGGGGCGACGCCGCGGCCTCGACGCAGGGGAGCGATTGGGCCGCCACCCTCGACGGCCTGTTCGCCACGGACTTCTTCACCAAGGGCGCCGGCCGAACCTTCGCCGACGGCCTTTACCGCCGCGAGGCGTCCGAGCCCGGCGCCATCGACGCCGAGCTCGTACGGCTGATGCAGCGGATCGGGGCCTGACATGCCGAACTGGCTCACCGCGCTAGCCTCGGCGTTCGACCTCGCGAGCCCCTACGCCCTGCTGCTCCTGCCCCTGCCCCTGCTGGCCGCCCGCCTGATGCCGGCCGAGCGGGTCGGCTCGAGCGGGGCCCTGCGCGTGCCCGCCTCCCTCGTCGCCGCGGCGGCCCGGGGCGACAGCGTCGCCGCGCGCGGGCGGGGCCGCGCCGTGCTGGTCTGGACCCTGTGGGTGGCCCTCGTCGCCGCGCTGGCGGGTCCCCGCCTCGTCCTGCCCGCCACGGCGCTGCCGGCCTCGGGCCGTGAGATCATGCTGGTGATGGACCTGTCCGGCAGCATGGAGCGGCGCGACTTCGCCCTCGACGGCCAGACCGTGAACCGGCTGGCGGCGGTCAAGCGCGTCGGCACCGACTTCATCCGCCGCCGGGCCGGCGACCGCATCGGCCTCGTGATCTTCGCCAACGAATCCTACGTCGCCGCGAGCCCGAGCTTCGACACCGCCACCGTCGCCCGGGCACTGGACGAGGCGACCATCGGCCTCGTCGGCCGCTCCACCGGCATCGGCGACGGCCTCGGCCTCGCCCTGAAGCGCCTGACCCCACCACCCTCGGCCGAGACCGGCGAGGCTGGGCCGCCCGTAACCGCCAAGGTGGTGATCCTGATGACGGACGGGGCCAACAATGCCGGCCAGACCACGCCGCGCGATGTCGCGGGCCTCGCCAAGGAACTCGGAGTCCGGGTCCACACCATCGCCCTCGGCCCCCGCGACCTCTCCAACGCCGACGGCGAGCAGGACGTGGTCGACACAGAGACCCTACGGGAGATCGCCGAACTCACCGGCGGCCGGATGTTCCGGGTGAAGACCACCGAGGACCTCGTTGGCATGGCGGACGCCATCGACGAGATCGAGGGCGGACGCGCCAAGGCGCCGCCCGTGCCCCTGCGGAAGGACCTGTGGCCCTGGCCCGCCGCCGTGGCGTTCCTGTGCGCCGCCGGCCTCCTGGCGGCGAGGCGGGTCGCGTGAGTGTCCTCGATGCCCTGGCGATCCTGCGGCCCTGGTGGCTCCTGGCGATCCCCCTGGTGGCGATCCTGGCCCTTCGCGCGGCGTGGCGCTCGGCGCCCCTCGGTGATTGGGCGAAGGCCGTCGATCCCGGCCTGATGGCGCTGCTCGCCCGGCGCGGGGCCGTGCTCGGCGGGCGCCGGCAGGCGAACCTCGCCGCGGCGCTGGCCGCCGGTCTCGTCGCTGTGGCCCTCACGGGACCCGCCGTGGAACGGCCCGACGCCACCACCTTCCGCAACCTCGACGCCACCGTGGTGGTGATCGATCTCTCGCGCTCCGTCGCCGAGGGGGGGCGCCTCAAGGACGTGCGCCAGATCGCCGAGGGCGTCGCTCAGGCGGCCGGCACCCGCAGCGTCGCCGTGGTGGTCTATGCCGGGGACGCCTATCTGGCGATCCCGCCCACCACCGATCGCGACGCCCTCGCCTCCACCCTGTTCGCCCTCGACGGCGACACGGTGCCCGACCGGGGCACCCACCCCGAACGCGGCCTCGCCCTGGCGCGCCGGACCCTCTCGGAGGCCGGCGTCATCGCGGGCGACGTGGTGCTGGTGACGGATGGCGACGGCATCGGCGAGGCCGCCGCCCGCGAGGCCGCGGCGATCCGGGCCAAGGGCTGGGCCCTGAGCGGCGTGTTCGTGCCCGCCGGCCCGAGCCTGCCGGCCGGCTCGCCGAAACCGGACCGCGCGGCGCTGGAGCGCCTCGTCGCCGCGGGCGGCGGACGCCTCGCCGACCTCGACGCACCGGGGCCCGTCCTCGATACCGTCGGGGCGAGTACGGCCCAGCACCTCGCCGCCGGCGGCTACACCGTCCTGGCCTTCGCCGATCTCGGCCGTTGGCTGATCCTGCTGGCGCTCCTGCCGGCGCTGGCCCTGTTCCGCCGGAGCGCCTGATGCCACTTGCGTTTCCGTTTCCCCGCCCGCGCCGCTGGACCACCTGGGCACGCTTTGCCAGCCTCGGCCTCGCAGGAGTGGGCATTCTCGGCCTCGCCGGGGTGTCGCAGCCGCGCACGGGCCTCGGGCGCACGCTCATGTGCCTCGGCCTGCCCGGTGCCGCCGCCGCCATCCTCGACGATCCGGCGTGGCGCGGCCCGGCGCTCTACCAAGCCGGGCGCTACGACGAAGCCGCGGCCCTGTTCCGCGCGGCCGGGCGGCGCGGGTCCTACAACCTCGGCAACGCCCTGGCGAAGGCCGGCGATCTGCAGAGGGCACTCGACGCCTACGACGCGGCGCTCACCTACAACCCGCGCGATGCGGACGCCCAGGCCAACCGCTCCCTCATCGCCCGCCTCGTCGACGAAGGGGCGGGCGATCCCGGCAAGGGCGGCGGGGTCGCCAACGCGACCGCGACCACGGGCGCGCGCTACAACAAGACCTCGAACCAGGACCCCAACGACGACACTCAGGCGACCTCCAGCGGCGAGGGCCTGGCCGGCAACAAGGAGGGTGGCACCACCTCCTCGACGCCGGGCAACAGCAAGGTGGCGCGGCGCGGCAAGGCCGAGCAGGTCTCGGTGGATTCCGGCAAGGGCGAAGCGCGGGGCTCGGCCAGCGACGCCGCCGGGCGCGGGCGCACGGGCGCCGGTTCGGCCATGGTCGCCGCCGCGCCCGAGCGGGAAGCGCGCCGGGTGACGAAGAGCTTCGAAGCCCACGAGATCCGGCCCGACCGCCTCTGGCTCCAGACCCTGCCGGACGATCCCGGCCGCTATCTCAAGCTGCGCCTCAAGGCCGAGCAGGCCGTGCGCGTCGAGGCCGGCACGGCCGTGCCGGGGGGGAGCAACCCATGGTGAGCTTTGGCCGTCGGCCTCGGTCGTTGAACCTGACCGGTTTTGGAGGAGGAGCCACACCCTGTCCCTCTCCTTCTAGGAGGGGGGACCCGCGCTGCGATCGGCAGCCGTCTGCGGGGATTGGCATCACATCCTTTGCGATGTTGATTTTGATCATGCTCTTCGCGAACGCCCCCGCTCGCGCCGAGATCGACCCCGGCGACCTCACCCTTACGGTGACCCCGGAGCGCAACGGCAACGCCGATCCGTTCTCCCGCGAGATGGTGCTGTTGCGCATCCGCGGGGTCTATCGCCAGCCGATCCTCCTGGAGGAGGTGATCCAGCCGTCGCTGGCGAATTTCAGCTGGACCCAACTCGGCCGCGATACGTGGTCGAAGACGCGCCTGCCCGACGGGCAGGTCGCCATCGCGTTCGACCGGGTGGTGGCGATCTTCCCGCACCATGCGGGCGACTTCACCATCGAGCCGTTCCTCCACCGGCTGACGGTCAACGACGGCGGCGTCCGGAAAGTGGTCGACGTGCCCTCGCCCCCGGTGCAGCTCTCCGTCGCGAACTGGACGAAGCCCGTCGGCGGGCCCGACGCCAAGGAGCCATGGTGGCTTCCGGCCCGCGAGGTCACCATCACGGATTCGTGGAGCCCGGACCCGGAGACGGTGAAGATCGGCGAGAGCACCCGGCGCATCGTCACCCTGGAGGCGCACGGCATGGTCGCCGAAGGCCTGCCGCCCCGGCCGGTCATGCGCACGCGCGGCATCCTCACCTTCGCCGGACCTGTGACCCGCGAGACCATCATCACCCCCACCGGGCCCATCGCCCGGGCGACCTACCAGTGGGACGTGCGCCCCGCCATCGCGGAGGTGATCCCGTTGGACGCCATCATCATCCCGTGGTTCGACACCGTGTCGCGCACCCTGCGGGAGGCCGAGATTCCGGCCCGGCAGATCGGCGGCGGCCTGCCCGACCGGGAGGAGGACGCCAAGCCGATCACGCCGGCCTCGCCCCTCGTCGTGGTCGGGGCGGCCCTGGCCGCGTTCGGGCTCGGTCTGGCGCTCGTCGGGTTCGGGGCGCCCACGCGGTCGCGCCAGCGCCTCGATCGCGCGACCCGACGGGCCCTCGTCCTGGCCGCCGCCGCCGGTGACGCGACCGCCTTCCGGGCCCGCCTCGCACCCGTCCTCCAGGGCGCGCCGGATCTCGCGCGGGCCTGGCGGGCGGACCCCGCCATCGCCGCCGGCCTCGATGCCCTCGACGGCACCCTCTACGGGCGCGGTTCGGTCACCGCCCCCGACCTGACGGATCTCGCGCGTCGCCTCGGCCGGCCGGTCCGAGCCGCCGCTCCGACCGGAACCGATCGCGGACGTCTGGCCGACCTCGACGGGCGGGCCTGAGGGCCGGCATGGTTAACCACCGGTTTACGTCCCTCTGCCAACCCTGACGCGCGGGGAGTGGGTGGATGTGGCGCAGGGTGACGGCGACGGGGCGGTCTTGGCGCCCGGGGGGGCTGATCGCCCTCGGCCTTCTGGTCGGCTGGCCGGCCCGTGCGGCGGACTTCCTCGACGCCGGGCGCCCCACCGAAGGGTATGAAGCGCTCGACGGTGTCGCGCCGTTGCCGCGTTATTTCCCCCGGGCCGAAGGCGACGATTCGGTGGTGCGCCGGGCCCCCGTCCCACGCCGTCGCGTGGCCGGGTGCATCCCGCGCCGCGCACCCGTGCCCACCGACCGGCCCGGTGACCCGAGCTATGTCGGTTCCGCCTATGGCCTCGGCAAACCGAGCTATTACGGTTTCACGCCGCCGCTGGGCGTCGACGATCCCTACGGCCGCCCCCTGCTGCCCTACTGTCCCTAACGACTGGCGCGGATGCGGGCGGGCGTTTAGGTCTGCGGCCAGACCCGTGACCCGGACGGAAGCCGCAATGCCCGATTCATCCCTCCTTCGCTTCGAGGCCGTGGCGCCGTTGCGCGCGCAAGGCGCGGCGTGGCGCAAGGCCGGCGAATCCGTGGTGCTGGTGCCGACCATGGGGGCCCTGCATGCGGGCCACCTCGCCCTCGTGGCGCGGGCGCGTGAGCTGGGACGCCGCGTGGTGGCGAGCATCTTCGTCAACCCGACGCAGTTCGGCCCGACCGAGGATTTTTCGCGGTATCCGCGCGATACGGAGGCCGATCTGGCCCTCCTGGCGGAGGCCGGGGCCGATGCCGCCTACTTGCCCGATGTCGCTGCCATGTATCCGCCGGACTTTTCCACCCGCGTCGAGGTCGATAGCCTCACGCAGGGCCTGTGCGGCCAGTTCCGCCCGGGGCACTTTTCCGGGGTCGCCACCGTGGTGACGAAGCTCCTCAATCGGGTGCAGCCCGACATCGCTCTGTTCGGCGAGAAGGATTATCAGCAGCTTCAGGTGATCCGCCGCGCCGTGCGCGACCTCGACCTGCCCGTGGAGATCCAGGGCGTGGCGACCCTTCGCGAGGCGGACGGCCTCGCCCTGTCCTCGCGCAACCGCTACCTCAGCCCCGAGGAGCGCCGCGCCGCGCCGCGCCTGCATGCGGTCCTGTCGGCCATCGCCACGGGCCTCGCCGCCGGAGCCGAGGCGGAGCCGCTGGTGGCCGGGGGCCGGGCCGAATTGGAGGCGGCGGGTTTTTCGCCCGTGCAGTATTTGGAGGTCCGCGACGCCGAGACCCTGGAGCCGGCGACGCGGGCCAGCCGGCCCGTACGGGTTCTGGCGGCGGCCTATCTCGGCCGCACCCGCCTCATCGACAACGTGGCCGCACTCAGGGCTTGAGGGGGTTGGCGAGGAAGAAGTTCAGCATGGCGCGCGACGCGTCCGGCCCACGCGGATCGGTGTAGCTTCCCGCCATGGTGCCGCCCGACCAGGCGTGGCCGAGTCCCCGGACCAACCAGCTCTCGACGGAGACGTGCCCGGCCGCATCGGCGTAGCGGGTGCGGATGTAGGGAAGTCCGCCGGGGCTGACGGCCTCGGTGACTTCGGGGGTCAAACCGGCGATGCCCGCCTGGGTGAGCGCCTGCTCGCCGTTGAGCGGATTGACCGTGCCGTCACTCTCGCCGTGGACCACGATGGTCGGCATGGGCGTGACGGGGGCGATGCAATCGGCCGCCGCCACGGGCCCGAGGCGCATCACGGTCAACGCCGCCGAGACGTCGCGGGCGCACCCCGCCGCCAACCCCGAATGGATGCCCACCGCCGCGAAGAGTTCGGGATAGGCGTGGGCCACGTTGGCCGCCGCCGCCCCGCCCGCCGAGAGGCCGGCGATGAAGACGTGGCGGGGATTGATCCGATGCTCGGCGACGACCGCGCGGGTCATGCCGGCGATGATGCCGGTCTCGCCGGCCTCGCGGTCCTGGTCGCCCGGTTGGAACCAGTTCCAGCAGCGCTGCCCGTTGGCCCGGCTCGTCTGGCCGGGATAGAGGACGTAGAATCCGTGCGTCTCGGCCAGGGTGTTCATCCCGGTGCCGGCGGCGAAGTCGGCCGGCGACTGGCTGCAGCCGTGAAGCATCACCACCAGGGGGCGGGTGCCCGGATGGGCCTTGGGCACGAACAGCTTGTACTCGCGGGTCCCGTGCGGACCCGTATGGCTGCCGTCGGTGAAGCTGCTCTCGCCGGTGGTGGCGGGCTCCGGGGTGGCGGGCATCGCCTCCTCGTCCGGTCTGCGCCCGACGCGGCCCGATACGCCGAGCCCTTCCAGGACGGGCGCGACGCTGCGCTCCAGACCCTGCGTCACCGACTCGACCACCTTGCGCAGGCGGTCGGTCAGACCGGCGGTTTCTGCTGGCTGGGACACGTGGCCGTGCGGCTCGAGACCTTCGTTCATGCTGCGCTGGATCAGAGCCGATGCGTCGCCGAGGCGCCCCGTGGCGGTGAGCCGGGTCGCCTCCATCATGTCGGCCAAGCGGTCCTGCATCCGGTTCTGTTGATCGCTCATCGGAGATTCGCTTTCAGGTTCTGCGCGGCACCAGGGGACGCACGAACGGTCCGGGGCGGGGTTGGAAGGGCGGGGCTTGACGATAAGGCGAGGGTGGTCAGCGCAACCGGTCGGCCAGCGCCGCCTTGACGGCGGGACTCGCCTGCAGGCTGCCCATGACCTCGATGGACGCGATGGTCTCGCGCGCGAGTTCGGGGGAGACGTCGGCGGCGATGCTGGCGAGTCCCAGGACACGGATATCCAGGGTGGTGCCGGCAGCGCGATGGGCTTCGAGATCGAGGCGGCCGTAGTGGCGCAGACCGAGTTCCACGTGTTTGCGGGCCACGGATTGACGCGTCACGTCGGCGTGGCGGACGATCTGATTGCGGACGGCCGTGCGGATGAAGTCGGAGCGGTTGGCATAAAGGCTTTCGGAAACGAGAAGGTCGATATGCCCGAGGTCGACGTAGCCGAGGTTGATCGTGATCTTCTCGCTGTCACCGACCCGCGTTGTGGGCCGTGGCCTCTGCAGAATGTCCGACACGTCCCGCTCCGCTACCATCTCCACAGCTGGTATATGGAGGATGAATGGTGCGACGCAATATGAAATATTGCGCTGCACTTCCATGTTTGGATGCCATGCGTCCCACGCAAAACTCTACCTTCCACCGACTTGGAAACCGGTGTGTTCGACATCGGAAATTTGTCGCGGATGCGACCGGGGCTCAGGCCAGGAGCTTGTCGATGGTGATCGGCAGTTCTCGGATGCGCTTGCCCGTGGCGTGGAACACCGCGTTGGCCACCGCCGCCGCCGTTCCCACGATGCCGATCTCACCGAGCCCCTTCACGCCCATGGGATTGGCCTTGTCCTCCTCGTCGACGAAGATCACGTCGATGTCGTGGATGTCGGCGTTCACGGGCACGTGATACTCGCCGAGATTGTGGTTCATGAACCGGCCCAGCGTGTGGTCGAGCATCGATTCCTCTTCCAGGGCCGAGCCGATCCCCATGACCACGCCGCCGAGGATCTGGCTGCGTGCGGTCTTGAGGTTGAGGATCTTGCCCGCCGCGATGGCGGAGACCACGCGGGTGACGCGGATCACGCCGAGATCCTCGTCGATCTTCACCTCAACGAACACCGCCGAGTGGGTGTAGGGCGAGAAGGCCTTCTGGTGCGCGGCATCCGGCCCGGCCGAGCCCGTGGCCTCCAGGGTTTCCGTGCCGGTGGCCCTCAGCACATCGGTGATGGCGATGCTGCGGGACGCGTCGCCCGCTACCCCGATGTGCCCATCCTTGAACACCGCGCGGTCGAAATCGACGTTGGCGAGCGGGGAATCGTCGAGCCCGCGCGCCAGGGCGAAGAGTTGCCCGGCAAGATCCTGGCAGGCCCGCATCACCGCCGTGCCGGAGGACGCCGCCGTCCACGAGCCGCCGGCGAGCGGCGCCTCGGCGAGGTCGGTGTCGCCGAGCTTCGTCGTCACGTCCTCCATCCGCAGCCCGAGGGTGTCGGCGGCGATCTGGGTCAGGATGGTGTATGTGCCGGTGCCGATGTCGCCCGTGGCATTGCCGACCGTGAGCTTGCCGTCCTGGGTCAGCGTCGCGCTCGCGCTCGACTGCTGCATCATCGATTCCCAAATGCCAGTGGCCATGCCCCAGCCGACGAGTTCGCGCCCGTCGCGCATGGAGCGCGGCTCCGGATTGCGGGTCGACCATCCGAAGCGCTCCGCGCCTTCCTCGAAGCAGGCGCGCAGGGATTTCGAGCTGAACGGCTTGCCCTCCGTCCGGTCGCTCTCGCTGTAGTTCTTGAGGCGAAGGGCGATGGGGTCCTGCCCCGTCTCGTAGGCGAGCTCGTCCATGGCGATCTCGAGTGCCATCACGCCCGTGACGGCGCCGGGGGCGCGCATGTCGGACGGCGTGTAGGTGTCGAGCTGGGCGAGCTTGTAGGAGAGGGCGACGTTGTCGCAATCGTAGAGCACGCCCGACCAGTTGACGACGACCTCCTGGTAATCCTCGAAGTTCGAGGTGCCCGAGATGGCGTCGTGCCGGATCGACCGAAGGCCGCCCGAGGCATCCGCGCCCAGCGACACGGTCTGGAGCACGTCGGGGCGGTAGCCGAAGGTGAACATCTGGTCGCGGGTCAGCACCACCCGCACGGAGCGTTCCAGGGCGCGGGCGGCCAGCACGGCGAGGAAGAGCTGGTATTGCGGGCGCAGGCCCGAGCCGAAGCCGCCGCCGAGATACGGGTTGAGGACGCGCACATCCTCCTTCTTCATGCCGAACACCGCGGCGATGTAGCCGTGGGTGTTCACGACGCCCTGGATCTTGTCGTAGACGGTGATCTTGCCGTCGCCCTCCCACACCACCGTGGAGGCGTGGGGCTCCATCGGGTTGTGGTGCTCCACGGCCAGGCGATAATCCTGCGAGACCTTGATCGGCGCGGCGTCGAAGGCGCCCGGGGCGTCGCCCCACGGGGCCGGCGGCGGCTTGATGCCCGAGCGCTTCTTCGGCGGCTCGTAGGCGAGCTCGCGCTGGGCCTCGAGATCGGTGGTCGGGGCCTCGGCCTCGTAGGCGACCTTGACGAGGGACGCGGCGTGGCGGGCCGTGTCGAAATCCTCGGCGACGACCAGGGCGACGGGCTGACCGCTGTACTGGATCTTGTCGTCGTAGAGGGCTCGGAACGGCGAGCCGGGTGGGGCCACCATGTCCTGGTAATTGTAGTCGAGCCACGCCGTACGGGGCCGGTTCTCGTGGGTGAGGACCTTGATCACGCCCGGCACGGCTTCGGCGGCGGCGGTGTCGAGGGCGGTGATGCGGCCGCGGGCGATGCCGCTCGACACGACGTAGCCGTGGGCGAGGTCCGGCGCGGAAAACTCACCGGCGTACTTCGCCTGCCCGGTGACCTTGGCCGGACCGTCGACGCGGCTGCGTGCCGTGCCCACGTAGGTGTCCGTGCCGGAGGAATTGATGGACTTGGCCATGGAGCGGATTTCCTTCAGGCGATGCGTTCAGGCGATGCGCTTGTCGGACTGCGACTGGGGCGTGCCGGCGGCGGCCTGGGACAGGCCGCGCACGAGGGCGCGTCGCGTGAGTTCGACCTTGAACGCGTTCTCGGATTGGGGCTGGGCCGCGGCGACCACGATGTTGGCGGCGGCCGCGAAGGTCTCGTGCGTCGCCGGCTTTCCGGCGAGGAAGGCTTCGGCTTCCCTGTCGCGCCACGGCTTGTGGGCGACGCCGCCCAGGGCGAACCGGGCGGACCGGATCGTGTCGCCGTCGAGGGCCATCACGGCGGCGACCGACACGAGGGCGAAGGCATAGGACAGGCGGTCGCGCAGCTTGAGGTAGGTATGGTGCGGGCCGAAGGTCTCGTCGGGTAGGTCGACGGAGAGCACGATCTCGCCGGGCTTCAGGGTGGTGTCGCGCTCCGGATTGTCTTCCGGCAGGCGGTGGTACTCGGCGAACGGAATCGTCCGCTCGCCCTCCGGCCCCGCGACCCGCACCACCGCGTCGAGGGCGGCCAGGCCCACGCACATGTCGGAGGGGTGGGTGGCGATGCAGCTCGGGCTCGTGCCGAAGATGGCGTGGATGCGGTTGACGCCGCCGATGGCCGGGCAGCCGGAGCCGGGCAGGCGTTTGTTGCAGGGTGTCGCTTCGTCGTAGAAATAGTAGCAGCGGGTGCGCTGGTTGAGGTTGCCGCCCGTCGTGGCGGCGTTGCGCAACTGGCCCGAGGCCCCGGCCAGGATCGCGCTGGCAAGGAGCGGGTAGCGTTCCTTCACCTGCGCGTCGTACGCGACGGTGGAATTGGTCACGAGGGCACCGATGCTGAGGCCGCCGTCGCGCGCCGCGATGGCGTCGAGGGGTAGACGGGTGATGTCGACGAGGCGGCCCGGCTGCTCGACGTTGTATTTCATCAGATCGACGAGGTTGGTGCCGCCGGCGATGAAGCGCGCGTTGCCCCCTGCCACCGCCTTCACGGCGTCGGCGACGGTCTCGGGGCGGACGTAATCGAAGCGGTTCATTTCGCGGCTCCCGCCTGCATCACGTCTTCGATGGCGTCGACGATGTTGGTGTAGGCGCCGCAGCGACAGATGTTGCCGCTCATGGCCTCGCGGATCTCTTCGCGCGAATGCGCGTGGCCCTCCGTCATCATGCCCACCGCCGAGCAGAGCTGTCCGGGCGTGCAGTAACCGCACTGGAACGCGTCGTGCTCGACGAAGGCTGCCTGGAGCGGGTGGAGACCGGCGCTCTCGGCCAGGCCCTCGACGGTGGTGATGCTGGCCCCGTCCTTCATCACGGCGAGGGCCAGACAGGAATTGATCCGCACCCCGTCGACCAGCACCGTGCAGGCGCCGCACTGGCCGTGATCGCAGCCCTTCTTCGTGCCGGTGAGGTCAAGATCCTCGCGCAGCAGGTCGAGGAGGGTGGTCCACGGGGCGACGTCGAGGGTGCGGGCCTGCCCGTTGATCGTCAGGCTGATGGCGATGGTGTTCGCCGCGTCGGGCGCGCCGCTTTCGATGAGCATGGCATGTGTCCGTGACAGAAGCAGCGACCGCAACGGCCGCCGGATTTCGGAAATTCGGTCGAAACGGCAGGCAGGGGGAAAATCACCGTCCCTGGTCGGTCCACTCGATAACCGTTCCAGATTGCGCCTGTTCCCTTTCAGGGCCCGGCGGGAAGGTTTGCGCCCTCACGGCACCTCGGCTAACCCGGTGTCGATTCCCGACGAAGGACGTCCGATGACTGCGCTCGCTCCGGTTCTCAACGACATCGACCGCGATCTCGACAACGCCCTGGAGCGCCTGTTCGCGTTCCTGCGCATCCCGTCCGTCTCCACCGATGCCGCCTACGCACCCCATTGCCGCGCGGCGGCGCAGTGGCTGGAAGGCACGCTGACGGCGCTCGGCTTCGAGACCGGCATCCACGAGACCTCGCTGCATCCGGTGGTGCTGGCCCATGCGCCGAAGCCTGGCACACCGCACGTGCTGTTCTACGGCCATTACGACGTGCAGCCGGTCGACCCCCTGGCCCTGTGGGAGACGCCGCCCTTCGAGCCGCGCATGGCCCTGAACGCCAAGGGCGAGCAGCAGATCGTCGCGCGCGGCGCCTCCGACGACAAGGGTCAGGTCATGACCTTCATCGAGGCCTGCCGGGCGCATCTGGCCATGGAGGGCGAGCTGCCCTGCGGCGTCACCATCCTGATCGAGGGCGCGGAGGAGAACGGCTCGCAGGGCCTGCCCGAATGGGTCGCAGCGAACCGCGACAAGCTCGACGCCGACATCGTGCTCGTGTGCGACACCAGCATGTGGAACCCCACCACGCCGGCCATCACCACGTCCCTGCGCGGCCTCGCGTATTTCGAGGTGAAGGTGCGTTGCGCCGACCGCGACCTGCATTCGGGCTTCTTCGGGGGCGCGGCGCGCAACCCCATCCACGTCCTGTCGAAGATCATCGCCGATCTGCACGACGCCGACGGCAAGGTGGCGCTACCGGGCTTCTACGAGGGCGTGCGCGAGACGCCGCAGGCCATCCTCGACCAGTGGCGCGGCCTCGACTTCACGGCGGAGACGTTCCTCGGCCCCATCGGCCTATCGGAGCCAGCCGGCGAGCACGGGCGCATGCTCATCGAACTCGTCCAGTCGCGGCCCGCCTGCGACGTCAACGGCATCATCGGCGGTTATACGGGCGAGGGCACCAAGACGGTGATCGCCGGCGAGGCCAGCGCCAAGGTATCGTTCCGCCTCGTGGACGATCAGGACCCCGAGCGGCTCGCCCGCACCTTCGAGGCCTTCGTGCGCGAACGCATCCCCGCCGACTGCTCCGTCGAGGTGATCTGCTACAAGGGCAGCCGAGCCATCAGCCTGCCCTACGACATGCCGGAACTCGACCTCGCCCGCGCGGCGCTGGCCGAGGAATGGGGCGTGCCCGCCGTGACCATCGGGGCCGGCGGCTCGATTCCCATCGTGGGCGACTTCAAACGGCTGCTGGACCGCAACACGCTCCTGATCGGCTTCGGCCTCGACGACGACCGCATCCACTCGCCCAACGAGAAGTACGACCTGAAGAGCTTCCACAAGGGCACCCGCTCCTGGGCCCGCATCCTGGCGGCCTTCGGCGCCGCCGGGCGGGCGGCCTGAGGGCGGTCGGAGAAACGCGACTTGCGTATCCGCGTCCCGTCCCGATGACGGAGCCAACCGCGCAGCGGGTCGACGGACACCTCTTCGCCGTGGGCGCGGGCGTGTTCGTCGCCCGCTATCCCCTGTCCACCGCCCTGCCGATTCCCCTCGGGGTCGGCGCAGGCGAACTGATGACCTGGGCGTTCTGCGGCCTCGGGCGGCCCGAAGCGGAGCCGGTGGTGCTCCTCGTCTTCACCGCCCCCGGTCCGACGGAGCGCCTCACCGTCGCGACGCATTTCCACGACCTGATCGTCTCGGTTCCGCCGCCGCGTCCGGCCTCCGACCTCGATCCGGCCGAGCGCGCGGCCCTGTGTCCGGCCGTGCTGGGTGCCCTGACCCCCGCGACCTGCGGCGTCCTCACCCCCTTGCTGGCGCTCCTCGGCCCCGCCCTGTCGGCCCTCGCCGCAAGCCAGGAGCGCCCGGCCGGCGCGCCCGACCTCGCGCTGGCGGGTTCGGGCGAGGCGACCCTGACGGGGAGCAGCGTGCCGACCGTCCTGATGCTGCGCTCCGGTGCCGAGTGGCGCTGCGCCCGAGTGGCCCGCGCCCGGCTGAGCTTCGGCGCCGCGCCCCGTGCGGTCCTTACCCTCGACCCCGTCTGGGGCGAGCCCGCCACGGGCGTCACCGACGCCGCCCTCCTCGTCGGACCGGACGGGCTCACGGCCGTGCGGGTGCGCCCGTGAACCGCCCGACCGTCCTGGTGATCGCGCCGATGCCGGCCTTTCCGACGAGCGCCGGCAACCGGCGCCGCCTCGTCACCACCTGCGAATCCCTGGCGCGGGGTGGGTTCGCCGTCGATCTCGCGTACTTCGCCCATGAGGACCAGATCTACCGCCGCTTCGGCCAGCACCCGCCCACCGATGCGGCGGCCATGGCCCGGCATTTTCAGCGGACCTTCCGGGTCGAACCGAAGGCCGCGATCCCCCTCAAGACGCGCGCCCGGCACTTCAGCATCGACGATTGGTGCCCCGACGAACTCGGGGACTTCGTCGCCTGGTACTGCGCGGCCTACCCCGAGACCCGCGCCGTCCTCGTCAATTACGTGTTCCTGTCGCGCTGCCTCGCGGCGGTGCCGCCCGGCCGCCTCACCCTCATCGACACCCACGACCGCTTCGCCGACCGGCAGGCGCAGTACCGTCCGTTCCGGGCCGAGCCGAACTTCTTCTACACGGACGCGGCCGGGGAAGCGGCAGGGCTCGACCGGGCCGACGTGGTGCTGGCGATTCAAGCGGAGGAGGCGGAGCATTTCGCGGCGATCACCCGTGCCCGGGTCCACCTCCTGCCGCCGCATTTCCCGGCCCGCCGGCCGTTCCGCGCGCCGGAGCGCCTCGCCCGGATCGGCTTCATCGGCCACGGCAACGATCCGAACCTGTTCTCCATCGGGCGCTTCGCCGAAGCCTGGAGCGCGGATTGGACCCCGAGCCGGCCGATCCTCGTCATTGCCGGCGAGATCTGCGCGGGCCTCGGGGCGAGGCCACGACCGGGCATCGAGTTAGCCGGCTATGTCGATCGGATCGAGGACTTCTACGACGGCGTCGATCTCGTCGTGGCACCGATGCTCATGGGCAGCGGTCTCAAGATGAAGGTCGCCGAGGCCCTCTCTTTCGGCGTCCCCGTCATCGGCACCAGCATCGGTTTCGAGGGTTTTTCGCCCATCGCTCCGGCCCATCGCTGCGCGGGTGTGGACGAGGTCAAGGCCCAGGTGCTCACCCTCGTGGAAGACGCCCGCGGGCTGGCGGCGCTGACAGAGGCCTGCGCGAATTTATTTGCCAGCTATAATTCCGGTACGCAGGCGGCGGAGGACGCGCTTCTGACGCTCTTGCGGGCGCACATCGGAGATCTGATCCCCGAACGCGGCGATGCGGTGCCTCCCGCAGCCATCGATGGACACGATCCGGTCACCCTGGCGTTGCCCGGTGGCGCCCTGACCTGCGTGGCCGGCCTCGGCACGGCGGAGCCGGACGATGCCCGACACGGCATTCTCATCGCCACCGAACGCGCGGCCCCGCCGGGCACGGCCCCCTATTCGCCCGAGCGGCGGCGCTGGTTCGTGCAAGCGGAGCAGGGACCCTCGAGGGGAATCGCGAGCGGCCTCGCCGGAGCCGAAGTCGCCCTTGGTCCCGAATGGGTGCGGGGGCGCCGGTTGCCGCCGGCCCTCCGCGCCGCCGTAGCGGTGGAGATCGCCGGGGTGCAGCCCGATTGGGAGGCCGAGGCGCGCCTCGTCGGCGCCGGACCCCGACGGTTCGTCCTAGCACTGGCGCTGCCGAGTCACCTCGTCGTCGGCCGCCATCCGGGTGCGGCGTTTCTGGTCGAGCCCGACGCGGCGCTGGAATTGACCCTGGGCGCCATCACGCCCCTCGGGCTCGCCCAGGGGCTGCCGTTCCTGAGCGCGACGCGCACGGATCTCGCGCCCGTCCCGGCGAGCCTCACCCTGGACGGAGGAGAGGCGCCGACGAACGGAGGCCTTCTGCTGATCCTGCACGACGACCTCGTCGGCCGCGTTCGGCTGCCCGCCGCCGGCTCGTCCCCCGGACTTCACCCATGACGACGTCACCCACGACCACATCGCCCATGACGCCGCTGTTCGAAGCCGTCGATGCCGCCACCGGCCGCAAGGCCGCCCTCGCCGAGGCGGCCCTTATCTGGAATTCCCTGTTCCTCAACGATGTCCGCATCGGCTTCCGATCGGAAGCGACGCCGCGCGTGTCCATCGTCATCGTCGCGCGCGGCGCCCGCCACATGCTGGCCTGGACCCTCTACCGGCTCGCCGCCGGGCAGGCCCTGGCCGGTGTGCCCTTCGAGGTCATCGTCGTCGACAACGCCTCCGATGCCGAGACCCGCACCCTGTTCGCCCGGGTCGACGGCGCCGAGGTTGTGCTCAACGACGAGAATATCGGCTTCGGCCCCGCCTGCAACGCGGGCGCGGCGCTGGCGCGCGGGCCGTTTTTCCTGTTCCTCAACCCCGATGTCGACCTGATGCCCGGGGCTCTCCGCGCCCTCCTCGACACCTTCACGGAGTTCGACGCCGTCGGCATCGCCGGTGCCCGCCTCGTGTTCCCGGGCGGCGTCCTCCAGGAAGCCGGAGCGCATTTTCGCGACGACGCCCAGACCACGCATCCATACGGCCGGGGCGGCGCCGATGCCTTCGCGCCCGAGGCCTCCTTCGCCCGCGAAGTCGGCTACGTTTCGGGCGCCGTGCTGATGATCGAGGCCGCCCTGTTCGGGCAGCTCGGCGGGTTCGACGATTGGTTCGCGCCGGCCTATTTCGAGGACACGGATCTGTGCGTGCGCTGCCACCAGGCCGGGCGCCGGGTGGTGTATCAGCCCCGTGCCATCGCGATCCACGTCGAGAACGTCACAAGCGCCCGGCGCGACGACGTCGAGCGCCTGCTCGACCGCAACCGCGCGCGCTTTCGCGAGCGCCATGCGGCGTGGCTGTTCGGGCAGGGACCGCAGCGCACCGGCTTCGCCGCCCGCGACCACGACCCCTGGACCCTGCGCGTCCTCTACGTCGAGGACCGGGCGCCGCACCTCGACCTCGGTGCCGGCCTGCCGCGCGCCAACCACATCCTCAACGCCATGGCGGGCCTCGGCTACGCGGTGACGTTCTGCTCCATCCACGGCGAGCGCGAGGAACCGGGCCGGCTCACCCGCGACCTCTCCACCCGCATCGAGATCGTCGAGCCCTGCGGCGAGGCCGGCCTGCGCCACCTCGTCCAGGAGCGGCCGGATTACTACGACGTGCTCTGGGTCAGCCGTCCGCCGAACATCGAACGGACTTGCCGCGTGCTGCACGATCTCGGGCTCACCCCGCGGGATGTCGGGCGCTCCCGAATCGTGTTCGATTCGGAGGCCGTGTTCGCCCTGCGCGGCTTCGTCACCGAGGCGCTCTCCGGCGCTCCCGCCCACGGCCCCGCCCTGGCGCGGGCCTGCGCGCGCGAGATCCGCCACTTCGCCGTGGCCGACCACGTGGTCTGCGTCTCGGAGGCCGAGGCGCGGGTGCTACGGGCGAGCGGCGTTCCCAACGCCACGGTGTTGGGCCATGCGCTGACCTTCCGGGACGACCCGCCCGATTTCTCGGCGCGCGACGGCTTCGTGTTCCTCGGGTCGCTGGCCCGCGAGGGCGAGCCCAACATCGATTCCCTCGATTGGTTCTTTTCGGACGTCTGGCCCCTTCTTCGCGCGCGTATGCCGGACGCGCACGTCACCCTCGTCGGCGCCGTGGCGCCGTCCATCCGTGAACGGCTTTCGGGCGAGGGGGTGCGGATCCTCGGCCGCGTCGACGCGGTCGGCCCGATCCTCGATGCCGCCCGCGTGTCGCTGGCCCCGACGCGCTTTGCCGCCGGCATCCCGCACAAGGTCCACGAGACCGTGGCGCACGGCCTGCCCGGCGTGGTCACGCCGATCCTCGCCGCGCAGATCGGCTGGCCGGACGGCACCGGCTCCCTGACCCGCGACTGGCGCGATCCGGCAGGCTTCGCCGAGGCCCTGGCGAGCCTCCACACGGACGACGCCCTCTGGACCGAGGTTCGGCGGGCCGGTCTCGATCGGATCCGGGCCGACTGCGACCCCACGCGCTACGCGCAGACCCTGCGCCGTCTCTGCGAGGCACCGACCTTCGCATGAGCGCGAAACCCAACCCCCGCCAGCGTGCCGTCGCGCGCATCACGGAACTCGTTCGTCGGCTCATCATCGGCCGTGTGCCGCGCCTGTTCGACGAGGCTTTCTACCGGACGCGCTACCCCGACGTGGCCCGTTCCGGGATCGACCCGTATTGGCACTACGTCCGGCGCGGCGCCGGCCTCGGCTACGATCCGAACGCGGATTTCGACACGGCGTATTATCGCCGCCAGAGCGGGCCGACCCGCCTCGACCCCGTGCGGCATTACCTGCGCACGGGCGCCGCCGCCGGCCTCGATCCGAGCCCGGCCTTCAGCACCCTGATGTATCTCGCCCGCTATCCCGATGTCGGGCGGGCGGGCATCAACCCCCTCCTGCATTTCCGTCAGGACGGGCGCCCCGAAGGCCGCATCGCCGCGCCGTCCTCCACCGGGCCCGACCAGTGGGTGGCGCTGGCCGGCGTGCGGGCCGCTCACCGGTGGGATTACCCCAGTGCGGAGACCCCGCGCTTTACCCTCGCTTTCCGGCGCGACATCCCCGTCGAGGCCTGCCCCGACGACGCGCTCCGGCTCTGCCTCGTCCTGACCCTCGACGAATCCGAGATGGCCGCCCTCGTGGCGACCGTCGAGGGCTTCGCACAGGGGATCGCGGACGCCGTCGCCCTCGACATCGACACGACCGCGCGACCGCACCCGCCGCGCCCGACGGCGATCCTCGCCCTGGAGCAGTGCTTCCACGGGACCGGCGCGGATGGGGAACGGCGCCTGCGCTACGCCGAGGCCCGGCTGTGGGACCTCGTACCCGAGCGGCCGCGCGTCCGCGCCATCGGCCGGGGCGGCGGCCTCTCCGTCGGCGTGCCCGCCGGCTGACGCGGCGCGCTTGCGTGCGTTCGGGCGCGCTGACACAGTCGGCGCAATGGGTTGACGGGCGCCAAGCCCGCGCCCGACGGCACGGGAGCGAGGCGTGAGCCAGGACACGCAGGTGCGCACGCATCTGTGCGGGATTCGAACGGCCTGGACGGATGCGTCCGAGGCGGGCCGCGCCGTATCCGAGATCGCCGCCGCCCTCGGCCCCGCCGAGCTGTCGCAGATCGTGGTGTTCTTCTCGTCCGATGTCTGCGTCGAGACCCTCAATCACGCTCTGACGAAGCACTTCCCCGGTATGCCGGTCGCCGGCTGCACCATGTCGGGCGGGATCAGCCCGGCCGGGGGCCTCGCCCGAGGCCTCGTGCTCATCGCGTTTCCCATGGCCGGCTTTCGCATCGTCTCCGCGGTGCTCGACGCCATCGATCACCTCGACGTCGCCCGCACCGCCGCCGCCGTCCGCGCCCTGCGGCGCACCCTCGGCGGCGAGGCCGGCGAGCCGCCCCAGGGCGGGCGCTTCGCCCTCTCCCTCATCGACGGGCTCGCCAATGCCGAGGAGACCGTGGTCTCGGCCATCGCCTGGGCCCTCGACGGCATTCCGCTGGTGGGCGGGTCCGCCGGCGACGGCCTCGATTTCCGCGAGGCGACCCTCCTGCACGGCGGTGCGATCCACCGGCGGGCCGCCGTGCTGCTCCTCGTCGAGACCGATTACCCGACGCAGATCTTCAAGAGCGACAACTTCGAACCGACGACGACGAAGTTCGTGGTGACGGCCTCCGACGACGAGCGCCGCATCGTCTACGAGCTCAACGCCGAGCCGGCGGCGCGGGAATACGCCATGGCGGTGGGGCTCGACCCCGAAGGGCTCTCGCCGATGAGCTTTGCCGCCTATCCGTTGGCCGTTCGAATCGGCGGCGAGTATTTCTGCCGCTCGATCCGGCGCCTCGATCCGGAGAACGGGTCGCTCAGCTTCTTCTGCGCCATCGACGAGGGGGTGGTGCTCACCCTCGCCCGGCCGCGCGACATCGTCGCCACCACCCGGGCCGAACTCGAACGCCTGGAGACCCAACTCGGCGGCATCGACCTCGTGATCGGGTTCGACTGCATCCTGCGCCGCCTCGACGCCGAGCACGCGCAAGGGCGCCACGGCATCTGCGACCTCTATCGGCGCTACGACGTCGTCGGCTTCGAGACCTACGGCGAGCAGTACCGGGCCATGCACCTCAACCAGACCTTCACGGGGATCGCCATCGGGCGGCGGCTGCTGCCGTGAGCGGTCCCCCGGATCCGGAGAGCGCGCAGCGCATCGCCAAGCTCGAGCGCATCAACGCGGCGCTGATGGCCCATGTCGAGCGCAGCATGGACCAGCAGGGCAGCGCCTATTCGCTGTTCCAGACGGCGATCATGCTGGAGGGCCGGGTCCGGTCGCGCACGGAGGAGCTGACCGGGCTGATGCACAGCCTTGAGCGGTCCAACACGGCCCTGGTCGCGGCGAAGGAGGAGGCCGAGACGGCCAATCGCTCGAAGACCCGCTTCCTCGCCGCCGCCAGCCACGACCTGCTCCAGCCCCTCAACGCCGCCCGCCTCTCGGCCTCGGCCCTCGCCGACATGTCCCTCGGCCCGGACGCCCGGGCGATCTCGGGCCAGATCGAGCGCGGGCTGCAGACCATCGAGGACCTGATCAAGACCCTCCTGGACATCTCGAAGCTCGATGCCGGGGTGGTGCACCCCGTGATCCGGCCCGTGCGCCTCGCCGATCTCCTCGGCGGCATCGCGGCGAGCTTCCGGCACACCGCCGAGGGCAAGGGCCTGCGCCTGCACGTGCGCGGGGCGGACCGCATGGTGGTGAGCGACCCGGTGATGCTCGGGCGCATCGTCCGGAATCTCGTCTCCAACGCCCTGCGCTACACCACCTCCGGCGGCGTCCTCCTCGCCGTGCGGTCGCGCGGGTCCGTGTGCCGGATCGAGGTCATCGACACCGGCTGCGGGATCGTTCCGGCCGAGCGCGCGCTGGTGTTCGAGGAATTCTATCGCGGACAGGCCGAGGCACGGGATTGCGAGCCCGGCCTCGGTCTCGGGCTCTCCATCGTGCAGCGCATGGCGGCGGCCCTCGGCCATCCCCTCGCCCTCGCCTCCCGCCCCGGCCACGGCACCCGCGTCAGCCTGACCGTGCCCGTGAGCGCCGCCGCGCCGGCCCCCGAGGCGCGCGTCGGCCCCGTGGCCACGCGTCTGACCGGCGCCCGGATCCTCGTCGTGGAGAACGATCCGGCCACGGCCGACGCCCTCGCCCGCCTCCTGCGCAACTGGGACGCCGAGGTGTTCGTCTTCCGCGATCTCGCCGGGGTCGCGGCGGCGGACCTCCGGCCGGACCTGCTCATCCTCGACTATCACCTCGACAACGGCGCCTGCGGCCTCGCCGTCGCCGAGCACTTTCGCGACACGGCCGGACGCGTCCCGCCCGTCATCGTCACCACCGCCGACCACGGCGCCGCCATCGCGGCCGAGGTGGAGGCCCTGGGGGCCGAACTCGTCCACAAGCCGACCCGGCCAGCGCAGCTGCGCGCCCTTCTCACCGCCCTGCTGGCGGAAGCGGCGTTTTCCTCGCCTCCAACCGCCTGCTAGACGGTCGCGTATGACCACCGATCGCACCCCACCGCTCGTCCGCTTCGCACCTTCGCCGACGGGCTACCTGCACCTCGGCAATGCCCGGCCGGCGCTGCTCAACGCCCTGTTCGCGCGGACCCATGGCGGGCGCTTCCTCCTGCGCCTCGACGACACCGACCGGGAGCGCTCGACGCAGGAATTCGCCGAGGCCGTCGAGACGGATCTCGCCTGGCTCGGCATCGTGCCCGACTTGCGCGCCCGCCAGTCCGACCGGTCGGCGATCCACGATGCGGCGGCCGAACGTCTCAAGGCCGCGGGGCGGCTCTACCCCTGCTACGAGACCCAGGACGAGCTGGAGCGCCGGCGTCGGCGCCAGCTCGGGCGCGGCCAGCCGCCGATCTACGACCGGGCGGCGCTCGGCCTGACGGAGGCCGAGCGCGCCGCCCTCGAGGCCGAGGGGCGCACGCCGCATTGGCGGTTCAAGCTCGAACCCCGCACGGTGGGCTGGATCGACCTCGTGCGCGGCGAGTCCCATGTCGATTGCGCCTCCCTGTCCGATCCCGTGCTGATCCGGGCCGACGGCACCTACCTCTACACCCTGCCCTCCGTGGTGGACGACGCCGGCCTCGGTGTGACCCACGTGATCCGGGGCGAGGACCACGTCACCAACACCGGCGTTCAGGTGCAGCTCTTCGAGGCCCTGGGGCATCCGGTCCCGGTCTTCGGCCACCACAATCTGCTGACCACGGCGGACGGGGAGGGGCTGTCGAAGCGCCTCGGTCACCTGTCCCTGCGGGGGTTGCGCGAGGCCGGCTACGAGCCGGCGGCCGTGCGGTCGCTCGCCGTCCTCACCGGCTCGGCCGAGGCCGTGCGGGCGGTGGCGTCGATGGACGAGCTGGCGAGCCTCGTCGACCTCGCCCACATCTCGCGGGCACCCGCCAAGTTCGATCCGCACGAGCTCGACGGCCTCAACGCCCGGCTCATCCACGCCATGCCGGTGGGCGAGGTCCGCGCCCGCCTCCTAGCCCTCGGCGTGCCGGAAGACGTGCTGGAGCCGTTCTGGCTCGGCGTGCGGGCCAACCTCGCCAAGGTCGCCGAGGCTGGGGATTGGTGGCGTGTCGTGACCGGACCCGTCACGCCCGTGATCGCCGACCCGGCCTTCATCGCAACGGCCGTCGAGGTCCTGCCGGACGAGCCCTGGGACGGGGAGACGTGGAAGGCCTGGACCGGCGCCGTGAAGGCACGCACGGGCGCCAAGGGCAAGGCGCTGTTCATGCCCTTGCGCCTCGCCCTGACCGGCCTGGAGCACGGCCCGGACCTGGCGGGGCTCCTGCCCCTCATCGGCCGCGCGCGGGTGCTGGAGCGGCTGGCGGGCGCGCGAACCCTCTGACCGCGTGGACGGAAGCGCATCCCGGGCGGCCCTCCCGTTGCCGTGGGCGTGTGCGACGCCCGCGATATCACCCCGGCCCTCGATCCCAACGCGCCTCGCGCCGGTGGAACCGTCATGCCCCCTCGCCCCAAGGTCGTCGCCTTCGACATCATCGGCACGGTGTTCAGCATGAGCCGATGCGGCCCGCGCTGGTCGCGTTGGGCCTGCCGCCCCTCGCCTTGGACTTCCTCTACACCGCCGGACTGCGGGACACCTTCGCGTTGGCGGCGACCGGCACCTTCGCGCCCTTCCAGTCCGTGCTGTCGGGGTGCCTCGACGAGTTGATCGCCATGCAGGGTCTGGAGACCGCCCCGGAGCGCAGGCAGGCCGTCCTCGACATGATGAAGAGCCTTCCCCCGCACGAAGACGCCGGGGCCGCATTCCGGGTTCTCGCCGAAGCCGGCATTCGGATCTTCGCGTTGAGCAATGGCGCGGCCGGCACCACGCAGGGCCTGCTCGCCGCGGCGGGCCTGGAGGATCTCGTCGAGCGGGTTCTTTCCGTCGAGGACGTGAAGCTCGCAAAGCCACGCGCCGAGGTCTACCTCCACGCCGCACGGGCGGCCGGGGGCGCTCCGGGCGACATGGCCCTCATCGCGACCCATCCGTGGGATCTCCACGGCGCAATGGCCGCCGGCCTCACGGCGGGCTACGTCGCGCGCGGCCGTCCGTACTCGCCCGCCCTGCGGGCGCCGGACATCACCGGGGAGACCTTGCTGGACGTCGCCACGGCGGTGGTGCGGAGCCCGTCGTTCGAACCGGCGCCGGATGCTCGTCCCCGACCGTGAACCTCCCGCGAGGCGGCACACTCGCCCGGTTCTGCGCGTTGTGCGTGCGGAGGTTCGGCCCCTCGGGTCCGGGCCCGTAGGATCCGCGTGCGGAGCGGGAGGTTCAGGATGGTCCCAGGTCCGGTGCGGATGGCCGCGATCCTCGCGGCGACCCTGATGGGCGGCTCCGCCCGGGCGCTCGACGGCGGCCCGGCCCCGGAGCCGCAGGCCGCCGAGATCGCGACGGCCGGATGTGGGCGCGGCGACTGGGCCGCGCAGGTCGCCGCGTGCTCGCTGCTGCTGCGCGACAGGCCATCGGATGCGAACGCCGAGACGGCCGACCTGCATCGCCGCCGCGCGATGGCCCTCCTCAAGCTCGGGCAACTCGCCGAGGCGGTGACCGATCTGGGAGAGGCGCTCAAGGGGGCTTCGACCTCGGATCTCTACTGGTGGCGCGCACACACCCTGAGACGCCTCGGGCGGACGGACGAGGCGATTCGCGACTACACCGAAGCCCTCAGGCTGACCCCGAACCAGCCCGCTCTCCTCAGCAATCGGTGCGGCGCCCAGGCGGATGGACTGCACCTCGATCGCGCCCTGGAGGATTGCAACGCGGCCCTCACGCTCATGCCGTCCTACGCCGATGCGCTGGGCAACCGCTGCTTCGTGCTGTTCCGGCAGGGGCGGGTCGCGCAGGCGCGACGCGATTGCGACACGGCGATCGGCCTCGTCCCGGCCAATCCCGCCATCCTCTCGATCCGGGCGGCCGTTCTAAATCAGATGGGCGAGAAGGAGGCCGCCCTCGCCGACATCGACGAGGCCCTTCGGATCGATCCGCGCAGGGCCGACAGCCATGTCCTGCGGGCCGGACTTCTGTTCGACCGGCACGATGCTGCCGGCGTTCTGGCGGCGGTGGACGCGGCCCTGCGCCTCGATCCGCGCAACAAGGAGGCGTTCCTCTGGCGCGCCAACGTCCTCAACAACACCGGCGCGCCGGACCGGGGCATCGCCGCCTGCGACGCGGCGATCGCCATCGATCCGTCCTACGCCCTCGCGTACTTCAACCGCGCCGTCGGTCACGCGGTCCGCGGGGAGCGGGATCGCGCGCTGGCCGATCTCGACACGTCCCTGCGCCTCGATCCGACCTACGCCCCGGCCTACCTCAACCGCGGGATCGCGCACCGGGGCAGGGGCGAGCCCGCCGCCGCGATCGCGGATTTCGACGCGTATCTGCGCCGCCAGCCGGACGGCGTCCTGGCCCTCTACGATCGAAGTCTCGCTAAGCGCGACCTCAAGGACTGGAGCGGCGCCCTGGCCGATGTGAACCGGGCGCTCGCGCTCGATCCGGGCATCGCGCTCGCCTATCAGGTGCGCGCCGGGCTCTACGAGCACTTCCGAGACGGTGCTCGGGCCGAGGCGGATTTCGCACGGGCTCTCCAGTTGGCGACGGATGCCACAGTGCGGGCCGTCACCCTGTACAACCGGGCCCTGATGTGGCGGCGCCGGAACGAATCCGTGCGGGCGATCGGCGACTTCAACGACGCCCTGACCCTGCGGCCGCACTGGGCCGAAGCGCTGTTCGAGCGCAGCATCGCCTACGGCCAGAAAGGCGACGTCGCGCGTGCCCGCGCCGATCTCGACAGGGCGCTCGGTCTCAAGCCGGACTTGCGCGACCACCCGCGCTTCGCGCGGGCGCGCGGCCTGGCCGACGGGACGCTATCCGGCATCGATGTGCCGGACTCCGAATTGCAGGGGGCCTCGACCGGGCGGCCCGACGGGCTTCGGCCGATGGCCTATGCCGCCCCCGACACCCGCCGCATCGCTCCCGCCCGCGGATGGGCCGCGTCGAACGCGTCCATCAGACGGGCGGCGTCGATCTTGGTGTAGAGCTGGGTGGTCGACAGCGAGGCGTGGCCGAGCAGCTCCTGGATCGCCCGCAACTCGCCCTGGCGGCCGAGCAGGTGGGTGGCGAAGGAGTGGCGCAGGGCGTGCGGCGTCGCGCTCGGCGGCAGGCCCAGCGCGCCGCGCATGGACGCGACGGCGTATTGGATGATGCGGGGCGAGAGCGGGCCGCCCTTGGCGCCGACGAACAGCGGTCCCGCCGGGTCGAGGCTGTAGGGACAGGCGGCGAGGTAGGCCGCCACCGCCTGCTGCACGGCGGGCAGCACCGGCACCATCCGCATCTTGGATCCCTTGCCGATGACGGTGATCGAATCCGTCCCCGACAGGGGCGCATCCTTGGCGGTGAGGCCGAGCGCCTCCGAGATGCGCAGGCCCGAACCGTAGAGCAGCGCGATTACCGCCGCGTCGCGGGCGATCACCCAGGGCTCACGGTCCTCGCCGTCCCGCAGGGCCGTGCCGGTCATCGCCTTGGCGGCGGGGATCGGGATCGGCCGCGGCAGGCGGCGCTCGACCTTGGGCGAGCGCACGGCGCCGAGTGCGGCCACGGTGCCGTGGCCCTCGCGGGCGAGGTGCCGGGCGAAGGAGCGCAGGCCCGCGAGCTGGCGCATGAGCGAGCGCCCGCCGATGCCCTCGGCGCGGCGCGCCGCCAGGAATCCGCGCAGGTCGCGGGGCTTCAGGGCGATGAGGCCGGGAATGTCGGGGCGGCCGTGCCGGGCCTGCCGGTGCGCGAGGAACTGGCGCAGGTCGCGGGCATAGGCCTCCGCGGTGTTGCCCGACATCCGGCGCTCGCGCAGCAATTCGTCCTGCCAGGTGCCGAACGCAGTTCGGAGGGCCGCATCACCCGGGAAGGCCAGGGTCTCGGACGCGCGCAAGGCCTCCAGGGCGGCCAGGGTGTCCGGCGGGGGCGGCGTCGGCTGGAGCATGGGGGCGATCCTGGAGGGCTCGGCCGCCCACTCAACGCGCCCTTGGTTGAGGCTCCGTTGACGAAGCGCGACCCCAGCGCCCTTTCCAGCCCGTGGGCCGCCGCCTATCTCGACGGGACCCCCGCCCATCCAGACCGGATTTCTATGACCCCGACGCGCATCGTCTGCATCCGACACGGCGAATCGACCTTCAACGCCGCCCATCGCCTCACGGGGCGCGACCCCGGCCACATCGATGCCCGCCTGACCGAGCGGGGGCTGGCTCAGGTCGAGGCCGCGCGCACCGGTCTCCACGACATCGCCTTCGACCTCGTGGTGACCTCGCCCCTGACCCGGGCGATTCAGACCACCAAGGGGATCTTCGCCGGCCATCCGGCCGAGCCGAAGATCCTCGTGGAGGTGCTGCACCGGGAATGCCAGGAGAGCAGCTGCGACATGGGCCGGGCCGCCTCCGTGCTGGCGGCCGAGTTCCCGGATGTCGCCGTCGATCACCTGCCCGAGATCTGGTGGCACGCCGAGGGCGAGCCCGATGCCGAGGGCATCCATGTCGAGCCCCGCACCCTGTTCGACGGTCGCGTGGCGGCGTTTCGCGACTGGCTCGCGGCGCGGCCCGAGCGCACCATCGCGGTGGTCGGACACGGCACGTTCTTCTTTCATCTGACCGGCGTGTGGCTCGACAACTGCGAGACCGTGGAGCTCGACCTTGGGGTTGACCGGATCACCCGACGGGCCTGAGCGGAGCCCGGATCCACGAGCCTGAAAGACGTAAGCGGATCCGGCCTGAGTCAGCCGCCGGTGCCGAAGGCGAGGCCGGTGAGCATGGCGAGGCCCAGCACCAGCACGAAGGCGGCCGCCAGGAGTTCGAGGGCGGCGACCGCCCGGGTGCCGGCTTCGCCGCGCCCACCGGCGAGGCGCAGGGCGAGCGCCTTGGCGAAGACCGCAAGGCTCGCGAGCGCCCCCGTGGTGAGCGCCGTGCCCAGCGCCATGGCGAAGGTCGCGGCGATGCCGACCCAGAGCATGTTCTGGGACGCCGAGAAGACGAGGATGAGCACCGCCCCGGCGCAGGGACGGGAGCCCGCGGCGAGCACCACGCCGGCTCGCTCGCGCCACGTGCCGAGGCGGGCCAGCGCGTCGCCGTCCGTGAGGTGAACGTGCCCGCAATCCGGCCCGCACCCAGGCGTCTCGCGCCCGAGGGCGGCCAGATGCCCGGCCTTGCGCCAAGTGACGGCGAGGCCGAGGGCCGCCACCAGGGCGAAGCTCACGGTCTCGATGACGGTGCCGGCCCGGGTCAGGCCGGCGGCGGTGGCGTGGAGGAGCAGGCTGCCGATGCCCACGATGGCGACCGCCACCACGGCCTGCAGCAGGGCGGCGGCGAAGCTCAGGGCGAAACCATGGGCCAGGGCGCGCTCCCCGGCGACGATGTAGCCGGCGATCACCGCCTTGCCGTGGCCGGGGCCGGCTGCATGGAACACGCCGTAGCTGAAACCGAGAAGCAGCATCGGCCCCCAGGCGCCGCCGGCCTTGATGGCCTGGAGCGCGCCCTGGAGGCTGCGGGAGAAGCTCGCCTGGAGGGCCAGGATCCAGCCGCCGAGGCCCGTGGCCGAGGGCGCCGCCTCGCGAAAACCGATGCCGAAGGGCGAGCGCGGCGGGGGCGCCGCCACGTCCGGCCCGATGACGAGCATGAGGCCGGCGAGCAATCCGGCGGCGAGCGCCGTCGCACCGGCGGCAAGGATCAGGCGCCGACCGAGGAGGCCCGGCGGCCGTGCCGCGACGGCAACGCCTACGGACACGCGACGATGATCCGGTTGGCGAACTGGCTGCCGTAATTCGCCGAGGCGGTCAGTGCCTCGAAGAACGCTTCCGACAGGCCGGGCTTGGCGTCCGCCGTCTTGCCGTCAGGCGTCCTGCCATCAGGCGTCTTGCCCTCTGCCGCCTTGACCGCTTCGGGTTTCGGCCGCGTCACCGTGGCGGCGCAGCCCGTGGGCGCCCCGGTCAGGCGGGCGGCGTCGGTCGCATCGGACAGGCCGAAGGCGACGAAGTAGGTCGGGTCGTACACTTCCAGCGCCGTCACCCCGCGCCCCGGCGCCACGGGCGACTTCAGGGGCAGGAGGAACGTCATGGTGAGCTTGCCGTCCTCCATCGCCATGCGCGGCTCGGTGGGATCGGAAAAGAGCTGTTCCTTGCCGGCGACCTTGAGCTTGGTGAAGTAGCCGAACTCGGCGAGATTCGCGGTGTTCTCGCGCGCTAGGGACGACAGTTCCTCGGGCGAGAACACCCCGTCGCCGTTGGCGTCGAGCCCCTGAACCACGAAGGCCGAATAGGACGCGTCGAAGGTCCAGGCGTTGCGGATTCCGGTGACGCGCCCCCCCTCGCCGTAGGTGATTTCGGCCTTCGTCGAGACCCAGACGTGCGGATGCGCTTCCGCCGGAGGGACGAGCGCGAGGCTCGCGACGAGGGCGGTAAAGCCGGTCAGGAGGTGGGTGAGCGAAGCGGTCGGCATGGCGGGGACGCTCGCGAGTCGTGGTGAAGAAAGCGTAAACGCGGCCCTCTGCCGAGTCTGAGCCTTCGTCGAAAATCGGCCTTCGCTGAAGCCGGGCCGCCTTCATCCATTCCGATTCAGTGGGGCGAAAGCGAGGCGTCGGGGTCCATCGCCGAGGTGCGCGTTACGCCCGCGGGGTCAGTCCCGCCGGGTCAGGGCCGCGATCTCGGCTTCCTCGGCGGCGCTCAGGCCCTGCGGCGCCGGATCGGTGCGGCGGCGCGACAGGCGCCACAGGCCGAAGACCCCGAGGCCGATGGCGGCGAGCGGCGTCAGCCACAGGAGGAGGGTGTGGGCGGCGAAGACCGGGCGCAGGAGCACGTACTCGCCGTAGCGCCCGACCACGTAGGATTCGACCTGTGGGTTCGTGTCGCCCGCCTGGAGGCGCTCGCGCACGATGACGCGCAGGTCGCGGGCCAGCGGCGCATCGGAATCGTCGATGGACTGGTTCTGGCACACGAGGCAGCGCAGGCCCGCGGAGATGTCCCGCGCCCGCGCTTCCATGACGGGATCCTTCAGAACCTCGTCGGGCTGCACCGCGAGCGCGCCTCCGGCGGAGCCGAGGGCGAGGAGCAGCCCGAGGGCGAGGCGCGGGGCGGCGGTCATTCCGCCGCCGCCATGCTGCCGGCGGACACGGGCTTCGTCTTGGCACGGGCCGGGGCGCCGACGCGCATGCGCCGGTCGGTGAGGGACACGGCGCCGCCCAGCGCCATCACCACGGCGCCGAGCCAGATCAGCAGCACCAAGGGCTTGTAGTAGAGGCGCAGGCCGATGCCGCCTTCGGGCAGGACCTCGCCGAGGCTGGCGTAGACCTGACTGACCCCGAGGGTGAGGAGACCGGATTCCGTCACCGTCATCTTGCGGCTCGGGTAGAACCGCTTGCCCGTCTCCACGGTGCCGATCATGTCGCCGGCGGTGCTGCGGATGGTGAGGAAGGCCGTGGTCTCGGAATAGTTCTCGCCCATGCGCGGACCGACCCGGTCGAGGGTCGCGACGTAGGGGCCCGAGGCCAGGGACTCGCCGGGCTTCAGGGTCTTCAACCCCTCCGTCGCCCAGCCCTGGGCGGCGATGCCGAGGACCACCACGCCGACGCCCGCATGGGCGAGAGCCGTGCCCCAGGCCGAGCGCGGCAGGCCGATGGCCCGGCGCCAGACCACGGAGGCCTTGCGGGTGCGGCTCGCGCCGTAGCCGCGGGCGCGGGAGACGATCTCCAGCACGGAGCCGATGACGAGGTAGGCGCCCAGGCCGATCCCCACGGGGGCCATCATCGGGCCGCCCCAGGTGTAGGCGAGCACGGCCAGGCCCACCACGAGGGCGACGGCCAGGGCCGCGAATAGGCGCTGGGACGCGGCGTGCACGTCGCCGCGCTTCCACGCCAGGGTCTGGCCGAAGGGCACGATGAGCAGGAGCGGGATCGCGAGCGGGATGAAGGTGTAGTTGAAGAAGGGTGGACCGACGGAGATCTTCTCCGCCGTCAGCATCTCCAGCAGCAGCGGATAGAGGGTACCGACGAACACCGTGGCGCAGGCAGCGGCGAGGAACAGGTTGTTCATGACGAGCGCCCCCTCGCGGGAGATCGGCGCGAACAGGCCGCCCTGGCGCAGCATCGGCGCCCGCCACGCGAACAGGGTCAGCGAGCCGCCGATGAACAGGATCAGGATGGCGAGGATGAAGATGCCGCGTGTCGGGTCGGTGGCGAAGGAATGCACCGAGGTCAGCACGCCCGACCGCACGATGAAGGTGCCGAGCAGCGACAGGGAGAAGGTGAGGATGGCGAGGAGCACCGTCCAGACCTTGAGGGCGTCGCGCTTCTCCATCACCACGGTGGAATGCAGGAGCGCCGTGCCGGCGAGCCACGGCATCAGGGAGGCGTTCTCTACCGGATCCCAGAACCACCAGCCGCCCCAGCCGAGCTCGTAATAGGCCCAGTACGAGCCCATGGCGATGCCGAGGGTGAGGAAGCTCCAGGCGGTGAGGGTCCACGGCCGCACGGCCCGCGCCCAGACGGCGTCGATGCGCCCGTCGATGAGGGCCGCGATGGCGAACGCGAAGGTGATCGAGAACCCGACATAGCCGACGTAGAGGAGCGGCGGGTGGATCGCGAGGCCGAAATCCTGCAGCAGCGGGTTGAGATCGTTGCCCTCAGGCGGGGCCGGGCTGACGCGGGCGAACGGGTTCGAGGTCGTGATGATGAACAGCACGAACACGAAGGTGATCAGACCCTGCACCGCGAGGGTGTTGGCCCTGAGCGTCGGCGGAACCGATTCGCGCGCGATCGCAACCAAGGCCCCGAACAGGGCCAGGATGAGGATCCAGAGCAGCATCGAGCCCTCGTGGTTCCCCCACACGCCCGACAGCTTGTAGAGGAAGGGTTTGGCCGTGTGCGAATTCTCGACCACGTTCTGGACCGAGAAGTCCGAGGTGGCGTGGGCGTAGGTGAGAGCCCCGAACGCGAACAGGACGCAGGCGAAGGTGCCGAGCGCCGCAGGCGTCGCCACGGCGCGCAGGGCCTGGTCGCCCGAGCGGGCGGCCCAGACCGGCATCACCGCCTGGACGAGGGAGAGGGCGAGCGCCAGGGCGAGGGCGAAGTGGCCGACTTCGATCAGCACGTGGGGGCGTCCTTCCGGGGGAGCTTGCGCATCATCGCTCGCTGCGCTGACCGAGTGTCTTCTCAGTGATGGCCGTGCTGGAGTCGGCGGGCTTGGTGCCGACGGGCTTCTCGACCATGCCCTTGCCCTCCTGCCAGCGTCCCTGCGCCTTCAGGGCGTCGGCGACCTCGCGAGGCATGTAGGATTCGTCGTGCTTGGCCAGCACCGTGTCGGCGCGAAACAGACCGCCGGGCTCAAGGCGGCCCTCCGCCACGATGCCCTGGCCCTCGCGGAACAGGTCGGGCAGCAGGCCGCGATACGCCACCTGCACGGTGGCGTTGGTGTCCGTCACGGCGAATTCCACGGTCTGGTCCGGCCCGCGCTGGAGCGAGCCATCCTTGACGAGGCCGCCGAGGCGGAACCGGGTGCCGGGTGCGACGCCCTGCGCCGCAACCTCCGTCGGCGAGCGGAAGAACACGATCGAGCCGCTCATGGCCGACAGGATCAGTCCGACCGCCAGGGCCAGCACGGCGCCGCAGGCACTGATGAGGATGAGGCGGCGGCTCTTGCGGGTCACGCGGGTCGTCCCGTCTCGGTTGTGGTGTCGCGGGCGCCGGTGGAGCGGGCGTTTCGCCCCCGGCAGCCGGAACCCGTGTTTGGAATGGGCGTAAAGGACGGTGTCGGCCGCGTCGGCGCCCGGGTCAAGGTCGGCGGCCGGGACCGATTGTCAGGGGCGTCCGGCCGCGGCGAGGTCGAGTTCGTGTGCGAGCTCGTCGAGGCGCTCCTTCGCCTGGGGCTCGGGGCTCAGGGCCATGCGAGCCCGGTCGAGGGCTTGGCGCGCCTGGGTTCGCTCGCCGAGGACGGCATAGGAGCGTACCAGACGCAGCCAATCGTCGATGGTGCCGCCCTTGGCCGCCAGGCGCCGGTCGAGGCCCGCGACCATGCCGCGAATGGCCGCGTCCCGCTCGGCCGCCGGCATCGCCTTCACGGCGGCCACCGCCGCCTCGGTGCCGGCCCTGGCCGCATCGGCCTGCGTGGTGTCGGTCTTGGGGGCGTCCCTGGTTCCACCGGCCGCGCCGGATCTTTCGGCCTCCGGCTGGCCCGCTCCGTCGCGCGTCAACCCGAATTCACCCGCCAGGGCCTCGAGGCCGCGGAGCGCCGCGGGGTCGGAAGCCAGGGCCGTCCGAGCCCGGGCGAGGGCGGCCCCGGCCTTGTCGCGGTCTCCGAGCACGCCGAGAGAGCGCACGAGGCGCAGCCACTCGTCCGCCGTGCCGCCCTTTTCGGCGAGGCGCTGGTCGAGGCCCGCGACCATGCTGCGGATGGCGGCGTTCCGGCCCTCCGGCGGCATCGCCTGGAGCGATGCGGCGGCGCCCGAATCGGGCGCGGCCCCGGCGCCGGGCCGGGCCACCGGCGCATCACCCTTCGGCGAGACCCCGCCCGTCGGGGAGGCTTCGCCCTTCAGGCGAGCGAGGTTGTCCCGCACCACGGGGAGCCACGGTGCGTCCGCGGGCGCATTCTCGGCGAGGCCCTCCAGGCGCTTGATGGCCAATGGGATATCGCCGTCGAGTTCGGCCGCGCGGGCGAGGTAGAACCGGGGCTTGGCCGCCGTTCCGTCGAGGGCGACGGCGCGCTCGAAGATCGTCTTGGCCTGGGGCGAGATCACGCCGTTGTTGCCGGCGATCACGGCCTCGCCCCAATCGGACAGGCGCTGCGAGGTCTCGCCGAGGGTGCGGGCGGCGGCCTCGTAGGCGTGGGCCGCATCGTCGAACCGGCCCATCCGCATGTAGACGGGGGCGAGCACGGCCCAGCCCCGCCCGTCCGTGGGATTGCTGGCGAGCCGCGCCTCGATCTGGCCGATGGCGTTGAGGAGATCCTGTCCGCCGTTCTCCGCCGCCTGCCGCTCGGCCGCGCTCTGCGCCGGCATGTGCGGCGAGCCGTAGAGTCCGTAGGCGATGAGGGCGACCAGCGGGATCGTCGACAGGGCGAAGGCAGAGGCGGCGCGGCGCTGACGCAGGGCCGGCTCGGCGATGCCGGGGACGAGGGGAACGCCCACGCGGTTGGCCCGCAGGAGGCGGCGGCCGGCTTCCGTGCGCGCCGCTTCGGCCTCGGGCGCGGCGATGAGGCCGCGCGTCAGATCGCGCTCGATCTCGCGCAGCTGGTCCTCGTAGAACCCCGTCTCCATCGCCATGGCGCCGGCATCCGGGGCCGTCGACGGATTGGCCCGACGCGACATCGGCCAGAGCAGGGCGAGCACCGCCGCGCCGGTCATGAGCGCCAGAATGAACCAGAGTGCCGTCATCACGCCTCGAAACACTGTGCGACCGCATGTAAGGCCACGCTGTGGTCCCTACGATGCAGGCTTCGGGCGACACGGTGTCACGCGAAGGCCGGCGCTGGATCGACCTTAACCGTATGGAGCACGACGGCAAACCGTGTGACCCCAAGGAATTCCCGTCAGGCGTGCGGCGCGGCCCCGGCCGGCGCGTCGCCCGGCACCTCGATCACCGCGCGCAGGCCCCCGAGGCTCGCCGCCTCCAGGCGGAGCCGGCCGCGATAGAGGGTGGCGAGATCGGCCACGATGGAGAGCCCGAGGCCCGAGCCCGGCTTGGTCTCGTCGAGGCGCCGGCCGCGCCCGAGGACGGCGTCGCGGTCCTCGGGGGCGAGGCCCGGCCCGTCATCCTCGATGGACACCATCAGGTGGGGATAATCGTCCTGCGCCACCGCTTCGGCCCGGATCGAGACCCGGCCGGCGGCCCATTTCGAGGCGTTGTCGACGAGGTTGCCGATCATCTCCTCGAAATCCTGGCGCTCGCCGCGAAAGCGCAGGCCGGGCGGCACGTGGACCGCGTAGGCGATGTCCTTGTCGCGGTAGATCTTGCCGAAGGTGCGCACCAGCCCGGCGAGCGCCGGCTCGACCTCCGTGGAGGTGCCGAGGGTGCCGGCGAGGGCCGCGGCCCGCGCCCGGTCGAGGTGGTAGTTCACCTGATCGCGCATCACGGCGGCCTGCTCGCGGATCTTGGCCGAGAGGTCGCCGGGGGCGTCGGCCGCGCCGACCTCGTTGACGATGATCGAGAGCGGCGTCTTCAGGGCGTGGGCGAGGTTGCCGACCTGGGTGCGGGCACGTTCCAGGATCTCGCGGTTGGTCTCGATGAGCAGGTTCACCTCGCCGGCGAGCGGCGCGATGTCGCGCGGGTACTCGCCGGTGATCCGGTCGGACTCGCCCCGGCGGATGGCGCCGAGCGCGTTGCGGAGCTTGGCCAGCGGGGCGAGGCCGAAGCGGATCTGAAGCAGGGTGGTCAGGGCCAGGGACAGGCCCAGCAGCCCGAAGGTCACCATCAGGGAGAAGCGGAAGCGCCCGACATCGTTGGCGATCTCGTCGGCCGGGCCGGCGACGCGCACGGTGTAGCGGCCCTCCTCGCCGAGATCGACGTCGCGCTCGATGACCCGCAGGGGGCGTTCGTCCTGCGCCCGGCCGTAGCCCTGACGGATCTGGCCGACGCCGGCGGTGGTGTCGGGCGTGCTGGCGGCCTTGAGCGGCACGCCGACGAGGGAGCGCGAGGTGCGCAGGTCCCGGGGCTTCGCATCGGGGCGCCCGATCTGCCAGTACCAGCCCGACAGGGGCAGGTCGAAGCGCGGATCGCTCAAGGTGAAGGAGCGGCTCTCGGGATCGTTGGGCGAGACGAGATCCGTGGCGAGGTTGTTGGCGTAGACCAGCAGCCGACTGTCGAAGGCCCGTTCGGTGTTCTCGCGGTACAGGGTCGTGAGGATGCCGGCGGCGATGAGCAGGATCGCCGAACTCGCCAGCAGGGCGGATGTGGCGAGCCGCACGGCGATGGAGCGCCGGCGCAGGGGAAGCCAAGCGGGAAACGGGCTCATGCGGGGGAGGAGATCATGCGGCGGCGCGGCTCATGCGGGTCTCGTCGTCGTGGTCCGGGGCCGCGCGACGGCTGAAAGGTGACGCGTTCCGTCTGTACATCATCCGAACGGAGATTCGACGATGAGCCTCGATATCCAAGATCCCGAGACGGAGCGGCTGGTCCAGACCCTGGCGGCGCGCAGGGGCATTTCTTCCGATGAGGCGATCAAGCTCGCTGTCGGCAACGAATCGCGGCGCGCGGACCAGACGCAGAGCTTATGGGAGCGAATCCGGCCGATTCGGGAGGGGATCGCGGCCTCTCCTCCGACGGGTCTCGTTGCCGACAAGGCGTTCTACGACGGTCTCGGTGGGGGACGGCTCACTGTGTTCCCGGACGATGCAAACACGATCCGTCGCGGTTACAGCACCGGACTGGACGCGGACGCCGCGGCAAACAGACGGTTATCCCACCAGCACGGTTGATGGTCCCCCACGGTGATCTTGGAAAAATCAGGATGCTCCGGGTTGATGAGAATGTTGTGGCTGACCCGTGCGACCACGCTCGGGACGAACAGCAGCAGCGACCGGCGTGACCTGTGCCAGGCCTCGCCGAAGGCCTTGGACGCGATGCAATCCGGATGATCCCAACCCGGCACCGCAGGTTGCGCCAGCATTTCGTACGAGAGGCCGGCCGACAGCAGGATCTCGACGTAGTGCTGGTTCGGCGGGAGCTGGCCACTGCCGTGCACGAGCTTTTCGAGCATGGAGGTCGCGTAATCGGCCGCCGCGTAGATCATCGGGCTCGCGGGCGTATTCCAGCGGCCCGGGAAGAGGCGCGAGCCCGTCGCGTCGAAGATCCTGTAATCCCCATCGGGATCTCCGATCCGATAGGCTTTCCGCGCCTGGACGAGGGTCTGCCCTTTCACGCCGCGGAGCCATACTTGAGCTGGCCGAGAACAGCCTCCACCCGCGGCCCACCGAACTCGGATTCGAGGACAATATCGAGGGGCGGGCGGTTCTCGAGAAGGGCATGAGCCCGGTGCAGGAAGTCGCGGGCGGCGGCGTCCGTCTTCCAGACATCGCGCGCCATCGCCCACACTCTCGCGAGGCGTACCACCTTCGCGCCTTCCTGGGCGGTCAGCTTGCCTCTCGTTTCGGCACGGCGTCGGTTGAGGGTAGCGCGCGCGACGAGGTTGAATGCGAAGGCGCGGTCGTCGGGCGCGACGGCGGCCGCCAATCGATCAACCGACGCAATCGGCAAGCCCGCGACGACCTGGGCGATGACGGCCGCTTCCGTGGTCTCGCCGGAACGCGGTCGTTCGACGCCGAGAACGTCGGCGACGGCTGCTCCACTGGCCATGCTATGCTCCTGTCTCATCTGAGACAGATATGAGGCTCATATGAGCCGAGCGCAAGCCGTCGCTTCTCACACCCGCGGCGGCGGCTGCGTCGGGTCTACGAGATACCCCAGGCCCCGCACGGTCTGGATCAGGTCCACGGCGAGTTTCTTGCGCAGGCGCCCGACGAACACCTCGATGGTGTTGGAGTCGCGGTCGAAATCCTGGTCGTAGAGGTGCTCGGTGAGTTCGGCGCGCGAGACCACCCGGCCGGTGTGGTGCATGAGGTAGGACAGCAGCCGGTACTCGTGGCTCGTGAGCTTGACGGGGTTGCCGTCGACGAACACCCGCCCCGAGCGGGTGTCGAGGACCACGGGGCCGCAGGCGATCTGGCTCGTGGCATGGCCGGCGGCGCGCCGGAGGAGGGCGCGCACCCGGGCCAGCAGCTCCTCCATGTGGAACGGCTTCGTCACGTAGTCGTCGGCGCCGGCGTCGAAGCCGTCGACCTTGTCCGACCAGCGGTCGCGGGCGGTCAGGATGATGACGGGCGTCTTGATGCCGGCCCGCCGCCATTTCTGGAGAACGCTGACCCCGTCGGCCTTGGGCAGGCCCATGTCGAGGATGATGGCGTCGTAGGGTTCGCTCTCGCCGAGGTAGCCGCCCTCCTCGCCGTCGAACGCCTTGTCGGCGACGTAGCCGGCCTCCTCCAGGGCGTTGACCACCTGCCGGTTGATGTCCCGGTCATCCTCGACGACGAGCAGACGCACGGTCCCGCACTCCTCTAATTCGCTGGTTCAGGGGCCGCTGATCTCGCCCGTGGTGGCATCGACCATGACGTGGACGAACTGCCCGTCCCGGCGCAAGGCCGTGAGCAGGTAGACCAGGGTTTCCTCGTGCCGGCACAGGCGGGCGCGCTGGATCTCGGCCCGCGGGATCACCTTGCGGGCGGCCCGGATGGCGGCCACGGGCTCGATCACGCGCTTGTCGGCCACGGCCTCGCGCAGGTCGGCCGCGTTGAGGCAGGTGTCGGGGCGCGGCGTCACCCGAACCGGCGCCACGATGGCGGCCCCCGTGGTCTCCTCGGCCTGCGTGCCGATCGAGCCCGTCGCGAAACCCGCGACGGCGAGGCCGATCAGCAGCAGGGCGAGAAAGATGCGCATGAACCACGGGATAGGGAGGGGGCACTGAATGCGCCGTGAATGCCGGTGCAAGCGCAACCGGTGCGGTTCGGTTCCACCCGGCCGGGGGCGACGCCCCCGGCGGCGGGGGGCGACGCCTCAGGATGCCGGGCCGGGCGGCGTGGCGAGGCGCGCCAGGCTCGCCCGTAGGGCGACGCTGACGAGCATCTCGCCGTCGACGTGATCGAGGGCGGCCTTGCGCAGGGCGATGGCGGAGAGATCGAAACGGCGCCGGGCCGCGCCGAGGCGCGCCCCTGCCGCCCGGCTTCGGGCGGGATCGACGGTGAGGGGGAAGCGGGACATTGGCTGACCTTCGTTCGGGCGTACGGGCGTTCGGGCGTACGGGCGCGTTCAGGGGCGGAGTGGCGGGCGTCCCTCGCCGAGGCGGCGCACGACCTCGTCGAGGCGGCGCGCGATGTCGTCGAGCTTGTCTCGGGCGCGCTCCTCGCCGCGCTCGGCGCCCCGGGCCATCTCGCTCACCAGGCGCGTGAGGTCCTCGAGCACCCGGGTCCGGCTCTCCAGGGCGGCGGCCACGGCCGCGTTGGTGTGCGAGGCCCGCTCCAGGGCGGTGGCGGTGGCGCCCGTGTCGCCGATGCGGGCTTCCTGGGCGCGCACGGTCTCGCGGTGGAGGTGGAGGCAGGCCAGCCCCAGCAGCACGGCGACGATCCACCCCGCGCCGTCGTGGGAGAACAGCAGGCGGGCGGCCTCGAGGGCGATCTTCTCCATCGCGGATCTCCTCGGCGGAGCCTGCCCCCGCGTTTCCCGGCTGTGTCAGGGCGCCGGGCGTCCCGTCCGCGCGGCCTCCACGGCCGGCCGCAGGGTGTTGGCGATGGTGGCGTCCTCCGCGAGCGGCAGGCTGCGGAACACCTTCTCGGCCAAGCCCTCGCGCCCGCCGGCCGCGCGCACGAGCCAGGCCGGCGCCTCGTCGAGGCCGCGCTGCACCGCCCGAGCGATGACGGCCGAGCCCAGGGGCACGCTCAGCGTCCGTCCCCGCACGGCGCCCGCCACGGCGTTGACGGCGTAGTCGCCGACGTTGCGGACCAGGCGCTCCACCAGGGTGGCGGTGACGAGGGCGCGCAAGGGGCCGGCGAGGCGCGCCAGGGCGGCCGTCGCGGCGGTGACCGCAAGGGGCAGCAGGAGGCCGGTGACCGTCTGGGCAACCGCCGCGGCGGCGTCGCCCCAGGGGACGATCACGCTCGCGGCGTCGAGGCCGGCGGCGGCGCAGGGTAGAATCGGCATCACGGTCAGGGCCGGCATCAGGGCGAGACCGAGGGTGGCGCGGGACGGCCGCGGGATCGGGTGGAGCATGGCTCGGGTCTCCGGGGGGCGTGAGGGGTGCGTGCGTCAGGCGCCGGACCGGCCGCCGAGGGCGGCGCGGATTCGGGCGAGCCAAGTCGGCGCAGCTTCGGGCGGCAGGGGCACGGCCGGCGGCGCGCCCGGACTGCGCGGCACCGTGCGGCGCGCGACCGGCCGGGCGGGTGCGGTCCCGTCCGGCACCGCGATGGGCGCCGCGTCGTTCCGCCGGGCGCGGGGCAGGGCGACGGCGTAGGGTGTGCGGAACTGGTCCTGCTCGGCGCCCCGGCGCGGGATGAGCGCGGCGGGCCGGTCCCACAGCATCATCGCCTGGGCCGCGCCCTCCGCGTCGCCGGCGTTCAGGCGCCGCACCAGGGTGGAGCGCCCGAGCGCCGCCGGGCCGATGTTGAAGCACAGGGAGACGAGGGCGTCGAAGGCGTGCTGCGGTAGGGGGGCGGGCACCGCCGCCCGCACGGCCGCCACGAAGCGGACGACGTCGCGGTCGAACACCGCGTCGCATTCCGCCGGGGTCAACGCGAGGCCGGGGGTGACGAGGGGCGGACCGGCCGCGCTGGTGTGGCCGATGCCGATGGTCCAGATGCCGACGGAATCGCGGTAGGCATGCAGCCGCCGACCCTCGCGGGCGACGAGCACGGCCTTGCCGATGGGGCTGAGATCCATGGAATACTCCTGGGTCAGGAAGGGATCTGGGGTAGGAAGGGAGCGGGACGCGCGGAACGGAAGCGCGCGTCCGGCGGTTCGTTCGGGAGATGAGGCCAGGCCCGCGCGGTGGCCGGATGCGAGGAATGCGATCATGACGCGAGCACGGATCGTCGCCCGCTGTGCCGCCGGCGGCCTCGCCGCCGGTCTTCTCCTGGCGGGGGCGGGCGGGGCCTCGGCCCAGAACAGCAGCAGCGGCAGCGGGCTGACGCCCTTCGCCACGGAGAGCGGCAACGATCGTTCGGCCGGCGTGAACAACGGCAACTACCGGCCGCCCCGCTATTACGGACCGGGTGCCGCAGCGGCGCCGCGCGGTTACGGGCGCCCCGTCTACGGCGATGAACGTCGCCGGTCGGCGCCGTATTACGGGTACCCGTACTGAGCGCTCACGCGAGGCCGAAACCGGAGAAGTCGCTGTCGGAGGCGGCAACGTAGCCATCCGCGCCCGTGAACAGGGCGTGGACCGTGATCGTATCCCCGGCCGCGAGCGCCAGGGTGACGCCGAGGCCAACCGTCGAGACGCCGTCGACGGGCGCAGCGGCGCCCCGGCGGGTACCGGCGACGGCCGTGCCGTTTCGGTGGAAGCGGCCCTGCAGGGAGGCGGGTGCATTGGTGCCGTTGCGCCGGAATGCGAGACCGGCCGAGAGGGCGTAGACGCCCGCCTCGGGCGCGACGAAGGCGCCGGTGGCGGCCTGGAAGAGCCCCTGATCGTTGAGGTCGCCGGTGTTGAAACCGATGCGCGTCCAGGCGCCGGCCCCGATGTAGTTGTCGAAGCTCATCGTGGCGCGAAAGCGCGCGAGGTTGGACAGCCGCGACCACACGGCGCCGGTGCAGCCCCGGAAGGCCCCCAGGGTGCTGTCGAACACGATCTGCCCCGGCGCCGTGCCGACATTCGGAATGCCGGCACGGGCCACGAGTTCGAAGGCGCCGTTCGCCCGCACCTTCACGACGGGACGCGGGACGGTGGTGCCGAGATTCGTGGTCTCGATGGCGATCGCGGTCCCCTGGGCCCCGGCGGAGAAATCCTCCTCGGCGACCCCCCGGAGGCAGAGCCGCCCCTCCGCGACGCCGCCCGCGAAGAACCCGCCGCCCACGAGTCCGAAGAGGCAATCCCCGGCGCGGATCGGCAGGGGGGCCTGCCGGCTGCCCCGGCCGATGCAGGTCTCGATGACGCTTCCCACCGGACCGGCGCCGTAGGCATCGAGGCACAAGCCGGGGCCGGCTCCCTCCCGCGCCACATGCAAGGGCGCGCGGGGCGCCGGGGTGCCCGGGCCGGCCAGGGCCCCGAGGCCGAGATGGCCCGTCGCCGGATCGGCCCGCCATGCACCGTGCCACGCGGTCCCGTCGGGCGAGACCTTCAGGCTGACCGCGTCCTCGCCCAGCAGACCGAGTTCGGCCCGGTCCGCATAGGCATCCTGGAACAGCAGGGCCACGGCGTTGGCCTCCGTCGCCTTGTTGAGCACCAGCGCGAGGCTGCCGCTGCCGCCCTCGGCGGGATCGCGGGCGGTCCACAGGGCCCGATCCAGCTTGGCGGCGAACGGGTTCGCGGCGTCCGCTTCCGTGCCGAGGCCGAGGGCGGCGAGGCCGCTCAAAGCCCGCAGGCCGTCGAGGAGGCGGCGCCAGCCCGTCCCGTCGAAGCGGTAGAACGCGTCCTCGTCGGCCACGTAGGCGAGCCAGCCGGTGCGGGGGACGAGGCCCGTCCAGACCCCGTCTCCGAACGCCGCGATCTGGCCGGACAGGCCGGCCCAGGCCCCGCTCGGTTGCGGCGCCGTCACGAGGTAGCGGTCGCCCTCCGCCGGGTCGGTGGGTGGCGCCGACAGATCCCTGTCGCGGCAGGCGAGGTGCACGAGGGCATCGAGGGCGAGCAGCGCCTCGTTGTGGGTGACGTGCTTGCCGGCCTGTCCCGCCGCCAGCAGCGGCAGGGCGAGGTGCGGGGTGGTCTGCGCCATGGGCGGCCTCCTGTCGGGTGTCGGAGTAAGGGGCGTCACGCCGTGCGGATCGGCACCCGTGCGCGCAGGGCCGGCCCCGGCCCCGTGAGGGTGCCGAGTGGAACCACGCCGACGTCGAGGCTCGTCTGGGGCGTGCCAAAATCGGCCGCCTCGTCGGCGTAGAGGACCGACGGGTCCGTGGCCGCGAGGCTGCGCAGGACGGTCTTGTCGGCAGCGTGAATATCGATCCGGTAGCCCTGAACCATGGGATCGGGCGGCACGTCGGCCGGCTCCCAGGCATCGCCGTCGCGCCGGACCCGGCGGGTCCAGGTCAGGCGAAGACCCTCCGGGATGCGCCGCGCCCGCAGGTGGACGGGCGCGAGGGGCCGGTGGGCGGTGAGCCCGGCGGTGGCGGTGCGGGCGACGAAGAGCGGGTCGGCCGGGTCCCGGACGGCCGGGCCTATGCGGTAGCGGAACGGCCGTCCGACGGCGTCGAGGCGGGTGACGAGGGGTACCAGGGCCTCGTCGAGTCGGACGATCAGACTGCCGGGGGCGAGGGTACGGGCGGCCTCCGCCTCGCTGCCGCCCAGGCCCCGCAGGAGGCGGGTGAGGCGGTAGGTGCCCGGCCCCGTGAGGGTCACGCCCGCCGCCGCGACGATCTCGACGACGCCGTCCGGGCCGACCAGGGCGAACCGGTTGGCCCCGGCCAGAACGGCGGCTTCCGGGACGGAGGCGAGGCCCCCCGCCGCCCCGAGGCGAACGTCGAGGCGGATCGCCCGGTCGAAGCGCCAGAGCGGGCCGGGCGCCAGCGCCGTCAGGGTCTCGCCGAGGCAGGCCGGGTAATCGACGAGGGCGTGCAGGGCCAGGGGCCCGTCCGCCTCGCCCCGCCACACGGCGATCTCGCCGGGCCACGGCTCGGCCCGCACGGCGAGGACCTGCAACGGTGTCGGGGTGCCCTCATCGAGGGGCAGGTCGAGGATCGCCGCGAAGGGCGGTCCGGCGAGCGCCGGCGGAGCCCGGCGCGGGGCCGCCTCCGGGCGCTCGCCCCCCCGCGCCGTCCGGCCGTGGCGGGGCACGGCGCGGGTCTCGATCCGGCGCCCGGCCGGGCCGTCGGCGATGCGGACGATGCGGTGCGGCGCCGCCTCGCCGGGCAGGGCGAGGAGGTCGCCGGGTTCCCAATCGATCCGGCGCGGGCTCACCGTGAACCCAGCGGTGTCGCGGGCGGCGAGGTCGGCGTCGAGCATGGCCTCCGCCAGGGCCTCGGCCTCGGCCCGGCGCGTCACCACGGCGGCCTCGAACCGGACCTCGCGCCGCCGGGCACCCGTGGGGCGCGAGGCGGCGGCGGTGATCCGGCGATAGGCGCCCCCCTCGGAATCGGTCACCGTGACCTCCAGGGACCGGGGCAACTCGGATTCCTCGGCCCGCACCAGGGCCAGGGGCGCCTGGTCCGAGGCGGCCACGAGGTCGCCGGCCGGCATCGTCAGGGGGGCTTCGCGGCGTGGGGCGCGGATGCGCAAAACGCCGGCGACGGCCGACACGTCGAGGCCGTACAGCCGGGCCAGGGGCTCCAGGGCAGCGCGGGCCGAGAGCGGCCGGTCGACGACGTAGCCGTCGAGCTGCGCCGCGCACGCGATCCGGGCCGGCACGTCGACGCCGCAATCGTCGAGGATCGCGGAGATCAGCCGGTCGAGTTCGAGGCCCTCGATGCGCCCGGTGATCCAATGGCCCACGGACCAGTTGCCGGCATCGGCCCAGACGGTGTCGAAATCCGGGAACGCCGGGTAGGGCCGTGCGTCCCAGCACCAGACGAAGACGGAATCCGGCGGCACCATCGGGCCGCCATAGACGGCCGAGACCGGGTTGTGGGCCGGGTCGAAGCCGGGGGCGTCCGCGTCGAACCGCTCCAGGATGGCGGTGAGGCCGCGCGCCTGGATGAGGTCGTCCCGGGTGCCGTGGGAGAAGGGCGGCGACGCGTTCTCGGCGGATTTCGGGTCGGGGAACACGTTGGGGCCGTTGGTGCCCTTGTCCACGGCGGGCACGCCGATCTCGGTGAGCCAGATCGGCTTGGCCCCCGGCACCCAGGCGGTCGTCCGGGTCTCGACGCCGCCGTCGCGCTCCCAATGCGGGTTCGACCACCAGCCGACGAGGTCCTTGGCGCGGAACACCCACGGCTTGCCGTGCGCGCCGTCGGTGATCGGCGTGCGGATCTGGGCGGCGCGGGCGTCCGCATCCGAATAGAACCAGTCGAACGCCTCGCCCGTCCCGAGGCGCGCCGCGAGGTAATCCCGGTCGTAGATCGAATCGGCCTCCGCGAGGTCGGCGTGGTCCGGCCCGTCGCGCCAGTCGGTGTTGGGCGGATAGTAATCGATTCCGACCGCGTGGATCGCCGGATCGGCGAACAGGGCATCGAGGGGGAACCGCACGGTGTCGCCGCCGTCGCGCACATGGGCGCCGTACTCGGTCCAGTCGGCGGCGTAGACGAGGGGAACGCCGGGCCCGAGGCGGTCGCGCACCGCGCGGGCGAGGGCGAGGAAGCCCGCCACGGCGGGGTAGGTGTCGTTCGCGCCCCGCACGCGGGTCAGGCCGACGCATTCGCTGCCGACGACGAAGCCGGACAGCGGCACCCCCCAGCCGGCGGCGAGATCCGCATAGTGCAGGACGAGGCTGCGGTACTGCGCGAAGAACGCCGCGACCTGGGCCGCCGCCGCCGCCGTGCCGTCCGGGCTGCCCGGGAGACCGGGGGCGGGATCGCAGGTGATGCGGCCGCGCCAGGGATAGGGCGGCTGACCCGGCGCGGACGGATCGCGCGGATCGGGCAGGGTGTTGTCCTGCGCCACGTCCATCATCAGGAACGGGTAGAGCACGACGCCCAGACCCCGCCCGTGGAGGTCCGCCACGAGGCGGCCGAGGCCGGCATCGGACGGGGTGCCGCCATAGGCCGGGTGGCCGTCGGGCGTCGTCGAAACGCGGCCGGCGCCCGCCCGGGTCAGGCCGGCGACGCGCCAGGTGTCGCCCGTGGTCGCCTTGGTGGAATTGTCGACCTTCGGCGCCACCGTGCAATGCCCGGCCCGCAGGTCGTCGCCGAACCAGCTCGCGACCACGGACACCTTGGCGAGGTTCGGGCACAGGGCTTGGAGGGCGTCGAGGGACGCGACCACGTCGGTGACGCCCTGGAGCTGGAAGCGGTTGGCGGGCCGGCTCGTGCCGTAGCCGGCCTCCTCGGTGACGGGGGTGGGGTCGAGGCCGAACTCCGTCGAGCCGGGAATCAGGCACACGGCCCGCACCCGGTCGGCGAGCCCCTCGACGGGCCGCACCACCTCGAAGGCGAATTGCGGCACCCGGTTGCCGAATTCGGCGAGGTCGAGGTGCTCGAACACGAGGTAGGCGAGCCCCCGATAGGCCGGGGCTGCGCCTTCCTTCGCGACGATGAGCGGGTCCGGCGCCTGGTCGGCCTCGCCCCGGTGGAGGCGGTACGTCAGGCTGGTAAGGTCGAGTTCGCGCCCGTCGGCCCAGATTCGGCGCACCTGGGCGACGGTGCCCTCGCACAGGCCGATGGCGAGGTCGACGGAGTAGGCGTAGGCCGTGCGCACGGTCCTGGCGCCGCCGCCGCCCTTGGCGCTCGCGCCCGCCCGCTCGACGCGGGTGTTGGCGACCTCCAGGGGGCGTGTCGCCCAGATCAGGGTGCCGCCGAGGCGGGCGCGGCCGTAGAGCCGGGGGATCGGATCGCCCTCCGTCGAGGTCAGGCCCGCCACCTCCGTGAGGCGCGGCCCCTCGACGACCCGCGGCCCCGAACCGCCGAACAGCGCCCCGTCGATCCCCGACCCCGCCGCCGCGCCCAGCGCCGAACCGACGATCCCCCCGATGGGACCGCCCAGCGCCGTTCCGGCCGCCGCTCCGGCGGTTTGCAGGATCAGCGTGGCCATGGCGGGCTCCGGGATGTTCGGGGTTCGGGCGCCTCAGCGCCGGATCAGGATCGCCCCGCCGATGAGCAGGGCGACGCCGACGAGGCGCGGGCCGTCGATGGGGCGCTGGGCCAGGCCCAGCCAGCCGAAATGGTCGACGGCCACGGAGGCGAGCATCTGCCCGGCGACGAGGAGCGCCATGAACGTTCCGGTCCCGAGCACCGGCACGAGGACGATGCCGAGGCCGATGAACACCGCGCCGAAGGCCCCGCCGCTCCAGGCCCACCACGGCACGCGCGAGGCCGTGGCCCAGGCGGGCAGGGGATCGCGCAGCGCCAGGGCCAGCGCGCCCATGCAGGCGAGCCCGACGGCGTAGCTGACGAAGCCCGCCCAGGCGGCGGAGTTCAGGCCCCCGCGCAGCTGCGCGTTCAGGGCTTGCTGGATCACGAGGCCCGCCCCCGCCAGGGCGGCGAGGATCGGGGCGAGCAGGGCGGTGACCATTTCCGTGCCTCGCGGGACCCGCCGGCTCCCTCGGCGCGGCCCGCCTTGACAACCATCGCGGCGCCATGCCGTCAAATGGCATGCTGTCGAACGCCTTGGCGCAGGATGCCTTGGCTCAGGATGCGCCGGGGCGCTGGCGTCCCACTTGCCGGGCCCGATCCCCTCGTCGGAAACGCTGCGAAGCGGCGGCCTCGCTCTCGCCATCACTCGGTCGATCATCAATCGTGGTGATGTCGATTGGCGAAATCTGTCGTTGATCGCCCCGCGCCACAGTCAAAGGGCGTCTTATCGCCGGAATGACACCCTGGATAGTACTGTACGCAATCGTTCGGGGGTTCGAGATCATTCGAAAGTCCGGATAGTCAAAACAATCCGCGCCTTCGAGCAAAAGTCCGGCGAAGTTTGTGTTAGGATAACGGCAGATGAACGGATCGATTGTTTCCCATTTCAGCCGGCAACGTGTCGTTCTGGGTATGAAATGAGGAATGGTTTTCGATCTTGGCGATGAGATCAGTGATCGAAATCGGGTTCATCTGAGACGCATATCGGCTTCGTACAACGAGACATCACCTGATCCGACACGACAAACGGCGCGACATCTTTTCGAGCGAATGTCGAAGAGAATCTTCGCCGTCTGATTTGCCTCCCTTCGAGCAGACATCGGGTCGGGGGGATCGGGTGGCCCGAGCACGGCTTGGCCGGATCAAGTCGAAGCCTGCCCCTGATTGATCATGTTCTCTGGATCATCGAAATGACTGAACACAGCTCACCCGAAACCGCCGATCGCCTGGATCTGACCCGGAAGATCATCGGCGCTTATCTGTCGAACAACTCGGTTCCGGCGGCCGATCTGCCGATCCTGATCCGGGCCGTGTCCGGTGCCCTGACGGATCTGACGGCGGAGGGCGCATCGGAGGCTGCGCGCGAGGAAAAGGTCGAGAAGCTCAAGCCGTCCCAGGTCAGGAAGTCTGTCCTGCCCGGCGGCCTCATCAGCTTCCTCGACGGCAAGTCCTACAAGACCTTGAAGCGCCACCTCACCAAGCATGGGCTGGACCCGGACACCTACCGGGCGCGCTTCGGCCTGCCGCCGGATTACCCGATGGTCGCCCCGTCCTACGCGGCGAACCGCTCCGCCCTGGCGATCGCCAACGGCTTCGGCACGAAGGAGAGGCATGCGCGGCCGAGGCAGGAGCGGACCCCTGCCCCGAGACCGGCCGGGCGCAAGACCGGATCGGAGCCGGCCGCCCGGGTATCTGCCAGGTGATGTGAGCCCCGGGCGGGCCGCCACGGCATCAGCCGGGCGCCCCCTCCTGGCGGCTTCGGGCCGCGCCCTCCGGAAACTGGAACGCGTGCGTGCAATGCCGCCGCCACCAGCGGGTCAGGACGACCTCGGTGACGGCGGCGCCGTCATGGGCGTGGATCATCGTGCCTTGCCCGGTCACGATGGCGCAGTGGCGGGCCGGCAGGTGGGCGCGGAAGGAGAATAGAAGGACGTCGCCGGCTCGCGCCTCGGCGGGCGGCACCGGGACGAGGTGGCGGGCCGCGGCCTCCGCCAGCGGGTCGGTGCCGGGGGGCGCCGATTCCGCCCAGGAGGCGGCATAGGGCGGGGCGGCCTCGGGCTCGGGGCCGAAGCAGTCGCGCCAGACCCCGCGCACGAGGCCGAGGCAGTCGCAGCCGACGTGCCGCACCGAGGCTTGGTGCCGGTAGGGCGTGCCGATCCAGGCGCGCGCAACCGACACGATCCGGTCCTGCGGGCTCATCGGAACAGGCTGCCGCCGTCGAGGCCGGGGCCGGAGCCGGGGGCCTGGCGCACCACGAAATCGTTGCCGGGCATGTGCGGAAATCCCTGGAAGTTGGGGGTGTTGGAAAATTTGCCGCCGCAGGTGGAAAAGCGCTTGTCGCAGCCGGCCGTGACCGCGAAGGCGTCGCCGGGGTCCACCGGGCGGGCCGGGGCCTGCCACAGGGCGAGGCGATGCCCGGCGCCGTCGCCCGCATGGGTGCGGAGGTCGGCCGCGTGCCCGGCCTGGGCGCCGCCGGCCCAGACGAGGCGCCCGCCCGTGAACCAGCCCGGCGCGAACGGGGCCGCGAGGGCGACCCGCAGGATGCCGGGTTCGGGCACGGCGATGACCCGGCCGGTGGTGCGGAACGCCGGCCGGTCGCGGTCGAGGCCGCAGCGGGCATCGCCCAACTCGGCCGAACAGGTGGCGCGGAAGGTCCGGCCGGTGGGTACGTCGAGGCGGTCCATGAGGCCGCGCAGCTCGGCCACGAACGCGCCCCCCGCCCGGCGTACCTCGCCGAGGGTCCCGACATCGAGGAGCAGGCGCGTCTCGGGGTGGGTCCAGTCCACCAGCCAGGTCTCGACGCCGGCCCCGTCGTAGAGCTCGCCGGCGATGTCGGCATCGGTGATCCCGAGGGCGGTGAGCGCCCCCGCCACCTCGCCGCCGCCGACGGCGAAGCCGAGTTCGGCGCTGGCCTCGGCCGCCTCCAGGCCGGAACGGGCCGCGTAGGGCATGCCCGCCAGGGTGAGGTCGCGGTCGTGGTCGGTGAAGCCGAAGCGCACCCCGTCGCGGCGGGTGAGCGCCCAGCAATGGCACAGGGTGGTGGCCCCGCCGGCGAGATGTTCGGCGAGGTCGGGGGGCAGGGTGCGCATGGGAACTCCTACGGGACGATCTCGATGAGCGGCACCCTGGGGATCTCGCCGGCCGTGAAGGCCGAGAGATCGACGGTGAGGTCGTCGGTGTCGAAGCGCACCGGCACGTCGAACAGGAAGCCGGCCGTCACCGGAGCCCCGGGGGGCGGGGCCGCCGCGAGGGTGACCGTGCCCGTCGTGCCGTCGCAGGTGAAGGCGGCGGGCGGCAGGGCGAGGCCCGCCACCGCCACGATCACGCTCTCGGCCACGGGCTTGGTGATGACCCGCCGGTAGGGCAGGGGGCCGCTGCCGTAGGTCTTCGCGAGCTGGAACGTGCGGGTCGCCCCGTCGCCGGAGCCCAGGGGCTGGTCCATGGCCGAGACCGGGCGCGAGGGCGGGCCGGAGCGGGCATCGACCCGGTCTCGGTAGCGGAACCCGTAGAGGCGTCCGCGCCGCTCCTCGAAGAACGCCAGCACGGCGTGGAGGGCGTCGAGGGTGCGGATGCCGAGGCCGGCATCGTAGCGGCGGCGCGAATCCGCCCAGCGGCTGTTGCGGTGCTCGCGCCCCGACGCGAGGGTGACGATCTCGGTCATCCGCCCCGGCCCGCCGCTGCCCCGCAGGGCGACATCGAGGGGAAAGCGGACTTCGTGGAAATCGGCGCCCATGGGCGGCTCCTGGATGCGGCAAGTCGGACGTCTGGGCAAGTCGGACGTCTGGGCAAGTCGGACGTGTCGGCAAGTCGGACGTCTCGGGGAGGCGCGCGATCACCGCGTGCCTCACAACCCCCGCCGGCCGCGGGCCACGGCGCGGGCGAGGCCGGCGGCGACCTGGGCCTCCGAGCGGCGAAAGCCCGCGATGTCCGGGGTGGTGATGTTCACCGTGACGGCGGCGGCGCGGGCCTCCGCGCCGGCCGCGACCCCAAGGCGGCCGTCGCTGCCGCGCTTCAGGGGCAGGATCGCCTCGGGCCCGGCCTCGCCCATGAGGCCGAGGCCGCCCTGCATGGGAAAGTAGGTGGGCGCGGCGACGATGCCGCCGGCCGCGAACGGCCGCACGCGCCCTTGCGCCACCACCCCACCCCGGGCGAAGGCCTCGGTGCCCCCGGCGACGCTGGCGTTGAGGGCGCCCTTGACGAGGCCGGTGATGCCGGCCTTGACCGGGGTCAGCGCGGCCTTGAGGGCGAGGCTCGAGAGCTTCGTCGTGAGGGTGCCGAGCAGGCTGTCGAGCTGGCGCCCGGCGCCGATGGGACCGCCCAGGGCCTGGGTCAGGCTCTGGCCGAACCCTTTGGCCAGCCGGTCGAGGACCTGAAGCTGCTTTTCGCGGCCCGCCTGGGCGCGGTCGGTCTCGCTCTCTGGCATCACGGGCTCCCAGGATCACAGGATGACGGGACGTCGGGATAGGCCGCGAGCAGCCGGTCGAGATCGGCCCGGCCGGCTGCCGGCGCACGGGCCGACAGGCCGGCGGCGGCGAAGAGTTCGCGCGGCGTGGCGCCCCAGAGGTCGCGCGGACGCCAGCCGAGCCGCCCGAGGGCGAGCGCGAGGACATCGTCCCACGGGAAGGCGGAGGCGGGCTCCGGCGCGCTCCCGCCCGTGGGGCTCAGGGGTTTGGCGAGGCGCCCTCGCCGAAGGCGGCGGTGAGGGCTTCACCGAGGGCCGCCGTGAGCGGTTCGAGTCCGCCGGCCAGGGGCAGGGCGGCGACGGCCGCGTCGTCGAGGGCGTGGCCGCCCCCGCGCAGGGCGCTGCCGAGCAGGGCGATGAGGTCCCGGGTGGCGAGGTGCCCCCCGGCGAAGCGCTCGGCCAGCCCCGTGAGGTCGCGGGCCCCCAGGGCCGATTCGAGTTCGGCGAGGGCGCCGAGGGTGAAGCAGAGGGTGTAGCGCTGCCCCCCGAGATCGAGGGGGATTTCGCCGCGCCTGCGGTTCGCCATGATCTTCGGGCCTCCCTATTTTTTCAAACCTTGATGGGTCTCAGGCCGCCGTGAACGCGAGGGCGCCGGCGGAATCGAGGGCCAGGTCGAAGGTGACCTCGCCGGCGTGATCTCCGCGATATTCGAGGCTGGTGATCTGGAACGGGCCCTCCAGGGTGCCGAAGGCCGGCACCACCACCTGGAACGTCTCGATGGTCCCCTCGAAGAACAGCTGCCGCAGGCGGGCGTCGGAGGCCTCGTCGCGAAACACCCCGGCGCCCGCGATGGCGGCCCGGCGGATTCCTGCCCCGGACAGCAGCTCGCGCCAGCGCCCGGCGGATTCGGCGTGGGTCACGTCCACGGCCTCGGCGTTGAAGGCAATCTGGCGGGCGCGCAGGCCGGCGACGGCGACGAAGCCGCCCCCGCTCGCCACGCGGATGAGTAGGTCCTTGCCGCGTTGTGCGCTCATGCGGGTTCTCCCGTGGGATTGGAGGCGGTCAGGCCGGGCGGTGCTCGGTGACCGCCTGGAGGGTGAGGGTGGCGCGGGCCTCGCCGGTGGCGGGGTCGCGGGTCGCGGCGAGCCGCACGACCCGTAGGGTCACGAGGTGGTGGCCGTGCAGCGCCAGGGGGGCGTCGGCGAGGAGGTCGGCCATGCGCTCGGCGGCATCGAGGCCGGAGCGGGCCGAGCCCGGCCGGGCATAGAGGACGAGGGCGAGGCCGTGGGCGTGGCGCGTCGCGCCGTCGACGGATTCGTCGCGGATCTCGGCATCGCCGAACACGCCGTAGACGGGCACGCTGCCGCGCGGCGGCTCGTCGTGGAGGCGCACGGACCCGCCCATGAGCCGGGCGAGGGGGGCGTCCACGGCCAGATAGGCGCGTAGCGCCCCGCGCAGGGCGAGCAGCGGGCTCGCGGAGACCGGGTCTCGAACCGTCACGGCGCGCGCTCCCCGGCCACGAGTTCTTCGACCCGACAGACGAGTTCGCGCCGTCGGCCGTCGGGATCGCCCGCGGCCCGGATGGCGAAGCGGCGCGGCCCGGTGGACAGCCGCATCGTGGGCGTGACGTCGGCGCGGTAGGCGAGGCGGACCCGGTGGGTCTCCGCCGTATCGGCCCGCCCGCCCCGGACCCGCTCGGGCCCGCTCAGGGATTCGAGGGCACCCCAGACCAGGGGGCCGGGGACGTAGCGGCGGATCACGCCGCCGAACCCGTCGGGCTCCTCCACGGGCCGTTCGAGGGTGAAGCGGCGGCGGCGCGCGCCGATGGGCACGCGCGGCGTGGACTCGGGCATGATCGGCTCCGTGATCATAGGGACAGGCGCCGCAGGGGGGCGACGAGGGCGGCGACGGATGGCGGCGGGCCCGCGCCCGTGTCGCCGCGATGCTCGAAGCCGTGGGCGGCGAGGAGCCGGATCGCCTGCAGCAGCATCGGGGGCGCCGGGGGGCCGTCGCCGCCGTATCCGGCGCTGACCTCGACGAGGGCGGCGCGGGCGTGGAGCGACGGCGCCTCGGGCGAGACCAAGAGGCCCGGCGCCTCCACGGGGTCCGGCCCGGGGCGCACGAGGCCGGGGGCGAGGTCGGTGACCGTCCCCTCGGCATCGACGAGGCCGGCCCGCTCCACGGCCACCAGGGGGCTGAGCGGCAGGGGCACGAACCCGGAGGCGGGCCAGGCCGTGAGCATGATCCGGTAGCGCCCGGGCGCCAGGATTCGCCGGGTCGCGGCTTCCACGCTGGCGCGGGCGGAGGCCACGAGGGCGGCGAGGAGGGCGTCCTCGGCCCCGCCCTCGTCGGAATCGAGGCGCAGATGCGCGCGCATCTCGCCAAGGCTCACCGGCTCGACGGTGGCGCCTGCGACGCGTATCGGGGTCATCGTCGTCTCCAAGGTGCGGGGTGTTGCCGATGGCTCGGACTGGTCTCGGGCGTCTCGCCCTGCTGATGGGCGTCGCGGTTCCGGCCCCGATCATGGGTCCGGCGCACGCGGTGGTGGGCGGCGATCCGGCTCCGGAGGCGGCGTCCCACGCCGTCATGGTGCTGTCCTCGAACGGGGGCGTGTGCACCGGCGTGGTGGTGGCACCGGGCGCCGTGCTCACGGCCGGGCATTGCCTCGCGCCGCGCCTCGTCCACCGGGTGCACTACAAGGACGCCGCCGGGGCGCCGGTGCTGGCCGAGCCCGCCGCGCAGGCGGTCCATCCGGGCTACGATGCGGGCGCCATCGCGGGGCGCCGCCGCTCCATCGACCTCGCCCTCGTGCGCCTCGCCGCGCCCCTGCCGGCGCCGTTCGTGCCCGCCACCTTGAGCGCGGCGATGCCGCGCGCCGGCGAGACCCTCACCGTCTCCGGCTACGGCGTGGCGCGGCCGGGGGATCCGCGCAGCACCGGCACCTACCGGCAGGCCGGCGTGCCCGTGGTCGAACCCTACGGGCCGAGCCGCATCCTCGTCTGGCTGCGCGGCGCGAAGGGCGCCGGCGCCTGCCAGGGCGATTCCGGTGGGCCGGTCGCGGCGGATACGGGCGTCGTCGCGGTGGCGGCCTGGGTCGGCGGGGCCTGCGGCGGCCTCTCCCAGGGGGTCCTGCTCGGGCCGCAGCGCGCCTGGATCGACGCGACCCTGGCCGGCTGGGGCCTCGCCGCCCGCTGGGACCGCCCGTGAGCCCGCGCCGGCCGATCGGCGTCGCGGGCGGAACCAGAGCTTGGCCGAGGGATTCCGTTCAGATAGGTTTCCACCATGGCCGTCCGGGACGCCTCCCTTCGGGGCCGGGACGCGGGAGAGACACGATGCTGCCGACCGCGTTTCGCGCCACCGTCCTTCGCACATTCACCGTGGCGGCCCTGGTCGCGCTCGCGCCCGCACTCCTGCCCACGCCCGCCTTCGCGGTGATCAACGGCGCGGTCTCGCGGGATCCCAACGGCCTGCGCGCCTCCGTGGTCCGCATCGAGAGCAGCCAGGGCGAGATCTGCTCGGGCACGCTCATCGCCAGCGACCTCGTGCTCACGGCGGCCCATTGCGTGATGCACCGGGCCAGCTACAGCGTTGTGGCGGTGGACCGCGCCTTCCGCTCGCGCCGCATCGCCGTGGCGGCGGCGTCCATGCATCCCGAATTCGTCCCCGGCACCACGCCGGAGGATCAGCCGGGCATCGATCTCGCTCTCATCAAGCTCGCCGAGCCCTTGGGCGGCGACTTCCAGCCCCTCGATCCGCGCGGCGGCGGCATCAACACCGGCGACTCCGTCGAGATCGCGGGCTTCGGCGTGGTGGCGGAGAACCGGCGCAACACCGCCCGCACCCTGCGCCAGGCCCAGCTCGTCTCCATCGGCCCGCTCCAGGTCGCCAACCGCGTCACCGTGGTGACCGACCGGCGCCGCATGGCCGAGACGGCGGGGGCGGGCGCCTGCCTCGGCGATTCCGGCGGCCCGATCCTGCGCGGCGGCCCCGGCGGCTATCGGATCGTCGGCGTGGTGAGCTGGTCGAGCGGCGCCATGCGCCAGGACAAGCGCGCCCGCACCGCCTGCGGCGGCTTCACCGCCGTCACCCCCACGGCCGAGCACACCGGCTGGATTTCCTCCCGCGCCGCCGAGATGAGCCGGATGCAACCGGGCGAGGCCGCGGCCCGCACCGAGTGGATGGCGCGGCCGGGACGGCGCTGAGCCGGGTTTCGATGCGGAACCGGGGCCGTTTTCGCGAACCCCGCCTGGGCGGCGGCTTCCTCGCGGGCCGATGCCATAAGAGTGCCTCACAAAACTCCCGGTCACCATCGGTTCTCGCCTGAATACAGCGGTGCAGCGGGAGTTTTGTGAGAGACACTAAGGACGGTTCGTCCCCGTCCAGCTGAAGGTCCGGGCCGCCGGCGGGAAACCGGCGACCATCTCCTCGTCGACGCCCCGGTTGGCGGCGAGCATCCCGCGCGGCACCCGGGCCAGCCAGGTCGCCAGCAAGGTCTCGTCGGTGACGCCGCTGTCGTGCACGCCGACGATCTCGGCCGTCTCGGTGCCCATGCTCTCCACCGAATGCCCGCAGGACCGGGGCAGGTACGCGCAGTCGCCCGGGCCGAGGTCGGCCACGGCCATGTGCTTGTCCTGGCCGAACAGGGTCACGCGCGTCCGCCCCCGCACGACGTAGTGCCACTCGTTCGCGCGGGTATGCCAGTGGGGCGCGTGCACCGCGCCGGCCGCGAGGCGCACCAGGAAGCCGGTCATCCCCGCCGAGACCGGGAAGGCGCCGGCGGGCGCCATCCGCATCGTGGAGCCGGCCCCCTCGGCTACCGCTACGGCACCCGCCAGGGCAAAGCGATGGGTGCGCTCCGGCGGCAGCGGACGCTCGGCCCGCGCCGTTGCGCCGTCGCGGGGCACGACGGGTCCCTGGATGATGTAGGTCTCGCCGGCCGGCAGGGCCGCCAGAGTCGCCTCCGGCACCCCGAGTGCGCCGCGCAGGATCGCGGGGTCGATCCGACTCATCCAGTCGGTCAGCCCGAAGGTGCCGTGTTCGCCGAACAGGCCGTCGTCGAAGGCCAGGATGGCGTGGCACGGCTCGGACCCGAGGGTCTGGATCGCGTGGGCGTGGCCGCCCGGAAAGTACCAGATGTCGCCGGGCGCGAAGTTGACGACCTCCATCTCCCCGGCGGCATCGATCACCGTCGCCTGGCAGTGGCCGGCGACGATGTAGCCCCACTCGGCGGAGGCGTGCCAGTGCATCTCGCGCACCCCGCCCGCATTCAGGAAGATGTGGGCCCCCGCGATCCCGGTGGCGAGGGGCAGCTGGTGGGTGGTGATCTCCCGCGCCCAGCCGCCCGAGGTCGCCTTGACCGGGCCGCCGTCGAGGGAGGCCGTGAACACCGGGGCAGGCCCCGGCTTGCGAGGGATCATGCGCAGGAAGGTGGAATCCGGGGCGACGTCGGCCCCCGCCGCATGACCGTCCCGCGCAGGGCCGGTCTGGAGAGGGCCGCTCTCCGCCGCCAGCGCCCCGCAGGCGGCCAGGCTGCCGCCCGCCGCGAGGGCGCCGAGAAACAGGCGGCGGTTGGTCTGGTCCATGGCGCTCCCCTCGGGCGAGGGCGCCGCCGCAACGACCCGTCCCCGACCGGAGGGAGCGCCCGGGGACGGGGTTAGCACCGCGCTATGCTTGAATTGGCTTCCTCTGCGGAGTGTATCCACATCTTCGTCCGACGATCGCGCGCTAGCGTTTCCGCTTCCTCAAGACGAACTCGGGACTACCCGCACCACGCGGCGCCCGCCGTCGCGATGGGATGGCGACACCCGGTGGGGCGGTGCCGGGGGCCGGATCGATCCACCCCTCGACCGGCCCTAGAAAGCGACGGCGGGTCCCGTGATCTCGACTTCGACGTCGAACTCGCCGAAATGATCGGGCAACGCCTGCGCCGCCGCCGGAGAGTGCGCGAAGACCCGCATGGTCCAGTCGTCACCGCGCTCGTTCACACCCAAGCCGACGGAACAATCGACCCGGCCCGAGATGTACTGTGCGGCGAAGGCATCCTTGGCGGCAACGGCGGCCGATCTTGACGCTCGCAGCTTGTCACGCTGGTCAACCATGTCACGCTCCTGCATGTCACGCTCCCGCATCGGGGATGTAGATGTCGAGATCGAGGGCATCAAGGACGGTTCGGATCGGATTGCCGTAGGTGATCCCGCCGCCCTTCGGCCCACCCGTCTCAGTGCCCGCGAAGAGAAGTGCGGCCGGTCGCCCATCCTTGGTGCAGATCAGGGATCCACTGTCCCCGCCTTTGGAGAATGCACCCTTCACACCACTGATCGCAATCTGCTTGTTGAACATCGCGAACTTGGGGCGTGGGCCGCTCACCATCTGAACCTGAACGTTGTCCACCTCGACCGCTTCGACAACGCCTTCGGTATAACGTGTCGTACGGCCGACCTTGCGGACCGGCATGCGCTGCAGCACCAGGTCTTCGATGGCGCCAAGGTCCCAAACCTCGGCGCCCGGGACCGTGTGGCCGACCCGGCGAGCCTCGCAATCCCGGCCGGTGTCGAGGGCCGCGAAGGCGCAGTCGACCAGATTGGCCGAGACCGGATCGAAAGTGATCGGGATGAAGGTCTTCAGTTTGGCGACCCGATGATCCCGGTCCCAGGCGCGGCCGCCGTCGAGGCGTCCAGGCTGGAGAATGATGTCGTCGGTCCGGCCGGCGTTCGTCGCAGCCAGGACGTGATTGTTCGACAGGATCCCGATGCTGCCGTCGCGGTCGATGCCGAAGCAGCCGATCGTTCCGGCGGTGATCCGCAGATGCCCGACGGACTCTCCCATCAGGAGGGGACGGCAGGGTTTGACGCTCGGGGTGGCCTGTCGCCGCGTGCGGCCGGTGACGATGATCTCGATCTCGTCCTTCGCAATCCGTTGAGCGGTCTCGACGACCGGATGATGGCGGAGTTTCTGGTGTTGGAGAAACAGTCCGACCTTCAGGTTCGAACCGTCCCGGTCGGCCGGTCCGTACCGCAGGATGCCGACCCCGATCTTTTCCTTCGGATGGAACGCCCGCTCGCGTCGCGCACGCTGGATCTGCTCGTGCGCCTCCGTTCCGGGCAGCGGCGCGAAGGTCGGACCGCTCTCGGGCGCCGCGAACGCATTGATGGCTTCGGCATAGCGGAACGCTTTGAGAAATACCTCGGCCTTGGCATTCTCAGCACCGTCGAAATTCATGCCTAGCGTCCCAATTTTATAACCTAAGGTTGTTATTGCGCGAATCTTGGCGCGACGGAAGAGGCGCTTCTCGCCAAGATGCGTCGAATTCGGTGATCTCAGGGTTGTGCGCTCGAATCGACACACGAAAACGCGTGGACACCCGCCGGTCCGAACCCCCGGGCCCGAAGGCCCGGGGGCCGGTGTCAGGCCGCGAACTTCAACAGCTTGATCGCGTCGAAGTCCTGCACGCCGCCGCCGACGCGCTTCGTGGTGTAGAACAGCACGTAGGGCTTGGCCGAGTAGGGGTCGCGCAGCACCCGCAGGCCGGCGCGGTCGACCACGAGATAGCCGCGGCGGAAATCGCCGAAGGCCAGGGACAGGCTGCCGGCCCCCGCATCCGGCATGGCCTCGGCCTCCGTCACCGGGAAGCCCAGCAGGGTCGCGCTTTGGTCGGCCCCCTGGGGCGGCTGCCAAAGGTAGTTGCCGTCGGCGTCCTTCATCTTGCGGATCGTGCTCTGCAGGCGCCGGTTCATGACGAAGCCGGCGTTCTGGCGGTAGCCGGCGCGCAGGGCGTAGATCAGGTCGAACAGCACGTCGGCCGGGTTGGCGGCCGGGAACGCCCCGGCCGCGCCCGTGGCAATGAGCCCGAGCTTGCCCGGGACCCAGGCGGAATTCGCCACGGTGTCGTGGCTGAGGAAGCCGCGCGGGCGGCTGATTCCGTTGCCGGTCACGAACGCGGTGCCCTCCTGCTCAGCGAACGCCGTCTCGACCTCGTCGGCGAGCCAAGCGTCGATGTCGACGATGGCGTCGTCGAGCAGCGTCTGGGTCGCCGCCGGCATGGCGTAGAGCTCCATGGCGGGGAAGCTCAGCTCCGACAGGGTCGGCGCGTCGGTCTGCGGCCGGGGCGCGGCCTCGGCGACCCAGCCCGACACCGCCTCCGTCACCGAAACGGCGCGCTTGTACTGCCCGCCCGAGATCGTGCGGACCGTGGCGAGCGCCCGGATCGGCGAGAGGCGGGCCAGCCGGGTGAGCACGTCGCGCTCGATGGTCTCGGGCACGAGGTAGCCGCCATCCGGGCCGGAGCCCGCCGACAGGGCTTTTTCCTCCAGGCGCTTGAGGCCGCCGCTCTCGCCGGCCCGGACGTAGAGGTCGAAGGCCGCCTTGTGCTCCGTGGCCGCGGCGTCCCGGGGTGGGTTGCCGGCGCCGAGGGGCGCCCGGCGCCCGTCGAGGGTGAGGCGGTCGAGGCGGGTGCGGGCGGTGTCCAGGGCCGCGTCGATGCGGGCGAGTTTTTCTTCCGTCAGCACGTCCGTCCCGAGCCGGCCCTCGATCTCGGCCAGCCGGGTGTCGTTGGTTTCGCGGAACGCCGCGAAGGCGCCCTGCAGATCGGTCATGGCATGGGCCACGGCCGGATCGCCGCCGGCGGCCTTGTCCTCCAGGGGAAACGATTTGGTTTCGAGGGGGTGATGGGCGGTCATGCGAACCTCTTGGCGCGGGGGGAGGGAGCGGCGACGGGCCGGGTGGACGGATGTGCGCGCGGCGGGGCGACGCGCCGGGCGAAGGCGTGGAGCGCCTGCGCCAAGGGGAGGGATTCCGAGGGCAGGGATTCCGAGGGGGCGGATTTCGCCGCGATGCGCGCGCCGGGCTGGAGCGGGAAGGTGACGAGGGAAATCTCCCACAGGTCGAGGCTGTGGAGCCGGCGCAGGCCGCCGCGGTCCGGGCTCGCCCTGACGGTGCGGAACCCGATGGAGAGCCCGTCGAGGGCGCCCTCGCGCAGGAGGGCGTCGAGTTCGCGCGCCCGCTGCACGGCGAGGTTCAGTTGCCCCGCGACGCGCAGGCCGCGCGCATCTTCCGTCAGCGACAGCCAGCGCCCGACGGGCTCGGCCGGATCGTGCTGCCACAGCATGCGCACGCCCGAGTCCCCCCGGGCGCGGAGGCTCGCGGCGAACGCGCCCGGCGCCACCACGTCGCGCCCGAGATCGGGCACGCCGAACAGGCTGGCATAGCCGGTGAAATGGCCGTCCATGGGGGGGCTCCAATCGGGATAAGCGGCTTTTGGGGGCATCCCCCCGCAGAGCAAGGCGATCGCATGGGCGCGCCGGTGTCATTCCGGATCGCGCGCTGAGCGAACCCGGACCCGGAGGGCCGCGCCGGAGGCGTGCAATCCAGAGCCGCCGACAGCGCCAAGATTTGCGAAACCGGTGTTTCTGGGGCCCGGGTTCCGCTGCGCGGCCCCGGAATGACAAAGCGTGGCGGGACTTTCGAAGCCCCCCGCACGCCCAATGCAATCGCCCTCCCCCGCAAAGGGAGAGGGTCGGGGCGAGCTCACCCCGCCGCGCCGTAACCCACCGCCGCGCGCTTCTCCGTGTCGCTCAGGAACTCTGCGTCCCCGACCCGGCGCCACAACGACTCGCGTTCGGGCGCGAGGGCCTCGATGGCGTCGAGGTCGGGTTCCAGGCGGGCGGGGCCGAAGGCGGGCTCCAGCCAGTGGGCGAGGGATTCGGCCGTGCGGCGCACGAGCGGGATCACCGTCTGGCGGTAGAAGGCGCGGTTGGCCTCGGCGTAATTGGCGTGGGTGTTGTCGCCGGGCAGACCCATCAACAGGGGCGGGACGCCGAAGGCCAGGGCGATCTCGCGGGCCGCACCACTCTTCGCCTCGACGAAATCCATGTCCTTCGGCGAGAGGGCCAGGGGCTTCCAGTCGAGGCCGCCCTCCAGCAGCAGAGGGCGCCCGGCATTGCCGGCGCCCTGGTAGTTGGCTTCGAGTTCGGCCTTCAGGCGGGTGAATTGCGCCTCGCTCAAGGTGCCGCCGGTCTGCGCGGCGAAGACGAGGGCGCCCGAGGGCCGGGCGGCGTTGTCGAGGAGGGCCTTGTTCCAGGCGCTGGCGGCGTTGTGGATGTCGAGCGCGGTGGCCGCCGCCTCCATGGGGGCGAGGCCGTAATGGTCGTCCCCCGGATGGAACAGGGTGAGGTGGAGGATGGGCGCGACGCCCGCCTGGTCGAGGTCGTACCGCAGGGTGCGGCCCCCCACCGTGTAGGCGTAGGCCACGGGCCAGCCGTCCGGCCCCGGCACCACCCGCATCCGGTCCGGGCGCAGGGCGTGGAGCTCGCGCGGGGTGCCGTCCAGACTCTCGGCCGCCAGGTAGGCGTTGCCCGAGACCATGAGGTGCCCGTAGACCGATTCGAGGAGCCGCGCCCCGCCCTCGCGCGGGTTCGGGCGGGCGAGCAATTGCAGGAGCGGGTGCTCGTTCCCTGCGTCCGCCAGCACCAGGGGCAGGGACGCGGCGGCCTCGGCCACGAGCCGCACGGCCCGGTGGACCACGGCGTTGCGCTGGAAGCCCTCGCGGGCGAGGGCGCTCCCCTCGCGCGGCGTCCACACCGCCCGGCCCTCGCCGTAGAACTGCACCGCGAGGGGCGCGGCCTTCGTTTCGGGCACGGGAAAGGCTGCCCGCGCGAGGCGGGTGAAGAGGTTGGGCATGATGGAAATCCCCTGAACGGCGGCGGATCACAGCCGCCGGATGCGCGGCTCGGCCGAGCCCCGCAGCATGAGGTGGGTCAGCGCCCACACGAGGGCGTCGAGGCGGTCGGGCGAGGCGCCGGAGGACAGGCCGTCGGGCCCGAAATCGCAGAGCTCGTCCTCCAGCGCCGGAAGGGCGCCGACATGGTGGACCCGTCCTTGGGCGTAGAGCACCGAGACCGGCTCGGCCCGGAGGTATTTTCCGCGGGTGGCCCGTACGGGGATCACCGGCACGGACGCGTCCACCTGCCCAAGGACGGCCGTCACCATCTCGCCGCCCTGGTTGACCTCGACCACGAGGCTGTCGGCGTCGAGGCGGTGGTAGAGGGCCAGCGCCGCGGCGGCCCAGGCCTCGGGCGTCGCCCGGGCGAGGGTCGCGTCGGCGAGCACGTAGGCGTGGCCGGAGGGCGCGAGACCCGCCGCCACGATGCCGCAGGCATCGGCCCCGGCCTTCGAGGTGGCCGGCGGGTCCACCGCCACGACGATGCGGCGCAGATCCTCCGGGGCGCGGGCGACGCGGGTGTGTTCGAGGGCCGCGCGGGTCCACAGGGCGTCGGCACGGTCCTCAATGAGCTCTCCGTCGAGCTCCTGACGCCCGAGGCGGGTGCCGGCGTAGCGCCCCACCACGGCGTCGAGGAAGCTCGGCGCGAGGTTTTGCGCGTTGTCCGCCGTGCGGGAGCGGCTCACCACCGTGGTCGGGTCGGCGAGGAGTCGGCGCAGGAGCGGGATCGGGCGCGGCGTGGTGGTGACGAGGCCGCGCGGGGCGTGGCCGAGGCGCAGGCCGAACTGGATCATGTCCCAGGTGGCGTCGGCGTAGCGCCACTTGGCGATCTCGTCGGACCAGGCGGCCCCGAATTGCGGGCCGCGCAGGGAATCGGGTTCCTCGGCCGAGAAGGCGAGGCCCACGGCGCCGTTGGGCCAGTCGAGGCGGCGGCGCGAGGGCGACCAGCGCGGGCGCGGTCCGTCGAGGGACAGCAGCCCCGACGGCCCTTCGATCATCACGTCGCGGACATCCGCGAAGGTCTCGCCGATGAGGGCGATGCGGCCCACGGGTCGGGCGGTGAAGGCCGGGTCGCCCTGGGCTAGGGCCCGGACCCATTCGGCCCCCGTGCGGGTCTTGCCCGAGCCGCGCCCGCCCACCACCGCCCAGGTGGTCCAGGCGTCTTCCGGGCATGCAGGTGTCGGGCATGGGGGCAGCTGGTCGGCCCGCGCCGTGTGGAGCCAGTCACGGGCGAGCGCCCGGATCAGATGTGGCGGCAGGCTCTCCAGGAGAGCCGGCATCCGGCCGCTCGCCGACGAACGCCGCATAGCGCCGCGCGATCTGCGCGCGCAGGGCGGGCAGGTCGGTGTCCCGTTCTGCGTCCGGGTCGGTGCCCGAGCCGGCGTCGCCGGGGCCGTCCGTGTGCGCGCCGCGTGTCGCATCGGGGTCGCTCCTGGGGGCGGCAACAAGGTCGTCGAGGAGGCGCTTGAGGCCGCCGAGGTCGCGCAGCACCCGGGCCGAGTCGAGGCCGGGGGGCGCCTCCTTCAGGGCCACGTCGAAGGCCGCGACCTGCCGGTTGATGTGGGTGAGCAGGGCCACCCGGAGGATGGCGGGGCCGGGGGGCGGCCCCTCCGCCGCCTCGGGCAGCCCGCAGGACGAGAACAAGGCCGGCGCCGTGCGGCGGGTCAGGCCGAGCACGGCGGCGAGATCCGCGCGGGTGACCCCGTAGGCGCGGTCGACCCGCGCCAGGGCGGCGCAGCGCGCGGGCGACCAGGCCGCCGGTGCGGTCTTCGCGATGGGGGGGCGCCACGTCTCCTGGCGGCACCATTTGCGGAGGGTCGCGGCGCTGAGCTTCGTTTCTGCCGCGATCTCCCGGACGGTCTTGTCGGTCTCGCGAAACAGGGCTTCGGCCTGCGCCTTCCGCTCCGCATCGACGGGGGTGAGGTTCATCGCCGCCGCCCCCTCTCCATCCACACTTCTTGAGCGTAGGGTAGTGATACCGCAGGAGCGTCGCGCTGTCAATCATAAATTCCTATTTTTGGGATTTAGATCTTATGATTGAGGCTCGCTTCAACGGCCTTCAGGGATGGTGGAGTCGGGGCTCCACCATCCCTGTTCGCAGGCCGGACTCGTGTCCGGGGCGAGGGTCTAGAGGCCGATCATCGCCTGCGAGGTGCCGACGATGGTGAAGGCCAGACCAGCGGCGAAGGCCGCGATCATGACGTAGGAGAATCCCTTCAGAACCATGGGCGTCGCCTCCCGGGCTCCGATCAGCAGCGGTTTCCGCCGGAGGTCTGGCCGTACTGCATCACGGGGAAGTTCTGCTGGTTGGCGTTGCCCTCGGCGGCCGAGCTCATGGCGCAGCCGCCGTAGGCCGGCACGCGGGACGGGGCGTAGACCGAACCGGTGGTCTCGACTTCGGGGGGAAGGAAGCCGGTGTAACGGCCCTTCTTCTCGTAGGCCATGGCCGGAGAGAGCGAGGCAACGCCAAGAACAACGGCGGTGGCGAGGGTGGCGATGCGGGTCTTGGTCATGATCTGAGTATCCTGTTCAGGACGATCCGCGCTGCGGACCAGGGCCGACGATTGGCCGATGATTGAAAAGAGGAGAGGTGAGGTGCGCGTTCTGCTTCCGGGATGTCGCGGCCGACGCGCCACCCCGGGCAATCTCGAGGACGGTCGCTCGCCCGGAGCGGTCGTTACAGCCCGATCATCGCCTGGGAGGTGCCGACGATGGTGAAGGCCAGACCGGCGGCGAAGGCGACGATCATGCCGTAGGAAAAGCTTTTCAGGACCATGTCTATACCTTGCTGTTGCTGACTTGTGTGAGATCGGATCAGCAGCGGTTTCCGCCCGAGGTCTGGCCGTACTGCATCACGGGGAAGTTCTGCTGGTTGGCGTTGCCCTCGGCGGCCGAACTCATGGCGCAGCCGCCATAGGTCGGCACGCGAGACGGGGCATAGACCGAACCGGTGGTCTCGACCTCGGGGGGAAGGAAGCCGGTGTAGCGACCCTTCGTCTCGTAGGCCATGGCCGGGGAGAGCGAGGCAACGCCAAGAAAAACGGCGGTGGCGAGGGCGGCGATACGGGTCTTTGTCATTGTCTTATAATCCGCTTCTGCGACAAACCGGCGTTCCGGTCTGTCCGTTGCTTCTGAAAAACAACATAGGGCTTCGATTTCATTCTGAAGGTGCCGCGACGCACGCGCCACCATGGATTAAGCCGACGTGCGCGGAATGCTCCGTGGAGTCGTCTTCACCCGGTCCGGCAGGCCGCCCTCCCATGGTGCACGGCAAGTCGGGCGGCGGGCGGCATCGCGCGAACGCAGACAGATCACGTTGTAATCCCGACTTGTCGCGGAATATTCGCGTCACGGCAGCGTCATTCGCCAAGCCTAATGCGCCGCCCAGCAAGGTTATGCTTCGAACATGAACCGCTTTGTCGAGGCGTTGCTGCGGCGATGCCTCGACGCCGCCGGTGCAGGCGATGCGCGCGGCCGGCTCGGGTTCGACGGGCCGCCGATGCCGGCCGGCATGCTGCAGATGCAAAGGATCGAGAGATGAGACAACGTCTGTTGGCGCCGACGCTCGGCCTGTTGGCGGCGACCCTCGGATGGAGCGTCCTGACGCTGGCGCCGGCCCAGGCCCAGACCGTCGCGGAGCTGCAGCGCCAGATCGACGAGCTCAAGGCGATGATCAAGGCGCAGGCCGAATCCGGCCGCGGCGCGCGGGCGGCCCCGGCCCGGGTCGCGCATCGCAGCGATGCCGGCACCCGGCCGGCGGCGGGCCGGCCCGTCGACTTGGCCGTCGCTCCTCCGGCGGCGACGCGGGCCGTTCACGCGGACCGGCCCGCCTTCGCCATCGACCGACCGGATACCTGGATCGACGCCCTGCTGCCGCCCCCGCCCGGGGTGGACGGCCCCAAGCCCGCCGGGTCGCCGAAAACCTGGTTCGAGCGCCTGTCCCTGCGCGGCTACACCCAGATGCGCGTCAACGAGATCCTCTCGGGGGACGGCACCACGCCGGCCGGCCGGTCGCGCCTGCGCTCCGTCCACGACGGCGGCATCACCGAGCGGGGCAACTTCACCTTCCGCCGGGTGCGCCTCGTCCTGCAGGGCGACATCCACGAGCGGGTGTTCATCTACCTTCAGCCGGATTTCGCCGTGAACGTCGCCAACCAGGCCGGCACCGAGGGGCGCGGAAACTTCGCCCAGCTGCGCGACGCCTTCGCCGACGTGTTCCTCGACGAGGGGCGCAGCACCAAGATCCGTTTCGGCCAGCAGAAGGTGCCGTATGGCTGGGAGAACCTGCAATCCTCGCAGAACCGTCTCACCCTCGACCGCTCGGACGCCATCAACAGCGCCATTCCGGGCGAGCGCGACATCGGCATCACCGCCTATTACACGCCGGCGCACGTCCAGGGACTCTGGGACCGGCTGGCCAAGGGCGGCCAGAAGCTGTTCGGCAATTACGGCGCCTTCGGCGTCGGCATCTACAACGGCCAGACCATCAACCGGACGGAACGCAACGACGATCTCATGGTGGCCGGCATGGCGACGTGGCCCTTCGCCCTCGACGGTCTGGGCGCGGCGTTCGAGGGCCAAGTCCTCGAGGTCGGGGCTTCCGCCTACCGCAACCGGTTCCAGCCCGAGATCCGCACGGGCGGCGTCAGCCCGGCGGCGTTCAGCGATGCCCGCGTCGGCCTTCACGCCATCCTGTATCCGCAACCCTTCGGCCTCCAGGCCGAGTGGAACTGGGGGCGCGGCCCGGAATTCGACGTGGTCACCCGGATGATCGCGGAGAAGCCGCTCAGCGGCGGCTACGTCCAGGCCATGGTCCGGGTCGACCATTCCCCCATCGGCCCGTTCATGCCCTACGCGCGCTGGCAGACCTATGGGGGCGGCTGGAAGGTGGCGACCAACGCGCCCCGCCTCGACACCGACGAGGTCGAGGTCGGCGTCGAGTTCCAGCCGATCAAGCCCCTCGAGATCACCCTGGCGTATGCCCGGATGAAGCGCCGCGAGGCCGACGAGCGCCGCCGCGGCCGAGCGGAAGGCCACCTGTTCCGCGGGCAGCTGCAGTGGAATTACTGACGCCGTGCCGAGGGTGGGCCGGACCCCCACCCTTGGGTGCGCCCCGGAAACCCGGTACCCTCCGGCGAAAATCAGACCCCGCCGGAGGACGACCCCCAATGAGCCACAGCCCGACCCCCCTCACCGCCCACGGTGTGTTCGACGTCGCGGCGCACGCCGCCCAACTGCCCGAGACCGCCGACACCATGGTGGCCGATCACCGCTTCACCGACGATCCGGCGGCAAGCGCCCGGGTGTTCCGGGTCTACCGGCCGACGCCGCCCCACAGCCACGCGTCCTGCGACGAGTACCTCTACGCCCTGTCGGGCCGCTGCCTCATGAAGTTCGCCGACGAGCCCGCCATCGAGGTCGGCCCCGGCACCCTGGTGTTCTTCAAGCGCGGCGTGGTCCACTCGGTGCCGGAGATCCTGGAGGAGCCGATGGTGTTCCTCTCCGTCGACACCCCCCGGCGCGAACCCCGCGACATCCGCTTCGTTGAGGCCGGCACCGGCACGCCGGACAGCTTCATCCGCCAGCGGGATTGAACGCGTCCGGCGGGTGAGGTTCGGTGCGACGCCGACCATGGGAGGCGCTCGGTCCGCGTCGATGGCGCGGACCGTGATCGGACGCACAGGGGCCGGACCCTCCAGGCCCGCGTCGGCCCTCCACGCGGACGAGGCGCATCGCCATGCGCGTGATCGGCGCCCTGACGATCGTCGCCCCGTTCCCTGTCTCCAAACTCTACGGGGACGAGCTTTCCAACGGCGACCCGGCTCCCGAGAGCCTCGGTCTTCGGGGCGGCATGGGCTTGTCCGCCCTCAGGACCCGCGCGCGTCACCGGTAGCGAGACGTGCCTCTTCGGCCGCGAAGACCTCCTCCATGGTGATTAGGCCCCGGTCTTCCAGGAGTGTGAGGAGCTGGAGCGAGGCCGACATCGCGTTGCCCGAGCCGCGCATGATCGCGAACGCCTGCTCATGGTCGTGGGTCATCAGGCTGCGCAGATAGGGGGCCAGCGTGGCGACGGGAGCATCCGCCGCCACGAGCCGGAGAATGTCGAGGGCTTCATCCCGTGGCGTGACAGTGACCAAGTCGGCCGAGGACATCGTGATAGCCTGAGATATGAATACAACACCGTTAGGTATAGTAATTTATGCGGATTTGTCAAGATCTATACTTGCATTGACGGGCGCCGGACAGACCGTATCGTGGGCCGGCACAGTCCCGCGAGTCGGCCCGAGCCCGCGAGTCGGCCCGAGGCCGCGAGTCGGCCCGAGGCCGCGAGTCGGCCCGAGGCCGCGAGTCGGACCGAACCAAGTCGGATCGAAATTCCGTTGCCGGAGTACGGATGATCCCGTCGTTCGCTGGACTGGACCCTGGTCCGGCGCGGACCGGACCTGCGACCGGCGGCGCCTCCGCCCTCGGCGGTACCGGGCTGCCGTGATGGCGGCCCAGGCTCATGCGAAGTCCGGGCCGAGGACGGGCCTGATCCACGACGTCACCGGCCGGACGAACCTGCGCGGTCCGGGCCGATCGATCGGGCCGCGTCGAGACGGTCCGTCGACGATGCGCCGGATGCGATCCCCGCCCGATGCGTGCCCGAGGAACCCTCGTGCGCAGCTTCCCGCGAAGGGGATCTCGATCCTACGGCGCCTTGGCGGGCTCGGCCGGCTTGGTGTTCGCATCGGTCTTGGCGTCGGTCTTGGCATCGGTCTTGGCCTTGCCGAGGTAGATGTACTCGGGGGCGGCGCGGAGCTGGTCCTTGTTGGTGTCGATGGTCGCCTTCAGGGTGGTGTCGTTGGTGCGGGTGAGCTTGAGGGCGCTCGGATCGATGGCGACGTACTTCGTGCCGATGCCCAGGAAGCCGCCGACGCCGACCACCCACGACTTCACCGTGCTCTTCTCGTCGAGGACCACGTCGGCGATCTCGCCGATGGTCTCGTTGGCGCCGTTCTGGATCGTCAGTCCAACGAGCTTCGACGTGACCATGTCGGTGGGGTTCTGCGCCACGAAGGTCGGGCGCAGGTCGTTGGCGAGGGTGGCGGGGGCCGCCGGAACCGGGGCCGTGCCGGGCGCCGTTGCCTCCGGCGCCTGCGCGAGGGCACCGAGGGTGCCGGCGACGAGGAGGGTGGTGCCGAGCAACAGGCTGCGCATGGAGGCTGGTCTTTCCGGGTCAGGGGCGTGTGGGGCCGGGTGGGGCCGTGTCGAACGCTCAAGCTCGGGACGGCCCGATGGTTCCGCCCACGTGCACGGATCGCTCCGCCCGCGCGCACGGATCCCTATCCCCTGCATGCACGAAGGCGCGACCTGGGACGATCGGCGCGAGACACGGGGGCCGTTCGCGCCCTAGATTCCCATCGAGAGACCGCGCGGGTGCCCCGCGCCGCGAATCCCCGGGAGCCCCGCCATGCCGTCCTTCCTCAGCGAGACCCTGCCCCGCCGACGGGCCCTGATCCTCCTCGGCGCGGCCCTGGCCGGCGGCGCGCGGGCCGCGCAGGCGGGCGAGACCCGGGCCGGGGCCTTCACCTTCGAGAAACCCGAGGGCGGCGGTCTCCCTCTGGCGGATTTCGCCGGCAAGCCAATCCTCGTCGTGAACACCGCGACCTCCTGCGGCTATGCCGGGCAGTTCGTCGGGCTTCAGGGTCTGTGGACCCGGTTCGGCGCCCGCGGCCTCACGGTGATCGCCGTGCCGTCGCCTGATTTCGGCAATCAGGAGACCCTGGACGGTGTCGCCATCGCGGAGGCGGCGCGCAAGAACCACGGCGTCACCTTCCCGGTGGTGGCCAAGACCCACGTCAAGGGCCCCGCCGCCCATCCGTTCTACCGCTGGGCGGCGGCCGAGAAGCCCGGCGCCACCCCGGGCTGGAACTTCCACAAGTACCTCGTCGCCCGCGACGGCAGCCTGCTCGCGGCCTTCCCGCATTCCATGGAGCCGACGGATTCCCGCATCGTCACCGCCATCGTGGGGGAACTGCCCGCCGCCTGAGCGGCCGGCCCTTCGATCGACCCCCAAGGAGGTTTCGCGATGCAGGACCACGATCAAGACCACGACGCGTCCCCGACGGGGGACGCCGCCCCGCGCTGGAAGCACGACGGCATCCGGGTGATCCCCGGCGACAGGCTCGACCCCAACACGGCGCAGACGCCGGGCATGTTCCGGCAGGCCGCCATCAACCACGCCCGCGTCGGCGCCCAGAAGATCTGGGCCGGCACCGTGGCGATCGAGCCCGACGCCAAGACGGGCGTGCACCACCACGGTGCCCTGGAGAGCGTGATCTTCGTGCTCTCGGGGCGCGCCCGGATGCGGTGGGGCGACCGGCTCGAATACGTCGCCGAGGCCGGCCCCGGCGACTTCATCTTCGTGCCGCCCTACGTGCCGCACCAGGAGATCAACGCCTCCCCGGACGAGCCCCTGCACTGCGTGCTGGTGCGCTCGGACAACGAAGCGGTGGTGGTCAACATCACGGATGTCGACCCCGTCGAGCGCCCCGAGACGGTCCCGTGGGTCGATCCGATCCACAGGCACCCGTGAGCCGGATGCGGACGGGGGAGGGCTCCCCCGTCCGCTCTGTCGGGCGGCTCCCGGGGGGAGGGCGCCCCCGTCCGGCCGGTCAGGCGGCTTCCGGCATCCGGTCCAAGAGCTTGTCGAGGGTGATGGGGTAGTCCCGCACCCGGATGCCCGTGGCGTTGTAGACGGCGTTCGCCACCGCCGCGCCGACGCCGCAGATGCCGAGTTCGCCCACGCCCTTGGCCTTCATGGGCGAGGAGATCGGATCGACCTCGTCGAGGAAGATCACCTCCTGGTGCGGGATGTCGGCGTGGACCGGGACCTCGTAGCCGGCGAGATCGTGGTTGGCGAAGAAGCCCCGCTTGGTGTCGACGTCGAGCTTCTCCATCAGGGCGGCGCCCGTCCCCATGGTCATCCCGCCGATCACCTGGCTGCGGGCGGTCTTCGGGTTGAGGATGCGGCCGGCGGAGCAGACCGCCAGCATCCGGCGCACCCGCACCTCCGCGGTGTCGACATCGACGCCCACCTCGACGAAATGCCCGCCGAAGGTGGATTGCTGGTAGGTCTTCGACAGGTCGCCGAACTCGATGCTGTCCGCGCCCGTCAAAACGCCCTGCTGCGCCGCCTCTCCGAGCGGCACGGCGCGGTTGCCGGACCGCACCTCCCCGTCCACGAAGACGGCATCGTCCGAGTTGATGCCGAGGCGCTGCGCCACGGCCTCGCGCAGCTTCACGCAGGCCGCGTAGACGCCGGAGGTGGAGGAATTCGCGCCCCACTGGCCGCCCGAGCCCGCCGCGACCGGAAAGGCGGAATCGCCGAGCCGGACCACGACGCGGTCGAGGGGCACGCCCATCATCTCGGCGGCCGTCTGGGCGATGATGGTGTAGCTGCCGGTGCCGATGTCGGTCATGTCGGTCTCGACGGTCACGATGCCCTTGGCGTCGAGCCGGACCCGGGCGCCGGACTTCATCACCATGTTGTTGCGGAAGGCCGCGGCCACCCCCATTCCGACGAGCCAGTGCCCGTCCCGGACCGAGCCGGGCTTGGGGTTGCGCTTGGCCCAGCCGAACGCCTCCGCGCCGCGCGTCAGGCAGCCGACGAGGTCACGGTGCGAGAACTTGCGGCCGGGCTTGTTCGGGTCGGTCTGGGTGTCGTTGCGGATGCGGAACGCCACCGGGTCCATCCCGAGCTTCTCCGCCATCTCGTCCATGGCGACTTCGAGCACCATCAGGCCCGGCGCCTCGCCGGGCGCCCGCATGGCGTTGCCCTCCGGCAGGTCGAGATGGGCGAGCTTCATGGCAGTCATGCGGTTGGCACCCCCGTAGAGGAGCTTGGTCTGGTTCACCGCCGTCTCGGGATCGCCGTCGGGCAGGTTGCCGGAGGTGCTCTCGTGCGCGATGGCGGTGATCGTCCCGTCCTCGGTGGCGCCGATGCGCACCCGCTGGATGGTGGCGGGCCGGTGGGTGGTGTTGTTGGCCACGAGCGGCCGGGTCAGCGCCACCTTCACCGGGCGCCCCGCCGCCTTGGCGCCCAGCGCCGCCAGCACCGCGTCGGCGCGCACGAACAGCTTGCCGCCGAAGCCGCCGCCGACATAGGGCGAATCGAGCCGGACGTTCTCCTTCGGGATACCCAGGATCTTGGCCATGCTGCCATGGCCCCAGCCGATCATCTGGTTGGAGGTCCAGAGGGTGACCTTGTCGCCGTCCCAGGCCGCCACGGTGGCGTGCGGCTCCATCATGGCGTGGCTCTCGTCGGCGGTGGTGTAGGTCTCGTCGAACCGCACCGGGGCCGACGCGAAGGCGCCCTCGAAATCGCCGACGCGCTCGACGCCGTCGCCGCCGCTGCCCTCGCCGCTGTCGCCCGGCGCGGGGGGCGCGCCCTTCGCCTCGGTGGCGAGGTCGAACTTGCCGACCTCGGGGGCGTAGTCGACCTTGACCAGGAAGGCCGCCGCGCGGGCCTGCTCGAAGGTCTCGGCGACCACCACGGCGATGGCCTGGTGGTAGTGCTGCACCCGGTCGCCGCCGAACAGGTAGGCGGCGTTCATGGTGCCGCGTTCGAGGCGGGGCGTCTCCAGGGTGGTCACGATGGCGAGGACGCCGGGGGCGCGCTTGGCCGCCTCCGTGTGGATCGCCCGGATGCGGCCCTTGGCGATCCCGGCGCCGAGCACGTAGCCGTAGGCTTGGTTCGCCGCCACGTCGTGGCGCTCGTAGGCGTAGGGGGCGGTGCCGGTGGTCTTGTACTTGCCGTCGATCCGGTCGGTGGCCTTTCCGACGACCTTGAGCTGGTCGATGGGGTTCTGGCCGGCGGGGGT